>CAYJSI010000001.1:0-136641 GCA_964373045.1 uncultured bacterium
AAGGATTGCGCGCAACAACTCTGTGGGGATTTTTGGGACAAGAGGCTCATACCGGCATGTGGTTTACGCAAAGAGGATGGGCCAAGCTGCTTCAGGGTTTACGGGCCTTTGGAAAATACGCAGGCAGCCCTGAGAGCACGGATGAAAATTTTTCTCCTCAGCCCGGTCTTCCTTACGGGGCTTATTTTACTCGCGTGTGGTTTTATTCTGGATTTGTTGTGAAAGCGATAAAAGATACACTTACAAAGATTTCTGGCGGGGTCGACACCCAGGATCATGCAAATGAGATCTTGCGGGTTGCCATCATGGGATCCTTTAATAGTGAAGATGAAATCTTAAGTTACAACCCGGAGGATACGAGTGAACTTTGGGCCTGGGTCAAGAAAGGTATGCGGGGTTCGGGAAGGTTTATTAACAGTTATGCCCTAGAACTTTTTAGAAATAATCTATTAGACGAAATGCAGAAAACGACCGAACCCCCTATGAAAAATCGTTCTGTAGCCTTGGTTGAACGGCCTGATGGGGGTCCCGTAATCATTGATGATCGAGCTACCACGGTGAAATTTGAATTTTGGCGTTTAGACAATAAGTGGCTTTCTGCCTTTGACGCCATGCAGGCTTATTTAAGATATATTGGAAAATCTGTGGCGCAGGGATTGCGCGGCCAAATCCTGAATGGTTTAGTTGATAGGGCATTCTATTCAGAGGGCGTCTTTGGAATGGTCTTGTTGATGGGGCTGCTTTTTACGACCGTTTTATTTGGGTATTTGGAAGTAGCGCTTGTAACCGCTGCCTGGGGGCTTACCGCCACGGTATTTATCGCCTTATTACAAACAAAGGTTACAGGACCATTTCTTAGCGAGCTTGAGGGTTTTAAAGGTGATGAAAGGAATGTTTTTCTTAAATACTTGTGGAAAACGATTGCCCTTCCCTTCTTCCTTCTGAGGGTAGGATTCTGGCATACCCCAATCGCTATTGGAGAACTGATCGTCTCTAACGTTGCCTTCATGCCGATGCTCATTTTAAAACCACTGATGCTGACACGAGCCGGGCAGTATGTGTACCGTCTCGTTAAGTATTTAAAAGCGGGTTCATGGCTGACAAATCCTGATGATTCGCATACCCCATCGATCTGGAATGCTCTTTGGCTGGTGCGCTGGCCCTTTTTAATTGGGTTGAATCTTTGGTTGGTTTTTGCCGGACCGGGCATTTTGGGATTGGTTTGGTGGAAAATATGGCTCATCAGTATTGCCGCCTCTATCCTTGCGGGCCCCACGGATTATGTCGAATGGAAGGATAAAGTTAGTCCAATAACAAAGCTCATGCAAAAATACGAAAACGAGAAAGCGACAAAGGCAATTAAATCGCCCCTTAAAGAGGCGACGGATCATGCGGCTTACGAGCAGGGTAAATATGAATTGCTTATCAATGAACACATGCCTCGGTTATTGCCCGTTCTACTTTCGTTGTTCGTCATGCCCATATTACTGTCACTTTCCGTAAACCTGTGGATCCCTCTTCACTGGCAAGTCCTTTTCAGCACTTTGTCCTTATCATGGGTGGCAGCTCCCTTGGGGATTTTTATGGCGAGTTGGCATTTTAAAATTTTCCCAAAGTTGACAGCGTTTGTGAGCTGGTTTCTTGGAGCGGCTTCACTTATGCTTGCCGTTACGACTCACCTGCCGGCCTTCCAGCCGTACTTCGGTCCGCTTTTAGAAGTTCTAACTAAAACGTGGCTTCCTATTGGCTCCTGGTTTTTTGGGGGTGATTCTACGGTTGGTATGTTTGGCCACGTGCTTCGTGTGGAGTGGCCCTTTGTCTTTCTCCATACCTTGATTTTATCCGGTCTTTCGCTGATCACAACAGCGGGAGCAGTCGCGGCCGTATTTCATCCCAGCACTTACAAAATTCGCCGCTCTGAACTTCGCGCTACTGAATTAGGAACGACTAAAGATCGGTGGCTTCGTTTATTTGGCATGAGGGAATCCGTAGCGGAAGAGCTGGCACGCCTTGGAGAGGAAACCGACCCCGAGAGTAAAAAGGGTATAATTCGGAGGATCATTCTTGACGCGCCAAGATATGATAAAAAGGACTTGGGGCTGGTGAGACGGATACTCGATAAACTTGGTGCGGATTGGGAAGAAAATATATTTTTTTATTGGACTTCAAGTTTGGATGCAGATTATGCAGGGTCTTGGTTCGCATTTGGGCTTCTGGCAGGGCGGGATGATGGACGAAACATAGTTCTGACAAATATGAAAAAGTCCGTTTCTTCAGAGGAAGAGATTAGGAATGAGATAATTAAAATTTATATCTCACTTATGGATGGCGAGTTATTCAAGCAATATGAGTTAGATGACAAGGACAAAAAACTTTTAAATGTGGTATCGCGTGGGATGCTCGGTGACCTGTTTGCCTGGGTGAGAGGGAGTGAGCAATCCCCTAATTTTGACGAGATTCAGAAGCGAGTGGAGTCTCTTCGAAATATTGCTGCTCAGAGTGGGAAGATCGATGATCTCATCCGGATTGGACTAAAGTATTTACAGGAGGCGTCTCCTTTGGTCTGGTCGTATGGGATTGATAATCAAATGGATGAGTCAATCAACTCACTTTACGAAGTTATTTCACTAGGCATCTATTTCCTTAGAAGTCTCCATGAAGGAGAAAAGTTTCAGATAAACTGGAAGTGGCTAAATGAAAAGCTGTCAACAAGAGAGGGACTGGACGAGGTCTTTGAAAAGCTGGTCAAGGCTATTGCTCAAAACGATCAGGCGACAGAATGGCAGTTTCATCATCTCCTTAGGAACATGATTGAACCCGTCAAAATGAAAGAACCTTATTTTGGTCTTATAGGCTTCCTCTATAGCGTGATGATTCAATTGGATCAGCCGGATTTTGATTTTGACGAGGCAAGAAAGGCGAGCCTCGCGAAAGGCCATTTTGGATATGGCCCTGACTTTCAATTTGAGCTTCCTGCGGAGGTAAAGGATGATCCCTCGGTCACGCTGATCGTAAACGCTTATATACTGCAATCGATGCATCGCCGCATGATGCTAGACGTCATGAATGATGTTCAACATTCCGATTATGCTGGCCGCCCGCTTGGGCACTTCGCCAAGTATTATAGCCTGAAGGATGAGCACCCCATAATGGTAAAGCGATATGAAGATTTAGTAATAGCCGTTCACAGAATTGCGTTAACGAGCAACTATGTCAAACCCTCGCCAGGCAAAGAATCAAATGCTTATAAAGGGATCACGTGGATTCTGGAACAAATTGAAGAGATAAAAAAGTGGGGGCCCATGATTGCAGAATTCGATAGGGCCCATGAAATTTTGAAAAAATATAAGGAGATAGCTGGACAGCATAACGAAAGTGCATACCGTTATGCGGATGCCATTAAGACGGCGGTTCAGGCTTATTATTACATTGCAAAGACTAGAAAAAAACAGGGCAGTACCGAGAAGGCCAACGAAAATTTGCTTGACGGAACAACGTGGATCATGAAAGAAATCGAGACCTTTAATAACTCGCCCGAAGGACGAAGGAAACGCTCTGAGCTTCGATCTATTGTGGATAACAGAGGCGCTTTGATCCAGAAAGCCCAGTTACTTACAACTTACTTGGCAAAGGGGGGTGACTACTTGGTCAAAGTAAATCCCAGTGTCTACCTTTTACTCGGAACACTTGATCTTCGGGCCTTTGAGGAATTTGCCCGCTCGTACGTCAACCAAGGTTCCGAAGCGCCGATCGTGATTATTGGAGGGAGAGGGCGCGGTACGGTTCCCCTTATCCGTCAGACCCTGGAGTTTTATCAAGATAAGCTTAGTAAGCAAGAATCAGAGCTCCTGAAGAACGGATTAATCGGCAAGGATTTTGAAGGTCAGCAAGTTAACGAAACAGATGTGCTACAAATTGTTTTAGCTCACGAAGGGATTAACGTTCAAGATAAGGTATTTGTCGAAAAGGCACCCTCTAAAAATACGGGGGAAAATTTCACACATGCAGGCGAGGTCATCGACGATCTTATAAATAAGGGAACGATAAACGAGAATCCTCGAGTCGCTATAGTTACAAGCCCGCCACTTCTGGCCCGCGCTAAGGCAAAAGCCGATAGCGTTTGGGAGGGAAAAAATTGGGAAGTGCTAAGATTAGCGACCTACGAACCTCTTCTTAAGGAGATGTCTGACGAATGGCTCATTGAATTTTTGGGTTACGTATTTGGTTATCCGGCATCGTTAGTTTTCAAAAGATCAGGTCTTAACCAAGGCAACGAATTAAAGGGGTTGCGGGATACGACCGGCGCACCCTATACCGATGTTGACCAAAAAAAGATTGCGGAAATTCAAGCCGCCTTTAAAAAGTATGTTTCTGCTCTTGATTTAGTCTTTGATGAAACAGAACAAAGATTTATTATTCAAAAAAGGACAGATGCTCGTTCAGAATTGAGGCAGGCGCTGCCGGAGGTGCGGACGGTGGTTACGGGAAAGGGGGAAAACGTTCTCACTGCACCGATCTTGGAGAGGGAAGCGCCGGTGGATAGATTGCGGGCGACAAACCGCCTTTCACCTGCCGCCAATTCGACGAGCGAACAACGATTTGCCGCAACCCAAAATACACTACCGGGAGCGGACGAAGCAATTGGGCTCAATCAAAGTCTTCGCGATGCCATCTCGAATTTTGCCGGCAATCCTGAAATTCTGGCTCGTTTGAATCTTGAGGCACCTGCGGATTCAACATCCGAGACAGCCGATAAGGGTTATTATCTCCTGCAGTATAAACCCGGTTATGCAGACTTGATAAAACAATTGCTTGTGAGATTAGATTCTGACGTGAAACTCGTGGTCTTTGGAAATACGGCGGACTACAGAGAGCTTTGGAGAACCGAGGGAATCGGCCAAGCCCTGCGAAACGAGCGGATTGTCTTTGTCGATGAGGGCGAATCCACGATTGAGGGTTATCTTGATAGGATTGATACGAATAAACTCAGGTCCAATATCGTTCAGATTAGAACGGGGATTAGCTCAGCTCAGATCTCTTCTGAATTACAAAACGCTGCACTCCTTGGCGCTGTGGGTCTTGTGAAGACCTTCGTAATCGTGGCCTCCGACCAACCCATCCCAGGCGCCCGCGAACTCACCTTTGAGAAGATCCTCGAAGCGTCCTACCAGGCCACGCTTGCCCAGCAGCGCTCCGCCTAAAGAAGCAGGGTCCAGGAGCAGGGGGCGAGAGGTAAGGGAAAAGACAAATAGGGACAGGCGTTTATGCTATACTTTTCTTTGCGGCAGGAGGCTATGCGATGCAAATAACCGACGATATTAAAAATGACCTGAAGCGGCTTGTCTGGGATTATGAGGTGGACGCGGCTCAATTAACCAACATTTTCCTGGGCAAAACCCGCACCTTTTCATTGACTCGAGAGAAGCTTTGCAGCCGCCTTCTTATGAGCACGTCGTGGTATAAGCTTCTGGATCATTTTGGAACCCAAGGCCTTAGAGAAATCTTGAACGATGAAGCCATCCGCTTGATTTGGATCAGAGACCTCAGGGAAAAATTTCTCTACGCTCAAAATGCCCTCCGCAGCCTCCCATAAATTTTACCTCGAAAAACTCTACCCGCTCCAAGACCGGTTTTTTTCCTTTCTGAGAAATTATCCGGATCTCCCATTTTATCTTACCGGCAGAACGGCACTCAGCCGCTTTTATTACCATCACCGCTTTTCCGAAGACCTGGATTTCTTCAGCCTCACGGAGATCAAGGAATTTCGAGGCTGCGTTGGCAATATTTTACATGCCGCTAAACGAGCGGGATTTGTCTATGAAATGGAAACTGTTTCTGATCATTTTTTTCGCTTATTTCTAAAGGAAAAGGGCGTTTCGCTTAAAATCGACTTCGTCAATGAAATCGTGTTCCATTGGGGGGAATTTCGAAAGGAGTCTCTATTCCCCCGCGTGGACAACGAAATCAATATTCTCGCTAATAAATTGACGGCCCTTTCGCGATACGAAGTGAAGGACATTGCCGATCTCTGGGCTTTAGCAAAGCACGTCTCATTTTCCTGGAGGGAAATCATAGAAATCAGCGGCAAGAAATCGCCCACCGACCCCCTGGAAATCTCCAAGATCATTCAGTCGCTTCCCGCCGAGGAACTTTTAAAGGTCAAATGGCAGGACGAACCGCAAATTCCTCGGATCTTTAACGATCTACAAACGATCGCTCAAGACATCCTCTTAGGGAAAACCAACAGCCTTGGGCTGTCTTAATAACTCATCCGAGACAGCCCTCGCCCGCGAGCGCTCCGCCTAAAGAAGGGGGGAAGGGGGGAAAGCTGGGAAAATGTTTAAGGCATACTCTGAAAAAGTCTTGACTTTTTCAGAGTATGGTCTAGACTTTTTTCATGCACCGCCGAGATCCCTACTACGGCCTCTGGAAGGAATTGGCCTCGGAAAAGGCCATGGTTTTTATTTCCGGTCCGCGTCAATCCGGCAAGACAACCTTAGCCCAAAAAATCATTGCGGGCAATTTTGCCAACCATGTTTACTTTAATTGGGATGTGTCGACAAACAAAAAATTGCTTATCGAACATCCTGCCTTTTTTGAATCGGCCAATCGCAAAGATGCCTCCAAGCCACTCGTGATTTTCGACGAAATCCATAAATACCGCCGCTGGAAGAATTACCTCAAAGGAATCTACGACCAATATGCGGAGGATTATCATTTCCTCGTTTCCGGCAGCGGGCGGTTGGATATCAGCAAAAGGGGCGGTGATGCTTTGACGGGGCGGTTCCTTGAAATGCATCTATTTCCCTTGACCCTAGCTGAACTTTCAAAAAAACATAGGCCTTTGGATGTCTTTTTGAAAGACCCGCTTCACGGTTATGATCTCAACCCTGCCGTCGAGAGCCGCAGGGCGTGGGATCAGCTGGCCGAGGTGAGCGGATTCCCGGAGCCTTTTTTTAAAGGGCGCGTCACCTCGTGGCGGCGTTGGTCGGCTGCTTACGGACGTCAGATCGTCCGGGATGACATTCGCTCCGTCGAAGAGATTAAACGCGCGGATCAAATGGAAATCCTGCTTTCGCTCCTCCCCGGGCGTGTCGCAAGCCCGCTTTCAATGAACAATTTAGCCGGGGATCTCGGCGTTAGTTTTGAAACCGTAAAACATTGGCTCACCATCTTTGATCATTTTTACCTGACCTTCCGGATAGGTCCGTGGAGCCGGAAAATCTCGAGAGCCATTCTCAAGGAAAAAAAGATGTACCTATTCAATTATCCTTCGGTCGAAGATCCGTCCCGCCGCTTTGAAAATATGGCGGCCTTGGAGCTGTGGCGCGCCGTCCATCAGTGGACGGAATGGGGGTGGGGGGACTTTGCCTTACATTACCTTCGGACGAAGGATAAAGCGGAAACCGACTTTCTCATTACCAATTCCCGGCGTCCCATCCTACTCGTCGAAACCAAATGGGCCGATCTGAATATTTCCGCCTCCCTTAAGACGTTTCAAGACCTACTGCAGGTACCCGCAGTTCAGCTCGTTAACGCGGACGGTATTCTCAAAATCGCCACAAATGGCCGTCAAAAAATGATGGTGGTAACGGCCCCCGCCTGGCTTGCAAGCCTGCCCTGTTAAAAATCTCAACCCAGCAGCACTCCGCCTAAAGAAGGGGGAAGGGGCAGGGGTCGGAAAGGTGCAATATCTGTAACGCTTTTCTGACCTTGTCCTATGTGGTACCATTTTCCCCGCCATGAATGAAGAGCTTGAAATTCTATTAACAGTTTGCGCCAGGCTTCAGGATGGCGGAATTCCCTACATGATTACCGGTTCCACGGCTTTAAATTTCTACGCGGCCCCGCGAATGACCCGCGATATCGACATCGTCATTGAAATCCAAACACAGGATGCGGACCGGATGCTCCAGCTTTTCCCCGCACCTTTTTATGCCGACCGCCAGATGATTGAAGAGGCGGTTTATCAGGAGGGAATGTTTAACCTTATCCATACCGAGTTTGCCTTTAAGATTGACTTTATTATCCGCAAGAAACAACCTTACCGGATCATAGAATTTAGCAGACGCCGTAAAATCCGCGTGAATGGGGCAGAAATATGGATCGTGAGTCCTGAGGATCTCATTCTCTCCAAACTCTTTTGGGCAAAAGACAGTCTCTCCGAGCTTCAGCTTGGTGATGTCAGAAATCTGCTTCAGATGGTGAGTAACCTCGACGTCTCCTATGTCGAAAAGTGGGTTCACGAATTGAAATTAGATTCGTTGTGGAAACAGGTGCAATAAAATGAAAGACACTCATCTGCAAGTCGAAAGGCGGCTCAGAGCGATCCTCGCGCAAAAGACGGGGGAGGAGCGTTTGATTTTAGGCTGTTCCATGTTCAGTTTTTCCAAAGAACTTGTTCAATGTTCGATCCGCCAGCAAAATCCAAGCATCACGCCTTCCGCCCTGCGGCGTGAGCTGTTTTTGAGATTCTACGGCCGCGATTTCCCGCCAGACAAACTGGATAAGATTTTGAAATCAATCCACCCTTAAATAGCTTCCCAAAGAAAGCTTAAAAAATTCTCTTGACAGCTGCTCTTTTCTGATTAAGATTTAGTCTTAATTAAGATATTATCTTATCAGGAATGAATCTGAGGAATGATGGAAAAGACACGGTTTCAGCAACTCCTCGAAAACCAAGGACTTAAATACACTTCTGAGCGCCTGCGCATTTTTGAGGAAGTCTCTCGCCTGAAGCAACACTTTGATGCCGACAGTCTCTATGAGCGCTTCAAGGCCAAGGGGCTTCGGATTTCTCGGGACACGGTTTACCGCACGATTCCTCTTTTGCTTGAAAGCGGTGTCATTCAAAAATCAGTCGGCAAAGGGCACCGGGATTTTTTTGAGCGGACAAGCGTGAAGGGACATCACGATCACATGGTCTGTATCCGCTGCAGCAAATTTATTGAATTTCAGTGTGAGGAAATTGAGGCCCTGCAGGATAAGGTTTGCGGCGAACATAGTTTCAAACTTACTTTTCACGATCACCGGCTGTTTGGAATCTGCAAAGACTGTCAGTAAACCAAAAGGTGCCAGGCACCGGCCGGCACCAACATAAAAAGGAGAAGGATGAGCAATGGGTGCAAGATTACGGATCAGGCAGGGAGGGTTTGTTATTTTTCTAACGATTGCATTTACTTTTTGGGGCGCAGGGGAGGCAAGTGCTCACACGCGTAAATATATCTTCACGGAAGAATACCGCACCATCCCGAAAGGCGGGTTTGAAATCGAAAGCTTTGTGAAGTCGAAGGTCCCGAATCACCGCCGGCCGAACGTGAATACCTTTGAGTTTCAAGAGGAGCTGGAGTACGGCCTGACGGATCACCTGACACTCGCGCATTACGAAGTGTGGGAGCGCGTCAACCGCCGAAATCAGGACGATGACACGGCCTATAAATCTTTTAAATTTGAAGGCAAACACCGACTCGGCGAAAAGGGGAAGTACTGGCTCGATCCCTTGCTTTATCTGGAGTGGATCACGGAGCCGCGGCGCACGAAAAATAAGAACAAATTGGAAAGTAAACTTGTCCTCTCGAAGGACTTCGGAAATTTTAACCTGACTTACAACCAAATTATGGAGAACCGGCTGGGGACGGGCGGCCGGAGCGAGCATAAATATACCTTCGGGGCGAATTATGAATTCCCGTGGGGGATTCATGCAGGAGTTGAGCTCAAAGGCGATTGGTGGCGGCCTGGCAGCCATAAAAATCAACTCGCCCTCGGGCCGACGCTTGCCTGGGAGGGCTCGTATTTTTGGGTAGCCACCGGCGTCGCCTTCGGGGCCAATCATCATGCCGATGATTATGAAGCGCGCTTAATTGTAGGAGTGCCCTTTTAATGAAAGACACCAAGTTACAAGAAACAAATGACAAGAAACAAATGCCAAGCAAGACCCAAATATCAAGAAACAAGGAACAAGAGGTTCCAAAAGACCGCTTTTCTTGGGTCTTGGTTTTTGTAACTTGCTTGGCACTTGGAACTTGTTTATTTTATTTCTTGCCTCCTCTTTATGCGGCGGCCAAGGCACCGCTTAAAGCAACCTGCCCCGTGATGCCGGGAGAGCGCGTAAAAGAAAAGTTTTATGTGGATCATGCGGGCGAGCGTATCTATCTTTGCTGCCGCAATTGTGTGAAGGCCTTTAAACGGAATCCCAGCAAATACATTTAAGAAGACAAAAACCAAGTCACAACTGCCAGGCAAGATGCAAGTTACAAATAACAAAAAACGAGTGCCAAGCAAGATCCAAGCAACAAGAAACAAGGAAAAAGAGTTACAAAAGTATGCTTTTCTTGGGTCTTGGTTTTTGTGACTTGCCTGGCACTTGGAACTTGCCTGCTTTTAATTTATATATGATTCAAGCATTCATTATTGTTCTGCGTGAAGGATTCGAGTCATTTCTTATTGTGGCCATCACCCTGGCCTATCTCAAAAAGACGGCTCAGGGGCATCTCATGCCGGCTGTCTATTGGGGCATTTTCTTTGCCATCCTTGCAAGCGCGGGCCTCGGGTATCTTTTTCGCGAAGGAACGGGCCAATCCTTTTGGGAAGGCGTGATGGGTATTTTTGCCGTGATCCTCGTGGGTTCGCTTGTGATCCACATGTGGCGCCACGGCCCGCACATGAAACGCGAGATGGAGGCCCGGCTTTCTCAAGTCTCCTCCCATATCTCGGACTGGAAATCCTTCTTGGGCGTTCTCCTCTTTACGGTTCTGATGATCGCTCGCGAGGGGATGGAGACCGTTGTTTTACTTCTTCAAGTCCGTGAGCCGCGCTTTGTCACAGGCATCGTGCTTGGTCTTGCAGCCGCCATCCTTCTATCCGTGGCCTGGGCACGCTTCAGCTACCTCATTAATATGAAGCGCTTCTTCCAAGTGACCGGCATTTTTCTCCTGCTTTTTCTAGTGCAGGTCGCCATTTACTCCGTGCACGAGTTTTCCGAGGCCGGTGTCCTTCCTTACAGCGAAGCGATCCATATCGCGACCGAACCCTATTCTCCCGTGGGATATTACGGGAAATGGTTTTCGCTTTTAATCGTGGCCGCCTCCGCCTTCTGGCTCTTGGGCGCCTGGATCCTCGACCGGTTCAAAATTTCCTCAAAATAAATAGAGGATTCGACGATACATCCTTCTAGAGTAGGATGGGTTTCAAACCCGCCTTCACACACTCAAATTGAGAAAGTTTTATCTCTATTTATTCATTCTTCTGATGGGCGCGAGTACTCTTTTGGCGCTACCGCTCCAAGCCGCCTTTGACCGCCAATTGGTGTGTGAAAAGTCATTCGATCAAAGGCTTGAGGCGGCACTGGAAAAGTTGGATGCCCTGGAAGTCGATTATCTGCGTTATCGCTGGGCGGAATCGCGGCTTCGCCATCTGTACTATGGACCTCTTTGGCAGGCAAGGCACGAGGCCCTGGATCCTTTTTCTGAGGAAAGAAGGTCTCTCGCCGAGCAATCGGAAGGCAGGCTTTTGGATGAAAAGAGGCGATTGGAATCCCAAGCCTTAAGCGCATCTAACGGGCTGGTACAAAAAATTCGGGAGTTGCAGCAGGCGGATCTTGATTTTGTGAAGTCATCTCCCGAGAAAGATTTCGAAGCCTGCATTCAGGAGTCGATTACCCCGTTTTACCGCCATCTTAGTGAAATCCAACAACATTTTGAGCATGTCTTTGAGCGTGAGCGCCAGGCGAGGCAGGCGGTATTTGCGGCCTCGGGGGGACGGGACGGCCTTTATCCTCAGAATACCCTTGAAGATCCTTCCGAGCATTCTGACTATTACGAGCGATTTGTGATGGCCGAGGAGCCCAATCGTTTTAATGAGGATGGGAAGACGATCCATGATCTCTGGGAGGCAAGAAAAATGCTGACCTGGGATCCAAGAAGCCGCTCCTGCTGCCGCCAGGACCCTGCGTGATTCAATTCTGCCTTGTCTTTAGCGTGATATTCTTTGCCGTGGTCACTCCCATGGCCGATGCGGCCTCATGCTCTGAAAAACTGAACCTTATCCGCGTCCGGGGCCTCCGTGAGTTGAGCGCTCTTGAATCGAGCTTTGTCGAGATGGCCTGGCAATATCAAAAGTACCGCGAGGCTGTTTACGTTCCACTTTGGCAGGCGACATTGCAAACACGCGACCGCTTTACGCGCTCCGAGCGCGTACAAGGGGAAGTGTTACGGGGGCGCTATCAAAGCGAAGCCGGTACTTATCTTCAGAAGGCAAAAAGGAATCGGCGCAGTATGAACCGCCACTGGAAGAACATTCAAAAACAAACTGAAAAAATGGTGGCAAGCTGCGAGGTCATTGCCTTTCGCGACTGCATGCAATATTTTTTTGACCACGCGGAAGAAAACCTGCGCCTCTTACAAAAGCAATGCAAGCGGTATTTGGCCGATCAGGACCGATGGAATGAAGATGTTCAAAAATCGCTTGAGGAGGTTCCGGGAGACCATACCAACTTTAGTTCAAGATTTCGCCGCCGAACCGAAGAGTGGGAGGCCCAATTTTATCCTGTCTTTTTAGCGACCTTGCGAATCTTACGCGAATCCTTTGAGCAAAACGAAAGCGATGCGGCCTGCTGCGCCTCCTGTGAAAGAGGTGAGACTCTTATGGAACGGGACCCGATCGTCAAGCAACTTAAACCCGACCTTCAGCCCGAAGGTGCCCTTGCGGGGAAGGTGACGAACCGGGCAACTCTTACGAGAGCGTACGAAGCCTTTAAGGAGCGGGAGAAACAAACCGCCTCTTGACCCTCCTCAAAAAGCGGGTACCATAAACAAAACCAATTTGGGTCAGACCCAAATGGAGTCAACGATGCGCTTTGCGCCCATTGTTTTATTAACTGATTTTGGACATCAGGATCCCTACGTGGGCGTCATGAAAGGCGTCATCTGCACGATCCATACCGGCGCCCTTGTAGTTGATTTGTGCCATGAAGTCGAGGCGCAAAATGTAAGGCAGGGGGCCCTTTTTCTTGAAATGAGCTACTCCTTTTTCCCAAGGGGTTCCATCTTTGTTTGCGTGGTGGATCCGGGCGTCGGCACAAAACGCAGAATCCTCTGCGTCAAAAGCCGGGACTATTTCTTCATCGGTCCTGACAATGGGATCCTCAGCCTGGCCTTAAAGCAACTCGCTTCGGTCATCATCCGATCCTGCGAGAATTCCATTTTTTTTCGAAGCGCTGACTCTACCTCGACTTTTCAGGGACGCGACCGCATGGCACCCCTAGCGGCTTATTTGTCTTTGAAGGGGAGCTCCCTTTTTAATCGCCTGGGCCCGCTTGTCCGCTCAGTGGTCCCCATGGATCGAGGAACATTGAAAACGGACCGAAGGGAAATTCAAGGTGAGATTTTATATTTTGACAGGTTTGGGAACGGTATGACCAATATCAACAAGCGGGATAGAGGCTTAGCTTTCTGGAGCGCTTCAAAAGTATCCGTGCGGGGAAAAGATATCGGGAGCATCGAATCCGCTTATCAGGCTGGCGCGGCAAAATTAAAGGCCCTTTGGAATAGCTGGAATCAGCTTGAGATTACGCTTCCCAAGGGTTCGGCCCAGGATTCGGCCCGCTTAAAAGTGGGCGATAAGGTTTGCGTGGGAGGGGTTCAATGAAAAAAGAGCGGTTTCAGGTGAAAACTCGCAAGGTTATTTTTTCAAAGGGCCCCATTCATCTGGTCGATTGCAAAGTCAAGATGCCGAGCGGCCGGGTTCTTTCAAGGCAGGTGCTGGAACATCCAGGGGCGGTGGTGATCATCCCGGAAATTTGCCCTGGCCGATACCTTTTGATCCATCAATTTCGATTTGCGGCCAAGGGCTGGATTTGGGAATTCCCGGCGGGTGGGATCGAGTCGGGGGAAACACTGCGCCAAACGGCGGCGCGCGAACTCACTGAAGAGGTGGGGTATCGGCCCAGGCGGTTGAGAAAACTTTTTCAGTTTTATCCCACGCCCGGGGTTTCCGGCGAAATTATGTATCTATTTCTTGCGCAGGATCTCATTCCGGCATCGGCGCGGGGTGATGAGGATGAAGAGATTCGAGTGCGCGAGTTTAGCCTTCGCGAATTGGAACAAATGGTCGAGCGGGGGCGGATTCAAGATGCGAAAACGATTCTGGGGATCTATTATCTTAAAATGTCCCGTTGAACTTTGCCGGCAAGTTTGTTAGATTTTTGCTTCGCCATCATCAAGCTGGAGTAGCTCAGTTGGTAGAGCAGCTGTTTCGTAAACAGCAGGCCGTCAGTTCGATCCTGACCTCCAGCTTTGTATTACAGCTTATGGCTACTTTTTGCGTCGTAGATGCGAGGGCAGGATTTTTAGGAGTTCGCGGTATTTAGCGATCGTACGCCTTGCGATTTGTATCCCATCGCCACGCAGGCATTTCTCAATCGCCTGATCGCTTAAAGGGTGGCGTACATTTTCTTCGGCCACCATCTTTCGCATTTTTTCCATGACGCTTTTCTGCGACTCGTCTTCTTCCCCGAGGCTCTCAAGCTTCGTCGAAAAAAAACTCTTAAAAGGAATCGTCCCCTGAGGCGTCGCAATATACTTATTTTGCAGGGCACGGCTGACCGTGGATTCATGAATGCCAAGCTTGCTTGAGATATCCTTCAAGCGAAGCGGCCTAAGGTGTGAGAATCCCTTTTCAAAAAATTCCGGCTGTGCCTTGACAATTTCCTCTGTAATTTCACGCAAAGTCGACTTGCGTAGCGAGAGGGCCTTGATAAAATTCATCGCAGCGGTTAGTCTCTCTCTTAAGAATATTTTAGTCTGTTCATCCGTTAACCGGCCTTTGATAAGGCGGCGGTAATACGGATTGATGCGGAGGCTGGGCAGGGTCTCCTCCGGGATTTCAATGTGAAGCTTTCCGTCCTCTTCCTCCGAAAAGCTGACAAGGACATCCGGCGAGACGGCAATGGTTTCGTCGGCATAAAAAATTCTACCGGGTCTAGGCTCAAGGTTGGTAATCAACTCCGCAGCACGCTTGACCTTTTCGAGGTCTTCATTCATGAGTTTGGCCAAGTGAAGCCAATCTCTCTTTTTGACAAGATCTAAGTGAGATCGGACCATCTCTGAGGCGAGCCCTCGGTCGGCATCATTTTTGCGGCTGAGCTGCAGAAGGAGCGTCTCCTGAAGGTTGGCTGCCGCCACGCCAGGAGGATCCAGACCCTGAATTTTTTGCAGAGTTTCCTTTACTAGGGCGGTGTCGTGTAGCCCGGCCGCCGCAATTTCGTCGAGGGATGCCTTAAGATATCCATCCTCATCGACATTTCCCACAATGTCTTGTACGATCCGGGACTCCTCGGGGGCAAGATCAAGAAAGCCGATTTGCCACAGCAGGTATTCGGCGAGATTATCGCGTTTCGTGATCGTGGTCTCTTGAAAGTTCCTTCTCTTTTGAGTGTCGGCCACGTTGGGCCGCGCCATATCCGGGTATTCGAAGGATTCCTGAAAGTTTTCATCCAGCTCCGAGAGATGTTCAAAGGAGTCGCCCATCTCAAGCTCCGCGGTGTCTGATTTCCGCTCCTCGGGGACGGAATCTTCCAAGGCGGCAGGATCGTCCGGCACCGGCTCACTCACCTTTTCTTCCAGGAGGGGATTTTCAACAAGCTCAAGTTCGATGGCCTGTTCAAGTTCCGCCGCAGGGAGCTGGAGGAGTTTAAGATACTGACGGATTTGGGGCGAGAGGACAAACTTCTGCGATTGGTGTTGAACGAGGCGGGGTTCCATAGGCACTGGTCCGGGTCATGATTCAGAGACGCGGCATTATATCACGAGCGGGACCCTTCCGCTCAAAATAATTGTAAAGGTCTATCAATACGTAAGTTAGAAAGAGATTGACAGGCTATAAATCTTTACCTAAAATTCTTCAATTACAGTCATTGGTAGCCCTCACCTGGAACCTTAGTCAAGGAGACCCCGTGCTGGCACAGCAGGAGTCAGAAAATAAATCGGTGCATGTTGATCCCGAGCCGGTTAAGCGGGAGCTAAAAAAGAAGAGTATCCCGGCCGGGCTTTGGACAAAATGCCCCAGCTGTCAGCGCGTGATCTTCAACAAGACCCTTAAGGAAAACTATTCCGTCTGTCAGAAATGTGGCTACCACTTTATCGTCGGCGCTCAGGACCGGATCCATCAGCTTATGGATGGGGGAAGCTTTAAGGAATTTGACGCGGACTTGCAAAGTCTCGACCCCCTGCACTTCGAGGGTGTTAAATCCTACCTTGAGAAGTTAAAGCAGGATCAGAAAAAAACCGGCCTCAAAGAGGCTTGCGTCACCGGTGAGGGAAAAATTTTCGACCGGATGGTGGCCTTCGGCGTCACAGACTCAAGATTCATTATGGGATCCATGGGTTCGGTGGTGGGAGAAAAAATCACGCGGCTTGTTGAATACGCGCTCGAGCACGGTTTACCGCTTGTCGTGATCTCCGGATCGGGAGGCGGGGCGCGGATGTATGAAGGGGCGTTAAGCCTTATGCAGATGGCCAAGACCTCCGCTGCTTTGGGCCGCTTTCAGAAGTCAAGGCATCCCTACATTTCGGTTCTGACAAATCCCACCATGGGCGGTGTGATGGCTAGCTTCTCGTCCTTAGGCGATATCATTGTCGCGGAGCCGAAGGCCTTGATCGGATTTGCCGGACCTCGTGTGATTGAGCAAACGATCCGCCAAAAACTGCCGCCCGATTTTCAAACGTCTGAATTTCTTCTCGAACATGGTTTAATTGATATGGTCGTGGATCGCCGCGAGCTTAAAAAAACACTTCGACTTCTTCTCGATTTCACGGATTAAATAGGAAAGGACTTATGGCTACCGTTGTTTTAAAAAATGTATCGAAGGCTTACTCCAGCGAGCAATACGCGGTTAAAAATGTCAGCCTGGAGGTTGCGGACAAGGAATTTGCGGTCTTGGTCGGACCTTCTGGCTGTGGAAAGTCCACGACACTGCGTATGATTGCGGGTCTTGAGACGGCCACCTCCGGCCAGATCCTGATTGATAACGAATTTGTGAATGATGTCCCCGCCAAGAATCGTGATATCGCTATGGTTTTCCAAAACTACGCCCTCTATCCGCATATGAGCGTGCGGGAAAATTTGGCGTTTGGTTTGAAATTGAGGAAGTATCCCAACAAAGAAATTGACCGACGCGTCTCAGAGGCGGCGGAAATCCTGGGCCTGGGAAGCGAGAATATGCTGAAACGAAAACCCAAAGAACTTTCCGGCGGGGAGCGTCAACGGGTGGCCGTGGGCCGGGCGATCGTGCGAAAACCCAAGGTGTTTCTTTTTGATGAGCCTTTGAGCAACCTCGACGCCAAGCTCCGTGTCCAGATGCGCATGGAAATCCAAAAGCTTCACAAACGGCTTCAATCGACCATGGTTTATGTGACTCATGATCAAGTGGAGGCCCTGACGCTGGGCCACCGCATCGTGGTGATGAAAAAAGGGGAGATTCTGCAGGTGGCGGACCCCATTAATTTATATGAAAACCCCGCGGATCAATTTGTGGCAGGTTTTATCGGGTCTCCGCCCATGAACTTTCTCAGCGGGAAAATTGTTCCTCAAAACGGGGACCTTTTCTTTCAGGATCGTGGCGTGAAAATTCGTCTACTTCCGCAGCATCACGGCAAGATGATGAATTTTAAACACAAGGACGTTATTTTTGGAATTCGCCCCGAGGATATTTACGACAAGATCTTTGCCCAGGATGCGAGGCCTGAATTTACCATTACCGCGACGGTGGATATCGTTGAGCCTATGGGTTCTGAGATTTATCTCCATCTGAATGCCGGGAATAATCATTTTGTCGCCCGTGTCTCCAACCAGGATACGGCGGCCGCTAATCAAGACCTTCAGGTGGTATTTGATATGAGCAAGGCCCACTTTTTCGATTCTCAGTCGGAAGTCGCAATCCTCTGATCGGTATGGGGTCGAACACCCTAAAACAGATCAGTATTTTTCTTTCCGTACTTGTATCGCTCGCCCTCACGTACTTGATTATCAACAACCTCTCTGTGCTTCCCCGCACCGTAACGCCCGAGCTTTATCTTAGTCGAGTGGCCATTGCCCTCGCGGCCTTCAACTTTGCCATTCTCGGCGGGTGGTATAGCTTTCGTCCCCTCGGCGGCATCGCCCTGATCATTTTTGCCTCGGGCATGTGCTTATTTGCCTCGAGCGTCGCTGGGACCCCTCTTTTGATTTGGTCGGCGGTGCCTTATGTTTTTTTGCTCGCGGCCTTATTTTTGATCGATCAGCATTACGAAAACCAGATCGCGGGCCGGCGGGTGGATGGCGAGCAGTTTCAAAACGAGAAAAATGATTTAGAGGCGGCCTACAAAACAAAGGGGGAGGCTATCAGCGTCCACTATGAAAAGTATTCTACCTATTACAATCTCCGTAAATTAGCCGAGGAGCTTTCCTCGAGTTTATCCGTCCCTCAATTAGCTCAAGTGGTAGTCGACCGGGCTTTTGATTTTATTCCCCGCGGCGATAGGGCCCTTATCGCGTTTTCTCAAGCCGAGGGCTCCGATCTTCCTGTGGTGGCATCTCGCCGCGCTTTTCGAGTCCGAAGTGAAAATCTCTACGAGCGCACGCAGGAAGGGGATCACTACGACATCTGGGTTATTAAGAACCGCCGGCGGCTTATTGTGGGCGATACCCACCAAGACTTTAGATTTGACGTCAAGGAGGCAGTGCGAAGGCAGGGGCTTCGAAGCATGATTGTTGCTCCTCTTTTTAATGAGGGACGCGTCATGGGGACACTTCGCATCAATGCCGCGGGGACGGATATTTTCACCAATGATGATTTAAGGCTTCTCGATACGATCGCCGTCTTGGCCTCTTCTGCCCTATCGAACGCCATATTCTATGAAAAGACCGAAGAACTTGCCATCAAGGATTCCCTTACGGGTCTTTTTGTCCGCCGATATTTTTTCGACCGTCTGAAAGAGGAGCATCGGCGCGCGCTTTTGACGCACAGACCGCTGTCGCTTCTTATGTGCGATCTTGATCACTTTAAAGAATGCAATGATCGATTAGGCCACGCCGTGGGTGATCTGATGCTGATCCATTTGGCAGGGATCTTAAACCGCGCGGCGGAGAATGCCGTGGTTGCCCGTTACGGGGGTGAAGAATTTGCGGTCGTGCTCCCCGAGAGAAGCAAGGAAGAGGCGGCACGTCTTGCTAACCGCATCCGTGAAGACGTTGAAGGGAATCCCTATATGCTGCGCCGCGAAAAAATCAACATGACCCTTTCCATCGGTGTTTCAAGCTTTCCCGAGGACGGGCTTGATATGGAATCCTTGGTTCATAAATCGGATCAGGCGCTTTACCAGGCAAAGCGCCTCGGGCGGAATCGGGTATGTTAGATTCGGCTCTTCATTATATTGTATTCTCGCCGCTTTTCTTGTTTGCGTTGTTTTTTGTTTGGTCGAAGGGAAAGCGCATTCCGATTGTCCTCGGAGCCTTTGTCTTGCTCGCGATTTTTTTAAGACACTTGACGCACCATCCCAGCCTCGAAATCACCCTGTTTGGGTTCGGGTCTTTGGCGCTCTTTACTTTGATGGCGAAATATCGCAATTATTGGAATGCCAGTTTTGAAGAGGTGTCCGCCCACGCCGATGCTTGCCTGAGCGAGTTGGATGTGCTGAGGCAGAAGCATCACTCACGCTTGGAGGGTCTCCGGCACCTCGAAAAACAAGTCGCCGGCCTTCTGGATCTTTTCGAAATCGCCCGAGACTTCGGGGAATGCCTCACCACTCAGAGCGTTGCCGATATCCTTTATAAAAAGGTTCTGCCGGAGCTCCCCTTTAATGAAATGCGATTAATCTTTTTCCAAAAGATGGCGGACGGCCAAGTATCTCCCGCCTCCTTTATCATCACGCAAAAAGGGGTCCAAACAGAACTGGCAAATTTTTCGCCGGAGGATCAGCGCTATCTCGATCAGGCCAAAAGTACAAAGGAAATGATGAAGGAGGACGATCAATGGATTTTCCCGCTTGTCATGGAGGAGGAAACAGCACTGATGATCGTGCAAGGTGCCCAGCAGGATGATCTGGCAAAATTTGAAGTGTTAAGCGCCTATTTGGTTCTTCAAGCAAAGAAGGTGAAGCTCTATGAAACGGTGAAAGAGCTTGCCATTCGAGATGGACTCACGGGAGTTTTTGTCCGTCGTCATTTTTTGGAGAGGTTTGAAGAAGAGTTAAGACGAAGCGACAAATTCAGCCTCCCGCTTGCCGTATTAATGTTAGACATCGATCACTTCAAAAGATATAATGACGAATTCGGTCATCTGGCGGGCGATGGGACCCTGAAGCAGGTGGCATCGATCTTGCTCGAGAGCTTGCGTAAGGTTGATATCGTGGCGCGCTATGGGGGTGAAGAGTTTGTGGTGGTGATGCCGGAAACGCGCCGCGAGGGCGCCCAAGAAGCAGCGGAACGTATTCGATCGAACGTTGCGCGACACAACTTCAAAGTCTATAACGAATCCACTCGAGTTACCGTAAGCATCGGGGTCGCCCTGTTTCCGGTGGATTTACCGCCGGCAGCCGCCTTAACGCCTCATTCAGATACGGCCTTTGAGTTGATACGCCATGCTGACAAGGCCCTTTATCGTGCCAAAGAAGAAGGGCGTAACCGGGTCGTGTTATTTCAGGAGCTATAGGTAAAGAATTGATGCGGTTGCGTTTTTTTCTAATTCTCGTCATGACCGTTCTTGCACTTCAGAGGCCCCTCTTTGCCGCCGATGATGACACGCAAGCGCCCTCTGATCTTCCCGTCGAAAATATCTTCGCAAGGAAACCCTCTGAAGTGGATGTGGTAGCAGACAGCTTGGAATACGCCCGTGACCAAAAAAAAGTTATCGCCAAAGACAATGTCGTCGTCCGTTATAAGGATCTTCACCTCACGGCGGATTATGCGGAGGTTGAAACAGATACCAAAAAAGCCCACGCGCGTGGCCATGTTTATGTCTTTAAAAAAGAAAAGGTAGTCGCACACGGCCACGAGATACATTTCGATTTTGAAAATGAGGTGGGGAGTTTTCCTGACGGCCGGACGGCCAATTACCCCTGGTTTAGCTCCGGGGAAGACATTCAGCAGGTAAAAAAAGGCGTAAAAAAGATTCGTAACGGCGTCATCACCACCTGCGATCGCGAAAATCCGCACTACGCCATCAAGGCCAAGCGCGTCACCATTCATGATCAGGATAAGATGGTGGCCCGCAAGGTCACCATCTACGCTTTAGGAAAACCCATCTTTTGGTGGCCGTACCTTGTGATTCCGCTGCGCGAGAATCAGGAGGCCCCCTTTGGAGTGAATGTCGGTCATCGGTCTCAGTTTGGGTATTACATCGAAACCTTTAAGGGTATCGGTATTACGGATGACATCAGCGGAAAAATCCGCGCCGATTGGCGATCCAAAAGGGGTTTCGGAGGCGGAGGAGATCTTTACTACAATTATGGAAAGCGTGCGCGCGGAATCTTGCAGGGATACTGGACACAAGACAAAGAAGCCCCTACGCCCGCTTCCACCGATAATGCCTTTCATGCTACCGAAAAGCGGGATCGCGGCCGCTTGACTTGGCGTCACCGGACCAATATTGATGACTATTCGCAAGTCATGATGAGATATAACCGCCTGGCGGATGAATTTTTCCTTCAAGAATTTTTTGAAAAGGAGTTCCGTGCGGAAGTTGAGCCGCAGTCCTTTATCTCCCTCACAAAAAATTCAAATCGTTATGGGTCTCTGGTTCATTTCGAAAAGAGGATGAACCGATTTGAATCCATGGTCGAACGAATGCCGGAGGTGCGTCTTGACTGGAAACGCCAGCCCTTTTTAAATCCCAAGGTTTTTTACGAGAGTCAGGCCAGTTTCTCAAATATGGCCAAACGCCTGCGGCGTCAGGTCGGCGGGGAAGAGGCCTCGCGGTTTGATACCGTGCATCAATGGTCCTTGCCCGTTCAATGGCGTCATATCAAGGTGACGCCCTTTGTCTTTGGCCGTGCCACCACGTATAGCCGGAGCATTTTCTCTGATTCTGCGGAGTTTCGCTGGGTGCCGGGATACGGGACCGACTTGCGGACGCATTTTTATCGAACCCTCCCGGTAAGCTTTGATAAATTTGGGATCGAGATGAACCAGCTCCGCCATATTTTTGAGCCTAGCATTCAATATCAGGGGACAAGGTCGACGGTAAGCGACGAGACGATCTATCATTTTGATTCCATCGACCGCATCGATGACGCCGATGTCGTTACCTTCGGTTTTGAAAACCGCTTGCAGACCAAGCGCATGATTCGGGGCAAAATGCAGCGCGTGGACGTTGTGAGTCTAAATACTTTTTTGAATTACGAATTTAATCCAGACGGTTTCTCAAAAAGTCCCGTGACGGTTCTTAATCAAGAGGGGGGCTCTCAGACCGCAAGTGCCTTTACCATTTGGAACCAGGAAGTTGTCGTGCGTCCTTACGATTGGCTGCAATACGAACTTCGCATGGATTACGACATGAAGGGGGGCTCCCTCAGGGTGCTCAATCAGGACATCATCGCACATCTAAAGAAATTCAGGTTTCTGATGGGACAGCGGATTGTCCACGGCGAAGAGAGGACCAACGGGAATCATCAGCTTATTTTTGAAACTGACTTTCAATTAAATACGCGCTGGTCGCTTGGCGGTTATACGCTTTGGAATCCCGACCAGGAGGAACTCGAGGAGTGGCAGGTCTTTGCCACGCGCGATCTGCATGATTTTTTGCTAGACTTGGGTTACAACGTTCGTAATTCTGCCATCCGCAATTCAAATAGTGAACTTTTCTTCAATTTTCGTTTAAAAGCCTTTCCCGAATATAACCTTCACAGCGGACAACGGGCATCCTTTGCCTCACCCCGTATCGGAGAGACGGTGGCGGGCTCGACCTCAGCCCCGGTTCCTCCTTCACGTTTCCTTCCCGAGACGTACGTATCTTCTAATTGATCTTCCATGTCCTTCATGGAGCACACTTCCCAGCAATGAAAATTGGAATCATAGGTTCGGGCTATGTGGGATTAGTAACCGGAGTGTGTTTTGCACATCTGGGGCATGACGTGATTTGTGTCGACAACAACGCCGAAAAGATCGCCTTTCTTAAAAGAGGGAAGTCTCCCATTTATGAACCGGGACTTGAAGAGCTCATCCATGCCGGGGTTCGGAAAAAGAAGCTTTCCTTTTCCCCGAGGATCGATCATGCGGTCCGCCATTGTGGAATCCTATTCATTTGCGTCAATACACCGCCTAAGGAAAATGGGGAGGCCGATCTTTCTTACGTGGAAAACGTATCAAGGGAAATTGCTCGGAACCTCAAAGAATACAGGCTGATTGTGGAGAAAAGCACGGTCCCCGTTCAAACGGGAGAATGGATCTATAAAACCATCCATGAGATCCAGCCTCGGGAATCCCTGTTTGATGTGGCCTCAAATCCTGAATTCTTACGGGAGGGTTCCGCAGTCCACGATTTCTTGCACCCCGACCGCATCGTCCTGGGTGTTTCAAACGCCAGGGCAGAGAAAATTCTAAGGAAGCTTTATGAGCCGATCAACGCAAAAATCCTTGTCACAGATATCAAGAGCGCGGAAATTATTAAGCATGCCTCAAACTCGTTTCTTGCGACCAAAATCTCATTTATCAATGCGGTGGCGCGGGTCTGCGACGCAGCCGGAGCCGATATCGAGAACGTGGCCGAGGGGATGGGGTTGGATCCCAGGATCGGGCGGGGATTTTTGAGGGCGGGTGTGGGATTCGGGGGTTCGTGTTTTCCTAAGGATTTGCGCGCCTTTCTTCGCATGGCGGATAAGCTAGGAGTGAATTTTGAGATCTTACGTGCCGTTTTGAATATCAATGAAGATCAAAAACGTTACTACGTCCAAAAGGTAGAAAATGCCCTCTGGAATGTTACGGGGAAAACGCTTGCGGTCTTAGGAATTGCCTTCAAACCCAATACGGATGACATCCGTTTTGCTCCCGCCATTGATATTGTCTTACGGCTCAAGGAGCAGGGCGCCAAGATTCAAGCCTATGACCCTCAGGCGATGGCCAAGGCCCGTCCTCTTTTAAAAGGGGTGACCTTTAAAAAGACGGCTTATCAAACCATTCAGCGCGCCGATGCACTTTTGATCTTGACTGAGTGGGATGAATTTAAGCAGTTGGATTTTAAGAAAGTCAAAAAGTTGATGCGCCACCCCGTTATTTTTGACGGCCGAAATATGCTGAATGCCAAGGAGATGAAAAAAATGGGATTCCGATATCACGGCGTTGGAAAGGCACTCTCATGAAAGGGGTTGTGCTGGCCGGGGGACTGGGGAGCCGGCTTTTCCCGCTGACCAAGGTGACCAATAAACACCTTTTGCCTGTCCACAACCAGCCGATGATTTATTACCCGATTCAAACGCTGGTGCGGGCAGGCGTACGAGATATTTTACTTGTCACGGGAGGAAACTCGGCCGGAGATTTTCTAAGGTTGCTTGGAAATGGTAAAGATTTTGGTTTAAAGCACATTAATTATACGTACCAGGAAGGAGAAGGGGGGATCGCCCAGGCCCTGTCTCTTGCCGAGCACTTTGCCAATGGGCAGAGGATAGTTATCATTTTGGGAGATAATATTTTAGAGGATGACATCACGCCTTTTGTTGAGCGGTTTAAAAAACAAAAAAAGGGGGCGAGGCTGCTTTTAAAGAAAGTGCCGGATCCGGAGCGCTTCGGGGTGACCGAATTTCAGGGGAAGAGGATTGTAAAAATCACAGAAAAACCTAAGCAGCCCAGGAGCGACCACGCCGTTGTCGGAGTTTACATGTATGACGCCGATATCTTTGACATCATCCGAACACTCAAGCCTTCCAAGAGGGGAGAGTTAGAGATCACGGATGTCAATAACGCCTATCTGAAGCGCGGGTCTCTCGAATATGATATCCTGCCGGGTTACTGGACCGACGCCGGCACCTTTGAATCGCTTTACCGTGCCACGATGCTGGTCGCAAAGAACCAACAGGGTGAGCGATGAACCGTCTCCTTGTCACCGGGGGCTGCGGATTTATCGGCTCTAATTTTATTCATAGCTTCATGAAGTCGCACCCTGACTGGAAAATTCGGAACCTGGATGCCCTGACTTACTGCGGGAACCGCGAGAATGTCAGGGCCCTGGAAGGCCGCGATGCCTATGAATTTATTCAAGGCGATATCTGCGATGAAGCGGCGGTCCGCGGCGCCGTGGAGGGCGTGGCGGCAGTGGTTCACTTCGCAGCTGAGACGCACGTGGATCGCTCGATCGATGCAAGCCATGATTTTTTATCCACAAACATTCTGGGAACCAGGAATTTGCTCGAGGCGGCGCGTCAGGCGCACGTGAAGCGCTTCCTTCATATTTCAACCGATGAAGTCTACGGCTCGATTCAGGAAGGCTCCGTCGATGAAGAGGCTCGGCTTCTTCCGAACAGTCCCTATGCGGCCTCGAAGGCAGCGGCCGATCTTTTGGTTCGCGCCTACTGGAAAACTCACCACTACCCGGCTGTGGTTGTGCGGAGCAGCAACAATTTTGGGCCTTATCAGTTTCCGGAAAAAGTGATCCCCCTTTTTGTGACGAATTTACTGGAAAATAAAAAGGTGCCTCTCTACGGGACAGGTCAAAATCGAAGACAGTGGATTTACGTGGAAGATAATTGCCGCGCTATTGAACTCATTCTGGAAAAAGGAGAGGATAACTCCATCTACAATATCGGCGTCGGAAATGAAATGAGTAACGAAGAGCTCACGCGTAAGATCCTGAGGGCCATGGCACGTGACGAGGGGATGATTCAGTTCGTCAAAGATAGGCCCGGCCACGATTTTCGTTATGCTATTAAAGCGGAGCGTCTGCAGAAGCTGGGGTTTCAACCCCGCTGGAATTTTGAGCAGGCGCTCAAGAAAACCGTTGAATGGTACGAAAAGAATCGTTCCTGGTGGCAGCCGCTTAAGCAGGACAAGTTTACTTTAAAGTAAGCGATCAAGGAGATGAGAACGTGCCGAATAACCACGTCGCGAAAGCGTTGGAAGCCAAGATTCGGGGCAAGAGGGCCAAAATCGCCGTCATTGGATTAGGTTACGTGGGGCTTCCCTTGGCGCATGCCTTTGCGGAAAAGGGTTTTCGCGTCACGGGAATCGATATTGACGGCAAACGGATCCACGATATCAATCGGGGGAGGTCCTACATTGCTGATCTTCCATCCTCCTCTCTTCGCTCCATGGTCAAAAATGGGCGTTTGCGCGCCGTGGCCGATTACGACCCACTCTCAGAAATGGATGTGGCCATTGTTTGCGTGCCGACCCCGCTTAACCGCGTCAAAGACCCTGATATTTCTTATATCGTTGCCTGCGCGAATGCGATCCAAAAACGGCTTCACCGCGGCATGCTCGTCATTTTGGAAAGCACGACGTATCCCGGCACCACCGAGGAGGTGATCTTGCCTGCACTCGAAAAATCCGGTTTGAGGGTGGGGCGGGGTTTCTTTCTCTGCTTTTCACCGGAACGCATAGATCCAGGCAATGAGCATTTTAAAACGCAAAATATCCCCAAGGTCGTGGGGGGAGTGACAGCGAGTTGCGGCCGCCTGGGCGCCGTTCTCTACGGCGAGATTACGAAAACGGTTGTCAAGGTCAGCTCGCCCAGAACGGCTGAGATGACAAAACTCTTAGAGAATACCTTCCGCATTGTCAATATCGGTCTTGTCAACGAACTCGCACGCGCTGCCGGCAATCTTAAAGTCAACATTTGGGAGGCCATTGATGCTGCGAAAACAAAGCCCTTTGGGTTTATGCCCTTTTATCCGGGCCCGGGGATCGGCGGGCACTGCATTGGCATCGACCCCATTTACCTTTCCTGGAAGGCCAGGTTTCACGGCGCAGACCTTCATTTTATCGAGTTGGCAAGACGGTTGAATGCGGAAATGCCTCATTATGTGGTCTCGCAGGCCGTGTATACCTTAAACGCTCATTTGCAGAAGGCGGTCAGCCGCTCCCGCGTGCTCATTTTGGGCGTCACTTACAAAAAGGACGTGTCGGACACGCGCGAGTCACCCGCATTGGATATCATGGAGGAATTAAAACAGCTGGGCGCTCAGGTAAACTACCATGATCCGTATGTGGCTCAGATCACGCACCGCTCGCTCAAGCTTCGATCGGTGCCGCTCACGAGGTCTACTCTGAAAAAGCAGGACCTCGTCATCCTTGCCACGAATCACTCTAAGTTTAACCCCCGTCTGATTGTCTCGAACAGCCGTCTAATCTACGACACGAGGAATGCCCTCAAAAAATATCAATCACCGCATATCGTGAGGCTTTAATGAAAAAAAAGGGCCTTTGCTTAGTGACCGGTGGCGCAGGATTTATCGGTTCCCACATGGTCGAGGCCCTTCTCGCAAGAAATTATTCCGTTTGCGTGCTCGACAATTTATCCACGGGATTTACATCCAATTTTGACGGTTTTAAAGGGAAACTTGATTTTCAAAAAGGAGATCTGCGTAGCCCCAGGGATATTAGAAAAGCTGTGCGAGGCGTGACAACGGTTTTTCATGTGGCGGCCAACCGAGCCGTTTTGCGGTCAGTCGATAATCCCCTTGAAACCAATGACGTGAACGTAACCGGGACCTTGAATCTTCTGATTGCCTGCCGGGACGCCAGAGTCAGGCGGTTTATTTTCTCCTCCTCCTCCTCAGTTTACGGCGATACTCGTAAATTCCCTTCGCTTGAAACGGATACGCCGCAACCCGAATCCCCTTATGCCGCCTCTAAAATTATGGGGGAGTATTACTGCCGTCAGTTTACGCGATTATACGGGCTTAGCACCGTGAGCCTTCGCTACTTTAATGTCTTTGGTCCGAGGCAGAATCCCGAATCGCGCTATTCGGCCGTGATCCCCATTTTTATCGATTGCCTGTTGAAGCGCAAACCTCCTGAAATTCATTGGGATGGAAGACAGTCGCGTGATTTTTCGTATGTGGATAATGTGGTCTACGGAAATCTTGCAGCCATGAGAGCGCCGGCATCCGTTTCGGGTGAGACCTTTAACATTGCCTGCCATGAGGAGTTCTCAGTACTGGACATCTATCATGCCCTTCGGAAGATTATGGAGGTTCAGGCGCTGCGGCCCACCTTTGCTCCGAAACGGGCAGGAGATGTGCGGCGCACCTATGCCGACATTTCAAGGGCCAAACGCCTTTTGCGATTTAAAGTGCAAACTCGTTTTTATCCCGGCCTTAAGAAAACAGTCGAGTGGTTTTTGACGGGGCGCTAAATCATGACAGCTCAAACGGTCCTGATCACAGGCGGTGCCGGTTTTATCGGTTCTCACCTTTGTGATGCTTTTCTGGCGCGGGATTTCCGTGTAGCGGCGGTGGATAATTACATTACGGGGAACGCGCAGAATATCCGACACCTCAAAACAAATTCCTGTTTTGAGCTGATTCAGCAGGACGTGAGTAAGGAGGTTCGTTTCCCGGATCCCGTCCGCCATATCCTCCATTTTGCTTCTCCGGCAAGCCCCCTGGATTATGCCAATCTTCCTATTCAGACTTTAAAGGTGGGCGCGCTCGGGACTCATAATGCGCTGGGTTTGGCCAAGGCAAAACAGGCGACCTTTATGCTGGCCTCGACCTCGGAAGTTTATGGAGACCCTCTCGTTCATCCTCAGCGTGAAGATTACTGGGGCAATGTCAACCCCATAGGACCTCGCGGGGTTTACGATGAAGCCAAGCGCTTCGGCGAGGCCATGGCCATGGCGTACTATCGAGTTCACAAAGTAGATGTCAAAATTATCAGAATCTTTAATACGTACGGCCCCCGTATGCGCTTAAATGACGGAAGGGCGATCCCGGCCTTTATTTCTCATGCGCTACGCGATGAACCGCTGCCCGTTTTTGGGGACGGAAGCCAGACGCGAAGTTTTTGTTATATCCAGGATATGGTCGAGGGGATTCAAAAGGTTATTTTTTCCTCGCTGAACGAGCCGGTCAATTTAGGGAACCCCGCAGAACTTTCGGTCTTGAAGCTTGCTCAGATCATTCAAAAGATGATCGGTTCGAAGGGGGCGATTACCCATCACCCCTTGCCGGTAGACGATCCCAAGGTTCGCCAGCCTGATATTACAAAGGCCAAGACGCAACTGGGTTGGGAGCCCCGCGTAACTCTAGATGAGGGCTTGAGTAAAACCATCGATTATTTCCGCAGCTGCTACCATAAAGAACTGGCTTCTAAAACTCGCTAGGAGATCTCATGGAAAGGCGCAGGGCGATTATCACGGGCGTGACGGGGCAAGACGGTTCCTATTTGGCCGAGTACCTTCTCGCCAAGGGGTACCGCGTCTACGGGATGGTGCGCCGCTCCAGCACCGAAACCTTTGAACGCATTTCGCACGTGATTGACGACATAGAGTTAGTCCAGGCCGACCTTCTGGACCAGCTTTCCATGGTGAACATCGTCAAAAAAATAAGGCCGCGCGAAATCTATAATCTCGCCTCGCAGTCCTTTGTCCCAACTTCTTTTGAGCAGCCGGTCCTGACGGGGGAGTTTACGGCCTTGGGAGTGACCCGCATGCTCGAGGCCATCAAGCTTGTGGATCGAAGGATTCGATTCTACCAGGCCTCTTCGAGCGAAATGTTCGGCCTCGTTCCTCATTCACCGCAGTCGCTTCATACGCCCTTTCACCCCCGAAGTCCTTACGGCGTGGCCAAGCTCTACGGGCACTGGATCACCATCAACTATCGGGAGAGCTACAACCTGTTTGCCGTTTCGGGCGTTTTGTTTAATCACGAATCGCCGCGCCGGGGCAAGGAATTTGTGACACGGAAAATCACGAATGGCGTTGCTCAAATTAAACTGGGGATGGCCAAGACTCTCAAGCTAGGCAACTTAAAGGCCAAGCGGGATTGGGGCTACGCGGGAGACTATGTCGATGCCATGTGGCGTATGCTGCAGCAGCGACGGCCGGAGGATTTTGTCGTCGGAACGGGCGAAACTTATTCGGTCAAAGAGTTTGTACAAAAGGCCTTTTCTCATGGGGGGCTGTCCTGGAAAAAATACGTTGAAATTGATCCCTCTCTTTACCGTCCGGCCGAAGTGCACACCCTGTGTGCGGACCCGCGACCCATCATGAGAAAATTAGGCTGGCGTCCCAAGATTAGTTTTCAAAGACTTGTCGAGATGATGGTGGACCACGATCTCGAAGCGCTTTCAGGCAAGTATTCCTCAGCCCCGTGAAGCATGTCCTTGTGACCGGGGCCTCGGGGTTTGTCGGCTCCCACCTTTGTCAGTATTTGCTTAAGCAGGGCTATCGTGTCACCGGTTCCTCCAACCCATCGCAGCGCGGCCAAAGCAGCATTGGCAACTACCTCCTTATTGACATGCGTGAGGAAGCTGCGCTGAACGCCGCGATCCAAACACTGAAACCCGACTTCATTTGTCATCTTGCGGCGCAAAGCATTCCCCGGCTGTCCTGGGAGCAGGAATCGGAAACGTTTGAAGTCAACGCGGGCGGAACGATTTTCCTGCTCAATGCTCTCAGAAGATACGTGCCGCACGCCAAATTATTGTTCGTTTCAACCAATCAGGTCTACGGGGGAAGCTTTCTCGCAACCCAGCATCCTTTGAAAGAATGCGATCCCGCCAAACCTGACAGCCCTTACGCTGCAAGCAAACTTGTGGCCGAACTGGCCTGCCTCAATTTTCATGAGCGATTTGGGGTGGCTGTTGTTATTGCTAGGCCGACGCAGCATGTCGGCCCCGGCCAGACGGCTGATTTTGTTTTTTCGGACTGGTGCCGGCAGATTGCGGACATAGAAGGAAATGGGGGGGCTCGTGATTTAAAGGTCGGGAATCTCAATATCTTGCGCGATTATCTCCATGTCGAAGATGTTATCCGGGCTTACGAAATCCTTCTTCGAGAAGGGGACGCCGGGCAGATTTATAATATTTCATCAGGTTTTTTGCGGCCCTTGGCGGATTATGCCGACTATTTGGTTTCGCAGGCTCGTATCCCGATCCGAATCTCGGCGGACAAAAGTCGCCTCAGGACCCGGGATCTTCCCCAAATGGCCCTCGATGCAAGTCGGATGAAATCGTTCGGATGGAGGCCGGAGCGGACCGTCTTGGATGCCCTTCGAGAATTACTTGAAGATTGGAGAATGCGGGCGGTAGGTCGATGAACTCCATCTTTTTTTCCTGCGTCATTCCCGCCTTTAACGAAGAAAAGCGAATGGAAACAACGCTGAGTAAGGTGAAGGCTTTCTTGTGCCGGCAGCCATATCCCTCTGAGATCATTGTTGTTGATGACGGATCTACCGACGCAACATCAAACCTTGCAAAAAAAATACTGGAGCCTTTTTCGCATCAAATTCTCTGCAACCCGAAAAATTTAGGAAAAGGTTTTGCGGTGCGCCGCGGAATCCTGGCGGCGCGCGGAGAATATCTTCTTTTTAGCGATGCGGATTTATCGACTCCCATCGAAGAGTGGCCGAGGTTTCTCGAAAAGTTGAAAGAAGGATTCGATGTCGTGATTGGCTCACGAGCCTTGCCGGACTCCAAAGTTGAAATTCATCAGAAGATACTCAGAGAAAGCATGGGAAAGACTTTCAATCGTATTGCAACCCTTCTTACTTTTCAGGGCATTCGTGATTCCCAATGCGGTTTTAAGGGTTTTACCCGCAAGGCCGGAAGGGAGCTTTTTCAGCGTCAGAGATTAAACGGATTCTCATTCGATGCCGAGATTCTTTTTCTCGCTCAAAGACTGGGATACCGTATCCTGGAACTCCCCGTAACGTGGAGGAACTCACCTCAAAGCCGTGTCAACCTTCTTCGGGATCCGGCAGCTATGTTCCTGGATCTTTTACGGATACGCATGATTCATCACTGATGTGAATAATTCAAATCGATTAGTTCAATACCTCCTTCCCCTTACCCTGATTCTTGGATTTGGCCTCAGGATGACAAGCATTCAATTTGGCTTGCCGCATCTTTATCATGCCGATGAGCCCATCGTGGTGAACCATGCCCTTGCTTACGGAACGGGAGATCTTAATCCTCATTACTTCAAATTTCCTCCTCTCATCACCTATCTTTTGTTTATGGTGTACGGCTTCTATTACATTATTTCACTCCTGCTCGGCCGCGTCTCAAGTGTTGCTGATTTCCAAAACCTATTTCTCTCGGATCCTTCCTCCTTTTATCTGATCGCCCGCATCATCTTCGGGGCGGGGCTGGGCACCCTCGGAATCGCAGTTTTCTATCGCCTGCTGCGCCGTTTTTTCAGTAACTCCCTTGCCCTTACGGCAAGTTTTTTTCTTGCAACCAATTTTATGCATGTGCGAAATTCGCACTATTTTTATCTCGATATTCCTTTAATGCTTGTAATGATCTTGAGTTATTTTCCCATTTTGAATGTCCTCACCCAAAAAAGGGCGCGGGATTATTATCTCTTTGGCGTTTGCTTAGGGTTAGCTGTCGGCACTAAATACAACGGATTTTTTATCGTCATTCCTTTTTTATACGCCCATTTTGCCGCACAAGGGTGGAATTGGCGGGGGTATGTGCAATGGAAATTAATGGCCGCAGTAATTTTATCTCTTTTGACATTTGTTGCGGTAAACCCCTACGCCCTTTTGGATTACCCCGCATTTCTCCGCGACATCCTGAGCCTGCATGAATTTGAAGGGTATTTGGGCTGGACGCATCATTTTGTCTATTCTCTTCGACACGCCCTGGGCCTCCCGATGCTCAGCTTGGCGATGGTGGGGCTGATTCTTAATCTCTTCAAACCCGAAAAAAAGAAACTGGCATTTATATTTTTTGCGGTTCCTTACTATGTCCTTTTGTGCCACTTTAGCGAACAGCACGCCCGTTATATTTTGCCGCTTCTTCCTTCGATGATGTTTTTTGCCGCCGACGCGCTCGACCGCCTCGGCCGCGTCTTACCGAAATTTGCGAAACTGGTGTCCCTTGCGGGAATTCTTGTCGTAACCCTTCCCTCGCTTTCCAGGATTTATCATTTAGACCGTATCCTGCAAAGTGAAGACATTCGCACAACCGCGCTGGGATGGATTAAAGAAAATATTCCGCAGGGTTCACGGATCGCACTTGACTCGTCCTTCTTTATGCCGCGTTTAAAGCCGACCTTGGCTCAGCTTCAAGATAAAGCGCAAGAGGCACATCTGAAGAATCAGCCGGCCAATATCAAGCGCATGCAATGGATGATCGATGACGCTAAAGCCCATCGGAGGCCGCGCTATGAACTTTATTTTCTGAATAAGAATCCGGATAGCGAGTTTTTGTTTGCAAAACCCGTTTTGCCCTACGACGTGGGGGTGCTTAAGGATGCCGGAATCGAATACGTACTCGCGGTCCGATTAAGCCCTGATCACTTGCGGGATTTTTACGAGGCCCTTGACCGTGGGGGAGAAAAGATCCGGCGTTTCACTCCCTATTTTGATTCCCATCGGGACTGGCCCCTTTCAACACGACCGCTCACGGGTGCGCCGCTTACTTGGGAGGAGTTGGTTTCCCGCAGGCAAAATGGTCAGATTATCGATCTTTATAAGTTATCGCCCGCCCAGCCCGCTGACCCCGCTTAAGCCAAAGTGGATGGGCTCATCATTCTGTGATAATATTCCCATTCGTTAAAAAAACAAAGGCTCTGTGGGTGCCATGAATCGAGAATTGACTATTAGCGTTGTCGCGCCGGTTTATAACGAGGCTGAGACACTAGAGGAGTTCTATCGCCAGGTTGTTCGGGTCCTGGAGGGGTACGACTATGAAATCATCTTCGTCAATGACGGAAGCGTTGATAATTCTTGGGAAGTCCTTCGCAAGATTTCGGAAAAGGACAACCGAGTTCGCTCGCTTCGGTTTTCCCGCAATTTCGGGCACCAGGCTGCGATTTCGGCCGGGCTTGACCACGCCAAAGGCGATGCGGTGATTATTATGGATTCAGACTTGCAGGACCCGCCCGAGCTCATCCCCGCTATGATCGCCAAATGGAGGGAAGGTTACGATGTGGTGTATGGGACACGCTCAGAGCGCCAAGGGGAGGGACTTTTTAAAAAATGGACTGCGACATTTTTTTACCGGCTTTTTCGTCAAACCACGAATATCGACGCCCCGCTTGAAGCCGGTGATTTCAGGCTTCTATCCCGTCCTGTGGTGGAGGCGATTCGCCAGCTTCCCGAACGTGTACGATTTCTACGCGGCTTGGTCAGCTGGGCGGGTTTTCAGCAGGTCGGTATCCCTTACTCCAGAAAAAAAAGGTTTGCAGGGACCTCTAAATATCCGCTCTGGAGAATGCTGCGCTTCGCCTTTGACGGGATTACCTCCTTCAGCAGTGTGCCGCTTCAGTTTGCAAGCTTCCTCGGACTCGTGGTCACTATGATCGCTTTTCTCGTCGGGCTTTATTCTCTTTATATCCGCCTGTGCACCCCTACGGCGGTTCAGGGCTGGACATCAATTTTAATCGTGATTATTTTTCTCGGCGGCATTCAATTAGTGATGATTGGCGTCATCGGAGAATACATTGGGCGCATTTACGAAGAGGTCAAACGGCGCCCACTCTATCTCGTCCAGGAAAAGATCGGATTTGAAGCAAAAAAGTTGATTTAGCGTGATTAAGTCCGATCGTTCCCTCCAAGTCTTTTTCATCCTCTCACTTTTTTTTGCCCTCACCCAAGGGGCCTTCTTCGCCGGTTGGGAACTGATGAAGGCCTGCGGCGATCTGATCCAATTCCTCTCCCTGTTCTTCCTTGGAGCGGTGGGTTTTCTTGCCTACGGGCGCTACAAGCGTGATCCAACCTCTTTTTTCTCGCTGGAGCCCATACACTCCCTGTCCTCCATCCTTGCCCGGGAATCTATCCTTCCCATTCTTCTTTTGTTTGGTATCTATTATTTAACCCAACTTGTGAATCAAATCACCATGCACTTGGCGCTCGAAACAGCTCTCTGGGATCTTGCATTTTATGATCAGGTCATCTGGAACACCGCCCATGCTGACTTTATGATCACCTCCGTTCGCGGGGGCCTGCACATCTTTGCCGAGCACTTTAAACCCATCCTTGCCCTGCTGGCCCCGTTTTACTGGATCAAGGATCATGTCTATCTTTTGTTTGCCTTCACGACTTTTATTACCTCAAGCACCTTGATTGCGGTCTATCTCATTAGCGGACAGGTTCTTCGCTCGCACACGACGTCCCTCGTTCTTGTTCTTTGCGTTTTCTTCTACTCGCCCCTTCGAAACGGCATCAGCTTTCTTTATCACACGCAAACCCTTGCCGACCCGTTTCTCTTGTTTGGCTTATTTTTCATCGTGACCTCGCGGACGGTCCTCGGACTTTTTTTCTTCACGATGGCGTTACTTTGCAAAGAGAACATTACAATGGACGTCTTGGGGATCGGCTTGTTTTTAACCGCTCGGGGAGAAAAGAAGGGGTTGGCCGTGACGGCCCTTGCCTTGAGCTTTCTTGCGTTCATTTTGTTTTATATCGAGCCGCGTTTTCATTTCCCTTATCACTTTGTCAATAAATGGAATTTTTACGCGCATTTTTTTGCCCCGACCTGGGAGCGGTGGCTTAAACTACTTGAGCCCAATCCGCTTACGTTCCTATTTTTAATCTTTGCTCCCTTTCTTTTTTTAACGTTCCGTTGCAAGGGTTGGGTGTGGCTGCTCGGGCCCTCGCTCGCTATTCGGCTCCTCAGTGCCTGGCCCGGATTCAGGGAGATTATTTATCACTATACGGCCGGATTGAACGCCCTGATTTTTATATCGGTCATCTACGGCTTGGCCGACATCAAACAAGCGCATTCTCAGGATGAAAAGACGCTGCCCCTTTTTCTTCAGGCTAAATTTTTAAACGTCCTTTTGCTTTTAAGCGCGCTTGTGTTTGCTGGGAGATCCCAGCTTTTTAAAATAGACAAATATTTATGGTGGGCTTCAGCGCCCGAGATTCAGCGTTCGGTTCGAATCCTAGAAACAATCCCCAGCCATTTTTCGGTTCTTACTTCCGAGCGCTTTTCACCGCACGTTTCTCACCGTTCTCATCTTTACGTTTTCTTTAACATGTTTCCTCATACCCCTTATGAAAAGGCGGCAGAATACCCCGATCTGGTGATTGCCGATGAGGGGACGGCCCATGATCGGGACCGTAAGGCAATGCAGGATTTTGAGGAAAAAGGATACCGGCTCATTTTTGAGACGATGCCTTTGAAAATCTACGAGCGCCCTTCCAAAGAGGCCCTCATCCCGCAATCCTTAAAAGAGCAGTGGACTGAGACGGTTCGCGCCCCCGTGATTGATTATAGGGGACTTGTGACTTTCACTTATCGCGTCAGCGCGGGACTTGCGGGGATGGCGCTCCTTTGCCTGATCGCCGTGAGGAGGAATCTGCCGGAGGCGAAGGTAGGTTAGCGGCTTTTGCCTTTGATGAATTGATGAATCCGGTCAAGCGCACCTAAAAGACCGCTCGCGAACCGATCGTTAAAATTAAGCCGGCGTTTCAAGGCATCGTAAGTTCGTAAGACCATTTTATCCAGATAAATCCAAACGCCGCGCATGCCTTCTCCCGGCCGGGCGCGATATTCTGTGGAGTGGATGAAGGGATTTTTTTCCTCCGTAAAATAATAGAGCGCGATGGATTTTCGAGTCACCCCTTCTGGGCACTGAAGGGGTTCCGGGTGACCGTGAAAGGAGTTGGAGCGCGTATTAAAAATGACCGCGCGGTTAAAAAGGGGTGCGACGCGATGAGCGCAATGCCTCATTTTCCGGTCCCAGAGTTCTAAGTGGCCTCCGTAAGCCTCCTGCCAATTTTCGTTGAGATAAACCAGAACGTTTATGCGCCGCCGCCAGTTGCGGCGCTGGGGATGCACCGTGAAGTCGGCATGAATATTTAAACGTCCCCCGGGGCCCGTTTGATGCAGTCCGCCTCCTTCCAGCGAATCATCCGCAAGCAGATTTTTAATTCCCGAAAGCTGCGACAAAAAATCAATAAATCGGGGTGAATTTAGCTCTTGAACGATGGCCCGAAGCATCGGAGGAAAGGAATCGAGATCCGTTTTCCCAAATTTTCTTTCATTGAAATGCACATAACGAATCCATTCGCCAGAATTTAAGGGAGGGAATTCCCCAAGGCCGGCTTTGAGTATTTCCGGATCGAGAAAGTTGTCGAGGACGATGTGAGGATAGGGTTGGGCAAAGCGGTATTGATTGCGTAAACGGTCTATTTGGGGAAGCCATTTCGATTGGGGGGCTATGGATCCCGTCTTCGCTGCTTCAGAGCGAATCATTATCTTTGCCTCGCCTTGGCAGCAGAGGAAACAGGGTCCTCTTTGCCTTCGAACATCTTGCCCGGAGTTGTAAGCCTCGCTGCCGCACCGAGCCCTAATTTAAGTCCGCCCACCTGCGGAAAACTCTTGAAAGCAACCTTTGAGGGGTTTTTGAGCGTAAACCCCAATGAGCTCGTAAAATAGGAGTCCGTTAGGATTTTCAGTCCCACACCCGTACCCGCGCCCACAAGACCCGGAGGTTCTGTTTGCAGGTTTTCCCTCCACCATGCCTCAGAATAAAACAGAGCCGCTATTTCCCTGTGCTGAGATTCATGCGTATACAAGTAACAACCGTCCCTTAGAAGCGGCCAAAGATATTTTAAGCATGTTTCCAAGGAAGAGCGATAATCCACATCCAGCCACACCTGAACGCATTTTTCGCGATAAGAAGGCAACGTTTGATCAAAAAAACCCTTATGAAATCGGCACACATCAGCGTTTCCATAACGCCGGACGTTTTCTTTGACCTCCTCGAATGTCCCGCACCACCAGCCCTTTTGATAGGTGTGAATTTCCTTGGAGCCGATAAGGGTGTGGGCCTTATCCTGATCACTGGGCTCCGGCAAGCCTTCAAAGGAATCAAAAACATCGAGCCGGCGGCGGACAAGGGCGCAGACCAGCGACATATTGGCGGCACTGACTCCCTTATAAGCCCCGCACTCCACAACAACCCCTTCGAGCGAAGGGGGAAGTCTCAAGAGAGTGGCGGCCATGAGGAGGTGCTCAATGAAGCTTGACCCGGAGACAATGCGGCTGTTATTCCAGGCCATGCGAAGCACCAGAGCCAATTTCTTCCAGAAGCCGACACCATAGGCCTCCCCCGTTTCACGAGCAAAAAATCCGCTCAGAAACACGGGGATGCACAGCAGCTGCAGGATGATTCGGTAAAGCTTGCCCAGGAGTTTCATATTAAGGATTGCCTTGATGCAGTAAGTTCAATGATAGACAGGGCTTAGCAAAGCCGATATAATGCAAACCTTTATGTTGCAAGCTGTTATATATCATAAAAGGAGAGAGCGCACAAGCACTTCGGCAGCTAAACAGTTATGATCCTCGGAAAAAAAATAGTTGTCACTATGCCCGCCTACAATGCCGAACGGACTTTAGAGCGGACCTACCGCGAAATTCCGCGCGATGTGGTGGATTTGGTCATCTTAGTGGATGACTTAAGCCAAGACCGCACCGTTCAGCTGGCGCGCGATCTTAAAGTGGACGTCGTGATCACCCATAAAAAAAATAGGGGCTACGGCGCGAATCAGAAGACCTGTTACCAAGAAGCCCTTAGGCAGGGTGCTGACATTGTCATCATGCTTCACCCCGACTATCAGTATACCCCCGCCCTGATTGAGCCTTTGGCGTGGCTTGTGGCTCATGACACCTACGATGTGGCCATTGCGTCAAGATTGCTTGGCAATAGCACCCTAAGCGGGGGAATGCCCGTTTATAAATATGTCTCCAATCGGGTGTTGACCTTACTCGAAAACATTATCCTTTGGCAGCACGTCTCCGAGTACCACACGGGTTACCGTGCCTTTTCGAGAAGGGTTTTGGAAACCATCCCTTTTTTAAATAATTCCGACGGCTTCGTTTTTGATAACGAGATTTTAGCCCAGATATTCTATGCGGGATTCCGTGTCGGCGAAATCTCCTGCCCGACCAAATATTTTGACGATGCCTCGAGCATCAGCTTTCGTAACAGCTTAAAATACGGCTGGGGCTGCGTGAAAACCATGCTGAAATATCGGCTTCAATGCTGGCGCCTTATCGATCACAAAATCTTTGCAGGGTTTAAACGGGGCCGGCCCACTCCTCATTGATTAACCGCGTATTCTTTAAAGCGCCCATAATTCTGCCATGATACTTCAAACATTATTCGCCTTCCTTGCCTGGGTCGTTATTCTTCCCGCATGCTTTGTGAGCGGCCTTACGGCAAAGCGATGGTTCGATACGGAAGATGAAATCTTAAATGGGGTCATCGCCTGTGCCTTAGGCTTTGCGGTTCTTTCTTACGGGGTGGTCGTTCTAAGCTACTCAGTGGGTTTAAATACGTTCACCCTCTGGGCGTTTCTAGGGATAATTCTTTTGCTTCGTGTCAAACAATTACCCGAATGCGTTTACTGGCTCCGTGCGATCCCCCGCGATCTTCTCCGAGTTGATCTCACCCATTCCAGTTTTCTCGTGATCCTGTCGTGGGCCGCCATTTCGGTATTATTTTTTGCGGCCCTGACCCCTGAAATCGGGGGTGACTCCCTTGTTTATCACCTCAATCTCCCCAAGGTCTTCTTATCCCAAGGATCCCTAACACCCAGCGCCAACGATCCTAATTCTTATTTTCCGCTTTTCATGAACAATCTTTACCTGGCAGGGCTCGCCATCGGAGGCGTTCTCACCGCAAAACTTTTCAGCTTCATGACCGGTTTTTTGATGTGGACGGGAGTGCAGCGGATCGTTTTCCGAGAAACCGAGCAAAGGAACTTGGCGCTTGGCGCGGGTCTTGCCCTTTTGCTTACGCCGGTATTCTATAACCTGTTATCCACCACTTACGTCGATCCCGCTGTTGCCTTTTACACTCTTTTGTCGGTTTTTTTATTCGTCGAGGCATCTTCGAAAAATAGGTTGGCGTTTTTTGGCATGAGCGGATTTCTGATCGGCTGCGCTTTCGCCATTAAATATTTAGCCGTGGTATCCATCTTGACATTCGGCGCGCTTTGGATTTGGCAGCTCTTAGAGACAAGAAACCCTCGCGCATCCTTCAAGGGGTTTTCTCTCTGGTTTACGGGATTGCTGCTGGGCGGGGGATATTGGTTGGTGCGAAACTGGTTTTTGCTGAAAAATCCTATTTTTCCCTATCTGGGCTCGGTGTTCGGAACCCCGGAGCTTTCAGCAGCCCATTTTGAAATCTATGGTATTGGAAAATCAATGTTTCATTTTTTTGTGCTTTTCTGGCATCTATTCAGGTATCCGGCGGAGTTCGGCGCTTTTAGCGATCGGATCGGACTTTTTTATCTGCTGGCGCTGCCTTTTGTCATTCTGGCTGTTATTCGCGTGCCTCGCACACGGCCTTATTTTATTTTTGGGGCTGCATTTTTGCTTCTGTGGTTTTTTGTCTGTCAGGCCAATCGCTACCTTTTGCCCATATTGCCCATGATGTTGATCTTGGCCGCGGTTGGGATAAAGGCGGCGGGGGATAGGATCCAACACTCAGCCCTCATAAAAAAAATTGCCGTTCTTTTAATTAACGGGTGTCTTATGTTTTATCTTGCTGCCGGAATTTTTCACTACCGTTATGCAGCGCTTTTGCATCTTGGGATCTGGAGGCCCGCGGAGTATTTGAAGAACCTGGAAAGGACGATCCCTATTGCGACCTGGATCAATCGCAATCTCGCCCCCGACGCTAGAATCCTGCTCGCCTCGGAACCCCGGCAATTTTATTTCAACCGCTTCCTCATCCGCGACGTCTTCCTTCAATACAGAACAAGCTACGGCGAAAAAAAGTGGGAGATGAAAGAGCTTCACGATTTTTTTAAATCAGAGGGGATTACTCATCTGCTGTTAAGCCGTCCCAAACCCGATCAGGATGGGGTGAGCGCAGCGCCCCTGCTTGAGGAGTTTGCGGCAAGCGCTTTTGCGAAACCAATCCACAACGAAACCTCAAGCAATATTCGAGATGCCCAGTATCAATACGACCTCTTCGAGCTTAGTTAATATGAAGCGAGCCCATTCAACAGATCTTTCTTCAAAAAGGCAGGAGTGGCTGCCGCTCCTCGGGCTTGCCCTGTCACTTTTTATTTTTTATCCTGAACTTTTTTTTGCCAAGGCTGCTTCTTTAATGGGGGACCACATCGAACAGCACTATCCCTGGGCCCTTCTTCTTGCGGACTCACTTAGGCAGTTTCAGATCCCTTTCTGGACGCCTCTCATCCACTCTGGATTTCCCATCGCGGCGGAAAGTCAGATCGGGATTTTTTATCTTCCCAACCTCATTCTTTACTTTCTTTTTCCGTTTCATGTCGCTTACTCTTATATGAATCTCGTCCATTTTTACCTCGCAGGGGCCTCGACCTATCTTTACGCACGCCTGATAAAGCTGGAGCGCCTCCCGGCTTTTACGGCCGCCTTTATTTTTCTTTTCGGCGCAGCCTATGGAGGGGCCTACTATAACATCACGTCCCTTAAAACCATTTGCTGGCTGCCTCTGGGTCTTTATCTTTTTGAAAAATATTACCAGGAGGGGCATAAAAAGTATCTCGTGGGCTTAAGTTTTTCTATGGCCATGTCCATCGTTGCGGGCTACATGCAAGTCGCTGCCCTAACCTGGCTGATCTTTGCCGTTTATGTGTTTCTTCGATTAATTTTTTTTCCGCATGAAAAAGATGCCGCTCAAACACCTCTAAGCCACGCTTTTGCTTTAATCCTCACGGCCGCAGGCGCTTCTCTCATCGCAGCCCCGCAGATCTATTTGACCTTTGAGCTGGCGATCCAGTCCAACCGGACAGGATTAGAGGAGGGCTACGCCTACGTGGGATCCCTCTCACCCTTTGCTTTGAGCACCTTGATCGATCCGGTCGCTCAAAGGATCTTCCGGGGAAGCAGCCTCTACGGCGGTCTTTTTTCACTCTTTCTTGTTCTGATTTCATTTTGTTCACGGGAGGTCAGAGGAGATAAATTTTTCCGGCTTTGGTCCGTCCTTGCCGTTTTTTGCTTATTCATGGCCTTGGGCCGTTGGAGTCCCCTGTATGTGGCTTTTGTCAAACTCACCCATTTTTATTCCTTTCGGATTCCTGCAAAGTTTTCGGTCTTTGTGTGTCTGGCCCTGGCTTTTTTATCAGGGATGGGGCTTCAAGGGGCGATGAAGGCTATGAAAAACGACGTTCATGCCGTGAGACCTGTTTTATTAGCAGCAAAAGGTTACCTTGGTGTAGTCGTCATTTTTCTGTTAGCCGGCAGCGGTGTTTATTTTTTTGCCACTGCAGGGAAGGAATGGGCGCTCTTAATCGGAAAGTCGTATATCCAGCAATTTATTTATGGACACCCCGGCCACCCCCACTCCCTAGAAACATACCTGGAACGATTGTCCGGTTTTCCCGATAGCGTCTTGACCTTGTTTGCCCTTCATGAATGGGTCAATGGCTGGACATTGGGCATGATCTTAGGGAGTCTTGGGGGGGCTGTTTTTTTATTAAAAAGTCGGCGCCTTTCGAGGCGATGGATGATCAGCGGATTGATTTTTCTTGCCATCGATCTATACGGGTACGCTTGGTTTGACATCAAGCGTGACTTTGCCCGCTACGACGATGTTTTACGTCCTTCTGCGGTGGTCGAGGCTCTTAAAATGGAAAAGGCAAGAGGGGAGATGGGGCGTCTTTATGGGCGGAGAAATCCGGGAGAAGATTTAGCGCTTGTGCCAAGCATCAATATGCTCTATGGCCTCGAAGACATCGGGGCTTACTCTCCCTTTGTGACAAGGCGTTACCATGAAACCGTCGGACGCTTTGGGAATGTAAATGACTCCAATTTTGCTTACCCATTGGACCCCCAATTTTTTAACGAACACGCGCCCCTCCTAAATGCCTTGGACGTGTCCCATATCCTTTCGAGTCAAGTGATCGATCACCCGGCTTGGACCTTGCTGATCGAGGATCAAAAAACGCCCGCCTATCTCTATAAAAATTCAGCTTCTCGATCACGGGCGCATTTTGTTCAGGCCTATCGCTCTTTTTCAAGTTGGGAAACCCTGCGTGAGGTGTTTCTCACGCCTCATTTTGACCCAAAAAAAGAATTGCTTCTGGAAGAGACAGAGCTTAAAAAATTACCGGTCGATTTTGTCAAAGATCTTCAACCAGAGAATGAATCCGCCGGGGTAGAGCTGATCAATCGATCGGATGCAGGAGAGACCTGGGTCGTTCGTCATTCCCATGCCGGATTCTTGGTAGTGATGAATACGGCGTATCCGGGTTGGAGGGCAAACGCAAACGGCGCCGACCTCCCCTTGATCCAAGCCTACGGACTCTTTCAGGCCGTGTGGCTCAAAGAAGGCGGTCAAGACCGTGTCCACTTTTCTTACGCACCGTTTCGGGACTGAAAGAAAATGACCATCCTTGCATCTAAAGACATTCGGTTGGCTTCACAAAAGCTTTGCCCTGCCTGCGGCGGAAGTAAGCGCACGAGGCTCTTCAAAATTACCGCCTCCGAAGTCTTTCGCTGTATGGAATGCGGACTCAAATACCTGGATCCCTGCCTCTCCGAGGGCTCCATGTCCGCCGCTTATGAATCCGGCGAATCCCTTAAATCCTTTCATGATTTTCATGAAGGTTACTATGACTACGGAGAACTCAGCCAAAAAAGCAAAACGCGGGATGATTTCCAGGAAGGACTGCTCCGTTTAGAAAAACACTTAAGTCCGGGACAGCCGAGGAAGATTTTGGATGTCGGGTACGGTAACGGATTCTTTCTTGCGGTTGCACGCCAAAGAGGCTGGCAAGTGGACGGTATTGATACAAGCGCAGAGAACCGAAAGATAGCCAAAGCAAGGTTCGGCCTGCAGCTTCGATCGGGCGGCTTTGAGCAGGACATTCCGAACGATCAAACTTATGGCGCCGTGGCCTTTTGGGACGTGATCGAGCATCTTGCCAATCCGCATCGCACGCTTCAAAAGGTGAGGCGCATTCTAAAACCCGGCGGGCTTGTCCTGATCGCTCTTCCTAATGATCAAAACTTACTAATGATCATTGCATCGTTCTTGTATAAAATCACGGCGGGCGTATTTAATTTTGGTCTCAAAAAATTATATTTCCTGGAACACGTTTGCTATTATGAACAAAAATCACTCAACGCATTGCTGGAAAAGAACCGATTTGTGAATCAGGATTATTTTTTCACAAACACCGATTTGGCAAAGTACCGGTTGCCGCGATGGGAGAAGATCGTGGCGGGGACCCTGCTTCAAATCGGCCATTGGCTGAGACTCGATAACAGACTCGTCGTGATCTACCAAATTTTATGATGCATTTAGCTAAAAAAGCATTCTATAAATTAATCGGACTAAATCCCTACCTTGACCGCTGGATTCGCTACCGAAATCCAAGAAAATATTGGTCCGAGAGGGGCGGTGACCGCTACTTCATTGAACAGGAATCAGTTCAGGCGAGGACGCTTCGCAGCGAATTTATTACAGATCACCTTAGACAATACCCGGCACAAAGCATTCTGGAAGTCGGATCGGGCTACGGAAAGCAATTAAAAAACCTTGCTCGCGAGGGCCTGTTGCTCGCCGGATGCGATTTCAGCCGGCCGCAGCTTCTGAAATCGCGCGACCATTGTCAGGGAATTGAGTTATGCCTTGCGGAAGCGGATGCGGAGCATATTCCCTTTGCCAGTCAGTCGATGGACTTGGTGTTTTCTTCCGCGGTCATCCTGCACAATCGCTATCCCAAGGCGCAGGGGATCATCGCCGAGATGATCCGAGTGAGCCGCAGGTGGATCGCTCACAATGAAGACACGGACGTTACGTTTTCGCGCTACGGCTATGACATGAAAAAGACCTACGAGAAACTCAATTTTAAAATTCACGAATCGATCCAAATCCCTTGCGCCAATCAGCCCTCCATTACACAATTTACAGTGGTGGAACTTCCCAGCCCCGGCATTCAAATCGCCCCGAAGGATATCCCGCTTCAGTACCACTGAGGCGCATCCATGAAACCGATCATTGTCATCCCGACTTATAACGAGCGTGAAAACATTTCAGAGCTCGTGTCCTTGATCCACAAGGAAGCGGGAGAGTGGTCGCTAAGCATCCTCGTCGTCGACAGCGCTTCTCCGGATGGAACCGCAAAGGTCGTCCGCAAGCTGCAAGGGCAGTATCCCCATCTGTATCTTTTGGAACAGACCGCAAAACGCGGGTTGGGGAATGCCTACCTCGAGGGGATGCGCTGGGCGCTGGAAAGAGATTTCGATTATTTGATTACTATGGATGCCGACTTCTCGCACCACCCCGGTCATCTGAACGACATGTTACAAAAAATTGAGCACTCGGACCTTGTGGTCGGATCTCGGTACATCGCGGGCGGGGAGCTTCGGAATTGGCCCAAAAGACGCCGCTTCCTCAGTCAATTTGCAAACTGGTATGCACGCACCTTGACGGGGCTTCCGTTTTCGGATTTAACCAGCGGATTCCACTGCTTTCGGACCCCTCTTCTTCGCAAAATTCTGCGTTATCGCATCCATGCGGAGGGCTATGCCTTTTTAATCGAGCTCAAATTCCTCGCCATCCTACAAGGGGCCCGTTTCGGCGAAATTCCTATCATTTTTAATGATCGGACCAAAGGAGATTCCAAGATTTCAAAAAGGGTTATCCTTGAATCAATTTTAATTGTACTGCTGCGCAGCCTCCATCGCGCCCGGATCTTACGGCTTGTGAAACAAGCCAAATCGCAGACCTCTCATGCCCAAGTTTCATAAAAAACAAGTCGCGCTTCTTGGATTCCTTGTTTTAGTGGTGCTGGGGATCCAGCTTTCAACCATTCAAAGACCCTTTGTCGGCCATTATGCAAGCTACCAGGGGACGGTTATGGCCGCCATGGCACGTAATATGGTTCGCGAAAATTTCAGGGAAATCCTTCTTCCCAAAACAGATGCCGTTATCGGAGGCGAGAGATCGCTCCATCTGAATCAATATCCTTTTCCATCACTTCTGGCGGCGCTCGGCGTTCGCTTCGTGGGGGGGAGCTATGAATTCTGGGGACGATTTCAAGCGGTTTGTTTCAATCTTTTCTCGCTCATCCTTCTTATATTGATTGCACGCAGACTTTTTGACCCCATGACCGCCCTTGTGGCGGGTTGCCTTTACGCTTGGTCGCCTTATACGCTCATTTATGGTCAAAGTTTTATGTCGGAGGCGAGCTCGTTATGTTTTTTACTCCTTGCGCTTTGGTCGCTTCTTAAAAATTCTTCCTTTGTGGGTGTAACGCTCAGTGCACTATTTTTTTCAATCGCCGTCACGGGGCGCGTGCATTGGGCGCTTCTCTGGCCGGTTTTTGGCTTCAGTTTGTGGAGGGAGCCTCCGGGAATAAGATTTAAAAAGATGATCCTTTTTACGATCATTGCCTCGATCCTTCCCGTCGCGTGGTACGCCCACACTTATTTCGTCTCACTCGGGGCCACCAACCTTCATACCAACTTATTTCTCCAGGCATCGGCTCAAAAATCAGATCAATTTTGGTTGTTTTCAAACCCCATTTTTTTTATAAAAACCGTTCGCATTTTTTTTGGAATGATGCTCACCCCGCTCCTCGCACCTTTTTTCTTTGCGGGCCTTATCCTGGGAGATCGAAAAAGTCATTCTTTTAAAGTGACGGCGATAGGAATCTTGGCGGCCGTCCTCGTTGCCTTTCTCGCTCCTTTAAAAGTCATAACGCATGATTTTTATCTTTACGCCGCCACTCCCTTTTTTATCATGATGGCTTCTGTGGGGCTTGCCCGGATCAGAGAGCGATTTCGGTTCTTGGCCAAATCTCTCTCTATCGGGATTTTTTTGGCGCTCTACGGAGTGGTTTCATTCCGTTTTTTTTCCCATCCCATTTTTGTTTACCCGGAAAATGAAATCCAGGCCGCGGAACGGGCTCAAATCGTAAAGAAAACATCCGAAAAAGGTGCTCTTGTTATCGCAGCAGGTGAGAATGCCCCCATCCTGGCTTATTATGTGGACCGTCCATCGTGGCAATTTCAACCCAGTCAAATCGGAGGGGCGCTGGAGGATTATCAGCGGGTTGAGGGACTGAGCGGCAATGACCTGAACGAACTGCGAGAACTCGAAGCAGCGCAAAGGGATGGAATTAGCTGGGTCGAGTATCTAAAAGATCGTGGGGCGACCTACTTTTTCGCTCCCCACAAGGAAGAAATTGATCGGGTTCCGAATCTCTCAGAGCACCTTAGGAGTCATTACCAAAATCTGGCCAAGGATGAGGACGGCTATTATTTTTATAGAATGGGTCCAACGCCAGCCTAAGTGCAGAGGATCGGTTGCTGCGCCATGAATTCAGTCGTCAAGCGCCGCGATGTTTTGAGGCTTTTAACACCGCAAGCAAGGCAAAACGTTCCGGCCAAAAATGCGCCATCCGGTAACGGATCTTCCACGGCAAGAAACTGAGGCATAAGTTGACGCATTGAATGACCTTTCGGCTCCATGAAGAGTTCTTGCGAATGTCGCTCAAAATGGAGTCTCGCATCGTATAAGCCGGCACATAGTCGACCCACTCAATTTTAAAACCCGATTTTTTCAAATCTGCCGCCAGCTCTTTGGGGTAATAACGCCGTACATGCTGCACCCCGTCGGCGCGCATATTGGGCTGACCCACGTATAAGATCCCGCCCTCTTTGAGAACATGGAAAATTTCAGAAAGGGTCACTAAAGGGCTGTGGAGATGTTCCAAGACCTCAAAAAGAAAAACCGTATCATAGGTATCTTCCGGGATCGGAAATCGGCCTTGAATATCCCCAAGGATCGGGTTAAACCCGGATTGTTTTGCGACTTCAAGCCCTGAGGGGCTGATATCGAGCACATCGGCATCCTGAACTCCCAGGTATTTTAGAAATTGGCCGTTTCCTCCCGCCACATCCAGAATGCGATCCGACGGGTTGTGACGAATCTTCGGGAGTAAATGGGCATAAAGACGCTCATAATAGGCGCGCTTTTCCCGACATTCTTTTGCGCCCACCCAATAATTTTTATAATACTCCTCGGTTTTCACCATGGGCAATACCCGGCTCCGATCAGAATGCGAAATTGTACAGCGGACGTAAGGAAAACGGAAGTGTTTGTTGCCTTTTGGCCGCCTTGCCAAGCCCCGCGCTCTTATAGTAGAATGCCGCTTCCTTTATGAAGAAAATCATTGTTACGGGCGGCGCCGGCTTTATCGGCAGCCACTTAGTCGAAGCCTTGCTGGCCGAGGGCCATAGGGTCACCGTGCTGGACAACCTTTCAACGGGCCGCCGAGAGAATCTCTCTCATCTTTTTTCCCAAAAGAATCTAACCTTCCATCAAGTTGATGTCGCCGATTTCGAAAAAATCCAGCCGTTTTTTAAGGATATTGACTGGGTTTTTCATCTTGCAGCGCTTGCCGATATCGTTCCATCGATTGAGCAGCCGCTTCACTATTACCGTTCAAATGTTACGGGTACGGTCTCTGTCTTAGAGGCTAGCCGACTGGCCAAGGTCAAGCGGTTTCTCTATGCGGCTTCGTCATCCTGCTACGGCATTGCCGAGGTGACGCCAACCCCTGAGGAGGCAAAGATTCAACCGCAATATCCTTACGCTCTAACGAAATATCTCGGGGAAGAGGCCATGCGGCATTGGGGCAAGGTTTACAACCTTCCCAGCGTGTCACTCAGGCTTTTTAATGTCTATGGTCCCAGGGCAAGAACCGCCGGAACCTACGGGGCCGTTTTCGGTGTTTTCTTGGCCCAAAAATTAGCGGGAAAACCCTTCACCGTCGTGGGGGATGGGAGTCAAACTCGTGATTTTACGTTTGTCACAGATGTTGTGCAGGCATTTTTGAGTGCCGCAAAATCAAATATCAGCGGAGAAATCTTTAACGTAGGGTCCGGCGGAACTTACAGCGTCAATCGACTCGTTCAGCTTTTGGGAGGTCCGGTTGTTTATATCCCGAAACGTCCCGGAGAACCTGATTGCACATTTGCAGACACCCAAAAAATTCAGTCTGCGTTGAAGTGGGAACCCAAAGTCGACTTCGACGAAGGTGTCGGAATGATGCTTGACCATATCAACGACTGGAAAAGCGCGCCCGTTTGGACCGAAAAATCCATCGCGGAAGCAACCAAAGATTGGTTTAGCTATCTTGGAGAAAAGGAGTCCCTTCCGGCCGCGTCCGGTAAGAGGTAAAATGAAGAACGAATTCCTCGTGACCCCCAAAATTTATTTTGAAAAATTAGCTTCTTTGTTACAAACCACCGAAGTCACTCGTCTTGACGGCTCTGTGATTTCCCTTGAAGAGGCCGGTAAAAAATCGGTGGGCCTGATCGTCTCGACAAAAGCAGCCGCCTCCAAGATGATGCTGATTGGAAATGGGGGAAGCGCGGCGATTGTCAGCCATATCCAAAACGATTTGTGTGATTCGGTCGGGGTTCGGGCCATTGTGTTTAATGAGCCGCCTTTTCTTACCGCCGTGGCTAATGACCATGGCTATGAAACCTTCTTTGAGCAAGCCGTACGCCTATGGGCTGAAAAAGGGGATCTCTTGTACGCGGTGAGCAGCTCGGGCCGCTCCAAAAGCATCCTGCGCGCGGTTCAGGCTGGAAAAGAAAAAAGAGTGACGGTCATCACCTTTTCAGGGTTTCTTCCTGATAACCCGCTTCGTCAACTTGGCGATATCAATTTCTACGTGAAATCAGAAATCTACGGATTTGTGGAAACGGCGCACGCGGTCTTGGGACATTTTCTGACCGATAGCGCCATTCAAGCTGAAAAATCTTTGAAACCGGCGAGATCCTAATATGGCGTCTATTAAACGAGTTTTAGTGACCGGCGGGGCGGGTTATGTGGGCGCAGTGCTCGTGACTAAATTGTTAGCCCAAGGGTATCAAGTCCGAGTTTTAGACCTCTATCTTTTTGGCGAACACCTCTGGAATGATCTTCCTGACCGATCTGGGCTCGAAGAGATAAAAGGCGATATTCGCGATACCGACCTCCTCCGCCGTTCGGTCAAAAACTGTGACGCAGTCATTCACCTGGCCTGCATTTCTAATGATCCGAGTTTTGAACTCAATCCCGCACTCGGACGCAGCATCAATTATGAAGCCTTTCCGCCCCTTGTGAAACTAAGTAAGCAGGCCGGTGTGAAGCGATTCATTTATGCCTCCTCCTCGAGTGTTTACGGTATTAGCGAGATTCCCAATGTGACGGAAGATCACCCCTTAAAACCGCTCACCGACTACAGTAAGTTCAAACAGCTTTGCGAACCTATCTTACTTGCTGAACAGGCAGCGGATTTCACGACTTTGGTACTGCGGCCCGCCACCGTTTGCGGTTATTCTCCGCGCTTAAGGCTGGATCTTACCGTTAACATTTTAACGAACCACGCTGTCACCCACGGCAAGATTAAAGTTTTTGGCGGAAAGCAGCTCCGCCCCAATATTCACATTGGCGATATGACGGATCTTTACGTTCAACTGATGGAACTGCCGGATAAGGAAATCGCGGGGAAAACGTATAACGCGGGATATGAAAATGTTTCGGTCATGGATCTTGCAAAAATCGTTCAAAAGGTCGTGCAAGAAAAAATGCCCGAACGAAGAAAGATCGATATTGAAGTCACGCCCACGGACGATGAAAGGTCCTACCATATTTCGTCCGAGAAAATCAAAAAGGAACTTGGTTTTGTCCCGCGCCGCAATATTGAAGATGCGGTGAATGACCTTGTGACTGCGTTCCAGGCGGGAAGGATTCCGAATCCCATGACGGATGAGCGCTATTACAATATTAAGACTATGCAGCACACGGAACTCTTAAACTCACTCCTCACAAGCCGTTAAACCTGCCGTTGTGACCCGAGATCCCTCCCTCGCGATCATTGGTGGCGGCATCGTGGGTCTTTCCACGGCCATGCAGCTTGCCCGGCAATTTCCGGACCTAAGTCTCACCCTCCTCGAAAAAGAAAACGAACTTGCGAGCCACCAGACCGGTCATAATAGCGGCGTTATCCATTCTGGGATTTACTACGCCCCCGGTTCCCTTAAGGCACGCCTTTGTGTCGAAGGGGTGAAGCGACTTCTTGCTTTTGCGGATGACAATCAAATCCGCTACGAGCTTTGCGGAAAAATAATTATTGCGACAAGTGAACGCGAAGTCTCGGCACTCCGCACCCTCTTTGAACGCGGAAGGGCAAACGGTGTCACCGGCCTTGAGCGGATTGATCAAAAAAGAATCCGTGAACTCGAACCTCATGCCGCAGGCAGGGAGGGGCTCTATTCTCCTCGAACGGGAATCATGGACTTTCGCGCCGCGGCGATTGCCATGTCACGGCGCTTTTGCGATGCAGGCGGTGTCATTCGCACTCAGTCCAAGGTTCTGAAAATTATCCGGGAGGGCGATTCCTATATCCTCGAAACAACTTCCGGTGAGGTCCGCTCGAAGTATCTCATCAATTGCGCAGGACTTCATGCCGACAAGATAGCGAGATTGGCAGGTGTTCAAACCGATTTAAGGATTATCCCCTTTCGAGGAGAGTACTGCCGGGTACGCAAAGAAAGAAAATCTCTTGTCAAAAACCTTATCTACCCTGTTCCGCTGCCCGAGCTGCCTTTCCTGGGAGTCCATTTTACTAGAACCGTTGACGGCGTCCTGGAAGCCGGGCCCAATGCGGTCCTGGCGCTGGCGCGCGAAGGCTATCGCCGAACGCAGATTCATTTCGGAGATGCGATCGAGATGGCAGCAACAGGGAATTTTTGGAAGATGGCGGGAAAATATTGGAAGACGGGTATTTTTGAATCTTATCGGGCCATGAGCCGGAAGGCCTTCGCCCGCGAACTCCAAAAACTGGTTCCGGAAATCCGTGAAGGGGACCTGACGGAAGGGCCGAGCGGTGTGCGCGCCCAGTGTGTGGATGGGGACGGATCCCTTGTGAATGATTTTAAAATTCTAGAAGCGCCTCACGCCATCCATGTACTCAATGTGCCGTCTCCCGCCGCAACAGCATCGCTTGCGATCGGTGAATACCTTGTTGGGTTAGCAAAAAAATCTTTTGAACTCAAAGGAAGGGAAAAAGCAACTCGTAGTTTTTAATCTCTTATGCTTCCCTCAGTCAAATCTCTCACCATCATCATTCCCGCCTACAACGAAGAAAAAAATATCCGACCGACGTGCGAGGGGATGATCCGTCTCGCTGAAAGGCACCTGAAGGATTACGAAATATTAGTATTTGATGATACAAGCCAGGACCGAACGAGCGATGTAGTTCGTGAGCTCCAAAAAACGAACCCTCATTTGATCTTAATTCGGAATCCTGTGAATATGGGCCTTGGATATAATTATCGTGCCGGGGTGCTCAAGGCACGGTGCCAATATGTCATGATGGTGCCCGGAGATAACGAGATGGTCGCCGAGGCCTTAGACGATCTCTTTCGGGAGATCGGCACCGCCGATATGTTTATCTGCTATTCGGCCAATCCCGAAGTGCGGCCCGGTTGGAGGCAGTTCATTTCAAAGCTTTTTACCGGAACCCTAAACATGCTTTTTGGGCTTAAGATCCGTTATTATAATGGCCCTTCCGTCATTCGGACCGATTTGGCAAAAGAGTTTCTTCCCTCTACCAACAGCTTTGCCTATATGGCCGTCATGCTGGTTCAGCTCCTGAAGGCAGGTTACGCCTATAAACATATGACCTTCGCCCTCCAACCGAGGCAATTCGGCATGACCAAGGCCTTTCAATTCAAAAATGTGGTCAATGTGATACGAGATATCCTGATCCTTTTCTGGAAAGTACGCATCTTGCGTTCTTGTAAGGGATTAAGCAGGCCTTGACAGGCCTAGGCCTGTCAAATTAACATAGGGCGTTCACAGTCGGCCGTTGGCCGGTGCGCTGAGAGAGGGAATCAAGAAACGGCGTCTTTCGTCGACATTTAGACTAGGAAACCAGTGAAAATTCTCTTTATCCACAAAGAAGAAGATCCGATCGATCCCATGCAGATTGAGCTTCTTTCCGCCCTTGCGAGGCGGGAGGGGCACGATACCTTCCTCAATATTCTTCAGCATAAAAATCTTGCCGAGGATCTGCGCCGGATCCGTCCCAACCTCGTGGCTTATACCGGGAAAACCGGTGAGCACAATACGCTTCTAAAGGTCAATCGCTACATCAAAGACACTTACGGTGACAAGGTCTTCACGATCATGGGAGGCCCGCATACGACCTTCAATCACAGCGGCATGCAGCTCTACGGAGAGAGCGACGACGAGTTTCAAAATTTTCGCAATACCCGTGCTGAGCTAAAAATTTTTACGGGAAACAAACAACGTCATGTGGTGGCTGAAAAATCAGAACTCGATGCCCTCTGTTTTGGCGAAGGGGATGATGCGTGGGTTGAACTATTAAAAGCCCTCCAAGAGGGCCAGTCGATTGATGACATCCCTAATATCATTACGCGCACCAACCGTAAAAAATATCCGGAACCTCAGTTCCGTGAGCGCCGCATTGATCTTGACGATCTCCCTTTCTACGACCGCAAGCTGGTTTATGACAAAACCTTTCTCGCCCATTTTCCGATGCGCAGTTTTATGTCGAGCCGCGGCTGCCCCTACCGGTGCACGTATTGTTTTAATTTTGACTACAACCGGACTTACAGCAAGGCCGGAAAAATGGTCAAGATGCATAACCGCTACGGCGTCGACCGCTTGATTGCGGAGGTCAAAGACTGGCTTGCCCTGGAAGAAAAGCACGGCTATACCAAAACCCAATTCATCAAATTTTATGATGATATGTTCGAATTCCGGGTGAGCCCGTGGCTTGAGGAATTCTCTGAAAAATTTCCGCGGGAGGTCGGCCTCCCGTTTTCCTGCCTGGTCCGCTGCGACGTTTTTTCCCACGAAAACAAGGACGGCTCGGTCCAGGAGCGAGAAGAAATCCTTCACTACCTCAAAAGAGCAGGCATGCGTTCCATTAATATGTCGATTGAGGCGGGAAATAATTTCATCCGTGAAAATGTTCTGGTGCGCGACATGACGGAAAAAGAAATCCGCTCGTCCTTTAACATGATGAAACGTAACGGTATTGGTACGTTTGCCAATACCATTCTAGGAATTCCCGCGCCCGTGATCCCGCGACGCTCGGATCCGCAATTTGACCAAAAGCTCGGTGTCTCCATCGATCAAGTGCACAAGGCTTTTTTTGTGGCAAAAAAACAAGCAGGGGGTTCTCAGGGGCCGAAATATCCGGAAGTCTTCGATTCCATTGCCGATCATATCGCGACCGGAACGATCACAGAGGACATGCGCCAGCAGGCGGTTCAAATCATGGAATCCATGCAAATGCGCTATGACGTCCTGGATTACGATATCGAATCCGTCGAACTCAATGTTCAGCTTGGCGTTCATCAAGCCCTTTTCCCGCGTCTTGAGCCGTATCCGGGCACCATTGTCACCGATTACACGATCGCCATTGGAGTTTTTGACGGAGATTTTGAAAAGCTCCACAGTTCCTGCCTTTCAAGCTCTGCCTTTCTGTGTTATGACAAAAGACAGCGCATGGTGCAGGACAACCTTTCATTTCTCGGTCAGGTCTGTACGGTTTGGCCGTGGCTCTGGCCCCTTTCCAAAAAATTTCTGATTTATCTTCCGCTCACCCATCTTTACTGGATTATGTTCGTTCTTGCAAAATCGTATGTTGTAAATAAGCATGTTTATCCGATGAAATTCAGCGTTAAGGATTTTATCCGGTCCGCCTACCGCATTATTCTTTTTGAAGTCAAACAGTTTTTTCGGCCCGAAGCAGGAGAAAATTTTTACAAGAAGCCCAAAGGATGGATGGCGCGCGCTGCAAGCCCCACGGACACCCTCGGCGGTCGTTGGGAGTCCTAACTCCTGTCCGAGCTCTCATTGACTTTGACCCTCCGTCTCCTCGTTATTCCCTTTATCAGTTTCGCGGGATGCCTGATCTTCCATATTCTTTTATGGAGGTTTTATCGCCCGAAACATCAAGCCTCAGCCTTATTAGGGATCCTTATCGGCCTGCCCTTTATGATTTTTCTCTTCTGGAAGCTCCCCCGGCCCTATTTTCCCTGGACGGATTTTTATGCCATCCTGCTCCTCCACACCTCCCTTAGCCTCGCCTATATTCTGGTGTACCCGGCGAGCCAAGCCGATAGCCCGTCCTTTAAAATCCTTCTTCACGTCGGGAGGGCTATGCCGTCGGGATTAAGCACTGAGGAGATTCAATCACGGTTTCCTGCCAGCGCTCTGCTCGATGCCCGTATCCAGGACTTGATCAACGCCAACCTGGCCCGCGTTCAATCAGATAGGTTAATTTTAACGCGCCAGGGAAGGTACTTCATAAAACCCTTTATCATGCTGCGCAAAGCGCTGGGGCTTCCCGCCGGCGCCGGTTAATTTCAACCGTGGCTTTCTTCCTTTTTTTGCTGACCCTATCCCCGCTGCTTGCCTTTGCCATTCATTTCCTCATGGCGTGGTTTGTCCAGATTTGTCACCTTCGAATGACTCCGCTGGCCGTTGCCCTTAGGGCCGTCCTGTCAGGTTACGTCGTCATGAATTTCCTTAGCTTGAAACATGTGATACTGCTTAAAGGATTTCATTTCGGCATTTTCTTTTATTTCCTATACGGGACACTCGTCTATGGGGGTCTTGCATTTTCTTATTTTCAATTTTTCGCCATGACGGAGACGGCAAGGCGCATTCGAATTTTGCGTGCTGCGTACGAAAGCGAGGGGCTTTTTATCGCCGACTTAAAAAAAAGTTATGACGCAGAGGATATGCTGAGCGTCCGTCTGGATCGACTGGTGACGTGGAAGCAGCTTAAGATGAACGAGGGGAGATTCGTCCTGGCAAGCCATACCCTCCACAGAATCGCAAAAATTATCGATGCCTGGGCCGTCGTCCTTGGTTTTTCAAAGCGCGGATCCTCATGAAATTTCAGGCCCTTACCAACCACGTCCTTCGGGATCATGTGCTGATCGGCGGCCTTGCGGCGGCATGTCTTGCGCCGTTCTGGGGCCCGTGGGAAAGTCTCGCCTTTTGGATCGCCACGGTCATGGTCGACGCCGACCATTATTTACACTATCTCAGCTGTACAAAAGGGAGACACTTTGGCATTGGCCCCATGCTTCGCTTTCACGAGGAACTTTTCTCTAGGCGCCACCGTCCCGAGCTCCTCGTTTTGGAAATTTTTCATACGGTTGAATTTGTCCTCCTGCTGGGATGGGCCGCTTTTAATTATTTTCAAGGCCTCATCCCGGTTTTTTGGGGTGTTGTCTTTCATATGGCCGTGGATTTTATCCATCTCAAACGATATGGAATTTTGAGCAAGCGGGTCAATAGCTTCCTGGAATACGAGTGGCGAAAGAAGGGGCTTCTGAAGCAGGGCTTAGATCCCAGTCGGCTGATGGAAGAGACGTTGAACGCCGCAAATTTAAGGTAACGGTGCGGTTTGCTTAGGCAGGCAGATCGATTCGATAGATGATGACCTCGTGCTTTTTGATGCGGCGCCCCACCTTCAATTTCATGAAGTTCAGCAGCTTCAAATATCGCATAAACCCCGTGGGGGCATCGTAGAAATTGTAACGATTCCAGAGCGTGACGCGGTACCCTGCCCTTCGGAACGATTCTAGCCGTTCGGCGTCTTCGCTGCGCGAAAAGAAATAAAGCAAACCTTCCTTCTCTATTTTGGCACGCGCCGTTTCAAACCAATCAGCCGGAAGATTGTACCAATCGATCACCCTGAATCTCTGCTCAAGCTCTGAGTGTTTGAGATAGATCTCCCAAGGCCCCGGCTCTTTTCCGTAGGCTTCTCGAAAAAGATCCTTCTCGGCCTCGACCTGCACCCACTGCATGCCTGCGAAATGTTTGGAGATTCCAGTATAAAATCCGTAATTCGGAATGGCAGTAAAGAGAATCGCGCCGGTCAGAACCCAACGAAACATTGACCGGCGATTACGCAAAAATTCGAAGCGCTCACTCCAGACTCCCATCCCCATAAAAAAAAGCAAGACCCCGGGGACATAGGCAAAGTTTAAGAACCGCGTGTCATCCACCGTTAATCCGTTGGCAAATCCCGCCACCGTGGCCGCGAACCAAATCAAAAGGATCCAAAATTCATGCTCGAGCCGTGCCGGGTCCATCGATACTTTTGAAAAAGACTTCTTTCGAAACCGTGAAAGGATCCATGGAAGCAAGAGCAAGTTAAGCCAGAATAACCATCCGATAAAAAACCCCATATTTTCCGTAAGAGATCGCGGGATCTTTTTGCGGCAAAGCGTGGTCAAGGGAAATTCTCCACCCGCAACAAAAAAAGTCCGCTGCAACATATTTTTCCAGTGAAAACTCAGGGTTGTTTTATCTTTGCTATCCACATCTTCAGCAACTTCAGAGGAGGCCACGCCCGGCTGGGAGGCAGTCGTGTGGGATTGAGTTTTGAAGGGGATAACCAACATTATCATCGCCAACGCGGTCACGATCAAGAGGGAGAGGCGCCGAAGACCGATGCGAGTCGTTATGAACCGAAATCGCCAAACAAAAAAACCCAGACAAACCAAAGGCAAAATTTTCTCACTGGATTTAAGTTTGATGGCAAGCCAGATCGCGAGCACCCAGCCCATGATTTGAAGGAGAAAGCTCGCAAAGGATGGGGAACGTTCAAAGGTTAAACGCGACAATAAGAGTAGGGCCGTGATTGAAAGAATTGAAATGGTGGGCTGAAAATCACCGGAAAAAGTCGAGGTTAGTGTGTAATAATTTGTAGGAAAACTTGTGTAGAGAATGACAGCGAGCCAGGCGAAAAGTTTGCTCCCTGTCCAGCGATAGATCAGGAAAAAAAAGAGGGCCGATAAAAGTCCCGCGCCTACGGCAGCGGTCAGATGAAAGGGGATCAATGAATCAGCAAAAAGATCGAAATAAGACTTCATCCATAAAAACTGAAGTGGTCGTAAGAATTCCATCATCCGATCCGGGGGATAAAACCATGCGGGGGACAGGGGATTTAAGGTCCGCAAGAAGAGATCGGAATAAGTGGAGGCGTTTACCCCGCGCAAGTTAATTGTGATGTGATCCGAATTAAAATCTGTCGGCAGGCCCAACCAGTAAAAGCAAATAAAGGCAAAGGAGAACAAGAAGGCTAAGAGAAGATGCTTTTTAATCGGGGCGGGAACCCAGAATGTCGTGGACGTCATAGGAGCTTTCATGATAACATTTTGTGTCATTTTTGTTTAGCCAATTGTGCTGTGAGCTTCCAGGAAATCCCAAAGGAAACCCAATCGTCTAAAGGAGATAAACTTATTTATGGTTTCAGAAGACCGCGTCAAAGAGCTAATGCTAGAGGCCCTCAAAAAAGTGAAGGAGGCCGAAGAGATTTATAAAAACCTTCCTTTGAATGATCAGACCATCGTCCTGGGACGGGGCGGGGCCTTCGATTCCATCGCCTTTACAGCCTTTGCCACGGATTTTGAGGAAAAAATGGAAGATGAGACAGGTTCTGAGTTTATTCTTAAAATGGACGAGCTTTTTTCTAAAAGTAAAGGCAAGTCCGACTTTACAGTGGCCGACCTCGCAAGGTTCGTGGCCGGAAAGAGTGGGCGCAACTAACCGATGGAAAAGGTCGTTTCTTCTGAGGGGCCCATGACCGCCGAAAGCAAAATCACGGAGGAACTCTCGACCCTCATTCGTGGTTTTTTCGCCACTCCCGTGATTTCTGGTTTGGGGAGAACAGGCGTGCTAAAAATGATTCTGGAGCGTGAGCGCTTCTCGCCGGGTGACTTTGCGGCCGTCCCCAATAAGCAATTGCTCACCTACAGCTTCCGATACCTTGCACGAATCGGCCTTCTTGAACCTGAAAATGAATTAAGGGGCGAATACCGCGCCAGCGAACTCGGCCGCCAGGTTTTTCAGCGGGTGAACTCTTTTTATGCCCCTCACTCTTACCGCGATTACATGCTCCATTACCGGGAGCAGTTATTGAACGCGGGCCCTTATCAAACGCTCAAGGTTGACCGTCTGGAAAATATCATCGGAAGCGGGCGCACTCATGAGCGTTATTTTCCGCCGGCGGTTTCTTTCTTAAAACGAAAGGTTCAATTTGATGTTTTGGCCGATATCGGGTGCGGAGACGGGCGGTTCTTGGAGTTTGCTTTAAAAGGCATTCCTTCCATCAAAGTTGTCGGAATTGACTTATCGGAGATTTCAACAGAAACCACGCGAAAAAATCTTCAACAGAAATATCCCGACCGCACAATCCATACCCTCTGCTCAGACGCAAGCGATATTGAAAAGTGGAGCGAACCGCTTACCCGTTTTGTCGGAAAGGAAACCCTTGCTATCTCCATGTGGTTTTTGCTCCATGAAATTTCGCGGAGTGAACCGAAAAATGTTTTGGAATTTCTCCTTCAGGTCCATCGCCTCTTTCCTAAGACACCGCTTGTGATTTGTGAGCTGGTCCGTCAAAGCGCTGAAGTTTTATCGCGATCCCGCAGGGAAATGATCATGCCGGAGTATTTGTTTTTTCACGACATTTCGCTGCAAGGAGTCCTCTCCTGGCGGGACTATCAATCCATCCTCAAAAATATTCCCTACCAACTGGCAAGCGAAAGGCTCTTTGACGAGATTGGGAACGAAGGGGCGAAGGAGCCCGCCACTTTTGTGTGGTGCCTCACCCCCCGGCAGTGACCCTCCAATTCCATGCCGTCCGTGACGCAATCTGATTTTGGTGTTGGGATTTCCGGACTTGGAAAATATCTTCCTCGGAAAACGATCACCAACGCCGAGTTAGGTAAAAAAATCAAGATCCTCCCTTCTGAAATTTCTGAGCGCTCAGGCATCACGACCCGCCATTTTGCCGGAAAAGATGAGTCAGCTTCCCGGATGTCGGCCGACGCCGCAAACGCTGCGCTTCGCCAAGCAGGCGTCAAAGCTGACAAGATCAATCTGATTATCTGCTGCACAACTTCGGGGGATTACCTATTTCCCGCCACGGCCGCAAAGGTTCAAGGCTTGATCGGTGCGGAGCATGCGGCTGCCTTTGATCTTTCGGCAAGCGCGGCGAGCTTTCCTCTGGCGCTCGGTCTCGCCCATGACCGATTGCGTTCCCGTCCGGAGCTAAATCATATTTTAGTGATCGGCACGGCGGTGCAGTCGCCTTTTATTGACTGGCGGAATCATAGCCTTGCGGCCTTGCTCGGGGACGGGTCCGGGGCCGCTCTTCTTTCTCGTGTCCCTGTGCCCTACGGCATTCTTGCCAATGAATCAATAGTCAAAGGGGAACTCTTTGAAGCGGCACGCTTGCGGGGCGGGGGGTCCGCCTTTCCCATGAAAAAAGACAACGTCGATCAAGGATTGCAATATATCGAAATGGATGGCCCTACGATCGGTCGTGAGTTTCTTAAAACACAGCCGCAATTAATCGATCAAGCCCTCAGCCGAGCCGGTCTGAAGCGTTCAGATATTGATTTAATTATTTTTCACCAAGCCAATCTCCGTCTGATTCAATATGCCATGGAGCGCCTTAAGCTCCCCATGTCAAAAACCTATGCTAATGTCAGCCGAGTCGGCAACACGGCTGAGGCCTCCATCCCCATGGCCTTGTGTGAAGCTGGGGAGAAGGGCTTGATCAAGCGGGGCTCGCTCGTTGTCTTATCCGGGGTCGGTGCCGGCTGCATCTTGAGCGTCACGGTGATGCGATGGCATTAAATATGCAGGATTCCTCCATCACTTATATTTTTGCGGCGGAGAAGGATGCGCCAGAGCTCGCCCAACTCTACGCAGAATTTTACCCTCATCTTTTGTGGTCGGAAGCGTATCTTAAGTGGCAATATTTTGAGAACCCGGCCGGCCAGGCTCGCGTCCTTGTGGCAAAAATTGGCAATAAAATCATCGCCACTTACGCCATGGTTCCTCACACGATGAAGATCCGAGGCAGGCTCAAAACAGGATTCAGGATCCAGGATGCGCTCACGCGCCCGGAGTACCGCGGGTATGGGATCTATCACGCTTTCTCGCGGCGGGCAAAAAAGGAACTTATGATTCCCGATTACCCCGTCAATTTTACCTTTCCCAATGATAAGTCGTATAACGGGTTTATCAAAACGGGTTGGCAATCGGTCTTCAAAATTCCCTTAAGGATTGTACCGAATCCTCAGAAGATAGACTTGGGTGATGTCTCAGCCAAGATCGAACCCTTGACTCAGTTCAATGAACGCACAGATCAAATCTGGAGTTCATTCCTAAAATCCTGCTGCGTTGACTACGCCGTCGAGAGATCCGCAGCCTATTTAAACTGGCGTTATCTCAAACGCCCCGGAGCCACGTATCATCCTTTCGTCGTGCATTCAAAAGAAGATCGGCTTGTCATCATCCTTAAAGATTACGAGCGTGAAAATGGGGAGCGCTGGGCTCACATCTGCGATCTTTTTCAGTCCAATCCCAACCCTCCCTTGACCGAAGCGGCTCTTGTTTTTGCCATCCGTTTTGCCTCGGAACGCAAATGCCGGGCGTTGAGTTTGTGGTCTCTTCCCGGTGGTCCGATAAGCGAGGCGCTTAAAAGGTATCCGAACAAAGAACCCAAAGATTTTAGCCGGTGGTTTGTTTTGAATGTCAATCCTGCTGATGAAATAGTAGCGCCGTGTGTTGATGCCGGCCGTTGGCATCTTTCCATGGGGGATAGCGATGTCTACTAAAACGAAATGCGGTTTCGGAATCGCCCATTACGAGGAAATTCTTTCCACCGGGATTGAGAAGGGGTATCGATTCATCCGTTTCGACGAACTGTCAAAACAAGCCGCGGGTCAGAAACTCTGCGTTCTTCGTCATGACGTTGATTACCTGCCGGAACGAAATCTCAGGTTTGCAGAAATTGAAAATCGTTTAGGGATCCGTGCCGCCTATTTTTTTCAAATTGGTGCCATGCCGTACAATTTGCGGGAGGCTAAAAATTATAGGGTGGTCCGAGAGCTTTCGAAGATGGGTCATGTCATCGGCCTTCACTTTGATTTCACATGGAAAGAGAATGTTCGGTGGGACGAATTAGCGGCCCTGTGCAAGGGCGATAAAAAAGTATTCCAGGCGATTACTGGGATAACCCCCTGCGAAATCATTTCATTCCACAACCCGCATCGCTTCACCGAACGGATTCTCAATCAAAAAATAGCCGGGATGTGTCATACGTACGAAGCAGATTACTTTTCTTCGATTAAGTATATTTCGGACAGCCAGGGATGGTACGAGGGCTGCATGTGCGGCCTTTTCCGCTCTGCGAAATATCCGGCCTATCAATTTCTGACGCATGACTATATCTGGCCGGACCGATCCTCGGGAGATTTCATCACGGACATGGCCCATATGATCAAGGGCAGGGGCAATGAGCTCCTGCGGTACATGATCGAGTTCCATCCTGTCTGCCGCAAGCACCAGGATCGCCTTCGCAAAGAGCTGGCTCACTTGCGCACGCAATAGTTTCTCTCCCTTTCCTTCATTGAATATCATTGACTATTACTGACGTCTAATGATACATTTGCGCATTCATGAAGATCATTCCCTACAGTCGCCAAACTATTCTCGCGCAGGACATCCGGGCCGTTTCACAAACCTTGCGCGCGGGCTGGATCACCCAGGGCCCCAAAATTTCCGAGTTTGAAAGCGCTATCGCGCTCTATTGCGGGGCCAAATATGCCGTGGCTGTCGCGAATGGAACCGCCGCGCTTCACTTGGCCTGTTTAGCCGTCGGATTAGGCAAGGGAGACGAAGCCGTTACGACTCCGATCTCTTTTCTTGCAACTTCAAACGCCGTAATCTATGCGGGAGCGACGCCTGTATTTGCGGATATCGATTACGACACCATCAATATCGATCCTGAAAAAATCCGGACTCAAATCACGGCGAGGACAAAAGTCATCTTGCCGGTTGATTTTGCAGGGCTTCCGGCCCCCATGAAAGAAATTAAAAAATTGGCCTCACGACACGGCCTGGCGGTCATTGAAGACGCCTCTCACGCCCTAGGGGCCCGGTATGACCGGACCGCAAAAGTGGGGTCGTGCCGGTATTCCGATATGACGACGTTTAGTTTTCATCCCGTAAAACATATCACGACAGGGGAGGGCGGGTGCATCACCACCAACAGCCGCGTCCTTTATGAGAAGCTGAAGGCCCTTCGAAGCCACGGCGTTTATCGCAACAGCGGCGTGCAAAAAAAACTGGGACCCTGGTACTACGAAATGAAAGAGCTTGGGATGAATTATCGACTCACCGACTTCCAGGCCGCCTTGGGGATGTCGCAGCTGAGACGTCTCGAGCAGTTCATTGAGCGCCGGGACCTGATTTGTAAAAGATATGACGAGGCCTTCCGCGATCTGAAAAAAGTGCTAAAAATTCCGACGCAGAAAATCCTGCAGGGAAGTCACGTCCGGCATTTGTATTTACTCCGTTTAGCGGCAGAGCGGCCCGCCCCTTTACGGCGCCGGCTCTTTGATTATTTGCGGGCTAACCGTATCCAACCGCAAGTGCACTACATCCCTATTTACCGCCAACCGTATTACCGGCGTTTCTTTCAAAATAAGAAAGTGCGCTGTCCTCAGGCGGACCGTTATTATGATGAAGTGCTCAGCCTTCCTCTCTATCCTGATATGAAAGAGCATGAAATCCGTCACACGATCAATACCGTAAAAAGATTTTTCGGCTCATTTTTATGATTAAACGTGTTTTGATTAGGGCCGATGCCCATAGCCGGGTCGGGTACGGTCATCTCATGCGTTCAATCGCTTTGGCTCAGGCCTTGAGCAGGGAAGGAGTCGCGGTCAGCTTCTGTACCGCCACTTCCGAGGATTCCCTGTGTCGTTATTTACAAGCACAAGCCTTCCCGACGCACTTTTTAACTCTCTCCGAGAAAGAATTAGGCTCCGACCGGGATCTGGAACAGATGCAAAAATGGATCGCCTCGCCGCCGGATTGGGTGGTGTTAGACAACGAATATTTTGCAACATCATACCAAACGCTAGTTCGCGAGACTGGGGCACGTCTACTTGTGTTGGATGATCACAATCGACGAGATTTTGATGCCGATCTCATCGTCAACCATTCTCTTCATGCGGAAACTCTGGGATATAAAAAAGGGGGCGGGTGTCGGCGTCTTTTGGGACCTCGTTATGCCTTAATTCGCCAGGAGCTTCTCGATTTTCCACAAACTGAAAACAAATGCCTACGGCACGTGCTCGTCACGTTAGGGGGAAGTCCTCAGGAGGAAATGTATAAAAAAATTCTCACTGCTTTATCGCAAATCAAAACCCACGAACTCCAAATACGGCTATTAGCGGGGTCGTCTCAGCGATCGGTTATTCAAAGCTTAACGGCCAAATTTCACTCTCATGAGATCGAGCTTTGCGAGACAAGTTTCGACTTGGCATCACTCTATGATTGGGCCGGTTTAGCAGTTTGCGCAGCAGGTGGCACTTGTCTTGAGCTATGTTTTTTTGGCGTGACAGGACTTGTTGGAGCGTTGGAGTCTTGTCAGCTACCCGTTACTGAATCCCTGGCTACAGCGGGCATATTTCAGTCGATCGGAGATTACAGGGCAGCAAAACCGGATGATTTAGCTCACGCGATAAGTCTACTCCTAAAATCTCCCTCAGAGGAAAATGTTAGATGCACAAAAATCGGACGCCTTATAGACGGAGGGGGGGCGAATCGTATTTTAGATGTAATAAAAATGATTACTAATGACATCCTATAACTAGTAAGAATAGTTATTGACACTAAATAACCATCATGCTAAAGTTACACCTCCCAAATCAACAAATTGGATAACCGAGGCCCTATGGAAATCAATGAAAATGAGGTTTATACGACTGCAGAAATGCGGCAAATCTTGAAGATTAGCCAGAGCACGGCGATGCGAATGCTTAAAACCGGTCTTATTCGTGCCGCGAAAGTGGGAAAGCAATACCGGATCATGGGAAAAGAACTTTTGCGCCTTGTTTCACCTAAACTCGAAGACGAAGTGGGCAAAATTTACAACAAGGGACGGAGCTGGGTTCATGAGGGGGTCGGTCAAAACCCTAAATCGGTAGCGCAAAATGAGCTTTAAGGAATTATTTAAAGGTAAGACCGTCTTAATCACCGGCGGTACCGGATCTTTCGGAAAAAAATTCACGCGAAAAGTCTTGCAAGAATGCCACCCTAGGCGTTTGATCATTTTTAGCCGGGACGAATTCAAGCAATTTGAATTGTCCCAAACTATCAGCCCGAAGGACCACGACACCATCCGCTATTTTGTCGGCGATGTTCGCGATAAAGAGCGCCTTTATCGTGCTTTTCATAAGGTGGATTACGTAATTCACGCCGCCGCCTTGAAGCAAGTTCCCGCCTGCGAATACAATCCCTTTGAAGCTGTAAAAACCAACATTCTTGGAGCTCAAAATGTCATCGATGCCGCTATTGATCAAGGTGTGAAAAAGGTCCTTGCCTTAAGTACGGATAAAGCGGCCAATCCTATCAACCTTTACGGTGCGACAAAATTATGCTCCGACAAACTTTTTGTTGCAGGTAACTCATATTCCGGCGCGGACAACTGTTGTTTTGCCGTAGTGCGGTACGGCAATGTCATCGGCAGTCGCGGCAGCGTTATTCCTTCTTTTCTCGAGCAGCGTAAAACAGGTGTGTTATCAATCACAGACCCTCAAATGACTCGCTTTTGGATCACGTTGGATTACGCTGTTGATTTCGTACTTTCTTGCTTGGAATCCATGGTCGGCGGGGAGCTTTTTATCCCAAAAATTCCAAGCATGAATATCATGGACCTTGTGAAAGTTATTGCACCTAAATGTGCCACGAAAATCATAGGCATTCGGCCCGGGGAAAAGCTTCACGAAGTTTTGCTGCCTCAAAATGAAGCCCGAAAAACCTTAGAACTGGAAACTCATTATATTGTCCAGCCTGATTTTGAGTTTTGGGGAAAGCGGTTTATCAAAAACAGTGGAAAACCAGTCGCGCATGACTTTGAATATAACTCGCAAACGAACCCATACTTTCTCGCCGCTGATGAGATGCGCAAAATTATCGTCGAACAAATGGAAGGATTCGGCGTGCTTGATGAAGCGATTGAAAAAAGATATAAAAAAGATAAAGCGAAAATGAGGGTTTGCTGATGATTCGATGCACGAAATGCGTGATGCCCGAGACCCAGGAAACGATTCATTTTGATAGCGAGGGCGTATGTAGTGTATGTCGCCAGCATGAGTATAAGCAAAACGTCAAATTCGATGGGCCGCAGAAAAAGCAAGAGTTTGATTCTCTGATCCAGCAATACCGGGATAAATATGACTATGACTGCATTGTGCCTTTTAGCGGTGGCAAGGACAGTACGTTTACGCTTTATCATCTGGTTAAGGAATATAAAGTTAAGCCGCTCGTGGTTCAGTTCGATCACGGATTTTTCCGCCCCAAGTTGCTTGAAAATAACAAACGCACATTTCGAAAATTAGGCGTGGATGTTCATAGCTTTGCGCCGAATTGGCATGTTGTTCGAAAGCTCATGCTGCAGTCCTTGCTTGAGAAAGGCGATTTTTGCTGGCATTGTCATACCGGTGTTTATTCCTATCCCATGTGGGTGGCCATCCGCTATAAAGTACCGCTTGTAATTTGGGGCGAGCCCTCAACGGAATATACTTCTTACTATAGTTACGACCAGCAGGAAGAAGTAGATGAAAAGAGGTTTAATCGAATTGTTAACCTTGGTATTAACGCGGACGATATGGCGCTGCGTCTGCAAGGGGCTCTTGAGGAGCGCGATTTAAAGCCATTTAAGTATCCTCTGTTAAAAGAACTAAAGGCACTTAATTACCGCTCCGTTTGCCTTGGATCTTACCTCCCTTGGGATACAAAAAAACAGGCGCAGGTGTTACGTGAAAACTTAGGATGGGAAGGGGATGAAGTCGAAAATGTCCCCCCAGTTTATCATTACGAAAAAATCGAATGCTACATGCAGGGAGTACGCGACTATTTAAAATATATAAAAAGAGGTTTTACTCGTCCTACGCATCTCGCTTCACTTGATTTGCGCAACGGCCGAATGACAAAGGATCAGGCCCTAGAAATGATTCGGCAATATGAAGGGAAACGCCCGGCGAGTCTTGATATTTTTTTGCAGCTACTGGGAATCACTGAAGAGGAATTTATGGAGATTGCGATGAGCCATGCGGTCTCTCCTTACGAACACGATCCCACCAAAGTTTCGTCCGGAAAAAAGACAAAAGATTTCGATCAATGGAGCCAGGAAGGAGCGATGTCTCACGATGAAGCTCTTAAGCAAATACGAAGGTGGCGTGATAAATCCGAGAAGAAGTCCGAGACCGAAATACAAATTGAATGAATGGGTCTGTGATCGGGGTTGTCGATTATGCTCGCGGAAATTTGCTTTCGATCATGAATGCGCTCCGAATGATTCCGGGTGTGAAGCTGGTCTTATGCCGCACCCCCGAGCAGATCATGAAAGCGGATCGTATCATCTTACCCGGGGTCGGCGCTTTTGGAGATGGAATGGCCAATTTAAAGTTTTCAGGCCTCATCGAGCCACTGCGGGAAGCAGCGTTAAATAAGAAAAAACCATTTCTGGGAATTTGTTTGGGTATGCAGCTTCTGGCCCGCAAAGGTTATGAATCGGGCGTCTATGATGGCCTTGGCTGGATAGACGGCGAAGCTATTCGACTAGCGCCGGAAGATCCTAAATTTAAAGTTCCGCATGTAGGTTGGAATGATGTTCAATGGAAATCGAACAGCCCTATTTTTCAAGGGTTGCCAGAATTTCCGGATTTTTATTTCGTTCACTCTTATTATCTAAAGTGTGATGCAACTCACATTGACGCCACAGTGGATTACGGGGGGCGGGTAACAGCGGCCATTCGCAAAGAAAATATTGCCGGGGTGCAGTTTCATCCTGAAAAAAGTCAGGATATGGGACTCAAAATTTTAGAGAATTTTGTAAATTGGAACCCCTAAGTTAGCAAATGCTAAAGAAGCGGCTTATTCCCAAGCTGTTATTAAAGCGGCGCCTGATCGATCGGGCTGAAAAACTTGTGCTGGTGACATCATTGATGTACCGTGATTTTTTTGAAATTGGCGATCCGGTTTCGCAGGCAAAAATTTACGAAGCCCAAGCTGCTGATGAACTACTTTTTCTTGATCTTGACCGCTCCCTTTTGGGACCACAACGTGACATGCTGGGACAAGTCATCGTGAAAGTCGCTGAAGAAATATTTATGCCGTTGACTGTGGGCGGTGGAGTTCAGACGTTAGATGATATTAGGTTCTTGCTTTTAAACGGTGCCGATAAAATTAGCATCAATACCAGTGCGCTTGAAAATCCTGGATTGATTAATGAGGCCGCTTGCGCCTATGGCTCGCAGTGCGTTATCGTGAGTATCGATTTTCGAAAAGACGAGTTCGGTTCCTATTGGGTTTGGGCTAATGGAGGGAAAATGAAAACGGATTATGACCCCGCTTCTTGGGCAATCGAGGCTGAGAAAAGAGGCGCCGGAGAAATTCTGCTTTCCTCCATTGATCGCGACGGCACGCAAACAGGTTTAGAGCTTGAGGTCGTCCGTGATGTCAGTAACCGTGTCTCGATTCCGGTCATTGCGTCGGGGGGATGCGGTGTCGCCAAACATTTTATTGAAGGTTTTTATCAGGGTAACGCGGATGCGGTAGCCGCGGGAACCTTTTTCGCTTCAAAAGATCAAAGTCCAATGCAGACAAGATCTCATCTTAAAAATGCCGGCATACCTATACGAACTCATTTTTAAAACCGTCTTATGAGGGCGCTTCCATTATGAAATTCGGGAAAATAAAACGATTAATTTTGTTCGGAGGATCAAAACTGATGGTTGAATTTATCAACCGCTTAGATTTTAAGTTTTATGAAGTGGTTGTGTTCACAGATCCCCGCCATTTGGAAGAAATGGCTTCGCGCGAAAAGCTTACGCTTCAAGCTTGTTTGGAGAAAGCAAGAATCCCTTATTTCTGCGCGCCCGATATAAATTCGGATCCTCATTTAGAAAGCTATATCGACAAGCAGACGTTAGGTATCGGAATGGGTGAAGTTTGGAAGTTTTCAAAAAAAATAATCGAGTTATTTGAAGGCAAACTGGTTGACCTTATGGCCATTCCATTACCGCAATTCCGCGGGGGAGCTCATTATTCGTGGCAAATCCTTTCCCAGAGCTTTAAGGGAGGGTCTCACATTCAAATTATCAATGAGGCTATGAGACCCGGCTGCTTTGATTCCGGCGGAATTATCAAAGCTTATTATTACCGGTTTCCCACCGAAGCAAGAACACCTCAGGATTATTTTGATTATGCTGGAAAAATTGATTTGGAATTCCTGTTGGAATTTTCACAAGAGATCCGCGACGACATAGATTTTACTATGATGTCGATACGAGAAGATATCAGTAGCTATTTCCCGAGGCTTAACACGCAACTTCAAGGGTTCATCAATTGGGGTTGGAAAGTCGGGGATCTGGACCGGTTTATCTGCGCCTTTGGCCGGCCTTATGCAGGCGCCTCCACATTTTGCAATGCGCAGCGCTATTACCTCAGGGAATCCCAAGTTATTTATGATGAAGGATTGTTTCACCCCTTCCAGGCGGGACTTATCTACAAGAAAATAGATCACGAACTTTACATTGCAGCAAACGGTGGGACGCTCATTATTCGCGAAGTTTTGGATGAAAGCGGCAATCCTGCCGATAAGGAATTAGGTATAGGTATGCGTTTTTACACTCCCGCGGAACGTCTTGAAAATGCCATGCTGCTCGTGGCGGAGTATGACCGATATGAAAACACAAAAGTCTGAAACCGAACGTCCAAATGATGAAACGGTTTATCATCCTTACCTCGAAGCGGAAAATATATACCTGCGGGAAGTTCGAATATCGGATGTGAATGAGGATTATTACAGCTGGTTAAACGATATTGAAGTTACGCGCTTTTTGGAAACCCGCTTTGCTCCTCAGTCCATGCAGTCTATCGCAGAGTATGTTCAGCGATACACCGAGCAGCAGAAGGATTCTATTTTCCTAGCCATTATCGAAAAAAAATCAAATCTTCATATCGGAAATATTAAAGTCGGCCCTATCAATTGGTACCACCGTTTTGCGGATGTTTCTATTATTATCGGGCGCAAGGAAAGTTGGGGGAAAAATTACGCCACGGAGGCCATCAAAACCGTGACCGAATATTCTTTTAAGACTTTGAACCTACATCGGCTGAGTGCTTATATTTATAATGACAATATTGCCTCCACCAAGGCCTTTTTAAAATCAGGATTCAAACAGGAAGGGGTCTGTTACCGAAAACGGTTTTCGGAGGGCCAGTACGTGGACGAAAAAATTTATGGCATCGTTAATGAATAAACGGAAACAAGAACTTCCATGAACATGTTAGAACTCTTAAATAAAATTTATATGCTACGTCTTGCACCTTCTTCACCTGATACGACCCTCGGCAATAAGATATTAAAAAATGAATTGCCATTTCGTACGCACGAATTTGAACCGGATCAGGAATGGAACGGATGGGTGGTTCCAAAATCGTGGAGTGTAAAGAAGGCATCAATTAGGAAAAACGGTAAACTTATCTATGATGGAATGGCTCACCCCCTTGGAGTCATTGGGTACTCGCAATCTTTCAGCGGAACTATTAGCCTTGAGGAGCTTCAATCTCACCTTTTTTCAGATACCTCTCGCCCGGAAGCCATCCTTTATCACTGCGCCTTGTATTACCGTATGATGCTCAAACAATGGGGTTTTTGCATCCCTCATAAGCTTCGCGAGAGGCTGGAGAACGGGAAGTATGAAGTTGAGCTTGTCACGTCTTTCATAAATGCTCCAATGCAAGTGCTCGATTTTACTTTGCCGGGTGAGACAGAAAACACGCTGGTCTTGAACGCGCACAACTGCCATGCTGCGCAAGCCAACGACGGCACCAGCGGGATTGTCGTGGGAGTCGAATTAATAAAGCGTTTGATGCAGAAAAAGAATCGTCGACTCAGTTACAAGCTTGTCATTGCACCGGAGCATTTGGGGACCGTTTTTTATTTGTCGTGCCTTCCTGATGAGGAAGCGGCTAACCTTAAATACTGTATTTTTTTAGAAATGCTTGGCTCTAAAGGACCTTTTGCTTTACAGGAAACGTTTACAGGCGCTAGCTTGCTTGACAGGGCAAGTCATCACGTGTTGCAGCATTCGTTTCCGGATTATTTTTCCGATAAATTCCGTAAGATTGTCGGCAATGATGAAACCGTTTGGGAGGCGCCCGGTTTGGAGATTCCAACGATATCCTTATCTCGCTTTCCCTATAACGAATACCATACAAATTTCGATAATCATGAAATTATTCTTGAGTCTAAACTCGAAGAGGCCGTAACGGCCGGCCTTGACGTGATAAATATTCTGGAAACCAACACGTACCTCAAACGGCGCTTCAAAGGTCTCGTGGCCCTTTCTAACCCTAAATACGATTTGTATATGCACACGCGGGATCCTGCCGCAACACCGAATGTAACCTCAACGCAAAAGAAATGGAATTACCTCATGGATTGCCTACCGCGCTGGTTTGATGGAAAAACTTCAATTCTAGATATCGCGGAAAAGCACGATCTGCCTTATCGCCAGGTCTATGACTATCTTAAACGGTTTGAACAAAAAGAACTGGTTGAGTTTTGTCCACTAGAGCAGGCGGCGTTTTCCGCATCGTTGCCGGAGTCCAACTAACTTAATATGAAGGATTATTTGCAGGCAGATCTGATAAGAGCCCTTCAAGAAATTGGGCTTAAGAAAGGTGATGTCGCGCTGGTATCCACAGAGCTTTTTGCTATGGGGAAACTAAAAACGGCCCAGACTAAAGAAGAGCTCTGTCGTCTTATTTGTGAAGCCATTTTGAGTATCATCGGCGCAGAGGGCACCTTGGCGGTCAATGCCTATACGACTTATACCCAGCGATACGGCCTTCCGTTTGACCGGGAGCGGTCCAGGCCAACAACTGGTGTTTTCAGCGAATATATTTTGTTTCATCCTGACAGCATCCGAAGCACGCATCCGATCCACTCCGTCGCGGCACTTGGAAAATACAAAGAAAAAATATGCTTAGATACGAGCCCGTCGAATTATGGTTTTGATTCGCCGGTTGACCGAATGTTAAATTTGAATTGTCAAATTCTCCGTTTGGGTGTTGATTTCGGTGACAATGTCTTTACTCATTACGTCGAGGGACTTTACGGGCTGCCATATTTTTATAACAAACTACTTGATGTGGACGTGGTTGTTGATGGAAAAAAAACGGACCGACTTTTTTTTGCGACCGTCCGCCACCTGAATTTGACGATGGAAGATAATTACGAGCCAATTAAGGCTGCCTTGGTCAAAGCGAAACGGGTTTATTCTGCCGCCGTAGGCGATGGGTGGGTACATCGAATAGACGCAAAAGAATATTGCCGGACATTAATTGAACTGCTTAACCAAAATCCATGGGCACTTGTAAAAAATCCACCCAACTTTAAAAAGGGGGAAATCCCATTTGATGGGGCCACTAAAGGACGCGATGGGGTTGAAACGAGGGCCAATTTTTTGTTTGAGGAATTGCGCGGCACCAAGAGCCAAAATCAAGAGCCGATCTCCCTTCCTAAGTCCGCAGTCGCGAATTAACTTACTCGTTTCTTTTACTGTCGTAGAAATACATTGAAAGGTGTTCCGATAAAAATGGAACTAGGTCTTGGAACCGCCCAACTTGGACTCGATTATGGAATTACAAATGCCAGAGGAAAAGTGTCTGAGCGGGAAGCTGAAAATATTCTGAAAGCAGCCATCAAGCATGGAATTGAATTGTTTGACACCGCGCCAGGATACGGCACGAGTGAGGAAGTCCTCGGAAAATTATTACTCCCCAATTCTCGATTTAAGATAGTGACGAAAGTGCCTCGTTTTGATAAATCGGTACTTGTTCCTGAGGATTGCCACAATTTACTTGCGGTTTTTCATCGCTCACTTAAAAAATTAAGGCAAGATGCGGTTTATGCGCTACTTTTCCATTATCCTCAAGATCTTTTGACGGACGGAGCCGAAGGACTTTTTGAAGCGGCGCAAGCTCTAAAAATAGAGGGAAAAATAAAAAAAATCGGTGTTTCTGTATATACGCTTGAAGAAGCAGAAATGATTATGGGCCGGTTTCCCATCGAGGTCATTCAAATTCCAGTGAATATTCTGGACCAGCGATTCCCGAAATCTGGGATTTTGAAAGAACTCAAAAATCGCGGTATTGAGATTCACGGCCGTTCCATTTTTTTGCAGGGGATATTGCTTGCCGATCCAGAGGCTTTGCCGTCTTTTTTCCTGCCTCTCAAACCTCTTTTGCATCAATACCAGCACACGTTGAGTAAGAAAGGATTGACGCTCATTGAGGGGGCTATGGGATACGTGCACCAGCTAGAAATTGATTTTACCATTGTTGGCGCTGCTTCTGAGAGTGAGTGGAAGGAATCCCTTTCGGCTTTTGAATCTGCAAAACACTTATCGGGAGTAGATTTTTCTATATTTTCCTGCGAAGACAGCGACATGATCAATCCAACGAAATGGCCGAGCGCTTCAATGAAAACCCGAAAGGCCGTGCGATTATGATTTTGGGGATCTTGCAAGCCAGAATGAATTCACGGCGGTTTCCCGGGAAGGTTCTGAAGCCGATTCTGGGTGTGCCTATGATTCTCCGCCAAATTGAGCGTCTAAAGCAGTCAAAAAAAATGGACCACCTCTTGGTCGCGACCAGTCGAGAGGTTTCAGACGATCCGATTGCTGAAGTTTGCCGGTATAACCGAATCGAATGTTTTCGCGGCCATTTAGAAGATGTCCTAGACCGTTTTTATCAGGCCGCCGCTTTGCACCAGCCTGAGCATGTTATTCGGTTTACGGGTGATTGCCCACTTGCTGATGCTTACGTTATTGACAATCTCGTAAACTTTTACTTAGATGGAAATTTTGATTATGCAAGCAATGCTCTTGAACCCACCTATCCCGACGGCCTTGATGCTGAAATCTTTCGATTTTCGTCCTTAGCTCAGGCCTGGAAAGAAGCTGTCGCATCTTTTGATCGTGAACATGTAACACCTTATTTTTACTGTCATCCCGAAAGATTTAAAATAGGTAGTTTAAAAGGAGCTAGAGATTTATCCAGCATGCGCTGGACCGTCGATGAAGAGGATGATTTTAAATTTGTAACCTGTATTTTCGACGGTCTCTATCACCATAAGCCGACATTCGAAATGGCCGATATTTTAGAACATCTTAAACATCATCCCGAGCTCCAAGCCATCAATGCGTCGCATACCCGCAATGAGGGGGCACATCCATGCTAACTGGTCGTTACGCACTCTCGGAGGATTTGCTTGAAAAAACCCTCCGCATTATCCCGCTAGGGACTCAAACTTACAGTAAAAGTAAAACCCAATATCCGCGCGGCGTCTCACCGTACTTTATTACCAAGGGACGCGGGAGCAGAGTTTGGGATGTTGACGGTAATGAGTATATTGACTTCGTCAACTCATTAGCTGCCGTTACATTGGGTTATAACGACCCCAGCGTTAACCGTGCGGTGCGTAATCAACTAAGGAACGGCGTTTTGTTTTCTTTGCCTCATCCACTCGAACTCGAAGTTGCCAAAATAGTTACGGAAATGGTCCCATGTGCCGAAATGGTGCGCTTTGGGAAAAATGGGTCAGATGCGACAAGCGGTGCTGTTCGTTTAGCGCGTGCCTATACAAAGCGAGATCATATCGTAGTTTGCGGGTACCATGGCTGGCAGGATTGGTATATTGGTTCAACTTCACGGAACGCCGGGGTGCCTAAATGCGTTCAAGAATTGACCCATTCATTTATCTATAACGAAATCGATTCCTTAAAAAAACTTTTTTCAGTCTTTCCCGACCAAATAGCAGCCGTTATGCTTGAACCCATGAACAAGCAGGAACCGCGTGACGGCTTTCTCTCAACAGTTAAAAATTTAGCGCATGAAAACGGCGCACTGCTTATTTTTGACGAAGTCATCACCGGTTTTCGCTTTGCCAATGGGGGAGCTCAGGAATATTTTGGGGTCATTCCTGATCTTGCTACTTTTGGCAAGGGGCTTGCCAACGGTTTCCCGCTTTCTGCGATTGCAGGTCGAAAAGAATTTATGCAATATCTCGAAGACATTTTCTTTTCATTTACTTTTGGAGGCGAGACTCTCTCATTGGCTGCCGCAAAAGCAACGCTTGAAAAACTTCAGAAGGAACCCGTTGTCAATACGCTAAAAAGCCGTGGGACGAAAGTCCGTTCCGGGGCAGAAAGTCTCATACAAGCTCACGATCTTGGAAATGTCATACGGATTTCAGGGCATCCTGCCTGGTCTTTTCTGAATTTTACAGATACGCCAGAGGCTAACCAGTGGCAAATAAAAACTCTCTTTTTACAAGAAGTTTTTTCGCGTGGGATCCTTACGCTTGGTAGCCACAATATGAGCTATGCCCACACAGATAAGGATGTCGAACGATTGCTTGATGTCTATGATGAGACATTTGCGATTCTTAAAAAAGCGATTAAAAGTCAAAACATTAATGACTTCTTAAAAGGCGAGGTTTTAACGCCATTATTCACGGTTCGATGACCAAACGGGTCAGGCAGTCCTCTGCCACGGCAGAAATTCTGAACCTGCGGGCGGTTCAACCGAGCGATAAAAAAATCCTATGGGAATGGAGTAACCGGCCTCAAACGAGACGCTATTCATTCAACTCAAAACCAATTTCCTGGGCGGAACACGTTAAGTGGTTTGCCTCAAAAATGCGAGACCGACGATGCTATTTTTATGTCGCAGAAAACTGTGGAAACCGGCCCGTGGGCCAGATTCGGTTTGAGAGAAAGGGTGAGGTAGCGATTGTTTCTTTAATGGTCGATAAGAAATATCAAGGACGGGGATATGCCAGTGAAATGCTGACGCTTTCGTCAAAGAAACTCTTTAAAAACAACATAAAAAAAATACTGGCTTACGTGCTGCCGCAAAATTATATTTCGTTGGAATTTTTTAAAAAGAATGGATTTAAAAAGTCGGGTTTTATTTTTGTCAATAAGAAGTCGGCTTACAAGTTGGAACTTCGGAGAAAACGATGACGGGATTTATCGAAATAAGCGGAAGAAAGATCGGTCCGGGATTTCCTGCCTATGTGATAGCAGAACTTTCCGCCAATCATCATCAGCAGCTAAGAGTTGCCACCCGGCTTATTCACGAAGCCAAAAATGCAGGCGCAGATGCCGTTAAAATTCAGACCTATACAGCAGATTCGCTCACTTTGGATTGCCGCAATCGTTATTTTAAAATCGGCGGCGGAACGCTTTGGGATGGCCATACGCTTTATGACCTTTATAAAGATGCCTACACACCTTGGGAGTGGCACCCTAAACTCAAAAAGGTAGCTGAGAAGTTAGGGCTCGGTTTTTTTTCGTCACCTTTTGATTTCGTTGCCATTGACTTTCTCGAAAATCTAAAAATGCCGGCTTATAAAGTTGCTTCATTTGAGATTGTCGATCTCCCGCTTATTCAAAAAATGGCAAGGACCGGTAAGCCTATAATTCTTTCTACGGGCATGGCATCCTTCAAGGAAATTGCAGACGCCGTTAAGGCTGCCCGCGAAGTCGGCGCCAAGCAAATCGCACTCCTGAAGTGTTGTAGCGCTTATCCCGCGCCTTCGAGTGAGATGAATATCAAGACAATAACCCATATGCAAAAAGCGTTCAAAGTCCCGGTGGGCATTTCCGATCATACCTTGGGCATCGAAGTTCCCGTCTCAGCGGTTGCGCTTGGCGCCTGCATTGTTGAGAAACACTTTATTTTGTCCCGCAAAGAGAAAGGACCGGACAACGCTTTTTCCCTTGAACCCGTAGAATTTGCAGCCATGGTAAAGGGAATCCGAATTGCTGAAAAGGCGGTTGGGAAAGTTCAGTACGGACCCACAGCGCACGAAAAGTCGAGTTTGCCATTCCGCAGATCTTTATTTGTGGTGGAATCAGTCACGAAGGGGGAGGTTCTAACGGCGGCAAATGTCCGCTCAATTCGGCCGGCACACGGCCTTCCCCCAAAATATCTTCCCGAGATTGTAGGACGCCGGGCACAGAGAAATATTAAACGAGGGACTCCTTTAAAATGGGACCACTTAGCTCCGAAAAGATAAGCTCTCACAAACTGACGAGCGATCCAATTTCCTGTCTCCTAGAGATTCCGAAAAGGAATAAAAACCGAGTTTTTTTAGTCGATGGGATTGAAAATCGGGAGTGGACTTTTGGGCAAATCCACGAACAGGCCTGCGCCATATCCGAATGGCTGCATCGGCACGGGTTAAAAAAAGGTGATCGCCTTGCGGCCGTGTTACCAAATGCGTCCTCCACTGTGCGGCTTTATTTTGGCTGTCTTTACGCCGGAATTGTAATTGTTCCACTCAACCCCATCTCATCTCCAAAGGAAATGGAATTTATTATCCGGGACAGTTCTGCAAAAATGATCGTACTTTCTAATCGTGAAATAAACAAAATTAAAGACGTGAATTTGCCAAAGGATATTCAAATAATCACCTTAGGAGGTTTAGACGAGGAATCGGATTGTGAAGTCCTCAATCTGAATCGTTTGAGTTTAAGCGCACAAGATTTTTCTTTTAAAAATGTTACGGCCAACGACGATTTAATTATTATTTATACTTCAGGAACGACCGCCGATCCAAAGGGAGTTATCCACCGCATCGCGGACTTGGTCCATAATGGAAAAGCATTTGGAGAGCTGTTCGGTATCGGTCACGAGAATCGTTTTTATAATAATCTTGCCCTCACTTATCTTGGTGGTTATTACAATTTGCTTTTACTGCCTTATGTCTGTGAATCAAGCATTGTCCTCTCCGAAACCTTTAATCCCGCATCTGTGATTAATTTTTGGGGTCCAATTATGCAGCACCAAGTGAATACTCTCTGGCTTGTCCCAAGCCTCATGGCGATATTACTAGAAATGGACAGGTCTAACCAAGGCGAAAGATACTGCAACGAGAAAGTAAAGCTCATCTTCGCTGGCATGGCACCTCTGCCGCCGGCAATTCGTATCAAATTTGAGGAACGATACCGTCAGCCCGTATATGAAAATTATGGTCTATCAGAAACATTGTTTATTTCAACCAATCAACCCGGCATCCCAATTCAGGATGGAAGTGTTGGAACCATACTTTCGGGAGTTCAGATTTCAATTAGAGATAAAGATGAGAATGAGCTAAGTAACGAAGAGGAAGGTGAAATCTGGGTTAAAACGCCTTATCTGATGCGGGGATACGTTGAGCGGCTTAAACAAAACAAGAGCTGGGAATTATCGACGCAAGATTGGTTCCCGACCGGGGATTTGGGAGTGCTTTCAATTGACAAAATGCTTTCAATTACGGGAAGAAAAAAAGATCTTATTATCCGGGGAGGAATCAACATTAGTCCTGCGAGCATCGAAAATACACTCTATCTTCATCCTGCCGTTATGGAGTGTGCCGTGGTCGGTGTTCCCCACAAATTCTCCGGAGAAGAAGTTGTTGCCGTGGTGCGTTTAGTTGAGGGCTCTAATTCCGGAGAAGTTCGTAAAGAACTCGTTGTGCTATGCCAGAAAAATCTTGCACGAATTAAGCAACCGAGCCAGTTTGTCGAGGTTATTGAATTTTCACATACGACTTCGGGAAAAATTCAAAAAAGAAAAATTAGAGCATGGCTGATGCAAAGAAACGAGGTGCTTATCACACCGCCGACGGTTATTCCAGCCTCAAAATCCGAACCACATTTCATGCCTTCAAAAATCGTGGAAGCCAGCGTTGAGGCAATGTCGATTAAGTTTAATACTATGGTTTATGAAATGCAGCGGGAAAAAATTGATGTAACCGTTCTTTCGCTAGGAGAGGCCTTTTTTGATATTCCGCTTTTCGACTTTAGTAGTCTGCCGTTCCCAAATATCTATCATTATTCGCATCCGCGTGGCATTCCAGAACTCAGGGAAACCCTAGCGAAATATTTTCAGGACGAATATGACGTTACTTTTAATCCAAAAAATGAAATTCTTATCACTGCTGGATCAAAAATTGCCATTCATATGACGCTGATGACGGTAATTAATCCGGGGGACGAGGTTCTTTATTATGAACCGGCCTGGGTAAGCTATCCAGAGCAGATTAAGTTATGCTATGGCGTCCCAGTTCCAATCCCTTACTATGAAAAGATCTCAAATTTCGAAAACTATATCACCAATCGGACTCGAATGCTGATCATCAACAATCCAACAAACCCAACGGGGCGCGTTCTTAACCTTGACGAACTCGGCTATCTCCATACTCTCGCCAAGAAATATAATTTATTTGTACTTTCCGACGAAGCCTATAGTGATTTTCTTTTAAACGACGGAGAATTCATATCGTTGGCAAACCTAGACATCGAAAAGCAGCATACATTGATTGTAAATTCTCTTTCTAAAAATTTTGGGATGTCCGGATGGCGCCTGGGATATGTCATTGCAAATCCGGCATTAATTGAGCAAATTCTAAAAATTAATCAGCATTTAGTTACCTGCCCGCCTACCATCCTAGAGTACTATGCTACTAAGTATTTTGATGAAATTATCCGGGTCACAAAGCCGCAGATTCGAAATTTGGTGACTCGTCGCGCGCAGATCCAAGAATTTATGGATGAATTAGGGCTTGCCTATATGTCGGGAACCGCAACGTTTTACCTCTTTGTTTCGATTGATCCCTCCAAGCTTTCTTCAGTGGATTTTTGTATGCAATTTCTGGAACGTTATCACGTCTGCGTTGTTCCGGGAATCGGATATGGAAAAAGCTGCGATCGCTTTGTCCGGGTTTCGGTGGGAACGGAAAGCCTAAGCCGCCTCAAAAGAGCGCTCAAGCTTCTAAAAGATTTTATTAAGGAGAGCTCGAAGTGAGAACTTTGTCATTAAATTCAAAAACCCGCAAAGGCGTCGACACCATTTTATTTAACTGCGGGCAGTTAAAGAGGGGGGAAACTTGCTGCGTTGTGTCCGACAAAAAAACGGCTCACTTGGGCGATGCCCTAGTCGAGGCCTCAAATGCCGAAGGAGTGACAGCGAAACATTTTGTCATCGAGCCTTTTTCAATTCACGGGCAAGAACCACCATCCGAAGTAGCGCGCGAAATGCGGGAAAGTGATCTTGTCATTGGTCTGACCAAATATTCGATGGCGCATACTTCAGCTCGTTATGAGGCCTGTCGCAACGGTGCCAGATATTTGAGCTTACCGGATTATTCGGAAAAGGTCCTCGGGCACCCGTCGCTTCAGGTTGATTATGAAAGAGTGGGAGAAGGGGGAAGAAAGCTTGTGGCTAAATTATCGAGGGGGAAAAGGGTTCATATCCAAACAAAAGCAGGAACGGACATTAGATTAAATTATGAGGGCAGGCCTTGGAATTTTTGCCCCGGTTATGTCAACACCGAGAAGTTAATTCTTGGTTCGCCTCCGGATATTGAAATTAACGTCGCGCCGCTTGAAGATCAATCGGAAGGAATTGTGGTTGTGGATGGATCCATCCCCGTCCCCGGGCTTGGCAAACTAGATTCTTCAGTCACCTTACTCGTACAAAAGGGGAAAATCGTAGAATTTAAAGCCAAGCGCCGCTATAAACAATCGCTGGAAAAACTATTTAGACCGCACGCCAAAAAAGCCCGTGTCCTCGCAGAGTTCGGTATCGGTTTGAATCCTAAGGCAAAGCTCTGCGGTATTCTTTTGATTGATGAAGGCTGTTTGGGCACCTTTCATTTTGGTTTTGGTTCGAACGCCACTATAGGAGGTAAAAACGCGGTAAAGTTTCATGTGGACTTTGTATTTTATGCCAGCTCATTTTGGCTCGATGGAAGGCTAATGAAAGTTTCCTGATGACGACAGCATTAAAAGCGCTCGCGTATAAAATTCCTGAGGATGTCATCTTCCATATTTCCAAAGAGCGTCTTATCGCCACCAACGTTTTTGCCCGGACCCATGTAGAGATCAATGACGATCTTGTCAGGTTGACAAGATTTCTGTTCAAAATGAGGTCTTTGGATGACATCCTTGAATTTATTCAAAATTGCAATCTGAAACTTGCGGCAACGGACCGTACTATCTTCTCAAACAAAAAGGGGCTTTTGGCGGATCCGACCAATCTTGAAATAAGCCAGACGTCCCAACCGCAAACCCAGTGGGAAGAGGTCCTTAAATTGTTTTTGAGCCGGTTCATTTTAATTCAGGACGAAAAAAAGTACCGTGGCTATTTTAAAGCCAAAGACAATGTCTTTGATAATGACCATTTCGGAAATTTTCATCAGCAACTCGGGTTTAATCTTCGCCTCTTAGAAAGAGTCGATCCTGATTTGTGGTGGGTGGAGCAAAAATACCGCCACGATGAAGACGCTCTCGGCGATAATCTTTATAAGCACATTCAGTTGTATTTTTACGAACGTTTTTTTACACCTGAAAGGATAAGAGGTAAAAGAGTGCTTGATGTCGGATGCGGTACGGGGTTTTACTCGCGATTGCTTGCCCGGCAGGGTGCTACGGTTTTAGGCATTGATCCCAACGGAAAACATATTCAACGCGCTAAATCATTGCATACCGAAGGACTACGAGTTGAATACCGAGTCGTGGATATAGCGAGCGGTTCGGCTTTGGAAAATCTCGCATCCGATTCCTTCGACCTAATCTTTTTCCAGGACGCATTGATGTTTTACTTCGTTCCCTACGGCAACCAGCCTTTGACAACGTGTCAAAAAGTGCTTTCTGAATTGAAGCGATGCCTCAAAAAAAACGGCAGTTTTTGGGTGATTGAGCCCCACGGTATGTTCTGGCTTTCACCCTGGTTCGGAAGCGATGAATACCCCTTTAGTGTCATCACCGAATATGCGCACAAAACTTATGGCGTCACTCCGACGCTGGAGCAATTATCAGCTGCTTTTGAAGATGCAGGACTTTTAATTAAGCGGATCCATGAGCTTGAAGTTTCTGAAAAAGCTCAAAAAGATGACGTGCGCGCCTTTTCGTTCAGCCGGGAATTTCCGCAGTGGTGGGCTTTTGAATTAGTGAAAGGTGGAGAATCATGAAAGAATTGATCACTAAACAAATTATGAATTATTTAAATGATTCCGGATTGTCGGTCAATGCCTTGCGACCACATGACATGCTATTTGAGACGGGTGCCCTTGACTCATTTAGCATGGTTGAACTCATCACATTTCTGGAGAATAAGTATTCAATGCGATTTAGCGCCGATGATTTGAAAAGAGAATATTTGGAATCGGTCGACAAAATCGTTGAACTTATCTCTAACAAAATGGAACTAAAGCGACATGGGTAAAGCTCTCATCTTGGAAGAACGAGTCTCGGACAGGGCAGCCGATTATGATCACGTTTTCTCGTTTTCGTCTAATCCGGCAGATTCATTTCCCGAAGATTACATTACGCAGTCTGAAATCAATGAAATTTACGATCAGACTTACGAGGAGGTTTGCTCACGGTTGGCATCGGCGTTTAACCATCTTCAGTACCGAAAAGTTAGTCTGCTAACTTGCTTTAGAAAGCCCATTTTCCTTCATACTTTTTATGCGCGCGCCTTCGCTGTTATTTTCCAACGTGTTCGCTTAAAAAACCAATCCTGCGATTTTTATTTAAAAAACTCGACTCATGAAAAAAATTGGTCCTACCTGAGTCAAATTCTGGAGCAACAGGATTCTCTTGGCCCCATTCACATTATTTATGACAACTCAGGTAATCACTCAATAAAGCATGATCCGGGTCACAGGCTCAAGTTGTTCGGGCCTTCCAAAGTTTCATTTGGCAATCTTCGTAGTTGCCGCGTAGCTTTTTTTTCTGATTATGAAAAATCAAAGGCTGTATTGCAAAGATTACATGGTAATGATTGTATTTTATTCTCAACAACCGTGTCGGCGCGGACATTGATGCGAGCTTTTAAGCATCACACAGCGCTATTTCAGGTTCAGACCAATTCCATGGAGCACTCTCGACGGAATGCCGTTTGCGAATCTTATATTTCGGAATGGTTAGCCAGCAACCCGTTTAGTAACTTAATGCTTAACGATTTCTCGGGCATTAAGTTTATTGTTCAAAAGGTCGCAGAATTGCTACGGGAAGGTCTGCCTAAGCTATTGTGTGAAATTGACGCGATGTTTAATTTTTTCATAAAAGCACATTCACTAGAGAGTGCCTTATTAGATGAAGACGTCTCGCCCGCAAAAAATGCGTTTTGTCAAATTGCAAGAATGTTTGGGATACAAACCTACGTTGAATGTCACGGTGCACTTGGTGGGCGGCATGGCCTTGTCCCGATTACAGCCGATCATATATTTGTTTGGGGAAATGCTCAAAAAAGAAGGTTGCTGCAATGGGGCTGTAAAAACGAAGAGGTTATTGTCTCGGGACGAAGCCAATATGAGTCCTACAAGATCCTTGACAAGGATAAGGTTAAAAGAAAAATCTTCAAACGGTTCAATTTACACCCGGATAAGAGAACGGGCTTGCTTGCCATGCCGACACTTGGGGCTTCGTGGTTCTTCTTTTTTGAGAACAAAATGAAGCGAATTACTTTGGAAGCGTTAGATCTTGTATATGACTTGGTGAAATTGCAGGATATGCAGTTTATCATTAAGCTTCATCCGGTGGACCCATCGATTAATTTTTACTCAGATTGGGTGAATCGGCACTCTTTGACTAAAAAAGTTGTAGTGATTAAAAGTTATGATCCGCTTTTGCTTGCAAAAGCGTCTGATTTCATGATTGCCTATGGCTCGACCACCTATGCAATTGATGGGTTTGCCTTAGGTCTACCTGTCATTTGTCTTGATTCAGACATGGAGTCCTATTACGAAGAACTCAAGCCATACTCGATATTCCGTTTTGTTAATAACAGGCGAGAACTAGAAAAGGCGATCGCGGATCTTAATGTGGGTAAACTCGGCCCTGATCCTGAAACCTTGAACCTGGCCAGAAGGGAATGTCTCAACGAAAACGGGCTTCCGCCTGATGAAATTATTGCATCTTATTTAAAAAATGGCTCTCTTCCAGGCGCTGCTCAAAAATATGCCGGTTAAAAAAGAAATAGTAAAGCAGGTCACGGCCTATACTGTAAGCTCTCAAACTGCCCAATTAATTACCTTGGCCGCTGCACTTCTCACCCGGCGTTTTCTCGGCCCTCTTCAAATGGGCATTTGGACAACCCTTCAAATCGTCGTGGAATATTCAAAGTACACAACGTTGGGTGTTACGACGGCCATGAGCCGTGAAATTCCTTATCTCTTAGGAAAACAGCAAGACGATAAAGCTGAAGAAATAAAAAATCTCGTTTTTACTTTCTCCATTGCTACCGGTTTTTTTGTGTCATTGGGAATCGTACTTTTTTCTTTTTTGACCAATGGCATTTTTCGACCGGAAATCACATACGGTCTCCTTTTTGTATCAGCGATGATATTTCTGCTTCGTCTTAATAACATCTATGTTTCTCTTCTACGCTGCTATAAGAACTTTTATCTTGCTGGGAATCAACTTATTTTATCCGCAATCGTCAATGCATTACTTATCGCCTGGTTGGGATACGCTTTTAAAATTTACGGCTTCATGGCTGCTCTTCTTCTGAGTCTTCTTTTCAATATTGCTTTCGTTCAATATTTTACCCGGTGGAAATTTAAATGGCGCTTTAGCCGACCGGAGTTTCAACCTCTGATGGCCTACGGCTTTCCTTTGATGATGACAGGGATTTTAACGACTGTCTTTCGTAGTCTAGACAAAATTTTTATCGCGAAGCAAATGGGATTCGAGATGCTTGGTTACTACAGTTTGGGGGTGATGGCCTCAAGTTTCATATCTAACATATCGACCTCGATCGGGATTGTTCTTTTTCCCCATTTTCAGAATAAATTTGGTGAGCGAGATAGTCGTAATGATCTCAAAAACTACGTACTGAAATCGTCCGTGGGCTATGCCCTTTTAATGCCCTTAATTATTGGACCGGTTTGGACCTTTTTGCCTTGGTTAATCTCCGTTTTCCTGCCCCATTTTGTTCCAGGTATCCCTGCGATGAAATATTTGAGTTTGAGTCTTTATTTTGCGGCAGTCGCGGAACCCTTTCAGCATTTTTTGATCACAGTTAAGAAACATATGATGTTTTTTCCCGCAATGGGCTCGGCCATAATTGCCACCTGCCTCGGTATCTCATATGCCATCATGCTTGGTTGGGGAATATCAGGAGTAGCCTGGATCATGGTATGCGCATTTTTTATATATTTCTCAATACTGTTCGCTACAGCGGGGTCTATGATTTTTGCTGGAAGGGAGGCGCTCAAAGTTTATTCGAAGTTGGTAGTACCTCTTGTATACTTAGTGGGCGCGATAACTCTTATTGGGCGACTCTTCGCAGCATCACCTCTCGACTTTTACTCGGCTGCTTTCCAGACATTATCCTTGTGGATTTTTCTAATCCCATTGGTGATTTTTTTAAACTCTAAATCTCACGTATTTTTTGCATTTTTTCCAAGAAACTTATCGTAACTACTTGCAAACAAAAGAGTAAGGAGTGAATCGGCCGCTGGACCGGGGAAAGTTTGTATTTACAGATGGCGCTATTTGCTGTATTATACGTGCTTTATCCGCGTCAGAACACATTGCTACGCATGATGTTATATCCAAAATCAATAGAGTGGAGTGGTTATGGGACGAACCTTTGAAAACATAGTGAAGGAACCCAAAATTAGGGCAGAGAGCAAGATACGAGCTCTTGAAGAGCTTGCCGATATTGCCAATGCCCTCAAAGCTGAGGGAAAGAAAATTGTCCATTGTCACGGAGTCTTTGATCTCCTCCACGTCGGCCACGTGCGGCATTTTCATCATGCTAAAAAAATGGGGGACGTCCTTATCGTGACGATCACCCCCGACCGATATGTCAACAAGGGCCCTCACCGACCGGCCTTTTCTGACCACCTTCGAGCCGAGGTCATTGCCGCCTTAGAGCCCGTTGATTACGTGGCCATCAACAAGTGGCCCATAGCCACGGAAGCCATTCGTCTTATTCAGCCTCATTTTTATGTGAAGGGCTCTGATTACAAGGACGCCGAGAAGGATCCCACGGGAGGGATCAAACTCGAAAACGAGGCCGTAAAGTCGGTGGGGGGACAGCTGGTTTTTACGGAGGATATCACTTACAGCTCCTCGAACCTGATTAATCGTCATTTTTCTTCGTTTTCGGAGGAGGTCAATGCCTATCGGCTTGAATTTGCTTCCCGCCACTCCCTGGATGAAATCGTTGGCTGCCTTGACCGCGCCCGCAATCTCAAAGTCCTTGTTGTGGGTGAGGCCATCATTGATGAGTATCAATATGGTGAGGCTATCGGAAAATCTTCGAAAGAGCCGATGCTGGCTGTGAAGCGGCTTTCTACGGAACAATTCGCCGGCGGATCTCTTGCCGTCGCCAACCACGTCGCCAATTTTTGCGACCATGTAGGGCTAGTGACTTTTTTAGGCGACCACCATTCTCAGGAAGAATTTATCCGTCAAAATCTCAACTCAAAAATTCAGGCCCGTTTTTTGTACCGCAAGGATTCGCCGACCATCGTAAAGCAACGATTCATCGAAAGCTATTTCTTCTCCAAAATGATGGAGCTTTATGAGATTAATGACGGTGCCTTGGATCCTTCGGACAATCAGGCCTTATGCCGTGCGCTGGAGGCTGAAATCGCCGAATACGACGTCGTGATTGTGATGGATTTTGGTCATGGGATGATGACCAAAGAGGTTATTGATCTTCTGTGCCGTCGATCCAAATTTTTAGCGGTGAACGCTCAATCCAACGCCGGCAATATAGGGTACCAATCCATCGTCAAATACCCTCGGGCCGATTATGTTTGTATGGCTGAAAATGAAATCCGGATGGAAGAACGGGACCGGCGGGGCGATTTAAAGCAATTAATTTTGAACTTATCCAAAAAATTTGATTACGGCAGAATTACCGTAACGCGGGGAAAGTCGGGGTGCATCTGTTATAGTCAGGAGGAAGGATTTGTCGAAGTGCCTGCCTTTGCGGGAAAAGTCATTGACCGCATGGGGGCCGGAGATGCCTTTCTTTCCTTGACGGCTTTGTGCGTGGCCCAAAAAATTCCATCGGAAGTCGTCGGATTCATCGGCAATGTTGTCGGCGCCCAAGCCGTGGCCACCGTGGGCCACCGGCGATTTATCGAACGCGCGCCGCTCTATAAACATATCGAGTCCATCTTGAAATAAAAATGGAAAAAAGCGCCTCAAGCATCCTCACCAAGAACGGTATTTTGCTTAAATGCTACCGGGACATGCTGCGCATCCGCCGGGTCGAAGAACGCATTGCGGAACTTTATCCGGAACAGGAAATGCGCTGTCCAGTTCATCTTTGCATCGGCCAGGAAGCGATTGCGGTCGGTGTGGCCGCGGCGCTCGATAAAAAGGACTACGTTTTAAGCAACCACCGGTCCCACGGACATTACTTAAGCAAGGGCGGCAATCTCAAGGCCATGATGGCCGAGCTTTACGGAAAAGCCACCGGATGTACTCAGGGCAAGGGCGGATCCATGCACCTGATGGATCTTAGCGTGGGTTTTTTGGGCGCCGCGCCGATCGTAAGCAGTACCATCCCCCTGGCCGTCGGAGCCGCCTTCGGATCCGTGATGAAAAAAGAAAAGAAGGTGACGGTTCCTTTCTTCGGGGAAGCCGCAACCGAAGAGGGTGTCTTTCACGAGAGTCTCAACTTCGCTCAGCTCAAAAAACTTCCCGTCATCTTTGTCTGTGAAAATAATTTATACTCTGTCTATTCTCCCTTGTCCGTGCGCCAGCCCCGCGAGCGCCAGATCTTTGAAATGGCCGAAGGCCACGGAATGGTAAGTTGCCAGGCGGACGGCAATGACGTTGAATCGGTAGCCGCCTTAGCCCAAGAGGCCGTGGCTAGGGCGCGGCGGGGAGAGGGACCGACCTTTTTAGAATTCATGACCTACCGTTGGCTCGAGCATTGCGGCCCGAATGATGATACGAGTGCGGGTTATCGAAGCGAGGCGGAATGTCAGGAGTGGCGCAAGAAATGCCCGATTCAACGCGCTGAAAAAAAATTAAGGGAATCGGGGGACCTCACGGAAGAAGCGATTGACTCCATGCACCAAGAACTGGACGCAGAGATTGCAGAGGCCGTGACCTTTGCCAAACAAAGTCCGTTTCCTGCAAAAAATCTCGTTTGGGAGCACATCTACGCGTCATGACCCGCCACCTTAAATTTTTCCAAGCCATCCACGAAGCCACCGACCTTGCGATGGAAAAAGATCCGCGTGTCTATTTGATGGGTCTGGGCGTCCCCGACCCCAAGGGCATTTTTGGAACTACGCTCGGGCTGCAGCAAAAATACGGACCGGGACGCGTCATGGATATGCCGACGGCGGAAAACGGCATGACCGGTGTCGCCATCGGCTCCGCCATGGTGGGAATGCGTCCCTTGATGGTCTTTCAGCGCGTCGACTTTGCGCTGCTTGCCATGGATCAAATTGTGAACACGGCGGCCAAATGGCATTACATGTACGGCGGCAGAGAAAATATTCCCATGGTTATGCGTCTCATTATTGGACGCGGATGGGGACAGGGGGCTCAGCACGCGCAAAGCCTGCAGGCCTGGTTTGCTCACGTACCGGGTCTCAAAGTGATCATGCCGGCGACCCCGCACGATGCCAAGGGATTGCTGCTTGCCAGTATCGAAGATAATAATCCCGTCATTTTCCTCGAGCACCGTTGGCTTCATAACACGTTTGGACCCGTGCCGGAAGGCTACTATACCGTTCCGATCGGAAAGGCCCGTGTCGCCCGCGAGGGAAAAGACGTTACCATCGCCGCCACATCCCAGATGTTCGTCGAGGCCTTGCATGCGGCTCAAATCCTAAGCGAGCAGGCTCAAATTGAGGCCGAGGTTGTGGACATCCGAACCTTGAGACCGCTCGATTCAGAAACGATTCTTAGGTCTGTAGCCAAGACGGGGCGTCTTATCGTGGCAGACACCGGTTGGAAAACGGGCGGATTTGCGGGCGAAGTGATTGCGGTTGCAGCCGAGAAAGCGTGGGATGTCTTGAAATCTCCGCCAAGAAGGGTTGCCTCGGAAGACTGTCCTGTGCCCACAAGCCAGGCCCTTTCCATCCATTGCTATTCTCGAACCATGGATATCGTTTATCAGGTTTGTGAGATGGTTGGATCCGACAAGGAAAGCATTCGAGTTCCCGAGGAAATTTTAGCCGTACCGGCCGATATCCCCGATGCCAGCTTCGCAGGTCCTTTTTAAATGAAAACTTCCGTTATTCAGCCGCAAACGCAATCCTCAGCACGCCAAATTCCGTACGTGAATATTGCCCGGCAGCACGCCCCGCTCAAGGCCCGCCTGCTCGAGGCCATCGGCCGCGTGATCGATAGCGGTCAATTTATTTTAGGAGATGAGGTTCAAACCTTTGAGAAACGCTTTGCGGCGTTTTGCGGCGTTCGTTTTGCCGTCACGGTTAATTCGGGCACAGATGCTCTTATTCTGGCATTGCGTGCCTTAAATATCGGTCCAGGGGACGAGGTAATCACGGCGCCGAATTCATTTGTTTCCTCGGCAGCCTGCATTGTCATGGTGGGCGCTCGGCCTGTCTTTGCCGATATCGGTGCGGATTACAATATCGATCCGGCCAAAATCGAAAAGGCCGTTACTTCGAAAACGAAAGCCATTTTACCGGTTCATTTAACAGGCCGGCCTGCAGATATGGACGCTATCCTAAAAATTGCCAGCACCCGCAGACTCGCCGTCGTAGAAGACTGTGCCCAAGCAGGGGGCGCCGAATATCGGGGTCGGAAAGTCGGCTCCTTTGGCAGGTTGGGTTGCTTTAGCCTGCATCCTCTTAAAACATTGAATGCCTGCGGTGACGGCGGCATCATTACGACAGACGATCAGGCCTTATACCAAAGACTCAATTTGTTACGCAATTTAGGCCTTGAAAAACGCGAGAATAGTGTCCTTTGGAGCAGCAATTCACGCCTGGATACTATGCAGGCCGCCGCCCTGCTTGTCAAAATGGATTACCTGGAGGAGTGGACAGAGAAAAGGCGCCGGAATGCCGCCTTCTATCAAAGAAATTTGGTCGGAATTGTGGAAGTGCAAACACCGGTTGATCGCTCCCATGAAAAGGCCGTCTACCACACCTTCGTGATTCTGGCGGAAAGAAGGGACGAGCTTAAAACCTTTCTTTTTCAAAACGGCATTGGCACCAACATTCATTATCCCATCCCCATTCATCTTCAGTCGACGGCTCAATCGTTGGGATACGGACCCGGTTCTTTTCCAGTGACAGAATCGCAGGCTAAAAAAATATTGAGTCTGCCCGTTTATCCCGAACTGTCCGCTTCAGATTTGGAATACATCGTTCAAAAAATTGAAGAGTTTTACAACCGATAACCATGACCACCAAAACGATTCAGGTGAAATTTTCATACCTAGATAGGCAGTTTGAAGACATCGAGCCTTATTTAAACGATATTCGCACACTTGTACTCTCAGGTGATTTTACCCTCGGCCGCGCCGTTCAAGAATTTGAGACACGATTCGCCAAACTTTGCGAGATGCCCTTTGCGGTCGGCGTAGGTTCCGGAACGGATGCCATTGCCCTTGCCTTGCGTGCGCAGGGGATCGGACCCGGCGATGAAGTCATCACCCCATCCATGACCTTTATTGCCACCGTAGGGGCCATTGTCATGACCGGGGCGAAACCTGTCTTTGTGGATAGTGAAAACGGTTTTGTGATTGACACACAAAGAATCGAGGCGGCGATCACCCCCAAAACAAAAGCCATTGTTCCCGTCCACTATACCGGCAACGTGCCCGATATGCCCCGCATCAAAGCCCTTGCGGAGAAGCAAGGCCTGCTCGTCGTAGAAGACGCGTGCCAATCGATGGCCGCGAGGCTAAACGATCAGCCGGTGGGTACGTGGGGGAGTGCGGCTTGTTTCAGTTTGCATCCCTTAAAGAATCTTAACGTATGGGGAGACGCGGGGGTGATTGTCACGCGTTCTAAAAAGCTGGCGGATGAATTAAGGCTCTGGCGTAATCACGGACTTAAAAATCGTGATGAGGTCGCCCTCTTTGGATGGAATTCCAGACTGGACACTCTTCAGGCTGTCATCGGAAACCGTCTGATCGATCAAACGGATTTCATCACCCGTCAGCGCATTGAAAATGCCAAGCGCTATGACGAAGGGCTAAGCGCCATTCCTCAGATTCGGGTCCCCGCGCGCCGCCCAGGAGTCAAACATGTCTATCACTTGTATATTGTCCGCGCCGAGCGCCGCAACGAGCTGCTTACCTATTTGAATCAAAACGACGTGGAGGCCAAGGTGCATTATCCCATCCCGGTCCATTTGCAGGAAGCGGCGAAATCCTTAGGGTATAAAAAAGGGGATTTCCCGATTTGCGAGGAAGACTGTCGCAACATGATCACCTTGCCGGCACATCAGCATCTCACCCCGGATGAGATCGATTATGCGATCGATCAAGTGCGCTCCTTTTACAAGAAGTAACTCAAAAAAATGACGGCGCCCACACAATCGCCCATCACGAACGAAAGAATCGGGGCTTTTAAAACTTTTAAAGCAAAATTCAAGACGATAACATGGCTCACGTGAAACAACCTTCTTACATGCTGCCGAGGAACATTGCATATACAAAACCTCCGAATCCGTTAGCGGTCGATGATGCTTTTGCGAGATATGCCAATCCGGACCCAACGACAAGCCGCACGATCACACTGATTAAGCCCCCAATCTTCTTCTCTAAAAATTCGTACAGCACCCCTTTAACTATGCCGCTTGGCTTGGCTTATCTAGCGGCCGTTCTTGAAAAGGCTGGATATCGAGCGAAGATCATCGATTGTCCTGCTCTGGGCTTGGATCAGATCCGGTTGACATCCAATGGGCGTTTCAAAGTACAGGGTCTCGAGGATGAAAAATCGATCGAAAGGATCGACCGCAAATCCGACATCATTGGTATCACCATCATGTTTTCTGAAGAATGGCCGCATGTTCGCGATTATATCAATAAGATTCGGCAAGCGTTTCCTGAACAAACGATCATTGTTGGAGGTGAACATCCCACGGCAATGCCCGAATATACTTTGCGAGACTGTCCTACGATCGATTATTTGGTGACGGGTGAAGGGGAATTGACCTTGCTCGAATTAGTCTACAGGTTGCGTTCCGGTCAATCGGTCCATGATGTCAACGGGATCGCTTATCTTGAGGGTAAAAAATTTTATCAGAAAGGGCTCTCTCCACGACTCACAGAAATAAGAGGAATACCTTGGCCTGCATGGCACCTTATTGATGTGCAAGCTTATTTTCATCCGAACTATACGATGGGTATTGGATACGGCAAAAATATGGCAATGCTTGCAACGCGCGGCTGTCCCTATCAATGCACTTTCTGTTCGAATCCACAGATGTGGACAACCCGCTACGTCATGCGTCCCGTCAAAGATGTCGTCGATGAAATCGTTCACAATATTGAAACCTATGGCGCAAACAGTATCGACTTTTATGACCTTACGGCCATTGTAAAACGTGAATGGATCCTAGACTTTATCGCCGAGCTTGAAAGTCGTGCTGTTCATATTGTATGGCAGCTCCCTTCTGGAACCCGATCAGAAATTTTGGATGAACCGGTCCTTAAAGGGCTTGCGAAAACAGGTTGCGGTTTTTTGGTTTACGCTCCAGAGAGCGGCTCGCAAAAAACTCTCGATATGATTAAAAAGAGAGTGAATCTCAAAAATCTTCAACGCTCCGTTCGTACGGCACTACGGTACGGCATTGTGGTGAAGATCAATTTTATTATCGGATTTCCTTTCGAAACGAGAAGCGACATTTTTAAAACACTCCTTTTTATCTGGAAGCTTGCTCTCATCAAAGCCGATGACTGCAACATTTCTACATTTTCGCCTTATCCAGGATCTGAACTATTTTTGGAACTTGATAAAGAAGGCACATTCGGCAAAATCAGCGATCGCTATTTTGAAAATTTGATGACACAATTCGATTTCACTGTAACCCAGACATTTTGCCGTCATGTGGGCTCTGCGGAAATAGTGCTTTACCGTATTTTTGGGATGTCTCTATTTTATATTCTGAGTTATCTCCGCAGGCCCGGCCGTTTGATAAGCTTAGTCAAATGCTTATTTCAAAAAGGGCCTTTCCAACCTAAAAGTTTGTTTGAACAACGAATCTATGACGTGGTCGCTCGGCGTCGACAAAGTGCTTCCATCGCGAATGTAAAGAGGGACGAGACTCCAGCGGTACTGGTTGCAACGCAAAAATAATTGCATCATGTCTTTAAGCCAAACAACCCTTTGCTTGAATTATTTTTCGCGTTATCGATGAGGCCGCTTGCGCCTGACATCACAGTGTGCGTTTTGTCTTTGCATGGAGATTCCAAAACTTGGAAATGAAAGCAGTTATTTTGGCGGGTGGGCGCGGAACGCGCCTCAGCGAGGAAACCGATAGCATCCCAAAACCCATGGTTCTCATTGGGGGGAAGCCGATTCTGTGGCACATCATGAAGACTTATTCTGCGTACGGGATAAACGACTTCATCATCTGCTGTGGATACAAAGGTTATGTGATCAAGGAATATTTCGCCAATTATTTTCTTCATATGTCGGACGTTACTTTCAATCTGGCAAAAAATAGCATGGAGGTGCATCAGAACTCCGCAGAACCATGGCGCGTTACTTTGGTCGATACGGGTGAACATACGATGACCGGTGGACGGCTCAGACGCATTGCCAATTACGTGAAGGGTGGAACTTTTTGCATGACCTACGGCGATGGCGTTGGCAACATCAATATGAATGAATTGATTGAGTTTCATAGGAAGGGGCGATATCTGGCAACTGTTACCGCAGTTCGCCCCCCAGGCCGTTTTGGTTCTTTGATTATTGACAAAGGCAGGGTGACTCATTTCTGTGAAAAAGTTCCTGGAGACGGCGGGTGGATCAACGGTGGTTTTTTTGTTTTAGAACCGCAAGTAATCGATTACATTCAAGATGATTCGACGTTGTGGGAGCGGGACACGATGCGGATCTTGGCTGAAGATGGAAAACTTGCTGCCTTCCAATATTATAACTTCTGGCAGCCGATGGACACCCTGAGAGATAAAAAACATTTAGAAACTCTCTGGGAGTCCGGCCAAGCGCCGTGGAAGGTTTGGTAATGGATACATCAGGTTTGTTTCATGAGTTTTTTCGCAACAAGACGATACTCGTCACGGGACATACCGGTTTTAAAGGATCATGGCTCTCACTTTGGTTGCGAGAACTCGGGGCAAATGTCGTCGGATATTCTCTTCAGCCACCTTCACAGCCCAACTTATTTGAACGATGTGGTCTCGATAAAAAGATTCGATCTACTTTCGGAGATATTAGAGATCTGAACCACCTCCGAGACGTCATTTCTGAGACAAAACCTCACGTCGTCTTTCACTTAGCCGCACAACCATTGGTTCGCACCTCTTATCTCACGCCTGTGGAAACTTTTTCGACGAATGTGATCGGTACGGTTCATGTGTTAGAAGCGGTCCGCCAAGCGGGCTCCTCGGTACGCGTGTGTCAGACCGTAACTTCGGACAAATGTTATGAAAATCTAGAAACAGAGCACACTTATGCCGAAACGGACTCCATGGGTGGGCGCGATCCTTATAGCGCAAGCAAAGGTGCTGCGGAATTAACGATTGCGGCCTATCGATGCTCTTTTTTTCCACCTCAAATGATTCATGAGCATGGGGTATCGCTAAGTTCCGTTCGAGCTGGAAATGTCCTGGGGGGAGGGGATTGGGGCGAAGGTCGTCTTTTACCTGACTGTGTCCGTGCCCTCTCAAAAAACCAGTCTATCGAAATCAGAAATCCAACTGCCGTACGCCCATGGCAATATGTCCTTGACGCACTGTCGGGAAATCTGCATCTCGCGGAACAGCAGGCGAGCGGCTCAGCGATCTATGCCGATGGGTGGAATTTTGGTCCCGATGTCACTGAAGGTTTAAGGGTGGCGGACCTTACCGAAAAAGTGATTCAGCATTGGGGCTCCGGAAATTGGTTTCACGCCAACGGCAACAACGTATCAGAACGAAACTCCTTCCGTGAGGCCAAACTCCTGAGGTTAGATTGTTCCAAAGCGAACAGACTTTTGAACTGGCGTCCTGTCTTTAATAGCGAAGAATGCATAGCAGAAACCGTACGTTGGTACAAGCTCGCGTATCAAGACACGAACTTCGACGCTTTTACATACACAATGGACTGCATCAAAAAATACATCAAAGCTGCAAAAGAACGTGGGGCACCATGGGCCATTCAACAAAAAGCGTTCCGATAAGAGCCGAGGAGATACGGGCTCAGATATTGGAATTAGTTGAAGAATACACATCGCTTGCGCATACGCCAACCCCTTTCGAGCCAGAGGTAACGCCCGTTCCTGTGTCCGGTCGAGTCTATGATGCCCGTGATGTGCGCTCTTTAGTGGATGCTGCTCTTGATTTCTGGCTTACGACGGGGCGCTTTAATGATCAATTTGAAACGCGCCTCGGCGAATTTTTAGGCGTAAAATCGGTCTCCACTACCAATTCGGGTTCATCGGCCAACTTACTAGCGATCTCAGCACTGACTTCGCCAATGCTTGAGGACCGAGCCTTAAAACCGGGCGATGAAGTCATTACGGTCGCTGCCTCTTTCCCGACCACGGTCAATCCGATATTACAAAATGGCTTGACGCCTGTTTTTGTCGACGTCCACCTTCCCACGTACAATGTTTCGGCCCATGAAATCGAGGCTGCGGTGACAGACAAAACGCGCGCCATCGTGCTTGCGCACACTCTGGGTAATCCCTTTGATCTCAATACTGTGATGCAGCTCGTCGAGAAATATAATTTGTGGCTTGTCGAAGATTGTTGTGATGCGCTCGGGAGTATCTATTCAGGCGCCAAGGTTGGAACCTTCGGACATATTGGAACGCTCAGTTTTTATCCCGCTCACCACATTACGATGGGTGAAGGAGGTGCGACATTCACGAGACACCCAAAATTGAAGCGGATCATCGAATCATTTCGAGATTGGGGGCGTGATTGTTATTGCGATCCAGGAAAAGCGAACACATGTGGACAACGTTTCAACTGGCAACTGGGCAACCTGCCAAAAGGATATGACCACAAATACATCTTTTCCCATTTAGGTTACAATTTAAAAATCACGGACATGCAAGCCGCGGTTGGGCTGGCTCAGCTGGATCACCTCGAACACTTTATTGAGATCCGAAAGCGAAATTTTACATTTCTTAAATCAAGATTAGAAAAGTTACAGGAATTCTTCATTTTACCTGAAGCTACACCGGATAGTGATCCGGCCTGGTTTGGTTTTCCGATCTCGCTTCGGGAGAATCCACCCTTTCTTCGGGAAGACTTGTTGTGCTATTTAGATAGGCATCAAATTGCCACTCGGCTTCTTTTCGCAGGAAACATCACTCAACAACCCTACTTCAAAAATCGCAAATACCGCGTGAGCGGTTCCTTAACGAACACGGATTTTGTCATGAAGAACACATTTTGGCTAGGCGTCTATCCAAGACTGACGGAAGAAATGATGGATTTTGCAGTGTTCCATATTGAAAAGTTTGTTAAGGGTGTCCGATGAAGGAGATCAAGCGGGCGAACCGCCGAGCTTTCGTTACAGGAGCAACCGGATTCGTGGGATATCACCTTGTGAAGAGGTTACTTCGTGAAGAGTGGAGAGTCGACGCCCTCCTCCGTGAAGGCTCGGCGACAAAGCAAATAGAACGTTTAGAGGGCTCGTTATCTCTACACGAATACGATGGAACCACTGAAAGCATCATCGCGATCATGCGCACGGCAAGCCCGGAGGTTGTCTTTCATCTTGCTTCTCGAGTCGAGATCGAACATCATTCATCAGATGTTGAGAATTTGTTACGCTCAAATGTGATCCTTGGTACCCAATTGCTCGAAAGCATGCACCAAACAGACATCCCTTATTTCATTAACACAGGATCTTATTGGCAGCACTTCGACGGCGATGACTATAATCCCGTCAATCTTTATGCCGCCACGAAACAGGCATTTCAGGATATTTTGCGTTTCTACACGGAAACGAGTTCGATCCGCGCTCTAACGCTGAAACTGTTTGATGTTTATGGACCTAACGATCCACGGAACAAGCTCTTTCATTTACTTGAGGATGCCTATAGGCAGGAAAAACCTTTGGCCATGAGTCCCGGTAAGCAATGTTTGGATCTCGTCTATGTTGACGATGTTGTACAAGCATTTTGTCATGCTGCGAATTTGCTCCGGTCCTGTCCCGCGGATGATCTTGAAGAAAGCTACGCGGTGACATCCATGAGACATATCGAACTGAAAGAAGTTGTTGACATGTATCAGCGTGTCACGGGGAGAACCGTGAAGGCGATATGGGGGGGTCGACCCTACAGGAACCGGCAAGTCATGGCCCCGTGGAAAGGAAAGCCACTGCCTGGATGGAAAGCGTTGGTGGATCTTGAGACGGGCATTCAACTTATGCATTCTCAATCGAGCTTCCAGGATGAAGTTGTGGACAGAGTCACCCATACGGGCAGCAACGAAGGTGGTAAAGGAAATCACAATCGTGTCGCAAGCTAACAAATATCTCATCTCGATTATCGTTCCGGTATTTAACGAAGAAGAAAACACGGATCCTTTTTACCGTGCCGTCAAGGAACAATTGGATCAAATTTCAGAACATTATGATTATGAGTTCATTTTTACCGACAACCGAAGTACGGATTCGACCTTTGGTCATTTAACGGCGCTTGCTCAATCCGATGAGCGCGTCAAGGTGGCTCGGTTTTCGCGTAACTTTGGATATCAAAAATCAATCTTTACCGGTTATTGTCTTGCCGAGGGTGATTGTGCTATTGCGATGGATTGCGACCTTCAAGACCCCCCACATTTAATCCATGAGTTCTTAGCAAAATGGCGGGAGGGGTATGAGGTGGTGTACGGAATCAGGACCTCACGCAAGGAGAACTGGTTGATGACGCAAATCCGAAAAGGATTCTATCGCTTGATTAATCTTCTTGCCGATGATCATCTCCCCCTTAATGCGGGTGACTTTCGATTGATCGATCGTAAAGTGCTGGATAACTTAAAACAACTTAATGATGCAACGCTTTATTTGCGAGGAACGATCGCGACCCTGGGTTTTAACCAAATTGGGATTCCCTACGACCGCGCTAAACGTTTGCGTGGTAAGAGTAAATTTGGTTTTCATCAGATGACGTCCCTAGCGCTTGATGGCATTTTGAACAACTCGATTGTGCCGCTCCGATGTGCCACGTTCATCGGGTTTCTCATTTCCGGCGGATTAATCCTATATTTCGGCGGCCTGTATGTGCTGACTATTTTTTTTCATTATACCTGGCCAAAAGGCTTTGCAACGACTTCGGTACTCATCCTTATTTCGATCAGCCTCAACGCCTTATTTCTGGGTATCATCGGTGAATACCTAGGACGTATTTACCGACAAACGAAGGGGCAACCCTTCACAGTGATTGATCAAACAATGAACCTGGATCATACCTCTCGCAAGAATCGAGTCGACCCCGAAAAGCCTAAGAAGTCCCTATCCACTTATACCCTAAACAATTGACATTGAAGTATATCAGTAAGCCCAAAACAAAATTTGCCATGAAACCAAACAAGAATTCACTCCACCTCTACGTGTTTCTGATTTTTTCAGTACTCATTGGCATTTTCTTTCCGGATTTACTTTTTAATAGGAAGATCTTTATCAGTAGGATGAGCGACCACCACCTCGTCTACTATAGTTGGGCATTTTACTTCAATGAAATGATTCGCCTGGGAATCTTCCCACTGTGGAACCCCCTTTCATTTTCTGGCGCCCCCTATGGTGCCGACATGCAAAGCAATGTGACTTTCCTAAATTTAGCAACAGTTCTATTTAATGACGTCAACTTAGCATGGAATCTCATGATACTGCTCAACGTTTTTTTGGCGGGCGTTTTCACATACTTCTATATGACGAAAATGGGGGTCCACCCATTCGGCGCGCTCATTTCATCGATCATTTTCGCTTTTGTGCCCTCAAGCGGAACCTATACCGACAGCTGGGCTTTCTTTATCCCTCTCCTGTTATGGTTAGCAGAGTCTTATTTTACCTCAAACAAATTAAGGTTTTTAGTGTCTGCGGTTCTTTCCTTTTCAATCCTCGTCTTAAACGCTCTACCTCAGTATTCACTTTATGTTGGTTTGCTTTTAACTTGTTACATATTCGCACGCCATAAGTCACTGCTCGGTCTGATAATTTTATTTTTTTCCTTAGGTTTAGTCTCCTTCTATGTTTTTAGATTATTTGAACTGTTAGCGGTTTCTCAAAGGCAAACCCTGCACTTCATCAATGTATTGTTACCAGTGCACCTTATTAATGTGATATTTCCATTTTTCTTTGAATCACCTTTCCTTGGAGAATTCAATTTCCTCTTCGCAAGAATATTCCAGGAAATAACTCGAATAACATTTCACGCGAACATGATTCAATATATCTCGCCTCCTTACGTGGGCGTTTTGGGTTTCACTTTTTTCTTGTTTTCATGGAAGAAAGAGGGGTGGGTCCAATTCTACCTAGGTTCTGTCATCGTGATCCTTTTTTATGCAATGACGTTTCCAATATTTGCCAGTTTCTATAGACAAATTCCCATCCTATCGCAATTGCCACGGATTGAAAGACTGGGTGCGGTTTTGACATTTTCTTTGGCTGCTTTGAGCGGGATTGGTGCAAACAAATTGTTGCAGAAGGGAATCAGTATAAGAAGAGTCGCGGTATTTTATGCCGCGCTGTCCATGAGCGTTGTGGCAGTACTACAAATAATCCGCCTTTTTGTCACAACCCAAAAGAATTTTCTTAGAAGTTTGTTCACAAGTTACATGGAATCACATATGGTAGAAAACGATCGATATGCTGCCCCCCTTGCTTTTTATTTAAAACGTATTGAGGATTTCTTTCTCTTTATCAGCGAATGGACGAATCCGCTGAACCCTTCGATATTTTTACCAATTGCATTGATGGCCTTGTCTTTACTTGTCATCTATTTGTGGCAGCAATCGAGGATAACGAAACTTCTATTTTATGTTAGCTGCGTATTGATCCTATGCCTCGACATTCTTTTCGTCTTTCGATTGACACATTACCGTACTTCATCCCCCGGTGAATTAAAGGAATCGTCGCCTGTAATCGATTTTCTCAAGAAGGATAAGGATCTTTTCCGCGTGATGCCAATTTTGGAAGACGTAGACTTCGGCGGTGCGAGGACAAGAGGTTTAATCGCACCCAATACAAATATGTTTTATGGGTTGAGCAGCGTGGAGGGTTATGCACCTCTTTTTCCGCGCAGATACTCTTCCTTTTTTAAGAGTTTCCAAATGCATTATGACACGGACCCTGCTTTGATCATGGGCGGCGCGGAAGGGGACTTTGACTATGAAATCATGAGATTCCTCAATGTAAAGTATTTTCTCACGCGCCGCGACGTGACGCTCAAGAACGATCTCCCCCTTGTTATGCAGGACGAATCGCACAAACTCTACTTAAACCGGGGGTACTACCCTCGCGCCTTTTTAGTTTATGACTATAAAGTTATTTCGAATCCCGCTGAAATACTGCCTTTCCTAAAAAATAAACCCATTGCCTTTGACCAAACCGTTGTCCTTGAAGAGTCACCATCAGAAGGATTTAAGGTTCGTCCCTTGAATCCGGGAACTCCTCAAGGCGCTGCTACGATTCAGCGATATACCGCTCATGACATTAAGATAAACGTAACGGTTCCGGAAAATGCTTTCTTAGTGCTTACCGATAATGATTACCCTGGATGGAAGGCGACTTTAGATCAACGGCCCGTCCAAATTTACAGGGCAAACTACACCTTCCGGGCTCTGCCCATTCCCGCAGGGGATCACGCAGTAGTTTTCTATTATGAGCCATGGTCGTACCGGTGGGGATTAGCAGCAAGCGTCCTGTCTCTCATGATAGGATTGTCTCTTGCGGCCGTCCGTAAGTCCGTCTTCAAGAACTCTTTTTAAGAAGGGCATGAACATTAAATGAAATCCAGCTCGTCTCAGCCATCTCCGTGGCTCAGTGGCTTCGCGACGCTTTCTGCGGTCGTGACATTATTTTTCCTCGCGACAAACGGGATTCCCTTGATTCAGCTTGGCCTCCTCTCGGCTTTTGAGAAAAAAAAGTATTACGCCAACACCGCCATCCTAAGCCTTGCCCTTTTCGCCCTTTTTCTATCGTTTTTAAGGTGGCGTTACACAACGGCTTTCGAGAATCTGTGGATCATCAAGTTTGTCAAACGCCTTTTACGCCTACCGCTTAAGCAACTTCTCTGCATGCTGTTTGTGATTTATGTTCTAACTCTATCGGCAGTCGGTTTGATGCGCCATGGGGCGCTTGAGACGCGCGCCTTTGACCTCGGAATTTTCGCCCAGGCGCTTTGGAACACCACGCGGGGCGATTTTCTTTATTCATCGATTAAAGGGGGGATTTGCCTTTTGGGAGATCACCTAAGCCCTATCCTTGCCTTGCTGGCCCCGCTCTACACCCTTTTGCCGTCACCGAATACGCTCATTGTGCTGCAAGTCATTGCGGCCGCCTCCAACATTTTTTTAATCGCATCAATTGCAAAAGAAAAAACGGGCCGTAATGACATGGCCCTGGTTTTCGCTCTCGCTTACGCCTTTTTCCATCCCACACGAAGCGCCCTGCATGAGGATTTCCATCCCGAAGTTCTGGTAGAGCCCTTCATTTTTTTAAGCTTTATTTGTTTAGAGAAAGGAAAAATCGGGTGGTTTCTCGTAAATCTTTTTCTTGTGGCGCTCGGCAAGGAAAATATGCTGGGAGTGGTTTTTATGTTGGGTGTTTATGCCTTCATTTGGAAAAATCAAAAAGCGCTCGGGGCCTTTCTTATGGCGGTATCTCCTTTGATTCTGGCAGCCAATATTTTATGGTTATCTCCTCACTTAAGCAGGACGGCTTATCTTTATCAGGCGAATTACCTAAACTTGTTCTCTCAGCCACTTTCGATCGTCCGCAGTCTTTTTCATCCCGAATCTCTGGAGTACGCCTTAAAAATATTTTCCCCTTTCTTATTTTTGCCCTTCTTTCACGGACCTACATTCCTCTTATGCCTCCCTATCCTTCTTCAGAACCTATTATCCTCAAATCCTGTCATGCGCTCTTTTAACTATCACTACACAACCGGGTTAACACCTTTTCTTTACATCTCTGCGATTTACGGGCTGGAGACAGCCTCAAAGCGCTGGAGTATTCTAGGAATCCATAAAGGTAAAATCGCTTTGTTATTGCTGCTCTCTACCCTCTTTCAATCGGGGCCTTCCGAGTACTATTATTTTTGGCAGAGTCTGTCCCACAAAACTGATCATCGGGATGTTGTCCGCCAAGAACTCAGAAAAATTCCTTCTCGCTTTTCTCTTCTAACCCACAATAACTTTATCCCGCAATCCGTGAACCGAAAGGAAGTCTTTCAATTCAGCCACAGCCTCTCCGAGACCAAAACAAAACAGGCCCTTCAACTCCAAGTCGATTATGTTATCTTTGACCGTGAATTTTGGGAACCGGCCACCCCCGCTCTCGAGCAAAGCTTTCAAGAGTTAATAGCTGCTGGCTATCAAACAATATTCCAGGACGGAGATTTCTATATTTTAAAACGCTTAGAAAACAGAAATCGATTAGAGGAAACTCGCGCCACGGCGGGATCGATATAACAGAGGCTTATCCATGCATTTTTTGAGAAAAAAAAAGAAACAAAATTGCGTCTATGTTGCAATGGCCGCTGACATAGTTCACCCAGGGCATATTCGGCTTCTCAGAGCGGCCCATCGATACGGGAGAATTGTCGTGGGACTTTTGACTGACAGGGCAATAGCGGAATATAAACGTATCCCATTTATGACTTACGCTCAAAGAAAGATGGTTATTGAAAATATCAGGTGGGTCTCAAAGGTAATACCCCAAAAATCTTGGGATTACGCACCCAATCTGAGGAAATTGAAGCCTGACTATGTCGTTCATGGTAGTGACTGGCGCAAAGGAGTTCAAAAAAGCATGCGTACTCGCGTCGTCGGCATTCTGAAAGAATGGAGGGGGAACTTAGTTGAACCGCCCTATACGAAGGGTATATCTTCAAGCCTTCTCATCGGACGGTGTTTAAGGAGCCATCATAAGAGATATGAACAGCGACGCAGGAGTGATTCATAAACTCAGAAAATCTAGAGACTAGCTTACGCTCTTCTTCATTATTTGATTTTAACGATAACTTCTCTTCCAAATTGATGATAGCCCATATATTCATAAGATAACTTTGTCCGTAAAATGAACTCCTGAAATGCTTTGAATTCATGATGTTCCCAATGGGGATAATTAAAGTACTCGTCAAACACGACGACCGTGCTAGAACAGATACGATCACCCAATAAATCAAAAATTGACTTGGCTGATGAATAAAGATCGCAGTCGACATGCATAAATGAAATTGGATCTTTGTATTGCTTTAAAAAATTGGGCAAAATCTTATCAAACAAACCGACATGCAACTCAACATTCTTTCGAACCTTTGGCAATTTCCCTTTTGTATCAAATCTTCCTTTCTTAGAATTACCCTCCCAATCTTCGGGTAGCCCTTGGAAGGAGTCAAAACCATGGAATTTTTTATCTTTCCTACGTTCAGCAAAAAAATTGATCGATGCTCCGGTCCATACACCAAACTCTAAAAATAAGCCACCATCCACTGCTTCTTTTAGGGCGTATTCCCGGAGATCTGGTTCGCTGTCGAAGGCAATCGCCTTGCGCATATTTACGCTAACATAATTCGCAGTGGCATCAAGCGCCCTTGATTGAAGTTTTGAGACGATGTCCCTATTTAACTTAGCCGCAGCATTGCTATAAACCTCCACAAACAGATCTTGATAGTGCCGAGCAAAACGGTTGACAACCAAGTCCCACGGTTCCCAAAGTATTTTTTTGAGTACTTTTAACATGGTCACGGGTCAACATCTTTAAGCGATGCAGTTTAAAAAAACCCATCGGCTTTTTTCAAAAATCACGGGCCGAAGATAAATTTTAAGGTAGTATATTACACCATCTTAGAGTAAAATACCACGCTGTTATGATTTATTCTTTAACATTTTTTGGACGATTCCACAAATTTACATTACCGTAATGACTGGGAAAGGGAGACCGCTTTTACAATGCAATTTAAGGCTGTTGCGGGGAGACAATGAGTAAGGCAGAGAAGCTTCGGCAGATGCTTGGTGAAAAGGATTTTTTGCTTGTCATGGGGGGACATAACGCACTTGGCGCAAAACTTATCGAAATGAACGGATTCGACGGGGTTTGGGCAAGCGGTTTTGAAATCTCAACAGCCCATGGGGTGCCGGATGCTAACATCCTGACGATGACAGAAAATCTAGTGGCGGCTTCCGATATTAATGAAGCCACAACCCTGCCTGTGATTTGCGATTGCGATACAGGCTATGGGAATGCCAGTAATGTCATGCACATGGTTCGCAAATATGAAGCGGCGGACATCGCTGCCGTTGTAATCGAGGATAAGCATTTTCCAAAAATAAACAGCTTTATACCCGGTCGCCAGGAACTAGCCTCCATTGAAGAATTCACTGGCAAGATAGAGGCTGCCCGATCGGTACGGAAATCACCCTCCGGAATTATGATCTTTGCTCGTGTCGAGGCCTTAATCGCGGGGTGGGATATGGGTGAGGCCCTCCGGAGAGCCGTTGCCTATTATGAAGCCGGGGCCGATGGGATTGTTATTCATTCAAAATCTCATAAACCTGACGAGGTGTTTACCTTCGCTAAGTTTTGGAAAGAAAAGTTTGGTAGTAACGGTATACTTATCGCAATTCCTACAACGTATTATGAAGTTACTGCGCAAGAGTTAGCCGGTGCAGGATTTAAGATCGGCATTTACGCCAACCAGGGGATCCGTACGATTGTCCGCGCATTAAATAATACATTTGGTAGGATTCGTGAGGAGGGGGGCACGCGCTCGATCGAAAAAAATATCGCATCGATGCAGGAGGTCTTTCAGTTACAAGGAATGCCGATCCATCAGGAAATTGAGAGGCGTTTCTCACAAAAAAATAAGAGTATCTCTGCAGTCATTCCTGCCGCTGCGGATCACAAATTTCAGCCAGCGCTAGCGTCGCATCTGCGTGATCTTCCTTTATGCATGCTCGAAGTTGGTGGCAAATCGCTTTTGGAGCATCAGCTTGATCTGTTGAGATCAGTTGGCATTTATGATTTTTGGGTAGTAACAGGCTATCAACAGGAAACGATTCAAGCTCAGGGAATCCATAAGATTGAAAATTTAGCATACGCGCAAAAAGGTAGCGCCCATTCAATCATGCTGGGTCTTGAAAATGTTTCGGGAAAAACCGTTGTGTGTTACTCGGATATCATTTTTGATCGCCAACTCCCAGAAGCGTTGTTAGATAGTGATCATCCAATTACATTAGTTATTGATCGCGCCTTTCGCACTTTGCCTCGTCGCGACAAAGTTCTTGATCGAGTGCTCACCCAAGAACTGTTGGATCTTCAAGCGATCCGAAAAATTAATGTCGAGCGGTTCAATAAAATCCTTAGGATTGGTAAAAAGATTGAAACGAGTGCTCAACACGAATTTGTCGGCATAATGCTTCTTTCTCAGGAAGGTGTGACTCTGCTCAAAAGGTCGTGGCGCGAGGCTTGTAAAAAATTTGCGGCAAAACGTTTTTATGAAGCCCCCGGCGTGGAGCAGGCCTCTTTAACCGATCTTATTCAATATTTAATCGATCAGGGCACCGATATTTATGGCTTAGTTGTTGAACACGGCTGGTCAGAGATTTATTCGTTGGACGACTACGAAAGAGTGAATCATTATTTCCTAAATAATACATACAAAAATACTCCATCCACTTCAGTCTCTCGATGATTCGACCCGAGATTTTTATTTCTCATCTCACGTCATGTGGATTTCGCTTCTATACGGGTGTGCCTTGCTCCTATTTCAAGGACGTAATTCGATATATTGAAGCGCAAAGTCATTTAACCTACATCATTGCTCCCAATGAAGGCGCTGCCCTAGCGATGGCGAGCGGCTCTTATCTGGCCGAGAAGCCATCGGTTGTCATGATTCAAAATTCTGGTCTGGGTAACATGGTTAATCCTCTGACGTCGCTTAACGCGATTTATCAAATTCCTGTCTTGATATTTGTCAGTGGTCGCGCCTATGGGATTCCTGATGAACCCCAACATGAGATTATTGGAAAAAGGATGCTCCATCTTTTAAAGGCACTTGAAATTCCGTTTTGGGAGCTGCCGCAAGAGGAAAATAAACTCAATGGCATGTTGGATTTTGGCATTGCCACGATGCGCAGAATGAAGAAACCCGTCGTCTATATCATCAATAAAGGAACATTCACAGCCTATGATGCTCTGCCAAAGCCAAATGTTTCGCAGAGATATTCGATGAAGAGAATCGATGCGTTATCGATCATTCGTAAGGCAATTCCCAGTGACCACTTAATTTTCGCAACAACAGGAAAGCCTTCAAGGGAACTTTTTTTTCTCGGCGATAGACCTGGCAACTTTTATATGCAGGGGTCGATGGGGCATGTTGGCGCCCTCGCATTAGGAATGGCACTATCCAGACCAGCTCACCGAGTAGTTGTGTTGGATGGAGATGGTGCTTTTTTAATGCATATGGGGATTCTCTCATCGATTGGACATTATGGTCCGGCGAATTTGATTCACCTTGTCATTGATAACGAATCCTATGAAACAACCGGGGATCAGGAAACTACAGCGTCTTCGACAGACTTTGAAGGAATTGCTAAAGCTTGTGGGTATCGAACAACCACCCGCGTAGAAACGGCAGACGCATTACAACGCACTCTTCCCTCATTTCTTCAGAGCGTAGGTCCGGCGTTGCTACGCATTAAGGTAAATCGCGAAGAAACAAAGGACATCCCTAGAATCACGACGCGTTATACAGCTTCGGAAATTTCCGAATCTGTTAAACGGTTCATTGCCACCTCCGGAGTCTCCAGCAAGTGATGCGAGATTCCTATCCGGCCACACCACGGACCCCACTTCAAAACGAAGCATTCCTTGGTTATCAAAATCCAACCGTTCGTGTTTTTGGGGATGGCAGTTTCGACAAGCTACCTTCCTTTTTGCAATCTTTTCGTCCCAAAACTGTTCTGCTAGGGCTGGGTCAAAATTCGTTTCGTGCTTCAAGTTATTTCGAAAAACTAGAATCAGCACTGGAACCCTACCGCATTGTCTATACGAAGCCTATACCACAAAATCCGAAACAAGATTTTGTCCAAGAGGAAATTAACCGTTTAAAAACAAAAAGCTTTGATCTTGTTTTGGCCATTGGCGGAGGAAGCGTTCTAGATGCAGCAAAAATTTTGGCAACAATCGCAAGGCAAGATAAGACTGATCTTAATATCTATTGCCGGGGTCATTTTGAACTTCCCACGCGAAAGACCCCCCTCATCGCCATTCCGACAACCTCAGGCACGGGCAGTGAAGTTACTCCCTTCGCCTCTTTGGAGACGACCGATCGCCAAAAAATAACCATCAGCCACTGGGATTTTTATCCAACGGTGGCAATTATAGATCCTAAACTCAGTTATTCGATGCCGGCTTATGTGACGGCATGTACCGGTTTTGATGCTTTGAGTCAGGCCATCGAGTCGTTTTGGTCCGTGCGTGCAACTTCTTTTTCAAAAACCCATTCCCTACGAGCTCTTGATTTGTTACTACACCATTTAAGCAAAGTAATGAGTCATCCCACCGATGCAAACGCTCGAGCAGCGATGGCGCTCGGAAGTTGCGAAGCAGGTCTTGCGATTGCCCAGACTATGACCACGGCGGTTCATTCGGTATCCTATCCGATGACGACTCATTTTTCGATTGCCCACGGCCATGCTTGCGCCTTGACGCTGTCTTCGTTTACCCTTTTTAATGCTCCAGTTTTAAAGGAAGAAGGGCGAGCGCTCTTGAAAGTGTTTGGAGTATCCACTTATGATCGTATGGCTCAACAGATTGACCGGTTAATGGTGTCTGTTGGATTGAAAAAAAAGCTTTCAGCCCTGGGTATTAATAAAGAGGGGGTTGAGATTATCTTGCGGGATGGTTTTAGGCCAGATCGAATTAAAAATAACCCGAGACCGGTAAACCGAGACGATCTTCAAAAAATCTTGTTAGACATTTACTAGGATAGAAACATTAATATCACTAAAGGATCGACCTGAGCAATGACTGATAATGTCATCACGATTGATGGTCTATCCTATGTCGGCAAGAGCACGATCGCCCGTTCGCTGGCAAAATTGACCGGGTTTACCTATATCAATACAGGGCACATGTATCGTGCGCTGGCCAAACTCGTTCTCGATCATGGGCTCATGAAGGATATGAAACGGTTACTTCATTTGGCAAATGAAATGAAGTTCGAGTTTCGCTATCATTCGGACGGTTCCCATATAATCGTAAACGGGAAAGACTGGACTGCCGCTGTTGATGATGAAGCGGTCGTTCGATTTGCGCCCGAGATTGCGGTGATTCCTGAAATCCGAAACATCTTAACACAAAGACAAAAGGAATATGCGCACACGAAGACAATCATTATGGAAGGCCGCGATATCGGAACGGCAGTCTTTCCGAACGCGCGGTGGAAGTTTTTTGTCAGCGCTAGTTTCGAGGTCCGTGCAAAGCGAATGCATAAAAGATTATCTCCTGAGGAACAGTCGAAGACACGTCTCGATGATCCCATGTTTTTGGAACGCCTGAAACGCCTGGATGATTCTGATTTAAACCGTCCCATATCACCACTCAGAAAGGCAGAAAACGCGATCGAGTACGATAACTCACTAAGCCCGACCGAGGAAGAGGATGCCCTGATCCTGTTTTATGGCTGCCAATGCCCTAAAGAAATCATCAATGATTACATGGCGTATTCCGATGCAACGTTACAAAAAGCCCGGCTTTGTCTGGAGAAAGGAGAAATGATTCGTGGAAACCATCGCTGAGCTGCGAAAGATTTGCCAGACAGCCCCTGGTCGTGAAATGGGCAACATCTACGCGCGGCGTTTCATTAGATTTTTCTCGATTTTTCTGACGCGCTTCCTCCTGCCTCATAAAATTTCCGCTAACCAAGTAAGTCTTTTAATGATTTTTGTAGGCGTTTTTTCGACATGCCTCTTTTTGTTTCCGTTTCGCTGGTCCTTTTGTGCCGGTGCACTTTTGATGCAGCTTTGGTATACGCTCGATGGTGTAGATGGGGAGGTTGCGCGGTACCGTTACTATCAAAAAACGGGATCGATCGTTATGGATAAAAGAGACGGAAGTCTTACTGGGATGTATCTGGATATGATCAACCATTACATTATTAACCTTTTAGTACCCGCAACAATCGCCTTTGGAGTTTTTCAAAAGACGGGAGCCAGTGGGTGGATTCTTGTGGGGATAGCGGCTTCACTGGCCCAGGTTTTAATGCTTGCGATGCATGATGCAAGGTCAAGAGCGCAGCTAACTCACCTAAAAAGATTCTCTCACATTGAAGTTCTCAGTACGAAAAAAGGCAAGGGAACGGCTTCTTCAAACGAAAGAAGTCTAGCCCATTTGATATTTATCGCACTTCATAACACTCTTACTTACCCGGCCGTAATGAACTGGGTTGGCATTGCAGGAGTCTTGAGTTTATTTCACCCAGCAATCGAGTGGCGAAGTTTCTTATTGCTTTATTTGGCATTGGGTACTGCCATCGTCTCTGCCACGCTGATTGCTCAATCGGTTAATAAACATTTGAATGAGGAAGAATTTCAAAATGATTTCCAAGTCTCTGACACTAAGCAGAATTAAGTTGATGGAAAGTGGATTTAAACCTCGATAATGAAGATAGGCATCAGCGTGCAATCTTTGCATGGCTCCAAGACTGGGCTAGGTGTTTACACGGAAGGAATTGTCAATGGACTACAGACGGCAGGAAATAGCCGACATCAGTTTTTTCTTTATGAGAAAAAAACGGCCGGTGACCTGAATACGTTAAGGCGTCTTTACTGGGAAAATATTGAGCTGATGAAACTTACCCAGGGTGACAGGATTGACTTGCTTCATATTCCTGCGTTTGCGCCTCCTATTTGTAAATGTTTCCGCTTGGTCGTCACGGTCCATGATCTGATCGGGATGATCTTTCCTAATCAAATGGGGCTACCGAGCCAACTTTACTGGGGCCAATGGCTTCCTTATGCCGTTCGAAAAGCAGATGTTATGGTTGTCGATTCAGAAAACACCAAGAAGGATGTCCTTAAGTACCTCCAGGTTCCAGAAAAAAAAATTCGTGTCGTCTATCCTTCCGGCCACGAAAGATTCGCACCTAACATGAACAGTCGCACTTTCGAAATCTTTAAATCAAAAATCGGCGTCCAAGACAATTATTTTCTCTCGGTGGGTACACTTGAGCCAAGAAAAAATTTGACTCGAATCCTACAAGCATTCGGCGAGTTTCGAAAGAAAAAAAGAAGCGTCCGCCATCAACTGGTTATAGTGGGCTCAAAAGACTTTGCCTATGGTAGGGCCTTCAAAGCCCTAGCCACCCAAGCCGTTCTCGACTCTAATGACGTTATCTTTACAGGATATGTGGAGGATGAAATCTTAAATGACCTTTATGGTGGAGCTACGGCTTTTCTTTTTCCCTCGCTATATGAAGGATTCGGCATTCCGGTTTTGGAAGCCATGGCAGCTGGCGCACCTGTGATTACATCAAACCTTTCCTCTCTTCCAGAGGTAGCAGGCACAGCTGCTTATTTCGTCAATCCTTACAGGGTTGATGAAATTACTGAGGCTATGAACACCTTTTCGGAAAATAGCAACGTCAGACAAGATTTTATCGACAAAGGTTTTCAGCGAATAAATAAATTCTCATGGAAGCAAGCAGCGCGTCAGCTTCTTGAAGTTTATGAGAGTCTCGCATGATCAATCAAGGCCAGAAAACATTCAAAGATATCCAGGCGGAATATGACCAACTTTTTCGGCAAGAACCAATCCGCGATGAAGACCGAGGATACCGATGGCTTGCAAAAAGACTCTTGCACGAACAGCCTCGACTTAAGTGCCTCCTTGATCTTGCTTGTGGTGGTGGTTATTTCCTGCGCGAAATCAGAAATTTGGTAACTACTTCTTCACTTTATGGAGCAGATATTTCGAAGGAGGCCCTTGAACTTGCATATCATGAATGCCCTGAGGCCCAAGTTGCCCTCGGAGTGGGGGAGAAACTTCCATTTAAAAATAACTCATTTGATGCTATCAGTTGCTTGGGAAGCCTAGAGCATTTTTTGGATATTCCAAAAGCTATAGAAGAGATGAAGCGCGTCGCAACGAAAGACGGTCTTTTTTTCATTCTGGTCCCCAATCTATTCTGGTACAAAGACTTGATTTCAGTATTTTTTACGGGCTACCGCAAAGAGCGAAATCAAACCCAAGAACGTTTTGAAAGCATGGGGGATTGGTGCGACCTGCTGGAAAGATCAGGTTTACGCATAAAGAAGACCCACAAATACAACGGAATCTCCCGGTGGCCACTCAAACAAATACTGAAAAACCTTTTAATACCGCTTCGTTTTTCCTACCATTTCCTTTTTATCTGTCAACAAAAGTAAGAAAAATGCCGACTAGGCATCCCGATTGCAGACTTATGGCTTTTCGATTATGCATTCCGTCCCTTCTTACTTCAAATGCAGAAATTTTGATCAGCGGTTGGGTTGGTAGGTCTTTGCCCTGCGGTGACTTAAAAAAAGAATGGCGTCCCACAAGGCGTGGGCCATGATTCGAAGGTTCAAGGAGGACCGGCCGGCTCTGCGGCCGCGGTGATTGGAAGGCACTTCTTTGATCTTGTACCCTAAATCGCGGGCCTTGATGATGATTTCGGGAAGCATAAAAAGGGATTTGGACTGGATTTCGATCTGCTCCAGAAGTTCGCGGCTCCAGACCTGCGACCAATTGTAATCGTTGACCCTGAGCTTAAAGAGAAAATTGAGCAGGAAGATATAGATGACGGAGAGGAAAAAACGGTGGAGTTTGTAGGCATTCCGCTGCCAACGGACCCCGAGAACAAAATCGGCGTGCTCCTTTCCTTGCGCCAGGAGGGGCTTCATAAAGAAAGGGAGCTCTGAGCAGTCAAACTCCTCATCGGCCCCAATATACATCAGGTATTTCCCGCGCGCCCTTGCCATCCCGTCTTTCATGGAGGATACGTACCCTTGATTTTTCTCGTGCAAAATAAGCTGCGTTTCCGGATATTGCTTGACAAGTTCCTGCAGCGTGCCCCGCGTGCGGTCTGAGCTCCCATCCTCGATCATGATCACTTCCCAATTCCACTCCGGCCGGGCATAAAGGATTTCGTAGAGATCCCGAAAAACTCCGGGGATGTTCTCTTCCTCGTTATAGACGGGAATAATGAAACTAACGAAAGGGGAGTTTGTATTCACGAGCGCAGACTAATCAAAGCCCTCAGCCTTGTCAAGGCCAAAGCCGTCCAAATTTTGCGTGCAAAAGCGTTAAATTATGCTATATTTTGAGTCTTTATTTAGCAGGGAAAACCCATGCAGAATCTCTTAGAATCCAAAGTCATTCACGAAGATATTCGAAGCCTGGCCGACTCGCTCAAAGACCAATGGGCCAAGTTTTCGGGCCGGACCTTTCTCCTCACGGGCGCCGGCGGATTTCTCGGCAAATACATCGTTTTCCTTTTCCACTACTTAAATGAAAACCGCTGTGTGCCCAAGAATGTCTCGGCCATTCTCCTCGATAATTTTATCACCGGTTACGAACAGCAGGTTCTCCAGGATGACCACCTTTTTTTCCGCCGTCACAATGTGATTGAGCCCTATAAAACGGACAAACCGATCGATTATATCATCCACGCAGCCGGGATCGCCTCGCCGGCTTATTACACCAAATATCCCATTGAGACCATGGATGTGGGAACAATCGGCACGCGCAATATGCTAGAGCTCGCACGCAAAAAGGAGGTCAAAAGTTTCATATTTATGAGCTCAAGTGAAGTCTACGGAGACCCCGATCCCAAGCATGTCCCCACGCCGGAAACTTATTTCGGGAATGTCTCCATTACCGGCCCCCGAGCCTGTTATGATGAATCCAAACGCTTCGGTGAGACGATGTGTGTCACTTATTGGAAGGTGTTTGGAGTACCCGTCAAAATGATCCGCCCCTTTAATGTTTACGGCCCTGGGATTCGACCGGATGATTTCCGCGTCCTTCCCAATTTTATCGAGCATGCGCTCCGCAAAGAACCGCTCCCGGTGCACGGCGCGGGGACAAATACGCGATCTTTTTGTTATATTAATGATGCGATCGAAGCCACTTTCCGCGTTCTTTTCTCGGAGGCCAACGGAGAACCGTTCAATGTAGGAAATCCCGAACCCGAAATCTCCGTAAAGGACCTGGCATCGTACGTGGCGAAGGCCCTGCCCCATAAAGTCGACATTGTCCGTATTGATCCGCCTCACGCCGTCTATGCCTCAAGCGACCCCAAAAGACGGTGCCCTGATATTTCGAAACTGACGCAGGTCACAAAATTTAAGCCCAAGGTGCCACTTGAGAAGGGCCTGCGACGCACGATTGATTGGTTTAGCGAACTTTAAACTTAAAGAGAAGAGGGTCGAATGGAAACCCTTCGGCATATCGAGTCGGCATTTAAGGACGCCCGAGGAGACATCTACAACCTCTTTGAAGGGCAGCTCGGGCACGTGGCCCTCATCACGTCTAAAAAAGGTTCCATTCGCGCCAATCATTACCACAAGCAGGACCAACAATATATCTATCTCGTAAGCGGGGCTTACGAAAGCTATTCGTGCGATGTCAGAAATCCTGCCAAAAAACAGATTCTCAAAGTAAGGCCGGGAGATATCGTGGAAACTCCTCCTATGATTGCCCATGCGCAGAAATTTACCGAAGACTCGGTCTTTCTTGCCTTCAGCACGCGGTTGCGCGAACAGGGAAAATACGAAGACGACACGATCGCCTTTCCCGTCATCGATGGTTACCTCAATAAAGAACTCAAAAGCGTTTAACCCTCGTCATCCCCATCAGAATTCGAGTGGATAAAACCGCCGTCATCACAGGAAGCTCAACCGGCTTGGGGCTCGCTCTCGCGGAACGCCTCATCGGCGAGGGCTATCGAGTCCTTGGAGTCAGCCGCACAAGACGGCATTGGTCCGAGGCACGCCACCGAATCCGCTCGGATCAATTTATGCTGGAAATTCTTGACGCTACCTCAGAACCGAAGGTGAAAGCGTTTATGAGGGCAGCTCATAAAAAGCTAAAGAGAGTCGATCTCCTCATCAACAACGCGGGCTACGGGGGGACGGTCGAGCGCCTTGACAAGCTTTCCTTAAAAGAATTTCAGAAGCACCTTACGCAAAATTTAGTTTCTATTTTTCTCATGTGTAAACACGCGCTCCCCTTGCTTCAAAAACAGAAAAGCGGATTGATCATAAATATCTCATCCATGGCAGGGAAGCGGGCCGTCCCGGGGGTCGCGGCCTACTCGGCGAGCAAATTCGGAGTCGTCGCCTTAACCCAAGCGATCGCCAAAGAGAATTTAGACTCAGGCATCAAGTGCATCGCCGTTTGCCCCGGAGGGATGAACACTCAAATGCGTGCTGTCCTTTTTGGTGAAGAAGATTCGACGAAGCAGCAATCCCCGGAATTTGTTGCCGACTGCATCATGAAGGTTATTCATAACGAAATTCAAGTCGAAACGGGCGGTGATATCGTGATCCGCCACGGCCAGGTGACCTCGATCTATGCCCCTCCCACAAGCTAAATCCAATTCATCGGCGGCCGCCGACGAATTAAAGAAAAAGGCGTGCCGCTACTGCGATGCCCGGCTGAGCAAACCCTTCCTTGAGCTGGGTGCCATGCCTCTTGCCAATTCATTTCTGACGAAAGGGCAAATGCGTGAGAGCGAATTTGCCTGCCCGCTCGCTCTGGCGCTCTGCTCCCATTGCGGGCTGGTTCAGTTAACCCATGTTGTCCCGGCAGACCTCATGTTTTCAAATTATCTTTATGTAAGCTCGACCACTCAAACCTTCCGTGTTCATTTTGCGGAGTATGCCAAAACGGTGCGCCAGAAACTTGGGGACCGAAAAAAAAAAGCAGTGGCCGTCGACATCGGAAGTAATGACGGACTCCTCGTGGCCTGCTACGAGGAGGAAGGTCTGACCGGTATCGGAATCGAACCCGCAAAAAATTTAAGTGACGAGGCCGCAAAGCAGGGTAGGAGAACCATCAACCGATACTTTGATGCAGCCTGTGTCGACCAAATCCTTCGTGAATACGGGCCGGCCTCAGCCATAAGCGCCAATAATGTCTTCGCCCACATGGACGATACGCGCTCAGTGCTCACCCACATCACCCGATTGTTAGACCCCAAGGGAATGGCCGTGATTGAATTTCCCTATCTTCTTACCATGCTGGAAGACATGCTCTTCGATATGATCTACCATGAGCATCTCTCCTATATTGCGGCAACGCCTCTTGTCTTTGTCCTAAACCGATTCGGCCTTGAGATCTTTGATATCGATACCGTTTCCTCGCACGGGGGATCGCTGCGGGTTTTTATCCAAAAGAAAGGGGGGCCTTTTAAAATCGAGGCAAAAGTAAGCGACTATTTTGAGCGCGAAAAGAAATACTTAACTCCTCGAGCCTATGAGCACTTTGCCAAGCAAGTCCATCAGGTCAAAAAAGACCTTACGGACTTTGTGGAGCAGGCGCGCCGGGAGGGCAAATCCATCTCGGGATACGGGGCGCCCGCCAAGGCGAGCACGATCATCAATTTTTGCAAATTTTCGCCCTCCCAGATCGCTTACATTGTGGATGACAACCCTCTTAAGCAAAATCGCTGGATGCCAGGCGCCAAAATTCCGATTGTTCCAAGCGCGTATTTAAATGGCCACCCCACGCATTATGTCATTCTCTTTGCCTGGAATTTTGCCAAGGAAATCATGGCGAAGAGTGGTCACCTAAAAGAAAAAGGGGTGCGATTTCTCATCCCCTTGCCCAAACCCACCCTTGTTTAACGCCCGCATTATCGTTCTAAACTATAATGGCGCTGAACTGCTCCATGAATGCCTGCCGAGTTTAGTGAAGGCCCAGCGCCGCGCCCGGCTTTCGGCCCCTCTCACCATCCTGGATAATCTCAGCACCGATGAAAGCGAAGCGCTCGTCCGCGCTCAGTTTCCTGAAGTCGAGTGGGTTCGGGCCCCGGAGAACCTCTTTTTATGTTCTTACAATGACCATCTTCGGAAGATCACGGAATCCGTGGTGATCCTTCTTAATAACGACATCCGGGTGGATGAAAATTTTGCCGCGCCTCTCCTGCAAAAATTTGAGGAGGACCCCAAGGCCTTTCTCGTAGCCCCTCGCGTCATGAGTTTTGACGGCCAAAAAATCGAGGCCGCCAAGACCAAGGGAGAAATGCGGTGGGGGATCTTTTGGTCCAGCGCCCGCTATGAAGGTTATCAGGAAGAAGCCATGCTCTCTTCGGAAACATTTTCGTCCGGTTTCGGGGCTTTCTCTCGGGAGAAATTCTTAAGCTTAGGCGGCTACGACACCCGCTACCTTCCAGGCATTGGGGAAGATATCGATCTCTGTTACCGAGCGGCCCTAGCGGGACATCGCCTTTATTACGAACCCCAAAGCGTCGTTTATCATATGGGACAGGCCAGCTTTAAAAAAGCGTTTGGGGCCACCAGGATTCAAGTGATTGCGCACCGTAATAATTTCATCTTTATGTGGAAGAATTTCCGGCACGCCGGTTTTTGGATGGAGCACCTCGTCCTTCTTCCTTTTCGACTTCTCTTCGCGCTCTTGCGCGGAAACTGGGCCTTTGTCCGTGGTTTCTTTGAAGCCCTGTCAGACAGGAGGGGAGTCTGATGAGTCTTTCAGTGGCCATCATCACCCTCAATGAAGAAGACAATATCGCGGCGGCGCTTGAAACCGTCAAGTGGGCCGATGAAATCGTTTTAGTCGACGGCGGCAGCCGGGATCAAACCCTCGTCAAGGCCCGCGCCTACACCTCCTCCATTCATCACGTTCCTTTTAAAGATTTTGCCTCGCAAAAAAATGCCGCGCTTGTGAGGTGCCGTCACGACTGGATTTTTCTCTTGGATGCCGATGAGAGAGTGCCGGAATCTCTGGCTCGCGAGATTCGATCGATTACCCGCTCACCCAATCAGGAAGCAGTTTATGCCGTTAAACGGACCACGACCCTCTTTGGAAAGAATGTCCGTTTTGGCGGGCTCCAGGATGACTTTCCCATTCGGCTTTTTCTAAGGGGAAAAGCACGCTTTGAGCAGCCGATTCATGAAAAATTAGTCAGCGCACTGCCCGTCAAAAAACTGAGGCATTCATTGATTCATTACAGCACCCGTAATATGAAGGAGTATCGCCTGAAGCTCGAACAATACGTAAGCCTTGAGCTTGAGGGGATGAAACAATCGGGGCGCCGCGTGGGAAGGCTCGAAACGATGACAAGACCCCTCTTTAAATTTTTATTCCTCTATTTTTGGAAATGGGGATTTCTCGATGGGGCAGTGGGCTTGCGCTTGGCCGCACTCGCGAGTTATTATGATTATCTGAAATTCAGTCGGTTTTACCGCGCCTCATCATGAAAATTCAAGCCGATAAAATTTGCTTTTACTCCCTCCTGGGACTATGGGTCGTGATGACTTTCTCACCGGCCCTGACCGAGATCCTTTTTGTGGCGGCGCTTGTCACTTGGCTTTCCAGCCGCACGCGCACGCAAAAATGGTTGGAGATGCCGAACAGCCTTTTTATCCCCTTTGCGGTTTACGTCCTGATCTGCATTTTTTCTGCCTTCTGGTCCGAATACCCCCCGGAGAGCCTACGCGGAATTTTTAAAGTGCTTCAGCACGTCCTCCTTTTTTGGATCGTGCAAAGCGTTTTGGCATCACCGTCGCGGCTGAAAAAGTTCGAAAGGGTCTTTTGGCTTTCGATGGCGCTTGTTATCTTTAACGGATTTTATCAATATGCAGCGGGCCACGACCTGTTGCGGGGATTCCCGGTCAAAGAGGCAAGCTCAGGGACGCGACTTTCCTCTTCCTTCAAAAGTTACGGGCTTTATGCCTCTTACCTCATTTTGACCCTGCCGGCCTTTGCCGTGCTTACTTTTAATTACCGCAAGCAGCCCAAGACACGCTGGCTTGGTGTGTTTTGTTTGTTTATTTTTTTGAGCGGAGTCTGGTCCCTTTATCTGACCCGCTCGCGCGGCGCTATTTTATCCCTGGCCGCTGGGATCCTTGGTTTCCTTCTTTACCGCCGTCAATTCCGTTTTTTACTTTTTGTGCTTGCCCTCTTTACGGGAGGACTTCTTCTTCTTCCAAAATCGGCGATCATTCACCTGGACGGATACGGCAAAGAACAATCCGTGGTGGAACGATATTATTTGTGGCACCGAGCCTGGGATGTCATCAAGGCCAAACCCTTCACGGGAACAGGGATTAATACCTACGCCCGATCGCACGCAAAATATGATACAAAACAGAATTGGCGCGTTCGCGACTATTACGCCCACAACGGATATCTGCAGCTTGGGGCAGAGGTCGGTTTACCCGCCCTCGCCTTCTTTCTCTGGTTCCTCATCCGGTATTTTATTGAAAGTTCGCATTCGATGAATGCGCTCCGCGCCCCTCCCAGCGCGGCCTTCCGCTCCGCTCTCCTGCTGGGCCTGCTTAATTTTCTTATCCTATCTTCCATTGATACGGTCCTGCATAACGAGCAGGCCCTCATGCCTTTTTGGTATATGTTGGGGCTGCAGTGGGCCACTTTGAAATCCGCAAAACAGGGAAAGACGGTTTGAAGCGGTGAATATTTTAGGGATATCGGCCTTTTATCATGACTCCGCGGCCGCCATTGTCTGTGACGGAAGGATCATCGCCGCAGTCCAGGAGGAGCGTTTTACCCGCAAAAAACACGACGCCTCCTTCCCGCAACATTCCGTCGACTTTTGCCTCCGGACAGCGGACCTGAAGGGAGAGGATCTGGATTACGTCGTCTTTTATGACAAGCCTTTCACAAAATTTGAACGCATCCTCGAGACCTACATGGCCTACGCGCCCCTGGGGATCTCTTCTTTCTTAAAAGCCATCCCGCTTTGGATCAAAGAAAAACTTTGGACCAAAACCCTCATTCAAGACAACTTGAAATTTTCAAAGCAGATCCTTTTTCTTGAGCATCACGAATCGCACGCCGCCTCCGCCTTTTTCCCTTCACCCTTTGAAGAGGCCGCCATTGTGACAGCCGATGGAGTAGGGGAATGGGCCACGTCAAGCATCGGGATCGGAAAGCAAAATGAGGTAAAACTTCTCAAGGAAATCCGGTTCCCGCATTCGATCGGACTCCTTTACTCTGCCTTTACCTATTACACCGGTTTTAAAGTTAATTCCGGGGAGTACAAACTCATGGGCCTTGCCCCTTACGGGGAACCCAAATATACGGATCTTATTTACAAAGAGCTGATCGACCTTAAAGAAGACGGCTCCTTTCGAATGAATATGGATTACTTCAATTACAACGTCGGGCTTACGATGACGAACCCGCGATTCCACCGCTTATTCGGCGGCCTTCCTCGCAAACCCGAATCCCGGATTACACAGCGCGAGATGGATGTGGCGCGCTCCATTCAGGAAGTGACTGAAGAGGTCATGCTCCGCATGGCGCGTCATGCCCACCGCATCACCGGTCAAAAGAATCTCTGTCTCTCGGGGGGAGTCGCGCTGAATTGCGTGGCCAATGGACGAATTCTCCGCGAAGGCCCGTTTGAAAGAATCTGGATTCAGCCCGCAGCAGGGGATGCAGGTTCTGCTCTCGGTGCGGCGCTCTTCGCCTGGTATCAATATTTAAGAAATCCTCGAACCCTGCAGGGGTCTCGGGACTTCATGCAGGGCTCCCATCTTGGACCCCATTTTGAAAAAAATGACATTCGAAACTTTCTTGTCGAAAAAAACATTCCCTTTGTTGAACTGGCAGAACAGGATGTGCCGGAACGCATCGCGGATTTGATTGCCCAGGAAAAAGTGATCGGGTGGTTTCAGGGACGGCTCGAATTCGGTCCGCGCGCGCTCGGGGCGCGCTCTATTATTGGCGACGCACGGAGCCCCAAGATGCAGGAAACCATGAATCTTAAAATTAAATTCCGCGAGAGCTTCCGCCCCTTCGCCCCTTCCGTCCTTCGGGAAAGGGTGTCTGATTATTTTGAAATGAATACCGACAGCCCCTACATGCTTCTTGTCGCGCCTGTGTCTAAGGGCAAGAGAAAAACTCTTACGAGTGAGGAGGAAAGCCTTTTTGGCATTCAGAAGTTGAGTGTGGCGCGCACAGAGATCCCGGCCGTGACCCACGTTGACTATTCAGCCCGAGTCCAAACGGTCCGTGAGGAAGATCACCCTCTTTATTATCGGGTCCTAAAACGCTTTGATGAAAAATACCATTGCCCTGTCATTATCAATACCTCCTTCAATGTCCGCGGCGAGCCCCTGGTGAATACGCCTGACGAAGCCTACCAGTGTTTTATGCGCACCAATATGGATTATTTGATCCTGGAAAATTTTCTCCTTGAAAAGAAAGATCAGAAGCCCCTCGACAAAGATATCGATTGGCTGCGGGAATTCGAGCTGGATTAGCGCCCATGATCCTGCAAGACATCAAAAAAATTAAAAGCAGGGAAAAGGACCTCCGATCCTTTGCCAAGGTGATGGGATTCTTTTTTCTTATCTTGGGCGCATTTCTCTGGTGGCGCGGCAAATCGTCCTTTGGAATCCTTCTCGCGATTTCAATTTTCTTCTTTTTGTCGGGTTCATTCTTTCCCAAACTCCTCCTGCCACTCCAGAAGGCCTGGATGACCCTTTCCATTCTCATAGGCTGGGTCATGAGCCGGATTATCCTGTCGCTTATTTTTTACGGCGTCCTCACCCCCCTAAGTCTTCTTGCGCGGCTTACCGGAAAGAAATTTTTAAACCTCGGCTTTCGGGATTCCGACGTCTCAAGCTACTGGATTTCAAGAGAAGGAGCTTCGAAGGAAAAAAAGAGCTACGAACAACAGTTCTAGTGGGGCCAGGTGGGGGGCCTGGCCCCGTCTAGAGATTAGGAGGCGGTTTTATGGGCAAATTAGGCATTCTGAAGGAATTCTGGGATTTTTTAAAGGTCCGAAAAAAGTGGTGGATGACCCCCATCGTAATCGTGCTTGTGCTCTTAGGCGCCCTCATTGTGCTTACGGAGAGCACGGCGGTCGCTCCCTTCATTTATACCCTCTTTTAGGGATAAACCACATCCTCACACCACGCTTCAAGGGGGCTTCAAAGGGACACTGGAAGGAAAGCCTGTTTAAAGATAGAATAGGCCCCCTTTACCAGCTCCTATTCACGAAAGGACCCATTAGAAACGTGGTCATGCTGTCCCAGTATCCCTTTAAACAATGGTATAAACGCCTGCTCGTAGCCCTTTTTGATGCCCTGGGCGGATTCTTTTTTCTTCCGCTCCGTTTCGCCAAACCCTCCCTTGAGGAAGCGCCGATCAAAAAAATACTAGCCGTCCGCCTCGATCACCTAGGCGATGTCTTAATGACCCGGCCGGCCTTGGCAGCCTTGCGGGACCGATTCCCAAGCACCCAAATCGACCTTTTGATCTCTTCAGACCTCGCCCAGCTTTTCGAAGATAGCCGCGAAATTAGACGCCTCATCCCGTTTCAATTTCATTGGTTCCGCCGCACAAAAAAGGCGGGTTTCCGCAAACGTTGGCTTGAGCGAATGTCACTCATCAAACAGATCGCAACCGAGCACTATGACCTGGCCATCGACTTTCGCGGAGACCTGAGAAATATCCTTTTTATTTTTCTCGCGGCAATTCCACTTCGATTGGGCTATGGCCTTACAGGCGGGGGGTTCCTCTTAACCCACACAAGACTCTTTCAGAGCGAACATCATCGGGTTGAAACTAATATGGAACTCCTGGAATGTCTCAATATTCATGAAAAACCCCCGCTTCAGTCCTTCGCCTATTCCTCGCAGCGAAAAAATGACTTTTGGAATCGATTTGGCGATCGCCTGAAACCGCGCAGCCAGCCCCGCCTTGTGGTGCACGCGGGAGCCGGCTACCCCTCCAAACGCTGGCCCTTCTTTCCAGAACTTCTTGAGAAGATGGCACGTGCGGAGTTGGGAGAAATCATTTTGATAGGAACCAAGGAAGAGAGGCTCGACTCACCCCAAGAAGGGGATCGAGATGGAAAAATGATCGACCTTCGGGGAGAGACGAATTTGGGCGATCTTCCCATCCTTTTTGATCAGTGCGACCTTTATATCGGCAATGATTCAGGCCCTGCTCATTTGGCTGCGGCCCAGGGTTTGGAGCTCATTATTCTTTTTAGCGGCACAAACGACTCCCGCCAGTGGCGGCCGTGGTCGGATAAGCTTCACCTTATCAACCATCCCGTGCCCTGCTCGCCCTGTGAGGCCGAGGAATGCCCCCTCGAACATCATGATTGCATGAAAAAGATTACGGTGGATCAAGTCTTTAACGAAATTGAGTCGACTCTCCAGAAAGTATCTGCGCGATGAAATATACCTTCGGCATTGATACTCGCATGATAAAAAAAACGGGCATCGGCACGTATATCCGAGGCCTCTTGGAAGGCCTGGAATCGCTCAACGTATTCCCAAGGGAATCGGTTTGCCTTTTTGGGGCACCTCAGAGCCACGAAAGGGAAGGCGTCTACCTACGGCGTTCCTTTTGGTCGCGAATCTATTCCCTGGAAGAGCAGGCCGAATACCTTTTTCATCTCCCTCAATGCCGGCTCTGGCACGCGCCGCATTACAACGTGCCCTTCAAGAAAGGGAAAACAAAGCTCGTGGTCACGATCCACGATCTGATTCATTGGATTTTTAGAAAGGATTTTTTTTCGCCCCTCCAGGCCTTCTATGCAGAGACGATGCTTCGGAAGGCGGTTGAGCTCGCCGATCACATCCTTGCGGTATCGCACAAGACACGCGACGATCTCATTCAGCACTTTAATGCCGACCCCGAGAAGATCACTGTGACTTATGAAGGCGTGTCCGATCAATTTGCGCCGATAGAGGATTCTGAAGAAATTGAACGCGTCAAATCTAAATACCACCTCCCTAAAAATTTTTTTCTCTATGTGGGTATGCTGAAACCCCACAAGAATGTGCTCTGGCTTGTCCATTTATTCCGGGAGTTAAAACAAGAGGGAAGGGTTGAGGCCTCACTCCTTCTCATCGGCAAGAAAGACTTCAAGTATCCGACCGGCTACGAAGATCTCTCGAAATTAAAGACAGAAAAAGGAGTCGTTCATCTTCCTTACGTGGAGGAGCATGACCTCGTAGCCCTTTATAACGCCGCGCTCGCCCTGATTCACCCGTCGCTTTACGAGGGATTCGGGCTTACCCTTTTAGAGGCCATGGCCTGCGGGACGCCCGTGATTGCCTGCCGATCAGCTTCCGTTCCCGAAGTGGTGGGGGACGCCGGCTACTTGGTCGACTCCTGTGCCCAAAAGGAAATGAGGGAGGCCATTGTGCGGTTTGAAAATTTTCCGAATCTCCGCCGGGATTACGCGCAAAAAGGGAGACGGCATGCGGAAAGATTTCGCTGGAGCACCATGGCCGATCAAACGGCGCGGGTCTACGAAAGGGTTTTATCCGAATCATGAAAGTCGCACTCGTCCATGATTGGCTGATTCATATGCGGGGCGGAGAAAAAGTTCTCGAGGCCCTGGCCGAGATTTATCCCGAGGCCGTGATTTACACGCTCTTCTGTGACCGCAAACACCTCAGCCCCACCTTCACGGATCGCACCATCCAGACCTCCTTTTTGCAATGGCTCCCCGGCATCAGGCTTTATTATCGTTGGCTTCTTCCCATCCTTCCCTGGGTCATCAAAACCTTGAGGATTGAAGAAGCGGACCTTGTCATTTCAAGCTCCCATTGTGTAGCCAAGGGCATCAGCGTACCGGTGAATGCCCATCACCTTTGCTATTGCCACACACCCATGCGTTATCTTTGGGGTTTTCAAGATGATTATTTCCGTTCATTCCCGTTTTGGATTAAACCGGTCCTAAAATGGGCCTTGGGAAAATTGCGCCGTTTGGACCTTGCGACGAATTCAGCCGTCCACGCCTTTGTTGCCAATTCCGAGAATGTGCGCGAGCGCATCCGAAAGTTCTATGCGAGGGAGGCTGTGGTTATTTATCCGCCGGTCGATACTCAATTTTATTCGCCGGAAGGGGAACCGCAGAATTATTATCTTGTGGTTTCCGCCTTCGTTCCTTATAAGAAAGTCGATTTGGTGATCGAAACTTTTAACAGGCTTGACCGAAAATTGCTCATTGTCGGGTCTGGACCGCTGGCGCGCGCTTATCAAAAGCTCAGGCGAAGTGAACGCATCTTCTTTCTGGGGTCGGTTCAGGGTAAAGAATTGCGTTCTCTTTACGCCCGGGCGCGAGCCCTTATCTTCCCGACCGAAGAAGATTTTGGGATCGTCCCGGTGGAGGCCCAAGCCTGCGGGACGCCGGTCATCGCCCTGGCCAAGGGAGGGGCTCTTGAAAGCGTACACGCAGGCGTTTTTTTTCAGGAACAAACCCCCGAGGCCTTACGAAAGGCGATCTTGGAATTTGAAGAAAATGTTTATGAGCGAAATAAAATCCCGGCCGGCGTCAAAAAATTTGACCGCAGCCATTTTAAAAAACAATGGATGGATTTAGTCGAAGAATTCCGAACACCTAAAGAGTCCTATGCCTAATCGCAGCCAATTTCATCTTCGCGTCATCACGATGGGCGCCGATGCCTCGGCCGTTACGCTGGCCTTCTTTGCCGCCTATCTTCTGCGATTCTTTTCAGGCGTGGTCCCGATTAATGATCAACCGAGTCTCATCGAGTACTCCCGCGCGCTTACGGTGATTTTACCCGTCTACCTCTGGTTTTTTCGCGCTTACGGGCTCTACAACATGCGTCGCCACATTCGGCGCATTGAGGAAATTTTTTTGGTCCTCAAGGCAACAACCTTTGCGGTAGTCATCCTCATGGCCGCCACCTTTCTTTATCGCGGCTTCTCTTATTCGCGTATTTATTTGGCCGCCCTGTGGCTTGCATCCGTCCTGTTTGTCAGCACGGTGCGTTATCTCTTGATCCAATGGGAATATCGCCGGAAGATTCAAAAAAAGGAGATGGTGAAGCTTCTTTTGATCGGGGCCAACCGGAATGCGCGTAATATTATTCAATGGGCGCGCGCGAATCCCCATTACGGGCAAGAGGTTGTGGGCGTGCTGGCCCGCGACAAGGCGCTCGTCGGTAAACACGTCCAGGAAGTCGCCATTCTCGGGGTGGCCGAACAGTATGAATCTTTTATGGATCATTTAAAGCCGGATATTACCATTCTCCTCGACCCTACACTCACGCGCGATCAAACGACAGACCTTGTGGCCGCCTGCGAGGCACGCATGATGGAGTTCAAACTGGCCGCCGATTTTTACGGTCTGATGACCCGCAACGTGGATGTGGAATACCTCAGCTCTGTTCCATTGTTAGGGTTCAAACCGCTTCCCCTGGATGACGTCTGGAATCGTGCCATAAAAAGGACATTCGATCTCATCGCAACTGTGGTAGTATGTTCGCTCTCCTCGCCCTTTTGGATTCTCGCCTTCCTCCTGATTAAAATTGATGACGGAGGGCCTGTGTTTTACCGCCAAAAACGAATGGGCCGGGATCAAGTTGTGTTCGATCTTTTAAAATTCAGGACCATGAAAATCGACGCGGAAAAGGAAACCGGTCCTGTTTGGGCGAAGCGCGATGACAGCCGCAGGACTCGGGTGGGGAATTTTCTGAGGGGCTGGAATATTGACGAATTTCCCCAGCTCCTCAATGTTCTGAAAGGGGAGATGAGTCTGATTGGTCCGCGCCCCGAGCGGCCGCACTTTGTGACACAATTCCGCGAATCCATCCCCCGCTATATGGCGAGGCACAAGGTCAAGGCGGGAATCACCGGCTGGGCACAAGTGAACGGCTTCCGCGGCAACACCTCGCTTCAGCAGCGGATTAATTATGACCTTCATTACATGGAAAATTGGTCGCTCTTATTTGATCTCGAAATCTTATTTATGACACTCTTTGCCTACAAAAATGCTTACTGAAGAAAAGTCGCAAACCACCCCAAGGGGAGAGATGGATAAGGCGCCTGTATCTGTTGTTATTATCGCCAAAAACGAGGAAAAACGCCTCGAGGACTGCCTTAAGAGCGCTTCCTGGGCACGTGAAATCATTGTTTTGGATGATATGAGCACGGATCGCACGGCCGAGATCGCGAGGCGTTACACGGATAAAGTCTATCAGCGATCCATGGATATCGAAGGCCGCCACCGTAATTTCGCTTACAGCCTGGGCGCGCAAAATTGGGTCCTGAGTCTCGATGCCGATGAGCGTGTGACGCCGGAACTTGCGGATGAAATTTCCAGAATCACAAGCTCCCCTTCAAACTCCCACATCTGTTACGCGATCCCGATCAAGACTTTTATAGGCAGTCAGTGGATCCGGGGGGCCGGCTATTACCCTGCGGCCAAGACGCGTCTTTTTCAAAAGGGAAAATTTAAATACGAAGAGGCCCGTGTTCACCCCCGCGTCATTTACGAGGGCACGTGCGGACAATTGAAGGGCGATATCCTGCACTATTCCTGCCAAAACCTGGAGCAATGGATTGGGAAATTCAACCGAGAAACCACGCTCGAGGCTGACAAGTGGATCACGGACGGCCGGAAGGTATCGCTCCTCTCCATTTTGCGTAAGATGGTCGATCGATTTTTGAAAAATTACTTTTTAAAAGAAGGATGGAAATTCGGATTTTGGGGATTTTTGATGTCGGTTTTTCACGGACTCTATCAACTCTTTACCTATGCCAAATATCGTGAGATAAAAAAACGAAATGCATAAAATCGAAACGGCGAAGGCCGTCCAGGTTCCTTATTTTGATTTGAAACGCCAGAACAAGATCCTTCGCTCAGATCTTGAAGCTGTATTTCTGAATGTCCTAGATTCAGGTCAATTTGTTTTGGGCGCCGGGGTTGAAAATTTCGAGCACGCCTTCGCTCAATACTGCGGGACCCGTCGCGCCGTGGGGGTGGGATGCGGTACCGATGCCTTGATATTTTCTCTGAGGGCTGCCGGTATCAAAGAAGGGGACGAGGTTGTGATCCCATCTTTTACGTTTACCGCCACCGCTTTTGCCGTGATGCACCTGAAGGCCCGCCCCGTCTTTGCTGATGTAAACCCGCTGACTTACAATCTCGATCCCGAGGCCGCGAGAAAGACCGCAACCTCTCGCACGCGAGCCGTCATCCCCGTTCATCTCTTCGGTCAGGTGGCGGACATGAATCCTTTGATGGATTGGGCCAAGAAACGAAAATTGAAAGTGATTGAGGATGCCTGCCAGGCGCACGGGGCCAGCCTCGCCGGCAAAAAAGCAGGGAGCTTCGGGGATGCAGGCTGTTTTAGTTTTTATCCCACAAAAAATCTGGCCGCCTTCGGAGATGGGGGAATGGTTACAACTTCAGATCCGTCTATTGCGGAGGCCGTCCAGCGGGCTAGAAATTTAGGCCGTAAATTCTTGGGAGATACCCACGCGGAACTTGGATGGGTGAGCCGGCTCGATGCCCTGCAGGCCGCTATCTTAAGCACGAAGCTCAAGTACCTTGATTCCCTCAATCAAAAAAGGCGCCGTGTCGCGGCGCTTTATCGCGAGCGGCTGTCCTCAACGCCCCTTATTCTCCCCGGCGAGACCAAGGACGCTTTTCACGTTTATCATCTCTTTGTTGTCCGCGTTCCTAATCTCAAACGCGAGGCCTTGCGGAAATTTTTAAACGAGCAGGGAATCCCCACGATGACGCACTACGCCATCCCCGTTCACCGGCAGCCGGCCTGCCGCTCCTTCGCCAAGAAAGATGACCGGCTCCCCATCACTGAGCAACTCGCGCAGGAAACGCTTGCCCTTCCGCTTTTCCCCGAAATCACAGACGAGGAAGTTGATCTCGTTTCCCGCACCATTCGCCAGTTTTTCGGAAAGTAAGCCCCATGCAACAAATTGTCTTTATTGATCGGGATGGGGTCATCAATATCGATCCTATCGGGGATTACGTCAAATCGTGGAAAGAGTTCCGCTTCGAAAAAGATGCCCTCGAATCGCTCAAACGGATCCAGGCGCTGGGCTTCGAGATGATTATTGTTTCCAATCAGGCGGGCATTGGAGAGGGCATTTATTCCGAGCTTGCCCTTTGGGATATTCATGAAAAGATGCTTGGGGAGTTTGAGAAGAAGGGAATCCGTATCCGCGCCACTTACTATTGTCTTCACGGAAAGCAGGCAGGATGCGCATGCCGAAAGCCCGAGATTGGACTTTTTAAGAAGGCCGTCGAGGGAATCACCTACGATCCCCGTCGGACTTTTTTTATCGGGGACAAGGCCACGGATGTGGAGGCAGGAAAGCGCTTCGGGATCCGCACCCTTTTTGTCAGAACGGGGCATGGAAAAAAAGACGAGGCCAAGTTGACGGGAGCCCTTTGGCCGGACTATATCGTTGATCGATTTTTGGATGCGGTTGCCATCCTCAAACAATCACTTCATGAAGATTAAGATTTTCCACGCCAGCGCCGGCTACGGTCATCACAAGGTGGCCCAAGTGATTCAAAAGGCATTCCTTAGCCGAGGGCTTCGCTCTGAAGATGTCACCTGCGAGGATGCGCTTGATTCGACTCCTTTTTATTTCCGTCGTCTTTACCCGGCGATTTATTTTTATTCAGTAAAATACGCGCCCAGGCTTTGGGGCTGGTTTTATGAAAATCTGGATCGGCCTGCCATAAGCCACCTCGTCGCCCCCTGGAGAACCCTTCATAATCTCTACATGGGAAGAAAGCTGCTTCGACGAATCATGATCGATCAACCGGATATCATTATCTGCACTCATTTCTTTTCGGCAGAGCTTTTTGCAACGGCCAAGCGGCAGGGAAAAATTCGCTCCAAAATCATGATCGTCATCACTGATTTTTTCCCGCACGCCGTCTGGGTCAATGAGGGAACGGATTTTTATTGGGGAATGAGTGAAGAGACAAGGCAGAATCTGATCCGTCGTGGAGTCCCGAAGGAAAAGATCATGGCCGGGGGGATTCCTGTTGATTCCAGTTTTCAGCCTTCGGGAAGAAAGACTGAGATTTTGAAAAAATGGGGGTTTTCGAGTGAACGTTTCACGATCCTCCTTACCAGCGGAAGCTTTGGCCTCGGGCCTCAGCTTGAGATCCTCAAGGCGCTTGACACCTTTTCTTCCCGCATCCAGTGTTTTGCGGTTTGCGGAAATAATCAATCCCTTAAGATATCTTTAGAACAGGAATCGTTTTCATTTCCTCTCAAAATTTTCGGATTCATCGATTTTATGCCGGATCTCATGGAGGCAAGCGATCTTATGATTGCCAAGTCAGGCGGATCCACCACCACCGAGAGCTTTGCCAAAGGAATTCCCATGGTCGTGCTCGAACCCATTCCGGGTCAGGAAATGAGAAACGCGCAGCTTTTGAAAGACCGCGACGCCTCCTACTTTATGAAACAGCCCTTTCAAATCAAAGTGATCCTGCAATCGATTCTGGATCGTCCGGAAATGCACCAGCAAAAAATGAAATCGGTCCAGGGGCTTGCAAGACCCCATGCTGCAGAAGATTTGGTGAACTATGTCCTCCAAACGATCCATGCCAAGTGAGGCGGCCGTCTTTCTCAAGACCCTGAAAGAAGAGGGGGTTGAGGAGATCTATGTGAAGCCCTCGGTTGACAATGCCGCGTCAGCTCCGTCGTCAAAAGAAGAACTTTTGGCGCTTCGACAAAAGGCGCTTCAGTGTACCCTCTGCCAGGAGCTTGCCTCCACGCGAAAGAGCGTTGTCTTTGGTGCGGGCAGTATCAAAGCCAAACTTATGTTTGTGGGAGAGGCCCCGGGCCGTGATGAAGATGAGCAGGGACTTCCCTTTGTGGGCCGCGCAGGACAGCTTCTTACCAAAATTATCGAGTCCATCGGTCTTACACGCCAGCAGGTTTTTATTGCAAACGTCTTAAAATGCCGCCCGCCCCAAAACCGTCCGCCGCTCCCGGATGAAATTTTAAATTGTCAGCCTTTTCTCATGGGCCAAATTGAACTGATTCAGCCGCGCGTGATTTGCGCCCTCGGCGCATTTGCCGCGAAAACCCTTCTCAAATCCGAGCTGACCATTTCTCAACTCCGCGGGCGTTTTTATGATCTGAAGGGAACGAAGGTTCTTTGCACCTTTCACCCCGCCTACCTCTTGAGAAATCCTGCGGAGAAGCGTAAAGTCTGGGAAGACATGAAGATGATCAAAAAAGAGCTCGAGGCTGCTCCCTCATGAAAGGATTGTTTCCATCAACCGCAGTGCTCACCGTCCAAGTGGCTGTCCCTCTTCCTGTCACGGGGCTTTTTTCCTACTCCCTTCCCGCCGGATGGCAGGAAAAGGCTCAGGCGGGTGTGCGCGTACGCGTCCCTTTTAAGAACCGCGAACTCGTGGGTTATTTGGTCTCTCAAAAAGAAGTGACGGAGGAGATTACGCTTAAACCTGTCCTTGAAATTTTAGACGATGCGCCTGTTCTTTCGCCCGCCATGCTTGAGCTGACGCGCTGGATCAGCCAATACTATGGATCAAGCTGGGGCGAGGCCATTGAAAATGCCCTGCCCAAATGGGTCAAATACGGCAAAAAAGCGGTGCGGGCGATGGCCCGGGGCTCTGTTCCTACGCTCAGCGAATCCGGCCCAAAAAAAATGGATTACGATTTGTCGCGTGACCAGCGCACGGCATTGGATGCCATGATGAATGCCCTTTCAAGCGCTCAGCCGAAACCCATTCTCCTTTTTGGCGTCACAGGAAGCGGTAAAAGTGAAATTTATACCCGCGCCATCCAAGAAGTCTTGCGCCAGAACCGCTCCGCCATCTGTCTCGTCCCTGAGATTGCCTTGACAGAGCAATTACGTCTTTTTTTTCTCCACCATTTTGGCAATAACCTTGAAATCCTGCACAGCAAATTAAGCGACGGGGAACGCTTTCTTGCCTGGAAACGCCTCGAGGCGGGAGAGAGAGGGGTCATCCTCGGACCCCGATCGGCTGTCTTTGCGCCGGTTACAAATCTCGGACTCATCATCATGGATGAAGAGCATGAGGGCTCTTACAAACAGGAAACCTCTCCCCGTTATCACGCCCGGGAAGTCGCGAGCTGGCGCGCGCAAAATGAAAAGGCGCTTTTTGTCATGGGCACCGCCACTCCTTCACTTGAAACCATGTACCGAGCTCAGGCGGGAGAAATTGAGCGGGTCGATTTACCCACGCGCATTGATGAGAAATCCATGCCGGTGGTTCATATCCTGGATCTCAAGGATGCGGCGGGCACGAGAAAAAAACCGGCGATGATCACCCTCAAGCTTGCCGCCGAAATCGAGGCCAATCTTAAAAGGAAAGAGGGGACACTGCTTCTGCTCAATCGCCGCGGCTTCTCAACGCATATCCACTGCCCGCAGTGTGGCGCGGTTGAAACCTGCAACTCGTGCCATGTCTCGCTCACGCATCACCAGGAGGAAGACAAGCTTCTCTGTCATTATTGCAACTATGAGAAACCCGCCTCCGGCATTTGCTCGCAATGCAAGGCGAACGTGCTCAGGTTCACCGGTTTCGGAACAGAGAAAGTTGAAAGCGAGATCGCGGCTCGGTTTCCCTCCGCCCGTATCGCCCGCATGGATACCGATAGCGTCAGGCGAAGAGGTTCGCACCAGGTGATTTTGCAAGATTTTCGTGAAGAAAAAATCGATATCTTAATCGGCACGCAAATGATCGCAAAAGGTTTTGATTTTCCTCATGTGACACTCGTGGGCGTCATTTTGGCGGACGTGGGTCTCTCGCTCCCCGACTTCCGCTCGGCCGAGCGGACCTTTCAGCTTCTAACTCAAGTCGCAGGGCGAGCCGGTCGGGGAACCAAGCCCGGCCGCGTCTTCATTCAAACTTATTCTCCGGATCATCCGAGCATCCGCCTTGCCAAGCATCATGACTATATGGGTTTTTATCGTCTCGAGCTCGCAGAGAGGCTCCAATACCGTTACCCGCCTCATACTCAATTGATCAATCTGATTGTCCGCTCTCGCGATGAGAAAAAGGCCTACACCTTTGCGCGCTCAATCCGAGATGAGTGGCAGAAAGCCCTTCTCTTACGAGACAGCGCAAGTGAGCTGCTCGGCCCCGCACCTCTGCCTTTTTACAAATTGCGGGGCCACTACCGCTGGCACGTGATGATTAAATCACCAAGAAAATCGGAAACAGCCAGGTGGGCGGCCTCTTTTCTCTCGGCGGTAAAAAAACCATCTGGCGTTGCCTTTGCGCTCGATGTCGATCCCCTCAGCATCCTCTAATTTCTCGACTGCGTTCAAACAACCCTATGTTACAATAACCCCACAAAAAATAGACTAGCGATGGCCCTACTCAAAGTTCGAGTTTACCCGGATCCGGTCTTAAAAAAGAAAGCGGAACCCTTGCGCCATTTCGGTTCCAAGGAACAAAAACTCTTTGATGACATGGCGGAAACCATGTTTGTCGAAGACGGTGTGGGACTTGCCGCTCCTCAGGTCGGAGTTTCGAAGCGCATTCTGATTGCGGCCCCCACCATGAAAAACGGTGAAGAGTTTGTCATCGTCAACCCTGAAATTTATGAATCCGCAGGACGCGAGGTGGGCGTGGAAGGGTGTCTCAGTCTTCCCGGCATCGCGGGGGAAGTGGCCCGCGCCACCAAGATTCGGATACGATATCAAGACCGTAATGGTAAAGCACACGATGTTCAAATTAAAGATTTCTTCGCGCGCATCGTTCAACATGAAATCGATCATCTCGACGGCGTTCTCTTAATCGACCGTGTCGATTTTGACAAACGCCAAGAACTCCTGGCCCAGTATAAGCGCCTGTAGCCTCAACACGCGTCCTCCTTCTCTCAATGAAAATTGTTTTCTTCGGATCCTCAGAGTTTTCGCTGGCAGCGCTTGAGGCCTGTCGGGAGTTCTCTCATCAGATCGTGCTCGCCGTGACGACACCACCGCAAAAGAAGGGCCGCGGACTTCACGCCACGCCCACACCTGTTTATGAGGAAGCGGAGGCCCGGAAAATCCCAGTCATTGCCCCAAACAGCCTTCAATCCGAGGAGATTTTAAAAAATGTAAGCCGGATAGGACCCGATCTCTTTGTCGTTTCATCCTACGGCAAGATCATTCCTTCCGCCTGGCTAAAAATTCCCAAGCTGGCCTTAAATGTCCACCCCTCACTTCTGCCCCAATATCGCGGCGCGGCGCCCATTAACTGGGCCCTGATCAATGGGGACACTCAAACTGCAATCTCCATTGCCGAGGTCACCAATCGCCTCGATGCCGGGGACCTTTTTTTCCAAAAAAAAATCCCGATTGATGCAAAAGAGAACGCAGAAACACTTTCCAAAAAGCTTGCCGCAGCCTCACAGGAGGCGCTTAAGATCGTTTTTCAAGAGATGGCCGGCGGGAGGCTTCGGAGGGAACCTCAAAATGAAAGCCAATCAAGTTACGCCCGAAAACTTGCGAAGCAGGACGGCTTGATTGACTGGACTCAGGACGCCGTCAAAATCGCCAACTTGATACGAGGCCTCATTCCATGGCCAACCGCTTATACTTTCTGGGAAAATAAGTTAATTCAAATCCTGGAGGCATACGCCGAGCCTGCCGTTGATCGGACAACCGCTAAACGCGGAGAAGTGATCGGCTCGGGTCAGGATGGGGCTCTTCGCATTCGAACCGGAAAGGGGATTCTTGCCGTTTGTCAAGTGCAGCCCTCCGGGAAAAAAGAAATGAGGATGGCTGATTTTGCGCGCGGCCACCGACTTCGGGCGGGATGCGTTTTGGGAAACGTATGAAGGTCTTGCATCTTACAACGCACCTCAATACAGGCGGAATTACGACCTACATCTTAAAGCTCGTCAAGCCTTTGAAAAAACTGGGGGTGGAGATATGCCTTGTTTCAAGCGGAGGGGAGTGGACGCATGATTTTGAAGAAAGAGGGAGTAAGACATTCGCCTTGCCGATTCGAACCAAGAACGAACTCCACCCCAAAATTTATCGTGCCCTTCCCGATATTTTGAAGATTATTCGGCGAGAAGAAATTGATCTCCTGCACGCCCACACAAGAATTACCCAAGTCGTGGCCTTTTGGATTTCGAAGATAACCAAGATTCCGTTTATCACAACCTGCCATGGCTTTTACACGCGGCGCATCGGACGCCGCTTAATTCCTGCCTGGGGACGGCAGGCCATCGCCATCAGCGAAACCGTGGCGGATCATCTGCGTGAGGACTTCAAGCTTCCATCCCATCAAATCCGCCTCATCAATAATGCCGTCGATCTTGGAGAAATTGACGCAGCCTGTGAGCAGATACGTTCGGATAAGTTGAAATCACGCTACGGCTTTAAGGCAGAGGATCCGGTCGTGGGGGTTGTGGCCCGCCTCGTTCGCGACAAGGGCCACGAGTATTTAATCCGGGCCATTTCAGTCCTGAAGGATCGCTTTCCCAACATTCGCCTCCTCATTGTCGGAGCAGGCAATTACAGGCCGCCTCTCGAACACCTGGTCAAGGCACTCCATCTGGAAGATCACGTTGTTTTTACGGGGAATCTTCCTGATGTGATTCAACCTCTTTTAGCGATGGACATCTTTGCCCTGCCTGCTGTCTGGAGGGAAGGGTTCGGCTTAAGCATTGTGGAAGCGATGGCCTGCAGCAAGCCCGTCATCGTGACAAATATTTGGGCCTTAAACGAACTCATCCAAAATGGTGAAACCGGGATTCTCATTGAGCCGAAAGAAGTTGAGCCCCTTGTTCAGGCCATTACACAACTCATTACCAATAAAACGCTTAGGAATAAAATCGAGACGCAGGGAAGGCAAATGGTAGAAAAAAATTTCTCCATCGAACGAATGGCTGCAGAGATGAAAGATGCCTATGAAGCCATCCTCCAGCCGGCAAATAGCTTGACACCTGAAGCGGGAAACATATAATCGACGCCTATTCTCGTAACTGACTCAAACTGCATTGGTTAGGACATATTGATAGATAGAAATTCAAGGAGGTTTTGAAATGGCAATACGGGTTGGGATTAACGGTTTTGGCCGCATCGGCCGCATGGTCTTTCAGGCAATCTGCGACCAAGGGTTATTGGGCAAAACGATCGATGTCGCCGCCGTTGTCGACGTCTCAACCGATGCCGATTATTTCGCCTACCAGCTCAAATACGATTCGATCCACGGTCGTTTCAAGCATACCCTGGCCACCTCTAAAAGCGATCCCGGCAAAGAAGAAACCGATATCCTAATCGTCAACGGACACAAAATTAAATGCGTCCAGGCCACCCGAAACCCTTCCGAATTGCCTTGGAAGGCTTTAAACATTGACATCGTCATTGAATCGACTGGTTTGTTCACGGACAGCGAAAAGGCTGCGGGGCACCTGCAGGCCGGCGCTCAAAAGGTCCTTATTTCCGCCCCTGCCAAAGGCGAGGTCAAGACCCTGGTGATGGGCGTGAATGAAGGGGAATACGACCCGGCCCGGCACCACATCATTTCGAATGCAAGCTGCACCACGAATTGCCTTGCCCCGCTTGTTTATGTGCTGCTGAAAGAGGGAATCGGAATTGAAACGGGCCTGATGACAACCATTCATTCTTATACCGCCACACAAAAAACAGTGGATGGTCCCTCCAAGAAAGACTGGCGGGGAGGCCGCGCGGCTGCCGTTAATATCATCCCTTCCACCACGGGAGCGGCCAAAGCCGTAGGCGAAGTGCTGCCGGCCGTTAAAGGAAAATTAACCGGGATGGCTTTTCGGATTCCAACGCCGAATGTCTCGGTCGTAGATCTGACCTTCCGAAGCACGAAAGACACATCGATTGAGGAAATTGACACCCTGCTTAAGAAGGCGTCGGAAACTTATCTTAAAGGTTATTTAGGATACGCTAAAGAAGAATTAGTCTCGACCGACTTCATCCACGACAGCCGATCGTCCATTTATGACTCCCTGGCCACTTTGCAAAACAACCTCAAGGGCGAAAAGCGCTTCTTCAAACTTGTGTCGTGGTACGA
>CAYJSI010000002.1:0-1268 GCA_964373045.1 uncultured bacterium
CCCCTGGACCCTGGCTACTGGATCCTCCTGCATGACCTGCCGCACCTCAGAGCGGGAGGCAGGGGGATCGATTAGATCGATGACTCTTGAAACGTCAAATATTTTTGGATAACCTCCCGTTTGTAATCCTGCTCTCATGAGTCCATTTGTTAACGCATCAACAATGGTGCTCAGTTTTTCAGAAAATTGTTCCCTTGTGTCTGTGATAGCTGGCATCTCCAGCTGATTCAACGTTTTGTCGCCGATGACAGAAGCTTGTCTTACCGCCTCCGGGACAGCGGCTAAACGTTTATGAAATTCTGCTACTGCTTCAGGAATCGTCAACCGCACTTCAGACCTCGACGGAAATGGACCTTCCCGCACCTCCGAGCGAGGTACGAATTCTACTTTAAGGACTTCAATGGTTCCCACATTCGAAAAGTTGGAGCCGGTATGGGAAGGATTATTGTAAGTTAGAAACCAAACGTCGGTTAAATTGCCGGTGTTCGTACTATCGGTGTTCGTACTAAAAGAAATGGTGACGGTTTGTTTTTCCCCGGTGACCGGAGTAAAAGCAACGGATGAAATCACAGGATTCGGATTACCAAAATCGAATCCGATGATCTGGACGGAGCCCGGATTGGCGGGATTGATTTTGGTCGCTTTGAAAGTGACCCGCAGAGATCCGGGTTGCTTGGGATCAAGCATCCATCTTGCACCCGCATCTGCGTTGGTCGGATATCGGATGACTTCTGTGTTGTTGGTAAAAACGGCAGATGCCCCGTTGAAGGTACTCCAGCCTCTACTGATATCTGCGGGTGGAAAAACCTCATAGATGCGGAAAAATCCTGCGGCGTTGGTCATAGCAACCTGCACGAAAACCCTCTTACTAGCGATAGGACGAGTAATCATGGCCCCAACATTAGTAACAATCGTGGCCCAAACGGTCTCAGTTGTTAACTGAGGCGTTCCTTGTAAATCAAAAGTGCTTCGCGGATCCTGCGGCGCAGGAAAATCAATCCGAATCGAGACCTGATTGGTTCCGGGAACTTTTTCGATCGAAAGAACGGGGGGTTCCGCACCGAAAGACATAAAAGCGGCTTTGCCGAGAAACATGATCATTAAAAATACTTTGACGAGGACAGGAATAAAACGGCTGATTAAAACACTGGGTTGGTTCTTTTGAACGGAAACGGCAGATCTTGTCTCGCCCCGCGCCTGCCCGCCTTCATTTTGGCGGGCTTCTGAGCGCAAAAGAGCAGTCGTCGAGGTAGGTGAGGCAGATAATC
>CAYJSI010000002.1:1368-6319 GCA_964373045.1 uncultured bacterium
GGAACCGTGAGCCGGTTGGAGGCGTCGAGACGGCGCAGGCCTTGAATGAATGTTTCGATATTGGCGGACCATTGAGAGAGAAAGTCGTTCGTGAATCTGGGATCGTGAGCCGTAAGCTCATCGAGGAAGCGGGTGTATTCGTGAGCGTGATCAAGGCGTCCGGCGGCCGCGAGGTCGCGGATGATTTGGTCGCGCCAGCGCTTCGCGAGGTCAAAGGTTGAAGGTCGAAGGTCGAAGGAAACCGCATTTGCCTTTCCTTCTACCTTCCACCCTCCACCTTCCACCTTTTCCAACAGCCGGTCGCGCACGGCCCGCACAAAGGCTTCATAAAGACGGATTTTTCCTTTTTCAACGCGAAGGTAGCTCTTCCAGGAGACCTCCCCTTTCATGTGGGCGCGGTAGGGGTTGTCCTCAGGGATCGAGGTAATTTTAGGTGTGATGAGAAGATAAGAAATACCCTTTTCGCGAAGCGCTTCCGTAATCCCCTCCGTGTGAAAACCTCCCACCACCACCATGGCCCCTTTACGATGATAGGTCTTAAGAAGGTTCTCCCATTTTTTGAGGAAGATGGCATCGCGCTTCTGGGCAATCTGATAAAACTTAAGGTGTTCCGTTAAAAGGGCGGGCTGACCCGCCAGGGAAAATGCGCTCTCAGAGAGGCGTCTCAGTTCCTGCCACTCTTTGAAACTAAGCTCAAGGCGTGTCAAGCGCTCGAGGAGTCTTAAGGCCTTTGTTTTTTGATCGAGCGCCTTAAGCCGGGGGGAAGTGAGATGAGCGCCCTTGACATCTTCCAGATAGGATTCTAATTCATGAAAGAGTTTCGTTCCGACCATGTCACGCAGTTTCTTTTGATGTTGGATTCCGGATAAAAGGCGGCTTGAAATTTCGAGGGGGAGTTCATATTTTTGAATCCATTCCTTTAACTCAAGGCCGAAGGCCGCCGCTGAAATTCGGGAGGTCTGGAATTCCTGATAGGCGGCATGGAATCTTGTAAGGTCCGCCTTGAGGGAATGTTTGCCATGCCGGGAGGATAAACCAGACTGGAGGGAATCAAGGACCTTCTTCGCCAGGGCCTTGATTTCAACCAGAACTTCGGCGCTTGTCATTGCCTCCCCTTCGGCTTCTTGAAGAAGGACGTGAAGGGAGCTTCCTTCAGTCGGCTTCTTAAATTCTGATAGCCTTTGAAGGGTTCCAAGGATATCGGACTGATTTGAGTAAAAATCCTCAATCACCCGGTCGATCGTGAAAAGCTCCTTTGAATAAAGACTCGATTTTTGTATCTCAAGCTCATGGCGGAGTGCCTCGGTCCTCCGGCGGAGAACCTCTTCTTCGGCAAGCGCCTTTTCGTATTGATGCAGCCCGGCTTCATAAGTTGCCCAGTCTTCCATGCCGGCGTAGCGGGCCGTTTTTTCATTCAGGAGTGCTGCCAGGACACCGCCCGAGAGTTCGCCGCGCGCCGCAAAATCATCCAGAACCTTTTTTAAGACCTCTTGATCCGGGTAGCTACGAAAGAACTGGGGATCTAATAGCGAAGAGGCGCCTTCTAGGGCCACAAGGTCGATCCCCGCCATCTTTTGAAAATGCCCGATGAGATTTTGAATGCTTCGCTGGGCATCGCTAATGGAGTGGGCGTCTTGAATGAGGACTGCAAACTCAGACCCCGTTCCTTCGAAGGCCTCTTGAATATTTCCTAACGCAGAGGGAATGGTGATTTGCAATAGTTCAGACTTTGAAATTGCAGAGGGCATGACCTCAGGAGAAATTGGACCCAGATAAGGGTTCTCTTGGATATTGGCAAATAGGGATGTTGGCCCACTGCTTGTGAGCAGCATGGAAAAAATAAGCGGGAGGGTGATGGATCGCTTGATGATCACTTCAGGGATTTTGTTGTTTGGGTATTTAAACATATTTAATATGTCTTAAAGATGTTATGCGAGAAGATTAACTTATGAGATTCCTATTGTCAAACGAAAGAAAAGAGGATTAACTGCCTGTTATAACGTGCTATTCATTGCAAGTGATAATTTCATAGTAGGGGGTCGGTTTTTTAGCGGGAAAAGAAACGAAGGAGACGGTCTGCGGCTTGATTGAGGAGTGTGTCGGAGGTAGCAAAACTAAGCCGGATATGATGATCGCTTCCGAAGGGTTTGCCGGGGACAACGGCCACGTGAGCCTCATGAAGAAGGCGGTCCGAGAGAGTGACGGAATCAAGACCTGTGGCGGCGGAATTGACAAATAAGTAAAAGGCGCCCTGGGGCTTAAAGGGTTTTAGTTTTGGGATAGCGGCTATTTTTTCGCAGAATCGATTGCGTCTTTTTTCAAATACCTGGCACATCTTTCTGGCCTCCTCCTCCCCTTTTTCAAGGGCGAGAACAGCCCCCGCCTGGGCAAAGGAGGTGGCATTCGATGTCGAATGGCTCTGAATACTTCCCACTGCCTCAGCCAACTCCAGATTGGGGCAAGCCGCGTAACCCAAGCGCCAGCCCGTCATAGCGTAGGCTTTGCTAAGACCATTGACGACCACAGTCCTTTTTGCGATCTCAGAATCAAGGGATGCCATCGAATAATGCCTGGCACCATCAAAGATGAGTTTTTCATAGATTTCATCGCTTAAAATCACAACCCTGGGGTATTCCTTCAAAACTTTTACGAGGACCATTAATTCTTCTTTCGAATAAACGGCGCCCGTAGGATTGGAAGGAGAATTAAGGATGAGAACTTTTGTTTTTGAGGTCAGTTTTTTCTTAAGAAGCTCAGGGGTGAGTTTAAAATCGGTCGATTCCGTCGTTTCAATGAAAACGCTTTTCCCGCCCAAGACCGCCACCATTTCAGGGTAACTCAGCCAATAGGGCGCCGGTATGATCACGTGATCGCCCTCATTTAAGAGGGCAAAGAGGACATTGAAAATGGCGTGTTTGGCGCCGACTGAAACAACGATTTGCTTGGGATCAAACTGAAGACCCTGATCGCGCTTGAGCTTAGCCGCAACGGCCTTGCGCAGTTCTGGGGTCCCGGAGGCCGGCGTGTATTTTGTAACGCCCTTTTGCAGGGCGTCAATCGCGGCTTCTTTAATGAAGGAAGGGGTGTCAAAATCGGGTTCGCCGGCACTGAGAGAAATCACGTCGATGCCGGAGGCCTTCATTTCCTGGGCCTTCGCTGTGATGGCCAGCGTCACCGAGGGGGCAACCGAGAGAACTCGACGAGCCAGCTCGATCGAGAGATTAGGACTGGTCGTCGCCTTTAAGGAACTTGCGGAGCGCACTTAAGAAGCCGCCTTTCTTTTCAGACTCCTTCTTCTCTTCTTTTTCGGGCTTTGCGGGAGCCTTTTTTCCTTCAGGCGTTTTGGACTCCTCTTTCGACTGGGTCTTTTCGATCTTGTCTTCAACCTTAACTTCTTTGACCTTCTTTTCCTTCTTCGGCTTTTTCGGTTTTTCGGGTGTCTCAATCAGCGTAGAAAATTCAAGAAGGGCCTTTTGGGCGCCGTCCCCGGGGCGGACCCCAAGCCGGAGCACGCGGGTGTAACCGCCTTGGCGCTCTTTAAAATTCGGGGCGATGCGGACCATGAGGGCATTGGCGGTCTCGGCACACCCAAGGCGCGAGATCAAAAGGCGGCGGGCATGAAGATCTCCCCGCTTTGCAATTGTGATCATCTTGTCGGCGAAGGTGCTGGCTTCTTTCGCCTTCGCAAGGGTGGTTTCGATCCTTTTGTGGATCACAAGGCTCCTTATGAGATTTCTCAAGAGGGCCTTGCGATGCTTTGTCTTGACGCCTAATTTCCCTCGTTTTTTTTGGTGATACATGGTTTTTCCTTAACCCGTTTGGGAAGCGGGCTGGGCGGAGGCTGCGGCCGCGGCTTTCTTACCCTTGATACGTTCTTCGACATTCATCCCAAGCGCAAGGCCCATCCCCGTGAGAATGGCCGTAATTTCAGAAAGAGATTTTTTGCCGAAGTTTTTATACTTCAGCATCTGGGCCTCGGACTTCTGCACAAGATCCCCAATGGTTTTAATATTGGCGGCCTCAAGACAATTGGCGCTCCTGACCGAGAGCTCAAGCTCGCTGATGGGTTTTGCAATCATCTCTTTGAAACCGAGATCCTCTTCATCTTCCTCTTCTTCTTCCACCGGCAGCTCGCCATAATTGACGAAGATATCAAGGTGCCGCTGAAGAATGTTGGAGGCGTAAAGAAGGGCCTCCTCCGGACCCATGGCGCCGTTTGTCCAAACTTCAAGGAGCAGCCGGTCATAATCCGTTGTCTGGCCGACTCGCGTATCCTCCACCGTAAAATTGACCTTGGTAATCGGCGAGAAGATGGAATCGATCGGAATCATGCCGATGGGGGTCCCTTCCTGCTTATTGCGCTCAGCCGGCACATAGCCGCGGCCGCGCCCGATCTCCATTTCAATACGGAGAGGGGCGTCTTTGGTGAGGGTGCAGATGACAAGATCGGGGTTCACGATCTCGATCGTCTCATCCGCCTGAATATCGCGGGCCGTCACAGGACCCTTCTTTTTGGCGCTGATGGTAATTTTCTTCGGACCCTTGCCGTGATAACGAAGCACGAGCTTCTTCATATTCAGAATAATCTGAGCCCCGTCCTCAAGGACGCCTTCAAGAGAAGAAAATTCGTGCAGTATCCCTTCAATCTTAAGGCTGGTGACCGCCGCGCCATCGATCGAGGAGATCAAAACGCGCCGAAGGGCGCTCCCGATCGTGGTTCCATACCCCCGCTCGAAAGGTTCGGCCACAAATTTTCCATAAGTGCGCGTCAACGTTGCCTTCTCGACTTCCAGCTTTTTCGGCATTTCAAATGTCTTCCATCGAATTCCCATTGTTAAATCCTCCTTCAATGAAGCCACAACTTGCGCAGAGCGCAAGTTGTTTGGCTGAATTGAATCCGCCACGACTTGTGGCGGATCCGTAATATAGTTTTTAAACCGTTCCCCGCCAC
>CAYJSI010000002.1:6419-36512 GCA_964373045.1 uncultured bacterium
ACTTGTGGCGGATCCGTAATATAGTTTTTAAACCGTTCCCCGCCACAAACCGCGGCGGGGAAATTCGCACCTAAAACTTATGTCGCTTCTCTTAAAAAAAGGCTCCATAAGTTTTGTGCTCATTTCGAGTACAATTCTACGATGACCGATTCGTCAACCGGCAGTGCCGTATCCGACTTTTCAGGCAGCCGCATTACCTTCCCCTCGAGGGTATTGCGATCGAGAGTAAGCCACTCCGGAATCGTAAGGTCCTGCCATTTCTCAAGGCTCGCCTTGATGCGACTCACGGTGGCTTCTTTTTTTCTCACGCTGATTTTATCCCCAGGCCGCACTAGATAAGACGGGATATTGACAGATTTGTCATTCACATAAATAAGCGCATGACTCACCATTTGTCTTGCCTCGCGGCGCGTGGTGGAAAATAGCAGCCGGTAGACCACGTTATCGAGCCGCCTCTCTAAAAGCTGGATCAGGATTTCACCCGTCACACCGCGTTTTTTCACCGCGCGAGCAAAGAAGACGCGAAATTGCCTTTCCAGCATTCCATAAATACGTTTGAGCTTCTGCTTTTCGCGCAGTTGAACGCCATAGTCTGAGAGCTTCTGACGACCTTTTCCGTGCTGACCCGGCGGCTGGCTCAGGCGCTTATCATATTTTTCATCCGTGCTGCGGCGCCCCTTCAGTCCGAGATGGATTCCTTCCCGCCGATGAAGCCGAATCACCGGCCCGATGTATTTGGCCATGATTAGACCCTCCTCTTTTTAGGCGGACGGCAGCCATTATGAGGAAGGGGGGTGACATCGTGAATGGCGCTCACCATGAGACCGCCGGCCTGCAGCGCACGGATGGCGGACTCGCGTCCCGAACCCGGTCCTTTAACATAGACTTCCACTTCCTTCATGCCGAATTCCAGGGCCTTCTTGGCCGCCCGCTCAGCCGCTACCTGCGCGGCGAAGGGAGTGGATTTTTTTGAACCCTTAAAACCCGCAGCGCCTGAGGAGGACCAGCACACGGCATTGCCTTGGGGATCGGTAATGGTCACAATCGTATTGTTGAAGCTGGCACATACGTGCGCCACCCCGCGGGTGACCTGTCTTAATTTTTTATTCTTAGCCATTCAGTTCTCCTTAATCAAAGTAACGAGCAATGAGCACCGAGGACTGAGTAAATCAAAATAAACACTCGCTTTTACTCAGCCCTCATCTCTCATAGCTCAGTCCTCCGTCCTTATTTGGGAGCGGGCGGCTTTTTGCTCAAGCCCCCGATCGTCTTTCTCGGGCCCTTACGGGTCCTTGCATTGGTGTGGGTCCTCTGTCCTCTCACGGGAAGATTTCTTAAATGCCGGCTTCCGCGATAAGAACGGATATCAATCAATCGTTTAATGTTCTGCTGAACCTCTCGCCTGAGATCCCCTTCCACCTTGGCGGTCTTTTGAATGACACCCGTAATGGTCGAAACCTCTTTCTCTGTAAGATCCTTCGCCCGTTTATTCGGGTCGATTTGGGCCTCCGCCAGAATCTTCTGAGAAAGAGACGTCCCGATCCCATACAAGTAGGTCAGGGCAATCACGGTTCTTTTTTCTCTGGGTATATCGACTCCTAAAATACGTGGCATAATGACTCCTTAAACTTAGCTATGAGGACTGAGTAAAAAGCAACCACCAGAAGCTCTGATGTCCGCTTTTGATTTTCTCAGTCCTCACAGTCCTCATTGTTCATCGCTTTGTCTCAGCCTTGCCGCTGCTTGTGTTTCGGATTGCTGCAAATGACATACACAATCCGTTTGCGGCGGACAATCTTGCAATGTTCACAAATGCGTTTCACGGACGAACGAACTTTCATGATGGCTCCAAATTCAGCTTAAAGCCTGCAGGCTTATAGCTTATTTAATCCTAAACGTAATTCTGCCTCGGGTTAAATCGTAAGGCGAAAGCTCCACCTTCACTCGATCGCCCGGCAGGATGCGGATATAATGCATCCTCATTTTCCCGGAAATATGCGCCAGCACCTTGTGGCCGTTATCGAGCTCCACCCGAAACATCGCGTTCGGAAGGGGCTCCACCACTTTTCCCTCCACCTCAATGGAATCTTCTTTCGGCATAGGTTCAGCGCTAAGGACTGAGCAACGAGGACTGAGGGTTGAGCAGAAGTGATATAGATTCACTCATCGCTCAGTCCTCAGCACTCAGTCCTGCGTATCTCCTCCGGTTAAATTCATGAAACCATTTTCCATAAAAACAATCGTATCTTCATAATGACTGGACAATTTTCGATCTTGGGTCACGACCGTCCATCCGTCTTTTAACGTTTCCACCGCATGATGACCTTCTGTCACCATCGGTTCAATCGCAAGCACAAGTCCCGGCTCCATTTTTGGCCCATGGCCCGCTTTCCCGTAATTGGGGACCTGCGGATCCTCATGAAGCGAGCGTCCGATCCCGTGTCCCACGTAATCGCGAACCACCTGATAACCTCGAGACTCGATCAAGCGCTGAATCGCAGAAGAAACATCGCCCACCCTGCACCCGGGTTTGTAAGCCTCCAACCCGGCCCTTAAGGCCTCGCGAGAGGTTTCGATCAATCGGCTCTTTTCATGATTGGCGAACCCAACGCACCAGGTCCTGGCTGCATCCGCGTAATAACCATTCACCTTGGCGCCGATGTCAAAGCTCACCAAGTCGCCCTCTTTGAGTTCCCTCGCACCCGGAATCCCATGCACAACCTCTTCATTGATTGAAATGCATGCCGTCTTGGGAAATCCCCGATAGCCCTTGAAGGCCGGTTCTCCGCCTTTTCTTACGATGATCTCCTCGGCCAAACGATCAAGCTCGGCCGTTGTCACACCGGCTCGCATCAGAGGTTGAACCGCCTCAAATACATTCTTCAGAATCTCGGCCGCCTCTTGAATGATTTGAACTTCGCGCTTGGATTTAAGCGAGATCATACTGCAAGCTGCAGCTTGTCAAAGAGCTTTTTAAGTTCCGCTTGAAGCTCGGAGACATCAAAATCTCCCGGGACTTCATACAAAAGACCTTTTTTCTGATAATAATCAATCAAAGGCCTCGTTTCCTTTTCATAGGTCTCCAGCCGATGACGGATGGTTTGAGGCTCATCGTCTTTGCGCTGGGTCAACGTTTCATGGCATCGATCGCAAACGCCCTCGCGCTTGGGCGGGATGTTGCGGCTATGGTAATTGGCTCCGCACTTGGCGCAAACACGCCGGCCCGAAAGCCGGTCGATGATGACCCGCTCGGTGGTGGCAAAATTAAGCACGCCATCCACTTGCGTTTTTTCCTTTTTCAAAAAGCTGTCCAGGGCATCTGCCTGACCGATCGTTCTCGGATATCCGTCTAAAATAAAGCCGCGCGTCACGCCTACACTTTTGATTTTGTCCAACATCATGGCGTTCACGAGCTCATCGGGGGCCAACCCGCCGCGCTCGATGATATCTTTGGCGCGAAGCCCCAATTCCGTTTTCTCGCGGATATGGACCCTTAAGATATCCCCGGTCGCAAGATGCGGCGCTCGAAACTTCTCCGCTAGAATCTTGGCGTGCGTTCCCTTGCCTGCACCCGGAGGACCGAGCAGAACCAATTTCATTTTAGCGGCGTGCCTTCAATTTCCCGCGCTTAATAAAGCCTTCATAGTGACGCATGAGAAGCTGCGACTCAATCGACTGCATGGTATCCAGCATCACACCCACGATAATCAAAAGACCGGTTCCTCCGAAGAAGCTGGCAATCAAAAATGGAATATTCAAAATCCTCGGCGATGAAATGATGTCGGGAAAGAGCGCAATCACCGCCAAGAAAACGGCGCCGCTTGCCGCGATCCGGGTCATCACGTAATCCAAATACTCCGCGGTATTTTTCCCGGGCCTAATTCCGGGAACGAAACCGCCGAATTTTTGAAGATTGTTACTCACTTCAATCGGATTAAACGTAATCGCCGTGTAAAAGAACGTGAAAAATAAAATCAGAAAAACGTAAATGAGCGAGTAGACCAGGGTCCCGTGCGAGAGCTGCTGGGCCATTGACGTCAACGCCCCGGCCTTGGGAAAAAATCCCGCAATGGTGGCCGGAAATAATATGACCGACTGGGCAAAGATAATCGGGATCACCCCCGCCTGATTCACCTTGAGCGGCAGATAAGTGCTTTGCCCCCCGTAGACGCGGTGCCCGCGGATCTGCCTGGCATATTGAACCGCAATCTTCCGCTGCCCCTGAATAATGAGAATCACGCCGATCACGGTCCCGACAAAGAGCGCAATCATAAGTCCAAATTTCCACCAGGCGAGCTGCTGACGCGCCACATCAAAGGGCGAAAGCAAAAGATACGTTTGCCAAAGAGCGGTTGGGACAGATTCAATGATACCGGCCGTAATGATGACCGACATCCCGTTCCCGATCCCATATTGATCAATCTGTTCCCCGAGCCACATGATAAAAGCCGTTCCTGTGGTCAAGGTCAGGATCGTCATCAGCCGAAAAGCCCAACCCGGATTCGGCACAACCACCGTTCCATTAAACGCATTCGGATTCTCAAGCCAAAGAGCGATGAAAAAGGTCTGGATGATACTCAAAACGACCGTGCCGTAACGCGTATACTGAATGATTTTCCGGCGGCCCTCTTCGCCTTCTTTCGCCAGCTTTTCAAGCTGGGGAATCACAACCGTCAAAAGCTGCAAAATAATCGAGGCCGAGATGTAAGGCATGATGCCAAGCGCAAAAATCGTCGCCTTTTGAAGTGCCCCTCCCGAAAACATCCCCATAATGCCAAAGAGCTGACCTCCCGCTGTGCGGGAGATGGATTGAAAGAACCTTGCAAGCGCCGTTCCGTCAATCCCTGGGGTCGGAACATAAGCGCCGATCCGGTAAATAACAATAATAAATAAGGTAAATAAGACCTTATTACGCAACTCCGGAACTTTGAAAATATTACCGAAGGCCTGGAGCATAATCCCCTATAAACTAACTATTGGATGAGAACGGCTTGACCGCCTGCTTTTTCAATCTTGGTCTTGGCGGATTCACTAAAGCGATGCGCCTTCACCGTCACGGCCCTCTTGAGTTCCCCTGAACCCAGGACCTTAAGACCCGTTTCCAGTTTTTTTATGACCCCCCGCGAGAGGAGTATTTCCGGCGAAATCTCGGTTTCATTCAGGGATGTGATTTTCTCCAAGCTAATAATGGCGTATTTTCGTTCGAAGACAGCGTTGTTAAACCCGCGCTTCGGAAGCCTTCGATAGAGAGGGTTCTGCCCCCCTTCAAAACCGGGTCTTAGAGCAAAACCAGAACGGGCCCTTTGCCCCTTATGACCCTTGGTCGAAGTTTTTCCGTGGCCTGAGCCGATGCCGCAGCCAAGGCGCTTCGCTCTTTTCTTATAGGGAAATTTTGCTCTCATAATTTAAGCGATGACCTCTTCATTTTCATTGCGGATTTTGCTATCCACCAGCTTCTTCAGACCATCGATCGTCGCCTTCAGGACATTCACCGCATTATCGCTGCCCAGGCTTTTTGTGAGAATATCTTTGATACCGATCGACTCACAAACCGCCCGCACCGAGCCTCCGGCAATAATACCGGTACCGGGGGCAGCGGGTTTCAAAAGCACCTTCGCGGCGCCGTAGTGGCCGATGATTTCATGAGGGATGGATGTATTTTTAAGGATCACCTTGAATTTCTTTTTTTGAGCCGCTGCTAAACCTTTACGAATGGCATCCGCCACCTCGTTGGCTTTGCCGAGGGCATAGCCGATTTCTCCGGCGCCGTTTCCCACCACCACAAGGGCGCTAAAATGAAAACGCCTTCCCCCCTTCACCACCTTCGCGCAGCGATTCACTTGAATCACTTTTTCATAATGGGTGTCCGTCACGGGCTTGGGCTGAGGGGCCGGCGCCTTGACTGCTGCTTGATCAACTATCGTTCCTCTGGCCTGCTCCAAATGGGCATCTCCTTTTTCATTCATTAGAACTCAAATCCTGCTTGGCGAAGGGAATCGGCAAGCGCCTTCACGCGGCCATGATAAAGATAGCCGCCGCGATCAAAGGCGATTTTCTGAACCCCTTTTTCTTTTAAATTTTTTGCGAAAAATTCACCTAGTTTTTTTGCGGCATCCACTTTTTTTACCTTTCCTGAGACCTTAACAAAACTCTTATCGGCAGTGGAAAAGGAAAGAAGGGTCGCAGATTTTGTATCATCCACCACTTGAACATAGAGGTGCTGTGAGGACCGGTGCACGGCGAGGCGCGGCCTTTCGGCAGTCCCCATCATTTTTTTTCGAACACGCCCGTGCCTTCTGATTCTCCCCGCTTCTTTTGCTAGCATGATCATTAACCTACCGTTTTTCCTTGTTTGCGGCGAATGACTTCACCGACGTAATGAATTCCTTTACCCTTGTAAGGTTCGGGTTCATAAAAACCTCGAATCTCAGCTGACGCCTGACCCACCTTTTGCCGATCAAGACCGCTTACGACAACGCGTGTCGGGTTGGGACACTTCACTTCGATGCCCTCCGGAATGTGGTAGTCAATGGGATGGGTAAAACCGAGCAAAAGGTTGAGAATCTTCCCTTTCACTTGAGCCTTAAAGCCCACGCCAACGATCTCGAGCTCCTTTGAGAATCCCTGCGTGACTCCTGTCACCATGTTCTGGATGAGGCTGCGCGTCAAACCATGAAGCGCGCGGTCTGTGCGAACATTGGTGGGGCGAGTGACTTCGATCTGGCTCGCACTCGTCGTGACCTTCATCCTCGGATGCACAAAAAAGTCCATCCTGCCCTTGGGGCCCTGAATGGCCAATTTTTGGCCGTCAAGGTTTGCCTTCACACCGCTCGGCACCAGAATAGGTTTTTTTCCGACTCGAGACATTTTAGTCCAATCCTCGCTTTACCAAACCGTACAGAGAACCTCGCCGCCGACCTTACCTTGCCGGGCAGCGCGATCCGTCAAAAGCCCCTTTGAGGTTGAAACAATGGCTACACCCAACCCCCCCTGGACCCGAGGGATGGCGTCGTGGCCGACATAGTAACGGCGCCCGGGCTTTGAGACCCTACGAAGCCCTTGAATGGCGGGGCGGGTGCCGCGAACATATTTCAAATGAACTCGGATGAAGCGCTTGTTGCCTTCCGAAAAAGGTTTTACGTTGTTCACAAAACCTTCCTCTTTGAGGATCTCTGCGATTTTTAAGGTCAGACCCGAAGAAGCGGCTGTGACCTTTTCTTTGTGCGCCTTGGAGGCATTACGAATAATGGTTAAAAAATCACCGACAAAATCTGTCACCGGCATGAAGCATTCTCCTTAAAATTACCAGCTGGATTTGACAACCCCAGGAATGAAACCCTGTACCGCTAGCTCCCGAAAACAAATTCGGCAAAGGGCGAATTTTCGAATAAAGCCGCGTGCCCGGCCGCAATTTTTACAGCGGTGGTATCCCCGAACCTTGTATTTGGGCGGCCTCTGTTGTTTGACGACCAAGCAAGTCTTAGCCATTAGCTCTTCCTAAAGGGAAGGCCGAGAAGCTCAAGCAGCCTTTTGCCTTCCTTGTTGGTGGGGGCAGATGTCACAAAGGTGATATCCATCCCCTTCATTTTCTTAATTTTGTCGAAATCCACTTCCGAAAAAATAGTCTGTTCCTGGATGCCAAGCGAATAATTCCCCCGGTCATCAAAGCTGTTTTCCGAGTATCCCCGAAAATCGCGGATGCGGGGCATGGCCACATTAAAAAGCCGTTCAATAAATTCATACATGCGGGCACGGCGAAGGGTTACCTTGGCGCCAACCGTAGAACCCTCCCGCAGCTTAAAACCGGCAATCGACTTTTTGGCCTTGGTAATAAGCGGCTTCTGCCCTGTAATTTGTCCGAGCTCATGCGCTAATTGCTCAAGGACCTTCACATCTTCCTGTCCTTCCTTCGCCCCGATATTGAGCACTACCTTTTTGAGGCGGGGCACCTGCATGACGTTTGAATATTGAAATTCCTCCATCATGGTCGGAACGATCTGCTTCCGGTATCTTGCGAGGAGCCTCGGAGTATAGGTTTCGCCTGCTGTTCCCATATTAGGACCCAATGATTTCGTGACAACGCCTGCAGGAACGCTGCTTTGTGCCGTCTGCCAGAATGGTAAACCCGACACGCGAGGCCTTCGAGCAGCGCGGGCAGACGAGTTTGACGTTGGAGATATCAAGCTTTCCTTCCACCTGGGCGATCCCGCCCTTGGGATTGGCCTTGGATTTGCGAAGGGCCTTTTTGTAGTAATTAATTTTTTCGACCAGGACACGGTGCTCGGCGGCATAGATCTTCATAACCCTGCCTTTTTTGCCGCGGTCTTTTCCGGCAATGACTAACACTTGATCATTTTTTCGAAGACGCATCATTTAAACAACCTCAGGGGCAAGCGATAAAATTTTTGTGAAGTCGCGGTCACGAAGCTCGCGGGCCACCGGCCCGAAGATGCGTGTCCCGCGCGGATTGTTCTGATTGTCGATTAACACCATCGCATTGGAAGAAAAGCGTACGGTCGAGCCGTCCTTGCGCTGGATTGGAGAACAGGTGCGCACGATAACGGCCTTAACCACTTCCCCTTTTTTCACGCCGCCTTCCGGGATGGCCTCTTTCACATTGGCGGTGATAATGTCGCCGATTTGGGCAATGCGCTTGCCGCGGCGGCCGATGACACCAATCATCGAGGCCTTTTTGGCACCGCTGTTATCGGCAATCTCTAAAATGGTTCGAAGTTGAATCATGAAGTTAATACCTTCACCAATTGCCAGCGCTTGGTTTTGGAAAGGGGCCTCGTCTCCATAATTTCGACCTTATTTCCAATCTTCGCCTGGTTCTTCTCATCGTGGACCGCATATTTCACCCGACGCTTGATAATCTTCTTAAACTGCGGGTGCTGCGCAAGGCGCGTGACCTCGACAATAATGGTTTTTTGCATCTTATCGCTTAATACAATTCCCTCACGGGTGCGTACCCCTGCGGCATCTCCGACTTGATGGGCGGCCTGATTCACGACTTGACCTCGGCTTTCTTCTCGTTCATCACAGTTAAAATCCGGGCGACATCATGCTTCGCTTCCTTAATCGCGTTCTGGCGTTCGAGCTTCCCGGTCTTGGCTTGAAACCGAAATTGCAATAACTCCTTCTTCAGGCCGTTCATCTTGTCCTGAAGTTCTTCGGGGCTTAAATTTCTCAACTCCGCCGGTTTCAACATCGTCAGACACCCATCCGTTTTACAAATTTGGTACGAAGCGGAATCTTGTGTGCGCAAAGCCGCATGGCCGATTTTGCGAGCGCCTCGGGGACACCTCCCATTTCAAAGAGGACACGCCCCGGTTTGATAACGCACACATAATACTCGGGAGAACCTTTTCCTTTTCCCATACGAGTTTCTGCCGGTTTTTTCGAAAAGGGCTTGTCGGGAAAAACGCGCAACCAGATTTTCCCTCCTCGTTTAGTGGTTCGAGACAGTGCCACGCGGGCGGCCTCGATTTGAATGGCCGTCAACCAGCCGCAATCAAGGGATTTTAAGCCGAAATCGCCGAAGGCAAGTTTGTTTCCGCGAGTGGCAATGCCCCCCATCCACCCTCTTTGCTGCTTTCGAAATTTAACCCTCTTTGGCATCAACGGCATGATCTTATCCTTGATCGTTTCTTAAGTCAGATGCTTTGTCTTTGGAAGTTTCTTCGCTTGCGTTTGATTCCGGCTCAGACGTCGCAATCGGCTGCGCTGCAACCTCGACCGGAATTTCCGTTTTTGACTTACGCCTTGAGATTTTTGCCTTTGGCGTTGCCGCCGCTACGTTCTCGGCAGGCGGCTGAGACGCTTGGGCCGCCATATCCGCCGCTAAACGAAGCCGCTCACGCTCTTGGCGAAGGCCTGCTTCCTCTTTTTTAACTAAGACATCTCCCTTATAAATCCAAACTTTGCAGCCGATCGTTCCGTAGGTGGTGAAGGCTACGGCAAATCCATAATCTATATCCGCACGGAAAGTATTAAGGGGAACTTTGCCGTCACGATATTTCTCATCACGCGCAATTTCTGCACCGCCCAGCCTTCCTTTGCAGACCACCTTGATCCCCAATCCGCCCTTGGTCATGGCCATTTGAACAGCCTTCTTCATAGCGCGCCGAAAACCCACCCGTTTCTCGAGCTGCATGGCTATATTTTCCGCCACAAGCTGGGCATCCGTCTGCGGATTTTTGACCTCTTTGATATCTACAAAAAGCTCGCTGTGGGTAATGGCGGCGAGTTCTTCTTTGATCTTATCGATTTCTTGGCCGCGCCGGCCGATAATGACACCGGGTCGGGCGGTAAAGATGCGGACCCGCACCCTGCCGCTTGAGCGCTCGATCTCGATATTCGATACACCCGCAAAGTTCAATTTTTCTTTCAGGTACTTACGGATTTTCAAATCTTCATGAAGATAATTGGCGAAATTTTTAGGGGCAAACCATCGAGCCTTCCAGGGCTTGATGTATCCCAATCTTAATCCGTAAGGATGCGATTTCTGACCCAAGACTTCCTCCTTATGCCTTTCCTGCCGCCATTTTTTTCTTTGGCGATGACTTTGATTTTGCCTTCGAAGCGTCTCCAGCTTTTTCATCCGCCGCCTGTGACGGCTGGTGAGATGCGCCCCAGCTCTTTTGGCCTTCCTCAACCACAAGGGAAAGATGCGTCGTGCGCTTGATGATGCGGTCTGCCCGGCCCATGGAGCGCGACATGAAGCGTTTCATGGTGGGCCCGCCGTCGGCTCGGATATCCGAAACCACAAGACGATTCTCATCCAGTCCCAGCACCTTGGCATTGGCCACGGCGCTTTTTAATACTTTTTCCACCATGCGGGCAGCCTTCTTTTTTAAAACCATCAATGCAACAAAGGCCTTTTGGGCCGGCTGATGCCGGATGGCGTCAATCACCAAACGCATTTTCCGAGGTGCGATGCGTAAATATTTGGCAACTGCCTTCGCCGAACGATTCGGCTCGTGAACCGGCTTTTGGCTTTCTTTAGCTGCTTGACTCATTGAATATTTCCTTAGGTCTTGGAGCCCGTTGCAAGGGCCTTCGCCTTATCCTGCGAAGTGCTATGTTTCTTAAAGGTGCGAGTCGGAGAAAACTCCCCCAATTTATGGCCGACCATGTTCTCCGTGACAAAAACATTGTGAAAGATTTTCCCGTTGTGAACGGCCAGCGTGACCCCTACAAAATCCGGGGTGATGGTGGTCCTGCGGGACCAGGTCTTGATGGGGCGGCGATCCTTTTTTTGCACGGCCTCACGGACTTTGCCGAGAAGCTTTTCGTCGACATAAACACCTTTTTTTGCAGACCGGCTCATTTTCTTCGATCCTTTACAATGTACTTGTTCGTAGTTTTATTGCGTTTACGGGTTTTCAAACCTTTTGACTTCTGGCCCCACGGGCTTTGCGGATGATTTCCACCCTTCGACTTTCCTTCCCCGCCGCCCATCGGATGGTCCACGGGATTTCTGGCAACACCGCGGGTCACCGGACGCCTGCCGAGCCACCGGCTGCGGCCCGCTTTTCCCAGTTTCAAATTTTCGTGATCAATATTCGAACACTGGCCTATCGTGGCGTAGGCCGCAAGAGGAATGATGCGTACCTCGCCCGAAGGAAGCTTCACGTGGGCGATTTCATTTTCCTTAGCCATAATCTGAGCCACGCCGCCTGCTGAACGGACAAGCTTTCCGCCGAGACCCGGCTGAAGCTCAATATTGTGAATGGGGGTCCCTTCCGGGATCAGGCGCAGCGGAAGATGATTTCCGACCTTCACCTCAGCCCCATCGCCACTCATCACGCTTTCTCCCACCTTCAGGCCGCTCGGTGAAAGGATGTAACTTTTTTCTCCATCCGCATATTCAATCAGTGAAATTCGAGCGCTGCGGTTGGGATCGTATTCAACCGTCAACACCTTGGCCGCCACGCCAAACCGATTGCGGCGGAAATCAACTAGACGCAAACGGCGTTTATGACCCCCGCCTTGACGCCGAGCGGTAATGTGACCGTGTAAATTCCGACCGCCCGTTCTTTTCCTGGGCTCGGTTAAAGGTTTGTACGGACGATTCGTTGTTAGCTCCGAAAAGTCGGAAACATTCCCGAATCGCCGCGTGGATGTTGTGGGTTTAAATTTAATCAGTGGCATTTTACTTTCCTTGCGGAGAAGTGATATCGATCTTCTCACCTGCCTTCAAAGTCACAACCGCTTTTTTCCAATTGGCTGTTTTACCAGGCTGCGTGCGTACACGCCGCCATTTGCCGGAAACATTTAATGTGTTCACCCGAACGACATGCACGTTGAAAATCTTTTCGATAGCGCTCTTAACCTCTTTTTTATTGGCCTTCGGGTGCACGCGAAAGGCGTATTTGAAAAGCTTTTCTGTTTGCTTAGAAATTTTTTCCGTAATCAGGGGCTCCTGGACGATGTCAAAAAGATTGAGTTTCATGAACTTTTACGCTTTCGGGCGCCTTTCTTGGGAGCCGTGCCTTTTTTTGCCTTTGCTTTCTTGCGTTTAGGAGCACGCTTTTGTTCACTCGCTTCCCCTTCAGCCTCTGCCGTTGCCTCTTGCGCGCTCCCTCCTGCCGGCAACAAACGGCTCTCAATCACGGGCAGAGCCTCTTCCTCAATTAAAATCTTTTCCCGCTGAAGGACATGATAAGCATTGAGATCGCTTGCACGCTTCACTTCAACCAGCGCACTTAAATTACGGCTGGCCCGTTCGAGATTGGTATTGATGTCTTTGACCACACAAAGGATCCGACGTCCGCTTAAAGGAAGGGCCTTAACAATTCCCACCCATTCTTTCGTTTTGGGAGTCTCCAGCTTAACGTCTTCAAGAAGCATTATGTTCTTTTGTTCCCCGCGTAAACTGAGAGCGGAAATAAGCGCCTGAACGCGCATCATCTTCGGGAGCGCCACGAAATAGCTTCTCGGATGCGGACCAAACGTCACGCCCCCGCCTTTCCAAATCGGCGAGCGGATCGAGCCGTGGCGGGCACGCCCTGTTCCTTTTTGACGCCAGGGTTTTTTACCGCCGCCCCTTACTTCTTTACGGGTTTTGGTATCCGCGGTCCCGTGTCTGAGATTGGCCGCGTACGCATTCTGAACGAGTTCGATGAGGCGTTTGTTCACCCGCGCAGCGTAGATCCCGGGATTCAAAACCGCTTCCCCTTTTTTATGGCCATCCTTTGAATAAATAACTGCTTTCACGATGAAAATACTCTCCTCAATGCTTTCAGTGCACTTATCCCAACGGATTTAGGATTTAGGATTTCGATTCGGAACTTTCGGGCTTGGCTTCTTCAGCAGGAGAAGCAACCTTCGAGGATTCCTCAGCAGCGTTCGGAACTTTCCATTGGCGGGGCTTTCCCCGTTTCAGGGCCGTACGGACAAGAAGGCATTCACCCTCAAAACCCGGCACAGAACCTCGCACGACTAACAAATTGTTTTCCTGATCCACTTTGACAACCCTTAAATTTTGAATCGTGGTTTGGGCATTGCCCATGTGCCCTGCCGCGCGCATTCCCTTCACAACGCGGGAGGGAAAGGACGAGGCGCCGATCGAGCCCGGCACGCGGCCGAACATAGACCCGTGGCCTTTGCTCGCACCTCCCTTAAAATGATGACGTTTCACGACGCCCTGAAAACCTCTTCCCACCGAAGTCGCTTCCACATCCACAAAATCGCCCACCTCAAAATTATCCACCTTCAATTTCTGACCCACGGCAAGACCCTTGATTTCTTCGGTACGGATCTCACGCAAAAAGCGGAGCGCTGGGGCACCTGATTTTTTCAAATGACCTTTTTTTGCGCGGTTCACTCGCTTTTCTTTGGCAGGCCCGAATCCGAGCTGCACAGCGTTATACCCATGCTTTTCTTGGGTGCAAAGATCGGTGACATGACAGGGGCCCACCTCGAGCACCGTGACAGGCACGCGGCGGCCTTCGTCATCGAAAAGCTGAGTCATTCCTAATTTTTTCCCGATCAAGCCAATTCTACTCATGCCAATTTTATTCATGTTTTTATAATTTGATTTCAACATCGACGCCGGCCGGGAGGTCAAGCTTCATAAGCGCATCCACGGTTCGTGAAGTCGGGTCTTGTATATCAATCAGCCGTTTGTGAGTTCGAATCTCAAATTGATCACGGGCTTTTTTATCAATCGTCGGCCCTTTAAGAACGGTTGTTTTCCAAATATGAGTCGGAAGCGGAACCGGCCCGATGACCTTGGCTCCGGTGCGCTTGGCCGTGCCTACAATTTCATGAACCGACTGGTCCAAAATCCGATGATCGTAGGCCCTGAGCTTGATCCGAATTTTCTCTTTGGTCGTGGTCATGTGAGTTCCCTCTCGCCTTAAGCGGCTTGATCTCCGATTACCTTGTCTGCAATTTGTCTCGGAACCTGCTGGTAGCTGTGCGGCTCCATGGAGTAGGTCGCGCGGCCCTGAGAAAGGGAGCGGGTCGCCGTGGCGTAACCGAACATGTCGGCCAAGGGCACAAGTCCTTTAATGGTTTTAAGATGCCCGCGATTGCCCATTTCTTGAATGACACAACGCCGCGCATTTAAATCTCCGATAATATCTCCCATGTATTCTTCCGGTACCACCGCCTCCACCAGCATAATCGGCTCTAGTAAAACAGGTTTTGCCCTTCTAAAGGCTTCTTTGAATCCAAAAATTCCGGCCATTTTAAATGCAATTTCTGAGGAATCCACCTCGTGATAGCTGCCGTCAAAGACAGTTGCCTTTACGTCCGTCACGGGGTACCCGGCCAAAACACCATTGGTGCAGGCATCGTTTACGCCATCCTCAACCGCCGGAATATATTCACGCGGGATGGCACCGCCCACAACAGCATTTTCAAATTCGTTGCCCTTGCCGCGTTCAAGCGGCTCAATTCTTATATAACAATGACCGTATTGGCCGCGGCCGCCGGTCTGCTTAATAAATTTACCTTCCGCTTCCGCCATCGCTGTCACGGTTTCTTTATAAGCCACCTGGGGCTTTCCGACGTTGACCTGAACGCCGTATTCGCGCTTCATAATGTCAATTTTAATCTCAAGATGAAGCTCTCCCATACCGCCGATCAGGGTCTGGACAGTTTCCTGATCAGTACGCACGCGAAAGGTGGGGTCCTCTGAGACAAGCTTTTGAATGGCGTCGGCCATTTTGTCACGATCCGCTTTGGTTTTCGGCTCCACGGCCATCCAGATCACGGGATCGGGGACAAAGAGCGCCTCCAGGACAACTGGATGACCTTCGTCGCAAAGCGTATCTCCTGTTTTCACATCCTTTAAGCCGACCGCCGCCACAATATTGCCGGCCCCTGCTTCTTCAATTTCTTCCCGTTTATTAGCGTGCATGAGGAGGAGGCGGCCGAGGCGCTCTTTGCGACGCGTGCGGGGATTATAAATGTAGGAGCTGGAGGCCAAGACACCGGAATAAATACGAACATAGGCTAAGCTCCCCACAAATTTATCGCTTGCGATCTTGAATACGAAGCAAGCCAACGGTTCTGATTCGCTTGCATGACGCTCCACCTCAGTGCTGTCATTAGGATTGGTCCCTCGAATCGCCTTCACGTCCATAGGAGAGGGCAGATAATCAACCACCGAATCCAGAAGCTGCTGGACTCCCTTATTTTTCAAAGACGAACCACAAATCACCGGGGTTATCTGCAGGCCAAGGGTGGCGCGCCGGATAGCCGCTTTAATCTCATCGGTCGTTGCCTCCCGGCCCTCAATAAATTTATGCATAAGAACATCATCGTGCTCCGCCGCTTTTTCAATCATATGCTCGCGGGCCTTCTTGGCTTGATCAAGCATCTCGGCTGGAATCTCGACCAAATCAAATTTCGCTCCTAGCGATTCATCATGGAAAATGATGGCCTTCATGGTCACGAGGTCAATAACGCCTCTAAATTTATCTTCGCGGCCGAGCGGAAGCTGAATCGGAACCGCATTGGCTCCCAACTGATCCTTCATCTGCTGAACATTGCGCTCAAACTCGGCGCCGGTGCGGTCCATTTTATTAATGAAGGCAATGCGGGGAACATGGTAGCGGTCCGCCTGACGCCAAACTGTTTCCGACTGGGGTTCGACCCCTTCCACGGCCCCAAAAACGGCCATGCAGCCGTCGAGCACGCGAAGCGAACGCTCTACTTCGATCGTAAAGTCCACGTGGCCCGGCGTATCAATGATATTGATGCGGCAATCGTGCCAGAAACACGTGGTAGCGGCTGAAGTGATGGTAATGCCCCGTTCCTGCTCCTGCTCCATCCAGTCCATCACCGCCGTCCCCTCGTGCACTTCCCCGATCTTATAGGTGCGGCCGGTGTAGTAAAGAATGCGCTCGGTCGTTGTTGTTTTTCCGGCATCAATGTGCGCAGCAATCCCGATATTGCGGATTTTTTCTAACGGATAATGAATTTTCTTTTCTTGAGTTTCGGCCATTTTTACCAACGTTTTTACCAACGATAGTGCGCAAAAGCACGGTTCGACTCTGCCATCTTATGGGCATCTTCTCTTTTTTTGATGGCGGCGCCGGTTTTGTTATAACCATCTAAAATTTCATCTGCCAGCTTCAGCTCCATAGGCTTGCCCTTGCGGTTTCTCGCAAAACTTCGTATCCAGCGAAGGGCCAACGTGTTGCCCCGCTCGGGCCGCACATTGACAGGCACCTGATAGGTTGCGCCGCCGACACGCCTTGATTTGGTTTCAAGCAGAGGACGCACATTATCGAGAGAGCGGCGAAAAACCTCCAGGGGCTCTTTCCCTGTTTTTTCTTTGAGGACGTCAAAGGCCCCGTAGACAATACCCTCCGCTGTCGATTTTTTTCCCCGCTCCATAACGATATTAATGAGTTTGGAAACAAGCAAATCTCCAAACTTCGGATCGGGTTCAATCGTTCTTTTTTTAGCTCTTCTGCGTCTCATCTCAAAAATCCCTTAAATTACTTTGCCGGTTTGGCAGCGGGTTTGGCCCCTGCCGCGGCTTGGGCGCCTGCTTGCTTGGGCATCTTGGCGCCGTATTTCGAACGCGATTTTTTACGATCATTGACACCTGTGGTATCCAGCTTTCCACGCACAATGTGATAACGCACCCCGGGAAGATCCTTCACGCGCCCGCCGCGGATCATCACAATGGAGTGTTCCTGCAAGTTGTGTCCGACGCCAGGTATATAGGCAGTCACTTCTTCTCCGTTGGAAAGTCTTACGCGCGCAATTTTACGCAACGCCGAATTCGGCTTTTTGGGGGTCTGGGTACGAACGATGAGGCACACACCCCGCCGAAAGGGGGCCCCGTGGAGCGCGGGTGACTTTGTTTTTTTGCGAAATTGCCTTCTACCGAAGCGGATCAGCTGATTGATGGTAGGAGCCATTATTCTTTCTCCTCGCCCTTCTCGGCTGCGGCCATAGCCTCGGCTTCATTAGCGGCGGTTTTGGTTGGGTCGGGCAGAAGATCTCCCAACTCTTTGACAAGCTCGATATCTTGATGAATGCTAAACCCCGTTCCGGCCGGGATCAGATGCCCCATGATCACATTTTCTTTAAGACCCATGAGGTCGTCACGCTTGCCCGCAGTCGCGGCCTCGGTGAGAACGCGGGTTGTTTCTTGGAAACTCGCGGCGGAAATGAAGCTCTCGGTGCTAAGCGAAGCCTTCGTAATCCCAAGCAGGATCGAAGTTGCCTTAGCAGGCTGTTTACTTTTTTTCACCATCTTTTCATTTTCCCTGGCAAATTTAATCTTATCCACGTGCGAACCGATGAGAAAATCAGTGTCCCCCGGCTCATCGATACGGACCTTGCGGAGCATCTGACGCACAATCACTTCCACGTGTTTGTCGTTTACGCGAACACCCTGAAGCCGATAAACCTCCTGCACCTCTTTAACGAGATACTCCTGGAGACTTCTTTCTCCGGAAACGCGTAGAATGTCCTGAGGCACCACCGGTCCATCCACGAGCTGTTCACCGGCGACCACTTTGTCACCTTTGTAGACGTTTAAGTGTTTTCCGTGCGGGATCAAATATTCCTTACTCATCCCCGTCGGGCTCTTCACCATAATCTTGCGCTGCCCCTTCACAATTTCTCCAATTTCCACAATGCCGTCGATTTCGGAAATAATGGCAGGATTCTTGGGTTTGCGGGCCTCAAAGAGCTCGGCCACACGAGGAAGACCGCCCGTAATATCGCGGGTTTTCGCGATTTTTCGCGGCGTTTTAGCAAGCTGAGTTCCCCCCGTGATTTCTTGGCCGTCTTTGACCACGATATGAGCCCCTGTCGGGATCGGGTAGAAGGCAATGATTTCATCATTTTTTCCCAGGATCAGAAGCTGGGGGTGGAGCTCTTCTTTATGCTCGATAATCACACGTTCGACAAGACCGGTGGTCGCATCTAGCTCCTCATTCATCGTAACGCCGGCCTTAACATCCTCGTAACGGACGCGTCCCGAGACTTCTGTCAGAATCGGAACGGTATAAGGATCCCATTTCACAAAAATTTCGTCCTTCGCCACCTTCTCACCTTCCTTGTAACCGATAATCGCGCCGGTGGGGATGGTGTAACGCTCAAGTTCGCGACCGGTGGAATCATGGATCGTAAGCTGACCGTTTCGATTGAGCACAATGATTTCACCCGTTTTTGTGAGAACAGTCTTCAGGTTGTGATACTGAAGAGTGCCTGTGTTCCGCGCCTTGAAATAGGATTGTTCGATCACGCGGAAAGCGGTACCGCCGATATGGAACGTACGCATCGTAAGCTGCGTTCCGGGTTCGCCGATGGACTGGGCCGCAATAATACCCGCCGCCGTGCCAAGCTCCACGAGGCGGCCTTGAGCGAGATCTCGACCGTAGCACTTGGCGCAAACGCCTCGTTTGGAGTCGCAGGTTAAAACGGAGCGGATGCGGATTTTTTCGATCCCCACTTCCTCGAGCTTATCCGCAACCGCTTCGTCGATCACATCACCGGATTTAACGATGAGCTGGTCCGTCACAATATCGGCCACGTTATCGAGGGCCGTACGGCCAAAGATGCGGTCCTTTAAAGACACGACCACTTCTTCGCCTTCGTAAACGGGCTCCATAAAAATACCGTTCAGCGTTCCGCAATCGATCTCTGTAATGATGACATCCTGCGCTACGTCCACCAAACGGCGCGTGAGATAGCCCGAGTCGGCCGTTTTAAGAGCCGTATCGGCAAGACCCTTGCGCGCGCCGTGAGTCGAAATGAAATACTCGAGCACGGTAAGACCTTCGCGGAAATTGGCCGTGATGGGACTTTCGATAATTTCACCCGAGGGCTTTGCCATGAGACCTCGCATACCGGCGAGCTGCCGAATTTGCTGCTTCGAACCACGAGCCCCGGAATCAGCCATCATGAATACCGCATTAAAAGTCTGAAGTGATTCAAACATGCTGTCCGAAACACGATCCGTAATATGGGTCCAGATATCGATGACTTTGTTATAACGCTCACCATCCGTAATGAGACCGTTCTTATACTGGTTTTCAATGGCCTGGACGTCACGGCGGGCTTCGTTGAGCAACGCTTCCTTGTTCTTGGGGATCTGAATGTCATCGATTCCGATCGAAATACCGGCGCGGGTGGCTTCTTCAAAACCAAGGGTCTTCAGTCGATCAAGAAGCTGAATGACCTCCGTGTGTCCAAATTGCCGGTAACATTCGGCAATGATCTTTGAAAGTTTTCCTTTTGAGATCACATCATTCACAAAACGGAAACTCTTAGGAAGCGTCTGATTAAAGACGATGCGGCCCATGGTGGTTTCAACCAGTTGACCGCCTTCGAGTCTTAATTTGCATTTGGCGTGCTTATGAATTTCACAATCCTGATAGGCAAGGAGGGCTTCCTGAACATCCGCAAACACAAAACCCTCTCCCTTGGCTCCTTCCCTCATCTTGGTGAGGTAGTAAATTCCAAGCACGATATCCTGAGAAGGAGTCGCAATCGGCTGACCGTTTGCGGGTGAAAAGATATTATTGGATGAAAGCATGATGAGCTGGGCTTCCATCTGCGCTTCCATGGAAAGCGGCACGTGAACCGCCATTTGGTCCCCGTCAAAGTCTGCGTTAAAGGCCGTACAAACTAAGGGGTGAATGCGAATGGCTTTTCCTTCAATGAGGACCGGCTCAAAGGCCTGGATCCCAAGACGGTGAAGCGTGGGAGCGCGGTTGAGAAGCACCGGGTGCTCACTAATCACTTCTTCCAGGATATCCCAAACCTCGGGCTTGACCCGTTCCACCATCTTCTTTGCGGAACGAATGGTGTGGACATGACCTCGTTCCTTGAGTTTGCGGATAATGAAGGGCTCAAAGAGTTCAAGCGCCATTTTCTTCGGAAGTCCGCATTGATGAAGCTTCAGCTCCGGTCCGATAACAATCACGGAACGGCCTGAATAATCGACGCGTTTTCCCAGGAGATTTTGACGAAAGCGCCCCTGCTTTCCTTTCAACATGTCGCTTAAGGATTTAAGGGGGCGGTTGCCGGCACCCAACACCGGGCGGCCATGGCGGCCGTTGTCAAAAAGGGCATCTACGGCCTCTTGGAGCATGCGTTTTTCGTTACGAATGATGACGTCCGGGGCTTTAAGCTCGAGGAGTTTCTTTAAACGGTTGTTGCGGTTGATGACACGGCGGTAAAGGTCGTTAAGATCACTTGTGGCAAAACGCCCGCCGTCCAAAGCAACAAGCGGCCTTAAATCCGGCGGGATCACGGGAATGACTTCTAAAATCATCCACTCCGGATTGTTGCCCGACTTACGAAAGGCATCGACGATTTTTAAAATTTTAATCGCGCGCGCGCGGGCCTGCTTGGATTTAGAACCCTTGACCTGGCGCTGATACTTCTGAACCATCTTCTCGAGTTCGATATTTTTCAAAAGATCGCGAACCGCTTCGGCGCCCATCTTGGCGACAAAGTTCTGGGCACCGTATTGCTCCTGAGCCTTGATGAATTCCTCTTCCGTCAAAAGTTGTCTTGGCTTTAGGGGAGTTTCTTTGGGGTCAACGACGATGAATTCTTCGTAATAAAGGACTTTTTCGAGGGCGCGAACGCTAAGATCGAGGAGATTGCCGATGCGGGAGGGCATGGTCTTAAAAAACCAAATATGAGAAACGGGGGTTACGAGGTCAATGTGGCCCATGCGTTCACGACGCACCTTGGACTGAGTCACCTCAACGCCGCAGCGATCGCAGACAATACCCTTATGTTTAATGCGTTTGTACTTTCCGCAAGCGCACTCCCAGTCACGGGTAGGTCCAAAGATTTTCTCGCAAAAGAGACCGTCTTTTTCGGGTTTCAGAGTTCGATAATTAATGGTCTCGGGTTTTCGGACCTCGCCGTGTGACCACTTCCGGATCACATCCGGGGAGGCTATTCGGATCGAAACGGAATCAAAGGTGTTGATGTCGTAATTCATACTTTTAGTTTCTCCTTGGCCCTTTGTTTACGATCTTCCGCATCTTTTTTGCTGTCAGATTTCTCAGAGGCCGCTGTGCGCTCTTTGACCGGCTGATGTTTTCTGTCGGCTATAATATCAAGACCCAGCGATTGCAGTTCCTTGACGAGTACGTTAAAGGATTCCGGCGTTCCAGCATGGAGCGCGGGTTCTCCCTTGACAATGGCTTCATAAACGCGGGTACGCCCGATGACGTCATCGCTTTTCACCGTCAAAAGTTCCTGCAGGGTAAAGGAAGCGCCGTAGGCTTCGAGCGCCCACACTTCCATTTCTCCAAAGCGCTGGCCGCCAAACTGAGCCTTGCCGCCCAAGGGCTGCTGCGTGACAAGAGAGTAAGGACCGATGGAGCGGGCGTGGATCTTGTCATCCGCCAAGTGGGCCAGCTTCATCATATAGATGTAGCCCACGGTCACTCGCTCATCAAAACGGTCACCGGTGCGGCCGTCAAAGAGGTCGGTTTTCCCATCGCTGGGTAAATGAGCCTCCTTTAACATATCTTTAATTTCTGCTTCTGTGGCCCCGCTAAAAACCGGGGTCATAATCTTGATGCCGAGTGTTTTGGCCGCCCAACCCAAATGGGTCTCAAGGATCTGACCGACGTTCATACGGGAAGGAACGCCCAAGGGATTAAGCACAATCTCAACCGGCGTCCCATCGGGGAGATAAGGCATATCTTCTTCGGGAAGGATCTTAGCGATCACGCCCTTGTTTCCATGGCGCCCGGCCATTTTATCCCCTACCGAGATCTTTCTTTTTGAGCAAACATAGACAACTACTTTTTTAATCACGCCGGGAGGAAGCTCATCACCTTTTTTGACACGATCCACTTCTCGGGTGCGCTCGGCAATAAGTTCGTCGATTTCATCTCCCCAAACACGGGCGATTTTCTTGACGCTCTCCTCGAGTTCCGGCTCATCGTCAATGCGAACGGATTCCCAGTCGCACGATTCGAGCTTCTTCATATCGCTTTTTTCGATCACGTGGCCAGCCTTGATGAGAACCTCGCCCAAGATATCGTCCACCAGATCCTCGGAAAGTTTTTTCCCCAAGATCATGGAAGAAATCCTATTGAGCCGTTCTTTTTTCAAGGTATCAATGCGATCCTGATACTGCTCCTTGATTTTCTCGATATCTTTATTTTCCTGACGCCGCTCTTCGCGTGTCTTGGCACGGGACTCCTTGCGCTCAAAGACCTTGACATCCACAATAATTCCTTCAACCCCCGGAGGAACCGTAAGCGAGGCATCGCGTACGTCACCTGCTTTTTCCCCGAAGATGGCACGCAGGAGTTTTTCTTCCGGCGAAAGTTCAGTCTCGGACTTCGGCGTAATTTTTCCGGCCAGGATATCGCCCGGCCTGACTTCCGCTCCAATACGAATAATCCCCTCTTTATCAAGGTCCTTGAGAGACTCTTCGCTTACGTTCGGAATATCGCGGGTAATTTCTTCGTTTCCAAGTTTTGTGTCGCGCGCCTCGATCTCAAATTCTTCAATATGAAGCGAGGTGTAGACATCTTCCTTGCAAAACTTCTCGCTCACAATGATTGCGTCTTCAAAGTTGTATCCCCGCCAGGGCAGAAAGGCCACGAGGACGTTACGGCCGAGCGCGAGTTCGCCATTTTGAGTCGACGCACCGTCCGCAAGCACATCTCCGCGTTTGACCTTATCTCCCACATGGACCAAGGGACGCTGATTGACGCAGGTGCCTGCATTGGAACGTTCAAATTTCTTGAGCTTGTAGACAAAATCATCGATGACAATTTCACTCGAACTGACAGACTTTACTGTCCCGCGCGCTTTGGAAACGATGGTCGCTCCGGAATCGCGGGCCACCCTTCCTTCAATGCCTGTGCCCACTACCGGAGAATCGGTAATCAAAAGCGGCACGGCTTGGCGCTGCATGTTCGAACCCATGAGGGCGCGGTTGGCGTCATCATGCTCCAAGAAAGGAATAAGGGCCGCGGCCACGCTTACGAGCTGGCGCGGAGAAACGTCCATGTAGTCAATCTCTTCGGGCTTTTTCTTGGGAAAATCACCCTGAGAGCGGCAGGACACCACTTCATCAAGAAAATGACCCCTTTTATCAAGGCGGGCGTTTGCCTGGGCAATGACATATCGGTCTTCAACATCCGCCGTTAAATAATCGATTTTTTCTGTGACGCGTCCTTTCTCAACTTTCCGATAAGGGCTTTCCAAAAATCCCATCGGGTTAACACGCGCAAAGGTGCTCAAAGAAGCGATCAAACCGATATTGGGACCTTCTGGAGTTTCGATGGGGCAAACACGGCCGTAGTGCGAAGGGTGAACGTCACGGACTTCAAAGCCGGCACGTTCGCGGGACAATCCGCCCGGACCCAAGGCCGAGAGGCGGCGCTTGTGAGTCAACTCTGCCAAGGGATTTGTCTGATCCATGAATTGCGAAAGCTGGCTTCGTCCGAAGAAATCTTTAATGGCAGCGGAAATAAGTTTGGGGTTAATCAGGTTGTGGGGCATGGCGGCATCAAGATCGTAAATCGACATTCGCTCAAGGCAGGAGCGCTTCATGCGCGCAAGACCTACGCGAAATTGATTCTGCAAGAGCTCGCCTACGGAACGAACGCGGCGGTTGCCCAGGTGGTCAATATCATCCTCCTTCATTTCGCCGGAACGGAGCTTCAGGAGCATGGAGATCACTTTCATCACATCTTCTTTACTGAGTGTGGTCTGCTTCAGATCCGTTTCAACGGCAAGCTTTCGATTCAACATATAGCGCCCAACAATTCCAAGGTCGTAACGCTGCGGGTCGAAGAAGAGCTTGTGGATCAAATCCTTCGCGCTGGCTTCGGTGGGAGGATCTCCCGGACGAATACGCCGATAGATCGCAATTTGAGCATCCAGGGAATTTCGATAAGGGTCGCGCTCAATCGTATTAATGATCGAAAGATCATCTTGCTTGAGTTTGACGAGGGCAAGCGAGGTAACTTTGTTGGAGATGATGATGCTGAGAAGTTCTTTCGTGAGTTTGGTCCCGGCAAGGGCAATCGGCTCTTTTGTTTCGGGATGAAGAACATCCTGCGCTAAATATTCCCCCTCTAACTTTCTTGAAACTGATTTTTCGATTTCTTTATTTTTTTCGATGGGATAAAGCTCTTTTAATATATCGTAGGTGGTGGAATAACCGAGAGCGCGAAGGAGGGTTGTCGCGAGGATCTTGCGGCGGCGGTCGATATAGGCGTAAAGAATGTCATTCACATCAGACTCAAATTCGATCCACGCACCTCGGTAGGGAATAATGCGCACGCTGTAGATCTTTTTCCCGCTGGCGTGAGGCGTTTCCTCAAGCGAGACACCGGGTGAACGGTGGAGCTGGCTTACCACCACGCGCTCCGCGCCATTAATAACGAAAGTACCGGTTTCCGTCATGAGAGGAAGTTCACCGATATAAACCTCCTGCTCCTTGGCAATCCCCTTACGTACGAGACGCAGCTTCACTTTGAGGGGTGCCGCATAGGTCATACCGCGCTTATGACACTCCATGATGGAGTACTTGGGCTTACCAAGCATGTAACCCTCGTATTCAAGCTTGCAGGTCCCGTCAAAGCTCGCGATCGGAAAACAATCTTGAAAAGCAGCTTCCAAACCTTGCTGTTTGCGCGAACGCTTTGCGCGTTCCGTCTGCAAAAAGTCCTGATACGACTGGACTTGGATTTCAACAAGATTGGGGAGATCCATGGTGTCATGGATCTTCGTAAAATTTTTTCTTTCCACTATCGCTGTCATATGGACATGGCCTCCGCCGGGTCGTTATCCTCCGCCCGCCCCACCTCGTAGAACGAGGCCCGTAAAACGGGGCAAGCTCAGGATAAAATTCGCATTGCAACTTACGCCGCTTCGCTCCGTAAGTTGCATGCTCATTTTATTTAATTTCGACTTTTGCGCCCTGCTCTTCGAGAATCTTCTTCATTTTGGCGGCCTCTTCCTTGTTGGCGCCTTCCTTCACAACCTTCGGGGCGCCTTCCACAAGGTCTTTGGCTTCCTTAAGACCCAGGTTGGTCAGGGCACGAATTTCCTTAATGACTTGAATCTTCTTGTCTCCGGAATTCGTGAGAACAACGGTAAAGCTCGTTTTTTCTTCGGCGGCCGGTTGAGCACCTCCTGCAGCGGCTCCCGCTGCCGGAGCTGCCACTGCCACGGCGGCAGCCGCAGCGCTCACACCAAATTTATCTTCCAGCGCCTTGACAAGATCCGCGAGCTCAAGAACCGTCAACTCCTCGATCGATTTCAAAATAGTTTGGAGTTTATTGGACACGGCTTTTCCCTCTTTCTTGGTTTCCTTTGCTGCTTCTGCTTTTGTTTCGAGTACTTCAGTTTGCTCTGACATGATCTTTCCTCCTGATGGATTCGTCGTCCGCCGTGAGCGGATGTCGACTTGTATTTATGCCTATTTATGCCGTTTGAGGCACTGCCTCTTTTTGTTTTTTAATTTCGTTGATGGCGATCACGAGACCGCGCATCACTTGACCTAACGTCATCACAAGTCCCGTGATGGGAGATTTGATCCGTGTCACGACCTGCGTCAAGAGCTCATGCCGCGACGGAAGTTTGGCGAGCCGTTTCACAAACTCTGCATCATAAACCTGATCTTCAAAAACCACTCCGGCCGGGACAATTTTTTCGTGCATCTTGGCAAAATCCACAATCGCCTTTGAAATCATCTGCGGATCTTTGGTTCCAAAGGTAAAGACAACGGAGTTTTTCAGAAATTTTTCCGCCGCTTCCATCTTGCGGCCAGCTAAAATCTTTTTCGCCATCGAATGCTTCACAACCAGCGAGCGGCTGGCCACTTTTCCAATCGAGCGCCGATACTCGGCGATATCGGCAACCGTCAGGCCATTGAAAGTGAGAACGAAGGCGTAAGGATTTTCCTCAAACTGCTTCGTAATCTCATTCATCATCAATTCTTTAGCTAGGGATGGCATCATTCACAATCCTTCTATACCTTTTATAGGGAGCTCAGAGCCAAACGAAAACCCGGACCTTGAGTTGAGGCTAGGGTAATGCTTTTAAGATAACCCCCTTTAGCGGCGGCAGGTTTGGCATCTTGAATGGCCCGAATCACCGTACGAGCGTTTTCAAGAATCGCTTCTTCCGAAAAAGACAATTTACCCACAATGGCATGGAGACCGCTGGTCTTGTCGCTTTTAAACTCAATGCGTCCGGCCTTCAGTTCTTTCACGGCCTTGGCCACATTGGGCGTAACAGTGCCAGTCTTAGGGGTCGGCATAAGACCCTTGGGCCCCAAAACTTTCCCGAGTTTGCTCAACTCGCGCATCATATCGGGATGGGCCACCAAGGCATCAAACTCGAGCCAGCCGCCCTGAATTTTTGCGATTAACTCTTCGCCGCCGACCTCATTTGCACCGGCCTCTTTGGCTTCTCTGGCGCTCTCACCCTTGCAGACACAAATGACGCGAACGGATTGACCGCTTCCATAAGGAAGCCCCACGGTGCCGCGAATGGTTTCTTCTCCCCCTTGTTTAATCCCCAGCTGAAAATTGAGGGAAAGAGTTTCATCGTATTTCGCGCCATTAATTTTTTTGACTTCCTTCAGGGCCTCCGCAAGAGAATATTTTTTCTCCCGATCAAGAAGCTTGGCCCGCTCGCGATATTTTTTGCTGCGTTTGACGACTTGAGGCATCGCCTACTTTTTCTCCACCACTTCAAGACCCATGCTGCGAGCCGTTCCCTGAACGATACGAACCGCGCTGTCAATTTTGGTCGTATTAAGATCCACCATTTTTTGGCGCGCGATTTCAAGCACTTCTTCCCGCGTAACCTTCCCGATCATATTACGCCCCGGCTCAGGAGAGGCCTTCGCCAAACCCGCGGCCTTTTTCAAGAATGTCGCCACGGGGGGCGACTTCATAATGAAGGTAAAGGACTTATCCTTATAAACCGAGATGACAACCGGAATCACAACCCCGGGCTTATCTTTGGTCTTTTCATTAAACTGTTTGCAGAATTCCATAATATTGACGCCGTGCTGACCCAGCGCGGGACCAATAGGGGGAGCGGGATTCGCCTGCGCTCCCGGAATCTGCAATTTAATTTTAGTTTGCAGCTCTTTTGCCATGTTAAATCTTCTCGACCTGCCAGTATTCGAGTTCCACCGGAGTTTGGCGGCCAAAAATCGTCACCATCACCTTCAGCTTGCCGCGGTTGGGATTGACTTCTTCGATCGTGCCGTTGAAATTGGCAAAGGCCCCTTCCTTGACTCGCACGCTCTCACCTGACGAAAAATCGACTTTCGGTTTAGGTTTTTGGGCCTTTTCTTCCTGTTGCTTAAGAATCTGACCTACCTCATCCTCAGAAAGCGGGATCGGATTTTTCCCTGACCCGACAAACCCCGAAATCCCCGGCGTATTTTTTACGAGATACCAGCTGTCATCCGTCAATTCCATTTGGATGAGGATGTAACCGGGGAAAAATTTCCGCTCGGTAATTCTCTTTTTGCCTTCCTTAACTTCGCTGACTTTTTCTTTCGGGATGAGGACCTGATGAACGAGGTGCTTCAATCCCGCCGTTTCCGCGCGTGTCTCCAAACTTGCTTTGGCTTTTGTTTCCACGCCTGTCTGCGTGTGGAGCACATACCACCGAGCGACTGTCATGGATTATCCTATGAGCAATCTCATGGCGATGGACAAAACAAAGTCCACGGTCCCGATAAACGCCGCCATCACAAAAGTAGAAAAAATGACAACCAGTGTTGCCTGCCAAAGTTCCGAGCGGCTGGGCCAAGTCACTTTATTCAGTTCCTGCTTTGTCTCTGAAAAAAAATTTCCGATTTTTCCTAACATGATCACAACCTATTTTCGTAAGATGAATCCAGGCCTGGCAGGATTCGAACCTGCAACATGCGGTTTTGGAGACCGCCGCTCTAGCCAGTTGGAGCTACAGGCCTCCATGCTTCATTCTCGCGTCGCCCTCTATTTATGTTCCTTATGAAGGACATGTTTGCCGCAGAAAGGGCAAAACTTCTTCCGCTCCAGACGGTCTGGATTCTTCTTTTTATTCTTTCGAGTTGAATAGTTGCGCCGCTTGCACTCGGTGCAAGCTAAGATAATAATTTCTTGCATCAGTCGTTTATGATAACTTTGGTTGTAACCGCAAAAGCTCTTACGGCGAAGATAAACCCCTTGCGGTCGGATGTGTTCGCCAGAAACTGCTAGAGAGGGTTAGCGAGAAGGAATTACTTCAAAATTTCGCTAACAACACCTGCACCGACGGTCTTGCCCCCCTCGCGGATCGCGAAGCGGAGCTCCTTTTCCATCGCCACCGGCATGATCAATTCACCTTCAATCGAAACATTGTCCCCAGGCATCACCATCTCGGTTCCCTGCGGTAAGGTCACGACGCCCGTCACGTCGGTCGTGCGGAAATAAAATTGCGGCCGATATCCATTAAAGAATGGAGTGTGCCTGCCCCCTTCTTCCTTGTTCAAGATATACACCTGAGCTTTGAACTTCGTATGGGGAGTGACGCTTCCCGGCTTTGCGATGACCATGCCGCGCTCAAGCTGGTCTTTTTCAACACCGCGAAGAAGCAATCCAACGTTATCTCCCGCGCGTGCGTCATCGAGAAGTTTACGGAACATTTCAACGCCGGTGACCGTAGACTTCATGGATTTTTCACGAAGCCCGATAATTTCCACTTCTTCTCCCACTTTCACGGTGCCGCGTTCGCAGCGTCCGGTGCCCACGGTACCACGGCCGGAAATGGAAAATACGTCTTCAACCGGCATAAGGAAGGGTTTATCGATATCGCGCTTAGGTTCAGGAATATGGTCATCCAGCGCTTTCATAAGATCCAGGATAGGTTGACTGGCTTTCGCATCGGTGGGATTTTGTGCGGAGGCTAATCCGGAACCCCGAATCACAGGAATTTTGTCTCCGGGAAAATCATATTTTTTTAAAAGCTCTCTCACTTCAAGTTCAACGAGATCGAGAAGCTCCGGATCATCAACGGCATCAACTTTATTGAGGAAAACAACAATGGCGGGAACACCTACTTGGCGGGCGAGAAGAATGTGTTCGCGGGTTTGCGGCATGGGGCCGTCCACCGCGGAGACCACAAGGATCGCGCCGTCCATTTGCGCGGCCCCGGTAATCATGTTTTTAATGTAGTCCGCGTGACCGGGGCAGTCCACGTGGGCGTAATGGCGTTTTTCAGACTCGTATTCTACGTGTGCCACGGCAATCGTTACAATTTTCGAATCATCCCGAACCGTGCCTCCCTTGGCGATTTCTGCATACTCTTTCACCTGAGCCATGCCTTTGGCGGCCAGGACTTTTGTCATCGCGCAAGTCAGGGTTGTCTTTCCATGGTCCACGTGTCCGATGGTTCCAACGTTCACGTGCGGTTTCTTACGTTCGAATTTTTCTTTTGCCATGACAAGTTCTCCTTGAGAATGTTTTGAGTTGGACCGACTCAGCTGGAGACGGGGATCGAACCCGTGACCTCGTCCTTACCAAGGACGTGCTCTACTAACTGAGCTACTCCAGCCTGCCTGCCGGCGCCTACGTGATTCTCGCAGACGAGAGCGGGCAATAATCGCTGAAGCTAAAAAATGAC
>CAYJSI010000002.1:36612-83246 GCA_964373045.1 uncultured bacterium
GGCAATAATCGCTGAAGCTAAAAAATGACAAAGAGCCAGTATTTCTTAAAACGGGTTAAAAAAGTTGACGAAAAAAAGGCTGCGTGAGATGCTAATCCGTGCGACCCTAGGGCAAAGACAGTCGTCTCCTAAGGTTGAATGAAAAATTATAGTTACATTCATTTCCATGTCAAGTTTTTTTATAAAATTTATTTCGGCGTTCAAGTCCTTATCCCCTTCCGCCGATACTTGCATGGGTCAAAATCTTGGGCAAAAATTAAGTGCTTGCGTTACAGGTTGAAATATTCTAGGATGACCCATTAATTTCCGAAACGCATCACTTCAAAATGAATTTAACCCGAATAAAATGAAAGAGTTAGGTAAAATAAATTGAGTCAATCTGTACTCGAAGACCCGAACATCGCCACTGAAACAGGATTTGAAGGTAAAGGAGTTCGTGGGTCCTCGGAGTCAAGCATCCCCAAGTCGTACTCACCAATACGTGACAAAAAGATACACTGGACCCCATTAATTTTTATAGGAGGCGCCCACCTGCTTGCTATTGTGGCCTTATTTAATTTCACGTGGAAGGCCCTTTTCGTTTGTGTGGTTCTTCATTGGATCACGGGCGGGCTCGGGATTACCCTGGGTTATCATCGCTTACTCACCCATCGCAGTTTTCGCGCTCCTAAGGCTGTCGAATACTTTCTCACCATAGTGGCTATGCTCGCTTGTCAAGGCGGTCCTATTTCATGGGTCACGGCTCACCGCTTGCACCACGCTAAGTCTGATCAAGAGGAAGACCCGCATAGCCCGCTCAAAGGTTTCTTTTGGGCTCACATGGGATGGTGCATTGTCATGAATAGAAGAATCGACGAGTTAGAAGAAAGAGCGCGACTCGCTCCGGACCTCTACAACGATCCTGCTCATCAATTCCTTGAAAAGACCCATATCTTATGGACGATCCTACTTGGAGCAGCCTTGTATGCCTTAGGCGGATGGCCATTCGTACTTTGGGGAATTTTTATGCGACTTGTTTTAGTTTATCACAGCACGTGGTTCGTAAACTCGGCGGCCCACAAGTGGGGATATCGAACTTACATGGCTGGTGATCAATCAACCAATCTTTGGTGGGTTGCCTTACTTACCTACGGCGAGGGATGGCACAATAATCATCACGCCTTCCAGTACTCCGCACGGCACGGTTTAAAGTGGTGGGAGTTTGATTCTACTTATCTCACGATTCAATGCTTGAAATTTTTTGGCTTAGCAACTGCAATCAAGATCCCTTCCAAAGAACTCCTGTCGCGAACGTTTGCCCCGGGTAAAGAAGTCTTACTTCAAAACTAGCTCCTTCGTTTCACTTTCACCTTTTGCCGGCTCCCGCCAGCGCCGATGCATCCAAAGCCAGTCCCCCGGTCTCAACCGAATCTACTCCTCGATCGCACGCACATATTGCCGCGTATTCGCACAAGAACATCGGCCTCGAAATCTCCTGTTTTAATTATTGGATGAAATTCATTAGAGGATAGCTCACTAAAAACTTTCTGGGCGAGCCCCGTTCCAATTCTTCCCTTCATAAAATTGGAGCGGGCAGTGGGAATCGAACCCACATGACGAGCTTGGAAGGCTCGGACTTTACCATTAAGCTATGCCCGCATGGATTTTGTGATTATAGGAAGGCAAATAGAGGCTGTCAATTTTATCTCTTTGGTGCGTGAGAACCTTTATTATATAATCCTGCGTTTTGGAGGATGGATGAGTTATCTTATTTTGCTGCGTCACGGTGAATCCCAATGGAATTTGGAAAACCGCTTTACCGGCTGGGTGGATGTTGATCTCTCACCCAAGGGTGAAAAGGAGGCCGAAGGCGCTGGGAAAAAACTGAAAGACCTTCCGATCGACAAGGCTTATGTGTCACTTTTAAAGCGCGCAAACCGTACCCTTGAGATCGCCCTCAAAGCCGCAGATAAAAATGCTGTCCCCACCGTCAAGGATAAGGCCCTGAATGAGCGCCATTATGGAGATCTACAGGGTCTCAATAAAGCGGAAACCGCCAAAAAGTACGGCGATGAGCAAGTGCGTATTTGGCGAAGGAGTTATGATATTGCTCCCCCGGGCGGGGAAAGCTTAAAAGATACAGCCGCTCGAACCATCCCTTATTTCAAGCAGCACATCTTAGCGGATTTGAAAAAAGGGTTGAACGTCATCATTGCCGCCCACGGCAACAGCCTTCGTGCCATTGTGATGGAGCTTGATCAACTCACGAAAGATCAAGTGCTTGAACTAAATATCGTAACTGGCGTACCCATGGTCTACGAGTTTGATTCTAACCTCGTGATCCAATCAAAGAAAACGCTTTAAGCTTCCGGTCTGGTTTAAGCTCGCCCGCTTCAGCGCTTCCATGCTGATAATTTGCAAAATCTCCCGAACATGCTGAATACCATAAAAAGTGGCCCGGTGCATGTCTAGATCCACTTTTTGAATACGGGGCCGATCTCCGATTAAATCCACATACCGAGCCTGGTCAAGGCTGATCACAAGTTTATCAATATTAAAACGCGCAGATTTTAGAACTTTGGAGATGGAATCTCCTTCGCTGGGTTCTTTACGCATGGGTTTAAGCAAAAAAAGATTGACCCGGCCCTTCGGACTCCGCACAACCGTAATCCTAGGAATATCAATTTCGACGCTCGAGAAATGGAAAAATCGTTCCCAAAAAGAAGAGATTTCGAAATCGATGAAAAGTTCTCGGATGCGGGTCATGTCTTCCCCGCCGAAACCAGGAGGATTGCCTATGCGGATGTCCTTACAAAAAATATGGGTGTGAAGAAAGCTGAGGCGCGTCTTCCCAATATGGACGGGAACGCCAAGGCTCTGCCCGAGAAAAAATTCGATGGCTCGTTCGGCAAGAAGATCGTGAAAGATGAGTACAAGGATAAGCAACGGAAGGCAGAGTTTAATCAACTGGCCGACGAGTTTAAACATGATTTCCTTGAGTTGTTATACGGTCTCTCCTTCTTTTAACGGCATTCTTTCATTCTTCCGCATCACCTCCTCGACTCATTTTATATTGACTTTTCGGCCGAAGTTCTGGATAATACCGTTTTTCTTTGAGATTGTTTGTAACTTATTGCCAGATTTAGAGTTGGGTTCCTAAACTCACCGCTGGGTCCCCGTTGGCTGGTCTAAACGATAATTCTTACCGCCTCTTGTGGATGCTCGGGTTAGCGCTGACGCTTCCCATGATCCTCTTAAGCGGTCCCTTAGCAGGTTATCTCATCAGCCACTTGCTAGTGACGCGGTTCACCTTGCCTGAGGCCCTCACTCCCATTTTCATGGGGCTAGGGCTCGTAGGCTCTGGCATGCAGGCGTATCAACTCATTCAAAAACTAAATCAGAACCGGACAAAATAAAAGCTGATTCATGCACGCTGAAGAAGTCCTGCACGAAACCACCCGCCATATCGGTGAAACAGCTCATCATGCCGAGCACGGTGAACACGCTGCTCATGAACTCGCCAATTTTATTACTATTCTCAAAAATGTTTTTCCGGACGCCGGCTGGATTCATTTTCTTCATCGCTGGGAAAACATCATCTTTTCTCTCCTTGCCGCAGTTTTAATTTGTATCACCGCCATTCGCGCCGCTCAAAAAAAATCCCTCATCCCTCAGGGAATACAAAATTTTTGTGAATCGATCGTAGAGGGCATTGAGGCCTTTGTCATTGGTATTTTAGGGGAAGAGGGCCGACGATTTGTTCCTTACCTTGGAACCCTTTTTGTTTATATCCTTTCAATGAATTGGCTGGGTCTTTTCCCCTTGATGAAATCCCCCACTTCAGCTTGGAGCACAACGGTGGCCATGGGTCTTGCCACCATGGTTTATGTTCAGTGGACCGGCATCCGCGAACAAGGCCTCACGCATTATGTCAAGCACGTGGCGGGAAACCCCTCCAATCTCTTCGGCTTTGTCCTTGCACCGCTCATGCTTGTCATTAATTTCAGCGTGGAGTTTGTTGCCGTTCCCTTAAGTCTTTCCTTGCGTCTCTTCGCCAACGTCTTAAGCGAAGACCGGCTTCTTTTCAAATTCGCAGAATTAAACGTTCTCTTTAAAGGGCTCCCCTTTTTCTTTCAGCTTTTCGCCAACGTGCTTGCCATTGCCTTTAGTGTCGTACAGGCCTTTGTCTTTATGCTGCTTTCAACGGTTTATATTTCACTCATTTTGCCTTATCATGAACACCCCGAGCACGAAGATGGGCACGGACAAACGCATCATGCCGCTCACCCTCTTCACGCTCATTAAATCAAAGGAGAAGTAGAATGACTGGACTCACCCCTCAAACCGTATTAGCTTTTGCACTCCCTTTCGGCCTCGCTATCACAGCGCTTGCCTCCGCTTTTGCCCTCGGTAGAGCCGTTGCCGCAGCCATGGATGCCACCGCCCGTCAGCCCGAAGCCTCCACAAAGATCCTTGTAAATCTGATGGCCGGCTGCGCGTTGATTGAAGCGTTGACCCTCTACGCTCTCGTGTTTGGTTTTTCTTTGATGGGAAAGATCTAACTCGTAGGCGGATATGGAATTTTTTAAGGCCAACATCATCCCCGGAGAAGTTTTTGTCCAGCTGATTGCGTTCATCCTTGTCTTTTGGACGCTTAAATTCTTCGCCTGGAAACCTCTTCAAAAGGCCCTGGAATCGCGCCGTCACCAGATCGCAAGCGAATTTGAGAAGATCGAATCCGCAAAAAAGGATGTCGAGTCGCTCAGGCAGGAATATCAGGCGCATCTAAAGAAGATCGAGGATGAGGCCCGCGGCAAGATTCAAGAGGCCATCCATGAAGGGCGCCGGGTGGCCCGCGAAATACAAGAAAAGGCGCGGAGCGAATCTCAAGCCACGTTTGAAAAGGCAAAAGAAAATCTTGCCATTGAGATCGCAAAATCGCGCCTTGAACTTCGCCAGGAAATTGCCCAGCTCGCCATTAGCGCATCGGAACGAATCATAAAAGAAAAAATGAATGACGCGAAACAGCAGGAGAAGGTCGCGGAGATTCTGGGGGAGCTTGAAAAAAACCTATGATGATCGACCGGCGAGCTATTTCGCGTTATGCACGAGCCCTTTTCCTCCTCGCCGAAAAGGAGCATCACCTCGAAGCGGCCGACCGCGACTTTGCAGTCATTAAGAAATTAGTCGATCAGCATCCCGAGATCTCGCACCTTTTATTAAATTCCACGATCTCTCATGCGGAAAAGGACGACTTCATCGAGAAAATTGTTCCCCAAGGGATTTCAAGGCTTGTGGTCAACCTGCTCAAGGTCCTGATCGAAAAGAGGCGTTTTCGGGAACTTGCTTTTATCCAGAAGGAGTTTCACAAACTCGCTGAAAAAAAGGCCGGTATTCAAGAAGTGGAGGCCGTCACCGCAGCCGAGCTCTCGGGTAAAAATGCTGCCCGTCTGGAAAGTATTTTAAAGAAAAAATTAAAGTGCGAGATTCGGCTCATTACTAGAATCGAACCCGAAATCATGGGCGGCTTCATCCTGCGCTTCGATGGAAAAGAGATCAACGCGAGTTTTAAAAATTCACTCGACGAATTGAAACAAAAATTATTGATACGGTAGTAGGAGTGGACATGGGGGTCCGCCCCTACAATAGAAGAATGAGGTTCATAAAATGTTGAAACCCGAAGAAGTGGTATCCGCCATTCAAAAGGAAATTCAAAAATATGAAACCAAGCTCCGCATGGAGTCCGTGGGCTATGTCCTGCAGGTGGGAGACGGCATCGCCCGCGTTTACGGCCTTGAAGAAGTCATGGCCGGTGAGCTCGTCACCTTCCCCGATAAAACCGTAGGACTCGCCTTGAATCTTGAGCCCGATAACGTGGGCGTCGTCATCCTTGGCTCCGACCGCAATATTAAGGAAGGCGATGAAGTCAAGCGCACCGGACGCATCGCCGAAGTCCCTGTGGGAAACGCCCTCCTCGGGCGCGTTGTAAGCCCGCTTGGGGAACCCTTAGACGGCAAAGGTCCCATCGCAAGTACCAAAACCCGGCCTATTGAAACAATTCCGCCCTCTGTCATTCAACGGCAGCCCGTGAAAGAGCCTCTTCAAACCGGCATCAAAGCCATCGATGCCATGATCCCGATCGGCCGCGGCCAGCGCGAACTTATCATTGGCGACCGCCAAACGGGCAAGACTGCCATCCTTGTCGACACCATCATCAATCAAAAAGGAACCGGCGTGTATTGTATTTATGTCGCCATCGGCCAAAAGCTTTCGAGTGTGGTCGCCCTTGCCCAGACACTGGAAAAATATGGCGCTATGGAATACACCATCATCGTCTGCGCCTCTTCTGAAGACCCGGCCCCGCTTCAATACCTTGCCCCTTACGCCGGCTGCGCCATCGGTGAAGAATACATGCATTCAGGGAAGGCTGCGCTAGTCGTCTATGATGATCTTTCGAAGCATGCCGTGGCCTATCGCCAGCTTTCGCTTCTCCTGCAGCGCCCTCCCGGCCGCGAGGCCTTCCCGGGCGATGTGTTTTATCTTCACTCCCGTTTACTTGAGCGGGCTGCAAAACTCCGCGATGACCTTGGCGGCGGATCCTTGACCGCACTGCCTGTGATCGAAACTCAACTGGGCGACGTCTCGGCCTACATCCCCACCAACGTCATCTCGATTACGGACGGCCAGATTTATCTTGAAACCGATCTTTTTTACGCAGGCGTGCGCCCCGCTATTAACGTAGGACTTTCCGTCTCTCGCGTCGGCGGAAATGCCCAAACTAAGGCCATGAAACAAGTGGCGGGCATGCTTCGGCTTGCCCTGGCGCAGTACCGCGAACTTGCGGCCTTTGCCCAGCTTTCAACCGATCTCGATAAGGCCACGAAGGATCAGCTTACGCGCGGCGACCGCATGGTGGAAATCTTAAAGCAGGATGTCTTCCAGCCTATGCCCTTTGAGCGCCAGGTCATCGTGATCTTTGCCGGCAACGAAGGGCTGCTTGATGACATCGCGATGAACCGCATCAAGGATTTTGAAAAAGGCCTCTTGGCCTCCATGGATAAGGAATATCCGGATGTGGAGCACGAAATCCGCGAGAAAAAGGCCATTAGCGATCTGGTGAAGCAAAAATTAACCGAAGCCATTAAAAAATTTAAACAACAATTTAAATAATGTCTGGACAATTACGAACCCTTAAAAATCGCATCCGAAGTGTCGAAAACACGAAGAAGATCACGCGGGCCATGGAGATGGTGGCCGCGGCCAAGCTTCGCCGTTTTCAAAACATGATGCAGAAGGCCCGGCCGTACACCGAGGGATTGCAGAGTTTATTGAATCGATTGAAGGGAGGGGTGCATCCCTTTTTCGAACAACGTGAAGAGAAACGATGCGCCCTTTTGCTTATGACTTCGGACACCGGACTTTGCGGTTCTTACAATACTAATCTTATTTCACTGGCGGCACAGTTCTTTGAAGAAAGAAAAACAAAACCTCTTTTGATTGGAATTGGAAAGTTCGGAATCAACGCCTTCAAGCGCATGGGAGTTACCACGCACACAAGTATCACGGATCTTCGCGCCAGCCGGGTGGAGGAGGTTCTGAGCGAATTAAAGACGCTCCTGGAGAAACTCTATCTTTCGGAAGAAGTCCATGCCATTTATGTCGTTTACAGCCACTTCCTCACGGTTTCTAAATACAAGGAGGTCTTGGAAAAATTGCTGCCGTTTGAACAATCGAATGCAGGGGCCGACCCGCGCAGCCATAGATTGTCATCCCCGCATGCTTTAAGCGGGGATCCCCGATTAAAACATTCGGGGATGACAGAAACCCATGGGTCCGCCCCTGCAACCGAAGGCGCGGATTACATCTTCGAGCCCTCTAAAGAAATCCTTTTCGAAAAACTCGTTCCGGCCTATTTTGAAGCCAAGGTGCGAATGACCTTTTTAGAATCCTTTGTCTCAGAGCAAATTGCAAGGATGACGGCCATGCACCAGGCCACCGACAATGCCAAAGAAATGATTGACTTGCTTGTCCTTCAACGCAACAAGGCGCGGCAGGCCGCCATTACGAAAGAAATTATCGAAATTGTTTCGGGCTCGCGGGCCTTAAAAATAAAGTAATCGCGGCGGAGGTTTTTATATGTCATTCGGTAAAGTCGTACAGGTCGTTGGTCCAAGCGTCGATATCCAATTCGATCCGGAAACGCTTCCTCTCATGTTGAATGCCATAGAAATTGAGATAACCCAAAAGGTGCCAGGCACCGTGCCTGGCACCAATAGCAATAAATTAGTTTTGGAGGTGGCCCAACATGTGGGCGATAACGTTGTGCGCTGCATCGCCATGGCATCGACCGAAGGCCTTGTGCGGGGTATGAAGGCAAAAGACACCGGCGCCCCCATTTCAGTACCGGTGGGCGAACAAACCCTTGGCCGCATTTTCAATCTTTTCGGCCGGCCGATCGATGAACAAGGCCCCGTGAAGGACCCCAATAAAAGGTACCCCATTCATCGGGCCGCTCCCTCTTATGAGGAACTCCTTCCTGTCACTTCCATCCTTGAAACCGGCATTAAAGTGGTGGATCTGCTGGCGCCTTATCCCAAAGGCGGTAAGGTCGGCCTTTTCGGCGGCGCCGGTGTCGGGAAAACCGTGATTGTGATGGAGCTTATTCATAATATTGCGACTGAGCACGGCGGTGTGTCGGTTTTCTGCGGTGTGGGAGAAAGAACCCGCGAAGGCAATGACCTTTGGCTGGAATTAAATGAATCGGGCGTTGTCAAGAAAACTGCGCTTGTCTTCGGGCAAATGAACGAGCCGCCCGGGGCGAGGCTTCGTGTGGGCTTAAGCGGTCTTTCCATGGCCGAATATTTCCGCGATGAGGCGCATCAGGATGTGCTTCTTTTTATCGATAACATTTTTCGCTTTACGCAGGCAGGCTCTGAGGTCTCGGCCCTTCTTGGCCGCATGCCCTCCGCCGTAGGCTACCAGCCCAATCTTTCAACCGAGATGGCGCAGCTTCAAGAAAGAATTGCTTCCACGCGCTCCGGCTCGATCACTTCAGTTCAAGCCATTTATGTGCCGGCTGACGACCTGACGGACCCCGCACCGGCAACGGCCTTCTCCCATTTGGACGGCGTCACCGTGCTCTCGCGTCAAATCGCAGAACTTGGTATTTATCCCGCCGTCGATCCCCTAACCTCGACCTCGCGCATGCTCGATCCGCGCATTGTAGGAGAGGATCATTACAACACCACCCGCGAAGTGCAGAGGATTCTCCAGCGCTACAAAGACCTTCGCGATATCATCGCTATTCTCGGTATTAACGAACTCTCGCAGGAAGATAAAGAAGTGGTCATTCGGGCGCGAAAACTCGAACGCTTTCTTTCTCAACCTTTCTCGGTGGCAGAGGCCTTCACCGGCCGCAAAGGAAAGTATGTCCGCCTGAAGGATACGATTGAAAGCTTCAAGCGGGTCGTGGCCGGCGAATTCGATCCTATCCCGGAACAGTGCTTTTACATGGCCGGGGGTATTGAAGACGTCATTGAAAACCACGAAAAAATGAAAGCGGGCGTTTAAAAGCAAAAAGGGACAGGCTCTAGAGCCTGTCCCTTTTTGGACTACAGGCAAATAACATGCAACCTTCTTATCATTTACGAGTCGTCACTCCGCAGGGAATCGCCTATCAGGGCGAGGTGGAGCATGCCTTGATTCCGGCAGAGGACGGTTTTGTGGGCGTCCTTGCGAACCACTCGCCTTATATCACCTCCTCCTCGGGCGGGCGATTCGAGGTGCGGGAGAAAGACGGCCTGGAAAAGAAATTCAAAGCAGGAACGGGTTTTTTTGAGGTTGCCAAAAATCAGGCAACGTTTTTGGTGCAATCTTTTGGTTCTTAAACGTTACCGGACGTAGGGAACGGTCGCGACCGTTCCCTACTCTATTTATGGAATCATTCCTTTTTTATTTCTTTTCTGCCGCGGCCCTTTTAAGCGCATCCTTTGTCATTTTTCTCCCCAAACCCACCCGCGCCCTCCTTTCTTTAATTGCCACCATGTTTTCGCTTTCCATTCTCTATCTCCTCTTGGGTGCCCCCTTCGTGGCTATGGTGAATCTCATTGTCTACGCCGGCGCGGTCCTCGTTCTTTTCCTCTTTGTCATCATGCTGCAGGGGATCGGGGCCACAGACATTCCTTTAAGTCAACGCTTCTTGAAAGGGTACTATCCCTTGGTATGCGTTTCGATGGCGTCATTCATCTTTGTCGTATTCCTTTGCCTAAAGGGCCACGTTCTTTGGACGCCGCTTGGCATTGAGGGCACCGTAGAAAAAATAGGCCGTGCGCTTTTTCGGGATTATCTTCTCCCCTTTGAATTGACCTCCCTTCTTTTACTCATCGGTGTTTTTGCCGCCATTGCACTCGCCAAAAAGCCTGCCTCGCCGGCAGGCGGGGACGAGGCATGATCCCCATCAGCCATTACTTGGCCGTATCATTCGGTTTGTTTGCCATCGGGCTTCTCGGCATCCTGATCCGGCGTAATATTCTATTAATTCTTCTCTCCGTTGAAATCATGCTGAATGCCTCCAACCTCATGATGGTGGCCGGCGCCTCGCTTCATGGTTCAGTCGCAGGTCAGATTAACGCCTTTTTTGTCATGGTGATTGCCGCCGCCGAGGTCACGGTGGGGCTTGCCATTGCGGTACTTCTTTTCAGAAAACAGGGTTCGGTGGATACGGATCAGATTAAATGGCTGAAAGGATGAAATGATCATTCTCACTTGGCTTGTTCTTTGGATTCCTTTTTTTATTGCCGCCGGAATTCTTTTTTTCTTTCTAAAACGTCCGAAGCTTGCCGGGGTACTTGCCACGGCGGCGATGTTTGCGTGCTTTGTCTTGTCGTGTTGGATCACGTTTCATTTTTTCAATGGAGGGGCAATTCCTGAATCCTCCCTCCCCTGGATTACTCTTCCCGGTGTCGCGATTGAATTTGGTGTGCTTGTAAACGGTCTTAGCGCTCTCATGCTGCTTATCGTCACAGGGATCGGCAGCCTCATCTTTCTTTACTCCACTTCTTATATGAAGGGCGAGGAGGGGGTCTCGCGCTATTTTGCCTCACTCTCCTTTTTCGCCTTCTCGATGCTGGGCATTGTGCTTTCGAATAATTTCATTCAGATGTTTATCTTTTGGGAGCTCGTGGGATTGAGCTCGTACTTTCTGATCGGGTTCTGGTTTGAAAAGCCGGCGGCGGCCACGGCCGGAAAAAAAGCGTTTCTGACAACGCGCGTTGGCGATGTGGGGATGCTAATCGGAATTTTGATGCTCTTTGGAATCCTGGCTCAAAATGGACATGCCACGTTTAATTTTTTGGAATTGGAATCGATTGTCGGGGCGGGTTTAAAACCCGCCCCGACCATGATGACCGCCATTTGCCTTTTAATCTTTCTGGGTGTGGTCGGTAAATCCGCCCAGGTGCCGCTTCATGTCTGGCTCCCGGATGCCATGGAAGGTCCAACTCCCGTAAGTGCACTCATTCACGCAGCCACCATGGTGGCGGCCGGCGTCTTTCTCCTGGCGCGGCTTTTCTTTCTTTTTAGCGCAAGTCCTGATGCCATGACGGTCATTGCCTGGACCGGTGCCGTCACGGCCTTTCTTGCGGGAACCCTGGCCATCGTTCAAAACGATATCAAAAAAATCCTCGCCTACTCCACGTTAAGCCAGCTTGGCTACATGGTCATGGCCCTTGGCCTCGCCAGTCCCGAAGCCGGCATGTTTCACCTCACCACACACGCTTTTTTTAAGGCGCTCCTTTTTCTTGGAGCGGGAAGTTTGATTCACGCGCTTCATACTCAGGATATTTGGGAAATGGGTAGCGCTGGAAAAAACCTGACGTCCAAAATGCCGGTAACGGCTCTGACTTTTTTTATGGGAACGGTTGCGCTCATGGGAATTTGGCCGACCAGCGGCTATTTCAGCAAGGAAGAGGTCCTTGCCGCTGTCCTTCATGCTCCGAGGCCTATGTTTTATCTTGCCATGGCAACTGTCTTCCTCACGGCCTTTTATATGGCGCGGCTTTGTCTTGTCGTATTCTTTCCCGCCGAAAAAAAAGAAAGCCATGCGCATGAGTCCGATTGGCGAATTACAATTCCTTTAATTCTTTTAGGGATTTTATCCCTGGCAGGCGGCTATCTTCCTATTCGGGATTTCTTAGGTGAATCGGTTGCGCATCGCGAGGCCAGCAATCTTCCTCAAATCGTCGGGTTGTTAGCGGGAACAGGAATTCTTTTGGCCCTCATCAAATACAAGACACCCGTTTTTCCATCTCTTAACGTCTTATTTCGAATCCCGGAAAAAGTACTTCTTAAGAAATATTTCTTTGATGATCTTTACGATGCCTTCATTCGTTATGTCCAGGAAAATGTTGCCCGCGCGTCAGATGGCTTTGAACGGCATGTCGTGGTCGAGGCAGGAGTGAACGGCTTGGCGGGTTTAATGCGCTACGCCGGAGACCTCTTAAGACGGCTCCAGACAGGACTCGTTCAATTTTATGCCGCTGTCTTCGCCTTAGGCGTCACGGCCATGATTTACTTTATGATCATAGTAGGAAAATGAACGGCATGATTCTCTTACTTCCTCTGATCCCGCTAATCGGCGCGGCCTTCCTTTTATGTTTCCCCTCAATATCAAACGGGGCCAGGCCCCTACCTGGCCCCGTTATCAAATCCATTGCTATTGGCGCCTGCGCTTTCCCCTCACTCATCGTCCTTTATCTTTTTTTAAATTTTAACCCCGCCATCCCCGGCTATCAGTTCGTCCATCGTTTTGAATGGTTCCCGGCGCTCGGCATCCATTATCAAGTGGGCCTTGATGGCATCAATCTAACCCTTTGCCTTCTGCATGCCCTGGTCTCGCTTGCCGGGGCCTTTGTCTCGGTGGGAGTGAAGGAGCGCACCAAGGAATATCTTTTCTTTTATCTGATTCTGGTAAGTGCCATTTACGGCGTTTTTACTTCACTCGATCTTTTTTTCCTCTATCTATTTTATGAAATGACCTTGATCCCCCTTTACCCCATGATCGGGATCTGGGGATCTAAGAATAAAGAATACGGGGCCATGAAACTTACCCTTTTTATTACGGCCGGCGCCGTGCTTGCGCTATTTGGCATTCTTCTTCTTTACCGGGAAATGGGCGCAAATGCATTTGATTTGATAAATGCCGCGGGGACAATTCATGAATCGCCCCTACAACCCTCCACACAAAAAATTCTCGCGCCGTTTTTTTTAATCGGATTTGGTGTCATCGCATCCCTTTGGCCGCTTCATAGCTGGTCGCCCATCGGATACGCCGCTGCGCCCACCTCCGTCAGCATGATCCACGCCGGCGTGCTTAAAAAAATGGGGCCTTATTTGATCCTGCGGATTGCTGTCACCTTACTTCCGGCCGGAACGCTGGCTTGGTCAAATGAACTTGCTGCCTTAGCCGGCATCGGGATCCTTTATGCGGGTTACGCGGCGATTAAGCAAACCGATTTAAAATTTATGGTGGGATTTGCGAGCGTAAGTCACATGGGCTACGTTTTGTTAGGGATTGCGGCCTTAACGCCGACAGCGCTTTCAGGCGCCCTCCTTCTTATGTTTTCCCACGGGGTCATGGCCGCCTGCACCTTCGCCCTGATTGGATTTATTTATGAACAAACCCACGCCCGCGGCGTTTTTGATTTTGGCGGGCTCGCGAAAAAAATCCCTTTTGTGGCCGCTTGTTTTGTCATGGCCTCTCTGGCCTCTCTGGGGCTCCCCGGTTTTTCCAATTTCGCGGCCGAGCTGCTTATCTTTATCGGCGCTTGGGCGAGGTTCCCGGTGGTGGTAGCCCTCGGCGTCTTTGGCATTCTGATTACGGCGATTTATCTTCTTCGCGCCGTGCAGAATGTCTGCTACGGCCCGGCGAATCCTAAATGGAGCGGGCTTAAAGACGCCGGGTCTTTTGCCGATCGCTTTCCTTTTATCCTTTTACTCGGCGCCCTTCTTCTTTTCGGATTCTGGCCCCAGGGTTTACTACGCATCATCCGCCCGGCGGTGGAGGCCATCCTTTCATGAACCTTTCCTTGCTCCTTCCCGAGGCAGTGGCAGGTTTGTTTCTCCTCCTGATGACCTTAGCGGAGATGTTCCGCCCGAAAAATAATGGCAGCCATTTTACTTCGACCATCGCCATGATCGGAGCGGGAGCGCTTCTGCTTTCCATGATCCCTCTTATCGGCGTGGAGAATGCGGCCTTTGGCGGCATGTTTATTTTGGATCCCTTTGCCTTGTTTTTTAAAACCTTCTTTGCGCTTACGGGGCTCATCGTGATCCTGATGAGCCGCGATTTCTTTAAGATTCGTCTTGAAAAAAGGGGAGAATTTTTTCTCATTGTCTGGAGTGCCCTGATCGGGCTTTTCTTTCTTGTCTCGGCCAATGATTTCCTCCTCCTTTTCATTGCCCTTGAAATCACGGCCCTTTCTTTTTACATCATGGCCTCTTTTATAAAGCATGACCTGCATTCTATCGAAGCGGGCCTTAAATATCTTATTTTGGGGTCCCTTGCCTCGGCCTTTCTTTTGTTTGGAATCAGTCTTCTTTATGTCGCCTCTGGCTCCACGGCATTCCCTGCAGTCCGCGAGGTCTTTATGAAAGACCCGGCCAATTCTTTGATCTTGATGGGGGTCCTCTGCATTATCTCAGGGCTCGGTTTCAAAGTGGCCTCGGTCCCTTTTCAACTTTGGGTCCCGGATGTTTACGAAGGGGCGCCGCCGCCGGTCGTGGCCTATCTTTCCACGGCCTCCAAGGCCGCGGGGTTTGCCCTATTGCTGCGTTTGCTATCGAGCGTCTTTATTCCCTTTGATTCAAGCCGGGCACTTCTTTTCTCGAGTCTTGCCGCCATAACGCTCCTCTTTGGAAATCTGGGAGCGCTTGTGCAGACCAATATCAAGCGCCTGTTTGGTTATTCCGCGATTGGGCATGCGGGATATTTACTCATAGGGATTGCGGCGGGAGGAGTTATGGGGACTGCGGCCGTGCTTTATTATCTGGTGGCTTATGCGCTCTCAAACTTGGCGGCCTTCTTTGTCATCACCTACTTAAGCCGCGAAGTGGGTAATGACCAGATTGGGGCCTTCCGGGGTCTTTCAAAGCGCTCCCCTTTTCTTGCCGCGAGTTTCTTTATTGCACTTCTTTCGCTTGCGGGCGTGCCGCCCTTGGCGGGATTTTCAGGAAAGTTTTTGATTTTACTTAGCTGTGTTAAGGCAGGGCTTGATTGGCTGGCGCTCTTGGGCGTCCTCGGAGTCGCGGTCTCGCTTTTTTATTATCTTAATGTCGTGCGTGTCATGTACATCGAAACCCCCACAAGCGATGCCCCGATTCCGGTTTCGATGGCCGCTAAGCTCACTTTGATCGTGCTCGTCTTTGCCATCTTTGCCCTCGGCCTCTGCCCAGCCCCGTTTTTTTCCCTCGCCTCCCGCGCCGCAAACTCCCTTTTTTAATCGTTGATCGAAGTAGACTTAAAGAGGACTGTCTCTAATTTAATAAAAGTGGTAGAATCGCGCAACTTACAAAGGAGGAAAACATGGCTGTCACGGACCTATTTACCAATGCTCAGCTTTTCTTAAGATGGCTCCACGTTTGGGTAGGGATTATCTGGATTGGCCACCTGTATTTTTTTAATTTTGTCAACGTGCCGCTTCAGGGCGCCTTGGATGATGCGGCAAAAAAGCTCGTGAACCCCAAGCTCATGCCGCGGGCCCTCTGGTGGTTCCGCTGGGGCGCCATGTTCACCTTCCTCTCCGGGTTGATTCTCTTTTCTCTCACTTATATGTATACCGAAGGTGCCGGGTGGGGACCGAATGCGCTCTTTCGGGGCGATGAGGGTGTCACGGGCCGCGCCGTCTGGATCCTTTTTGGCACGCTGCTCGGCACCATCATGTGGTTTAACGTTTGGTTTATCATCTGGCCGACTCAGAAGGCGATTTTGTCAGGCAAAGTTCCGGCCGATCGGCTTCCCGCGGCAAGGAAACGCGCCTTATTGACTTCGCGAATTAATGCGTTTCTCTCCGGCCCCATGCTTTTTGGGATGCTGGCCCCGGCCCATTACGGCGCGGTGAATGCGGTCACACTTGTGGTGGCAACGGCGTTGGGTTTGATTGCCATCTGGCATGCTATTCATTTTTCGGGGAAGGTGGGGCAGTCGGTTTAAAACAAGTAATAAAAGGGGACAGGCTACTTTTCTGAAAAAAGTAGTCTGTCCCCTTTTTTGCTTATCGCTTTTTTTCGATCACTCTTGCATACTCCGGATTGGGATTCAAAAGCTCCGGCATATCCAAGATCATCCCCTCGCGGCTTGTGGCCGCAATATTTAAAATCTGCGTATCCATCCGGATGGCATCTTCAGGGCAAGCCTCGACGCAAAATCCGCAGTAGACACACTTGCCAAGATCAATCACAAAGCTCGACGGCCGTTTTTCAATATTGGGGTCCGGGTGCTCCTCCGCCGTAATGTAGATACACCGAGCGGGGCACACGGTTTCACACATCATGCAGGCCACACAGCGCGGAGATCCATCGGCACGCTTCGTTAAGCGATGACGCGTGCGGGAGCGGGGCGTGAGGGCACGCTTTTCCTCCGGGTACATGATCGTCACGGCGGCCCGAATCGCCTTAAAAAGCCCGATCCGGTGCATAGCATGAAAGAAAAGATTCTTCCAAAAATGACCGGAGGTAATCCAAATCCCCCTGATAATTTCGGGGAAGTAAATCTTGTGCCAAAAATTAAGTTTCGGCCGCTTGATAACTTTTGTTTGAATGGTCATAGAGGGACTAATATAGCTTCCCTCTTCCCCCATATCAAGCCGATTTCGACACGTTTCTCCGCATTGACAAAGTCCATGCGGGTCCTATCCCCGCACCAAAAGATTTGTTAACTCTTTCCAACAGCGCGGGTGACAGCAGATTTCCATAAAAGCGCGAGGAGGAACCCTTTTTGCCAAAAGCCAACTCTCTTTACTTCCATGAGGGCTTGGGCCGATCGTGTGGCATCAGGAAACCACCTACCTTTAAAGGGCCCAATGCCATGGTTGAATGGCAAAAGGGTTACGAGGAGCGCTTGCGGAAAATCTACTGGCAGGCCCCGCGCCTTCAAGGTTGTGGATTCTTGAAAAGGAAGGTGGTAAAATACGCTCACTTTTGAGAGGGAAAATAATCAATTACGGAGGATTTGTCATGGCAAAGGTTGGTCAAAAAGTAACGGATTTTGAGGCAAAGGCGTACCACGCGGATGATATCAAGACCATCCGGCTCGCCGATTACAAGGGAAAATGGGTCGTGTTGTTTTTTTATCCCGCCGATTTTACCTTTATCTGCCCCACGGAGCTGGAAGAGGCCGCCAATTATTACGAGGAATTTAAGAAAGCGGGGGCTGAAATCTTAAGTGTCAGCACCGACACGGTTTACGCTCACAAGGCCTGGCACGATGTATCTCCTGCGATCAAAAAGATTAAATACCCGATGCTGGCTGATCCCACCGGTAATTTGTGCCGTGAATTCGGGACTTACATCGATAGCGAAGGCTTGTCGCTTAGAGGAACCTTCATCATCGACCCGGACGGGGTCCTCAAGGCAGCCGATATTCATGATAATTCCATCGGCAGGAGCGCGAAAGAAATCCTCCGCCGCGTTCAGGCCGCAAAGTTTGTCCGCGAAAATAAAGGCGAGGTTTGTCCTGCAAGCTGGGAACCGGGAAAGAAAACTTTAAAACCGGGTTTGGATTTGGTAGGAAAAATCTAGTCTTTGCGCTCAGCCAAGAACTGATTGAACGCTTCAACCTCAATCGGTTTACTCAACAAATATCCTTGATACTGGTCACACCCTAAGATTTGCAGACACGTCAGCTGATCCCTCGTCTCCACTCCCTCCGCCACCACCTTGAGTTTCAAATTGTGCGCCATCTTGATGATGGTGGAGACAATTTCAAGGTCCGAGGCATTGGCGCCAATGTTGCGCACGAAGGCCTGATCGAGTTTGAGGGTATCCACCGGAAACTGCCGAAGATAATTCAACGATGAATAGCCCGTCCCAAAGTCGTCGATGGCAATCGTAATCCCCTTCGATTTTAGAATAGTCAGCTGAGCCGCGGCGGCGCTCGGATTTTTCACGAGCACGCTTTCTGTGACCTCAAGCTCCAGACATTCGGGAGGCAGTTTGGTTTCATGAAGCACCTTTTCCACAACCGCGGGAAGATTCTGAGGTTCAAGCTGACGCCCTGAAACATTAATCGCCACTTTAAGCGCCCCGAAACCATCGTCCTTCCATTTTTTTGTCCTGCGGCATGCGGTTTCAAGAATCCATTCGCCGATTTGCAAAATAAGCCCATTATCCTCAGCGATGGGAACGAATTGACCGGGCGGGACATTCCCCAATTCAGAATGCTTCCATCGAAGAAGCGCCTCCATTCCCTCAATGCGGTTTGTCACGGCATCGGCCTTTGCCTGATACACCACGTAAAACTCATTGCGGTCCTTGGCCTTGGCAAGGTACCCCTCAAGTGTCAGCCGGTCCAGGGCCAGCTTTTTCATATCAGGGTTGTAACATTGAAAGCCGTTTCCCCCGCTGTCGCGTGCATAGCGCTGGGCGAGCTGAGCCTGGTCTAAAACCATCCGCCAGTTCAAAGAACCCGGCGGGCAAAAACTTCCGCCCATGCTCACCGTAATATGAAGCTCTTTTTTGTCAAATTCAAAATGAGAACTCATGCCCCTAAAAATACGGCGCACGAGTTCCTGAAGATCGTCCTGGCGCTTCAAATTTGGAATTAAAATAATAAAGGTGTCTGATTCTCCTCGAAAGAGAGAGTCCGAGTGGCGCATCGAGCCGCGGATTCGTTCGGTCACCCCCACGACCACATGATCCCCGCCTGCCCGGCCGAAGGTTTCGTTTACATGCCGCAGTCGGTCAATCCCGATTAAAAGCATCCCAATGCCGCAATTTTTGGTATTGGAATCCGCAATCATCGTGAAGGCCTTGGGAAGGGCAAGGTGGTTGGGCAAACCCGTCAGAGTATCGTGACTTATGACCCGCGTGACTTCCTGCCTCGTCTGTTCAACGGCTTCTTTGCGTTTTTCCTTCTGGGCCTGATTTTTTTTAAGCCGCGCATTCACGGCATTCACCAGGTCATCCCCATTAAAGGGTTTGCAAAGATAATCATCCGCTCCGAATGTCATGCCCCTTCGAATATCCTCGGGAGAGGTGTTGCCGGTAAGAAAGATAAAAGGAATATCCGCCGTTATCGGAATGGAAGAAAGCTTTTCAAGGACCGCCAAACCGTTTAAGCCGGGCATCTGCACATCGCAGATAATGAGGTCGGGCAGAACTTGCTCGGCAAGCTCGATACCCTTCAAGCCATCCGGGGCTTCGATACACTCGTGGCCCTCATCGCTAAGAAAAGTAGCAATAATGGAGCTTGTATTTTCTTCGTCTTCAATAATGAGGATTTTAGACATGCTATTTACCTAGTATCGGCCAACTGTTGATTCTATTAAGAAATCAAAAGAAGGGCGGCCGTGATGATTAAATTCGCGAGCGCCACCGGAAAAATCCCCTTCCACCCGAGATCCATGAGCTGATCATAGCGAAACCGGGGAAGCGTCCAGCGGATCGTCATAAAAAGCCAGCAGAAAAATAAGACCTTGAAGGTAAAAGAAAGAATTTGAAGTGCCGTGACCGCTAAATGAGGCAATGCAAGTTCGATGCCCCAGGGAAAATAAAATCCATCCCGCAAGAGATAAGGCACCTGCCAGCCTCCCATAAAAAGGGTCGCGGCAAGAGAGGCAATCATAATGGTCTCGAGAAAATCCGTAAAATAAAACATGCCGAATTTCATGCCGCTATATTCCGTGAAATAACCCACGATTTCGGATTCCCCTTCCGGCATATCATAGGGAATACGCTTCGTCTCTGCAAGGCCGGCGGCCAAGAATAATAAAAAACCGACCGGCTGGAGAAAAATCCCCCACATGGGAAGCCAGCCAAAGAGAAGACGGCCTTGGGCGTGGACAATCGTTTGCATATCAAGCGATCTGAAGATCATCACGATGCCTAAGATCGTCACGCCGAGCGTAATTTCATAGGCCAGCATCTGGCTTAAAGCGCGCATACCGCCCAAGAAGGCATAATTGCTATTGGAAGAGAATCCGGCCAAGATAACACCATAAACCCCCATGGACATCATGGCAAAGACATAAAGGAGCGCAACATTCATGGGCGCCACTTGAAGACTTATTTCATGTCCCTTCCAAATTAAAATATCTCCGAAGGGAATGGCGGCAAATCCGACCAAGGCAAAGAACATTGAAAGCGCAGGGGCAAGGGTATGAAGAAATTTGTCCCCAAAAGGAGGGATGTAGTCTTCCTTGGTGAACATTTTGATGGCATCGGCCAAGGGGTGAAAAAGACCGAGTTCGTTTACGGGACGAAGCAGCCAATTAACCGGAGCCGCCCATTTCCAGGGTAAGGTGACGTAGGCACGGTTCGCGCCGATCCGGTCCTGCATCAAGGCGCTTTGTTTTCGCTCAAGCCAGGTATGAAGGGCCGCGAGGTTGATCACGCAAAATAGGACAAGCGCTCCGAGAATAATGGTGATCATCATAAAATGTTGGCTTCCTGTTCTAAAGCAGGAATGACGGGCATGGCAAGGACCCGCATGTCGCTACCGCCCGTTTGTAATGATTCGTAGGTAGGCATGGATGCCTCTGGTAAAGGCACGACACCCAACTTCTGTTGTAGGGGCACGGCGCGCCGTGCCCCTACGATAAACTCCTTAAAGACATCCTCCACGGTTTCATAAAGCCATTCAACCCCAAGCAGCCCTGCAAGACCTTTAAGAATTTTAAATTCCGGCCGCGATCCCCCAAGAGGCTGAAGGACCTGGTTAAACTTTTGAACCCTTCCTTCAAAATTGGTAAACGTCCCTTCCTTTTCGGCGTAAGTGGTGGAGGGCAAAACGTAAGTCGCAAACTCAGACATGAGATTGTGGTTCGAACCGATAAAAATACTCCATTTAATTTTTTTCAAACCCTTCTCGGCGAGATGAGGCCCGTGGAGCGTGAGCAAATCTTGGCCGAAAACCACAATCCCGTCGATTTCTCCAAGTTCACATTGTGAGAAAAACGAATGAACGGCTTTTGGGTCATCATGGAACCCTAAAAGCTCGGCCCCTTCGGAGTTTGGATTTTTATCGGCTCGAATCAAAAAATCATCCTGGAAACCTTCGGGGTTAGGGGATACCAAAAATGATTTTATCTGTAGGGGCGCACCTATGCGTGCGCCCGCCATCCGAGGGCGGACACACGGGTCCGCCCCTACAACATTAAATAATTTTTTTATTAAATAAATTTCTTCATTGGATAATTGAGGCGAAATGAAAACGCCGATTTTCCCCTTGGCCGTTTGAATATCTTTCGCCGCCTCAGGCAGGATTTCATCCCAGGAGAGCTCGTGCACGACATGCCCCACGCGCTTCAAGGGCGCTGTGATGCGATTTTTGTCATGAAACTTATAGCCATAGCGGCCTTCATCGCATATCCACCACTTGTTAATGTTTTCATTAAAGCGGGGCTTCAAGCGCATCACGCGGTCCCCCTGGCTGTGGTGCGGGCGGGTGGTATTGGTTTGAATCTGAATATTGCAACCGCGCGAGCAGCCGTTACAAATCGAATCACCGGAGCCAAGATACCAGACGCGTACTTTAAATCGGAAATCCTTATCCGTAAGCGCACCCACCGGGCAGATATCCACAACATTGCCTGAATAAGGATTGTTCAGTTCCTTTTCCGGAAAGACTTGAATTTCAGAATGATCGCCGCGACCCACAATACCAAGCTCATGCGTTTTTGAAATTTCATCCGTGAAGCGCACACAGCGCGAGCACAAGATACAGCGCTCGGCATCGAGTATGATCGTTGGGCCGATCGAAACGGCCTTGGGTTTTTTAATCTTGTTTTCATTGACGCGGCTGTCATAGAGGCCGTGCTTCATATAGTAATCTTGGAGCCAGCACTCCCCGGCTTGATCGCAAACCGGGCAATCCAGAGGATGATTGACCAGCAAAAATTCGAGGATGTGTTTTCTTGTTTCCAGCACTTTTTGGCTTGCGGTCTTGACCGTCATCCCCTCCTGGGCCTCGATGTGACAGGCGATCTGAAGCTTGGGCATCTGCTCGACTTCGACTAAGCACATGCGGCAGTTTCCTGCGATGGAAAGCCCGGGATGATAACAATAGTAGGGAACGTCGATGGCGACCTTCTTGGCCGCTTCGATCAAGCGCGTACCCTTCGGGACTTCGATTTCTTTTCCATCGATGGTGAGTTTGGGCATAAATATTTATACGAATGCGCCTGTAGGGGCGGACCCATGTGTCCGCCTGCTGACCAAAGGGCCGACACGCGGGTCGGCCCCTACGTGCGATTCAATATCGCATTTTCCATTTTTAATATGATATTCAAATTCCTCGCGAAACTTCTGCGGGTAACTTCGTAACGGCATGGCCGCTCCGTCGGCCAAAGCACAAATCGTGGTCCCGCCCATAAAAGAACAGATATCCAAAAGATTTTCGATATCCTTGCCCTGCCCCTTCCCCTTTGTAATCCTTTCAAGGATTCGATGCACCCAGCCGGTCCCCTCGCGGCAGGGCGAACACTGGCCGCAAGACTCATGGGCAAAGAATTGCATGGTGACACGCAGGGCTTCGAGCATGCAGGTGGTTTCATCCATGACAATGACCCCGCCCGAGCCGGCCATGGTGCCTTTGGCGCGCAGGGCATCAAAATCCATGGCGACATCGATTTCATCCGCTCCTAAAACGGCGGCTGAGAGCCCGCCGGGGACCACAGCCTTGAGTTTCCGCTTTTCCCGAATCCCGCCTGCATGCTCATAAATGATGTCGCGCAGCGATATCCCGAGCGGGAGCTCATAAACGCCGGGGCGCTTCACGTGGCCCGAAACGCTAAAAAGCCGCAGCCCGCCATTTTTTTCAGAGCCAAGCTTCGCGAACCATTCGCCGCCGCGGTTCACGATGAAAGGAAGGTAGGAAAGGGTTTCAACATTATTGATCACGGTTGGGCATCCAAAAAGCCCAACCACCGCAGGAAAGGGAGGCTTCAGGCGAGGGAATCCTTTTTTTCCCTCGAGCGATTCAAGGAGGCCGGTTTCTTCTCCGCAGATGTAGGCCCCTGCCCCGCGATGAATGACAACTTCAAGGTCATAGCCTTTGCCGAAAATGTTCTTCCCTAGAAAATTTTTTTGAGTGGCCTCTTCCAGGGCATGTTTCAGCGCGTGATAAGGCCCCGCATATTCTCCGCGGATATAAATGTAGGCCTTGTGAACATTATTGGCGTAGGCTGCAAGGATCATCCCTTCCAAGAGAAGATGGGGTACGTGTAAAATAATGTATTTATCCTTAAACGTTCCCGGCTCCCCTTCGTCTGCGTTCACCACAAGATAAACGCTCTTGCCCGTATTCTGGGGAACAAAATTCCATTTCATGCCGCAGGGAAACCCGGCGCCCCCCAGGCCGCGGAGGTTTGATTTCTTGACTTCGTCGATTAAGCCCCTGGCGTCGTATTTTCCAAAGATGGAGCGCGCCGCCGCGTATCCTCCCTCTTGAAAATACTCCTCCAGTGAAAAAGTTTTTCCCGGAACAAAATATTTTGAAATTAATTTTTCCATAGCAATTCCGTTGTAGGGGTCAACCCATGTGTCGAACCGTCCATAGCATGGGGCCTGTGATCAAGGGCGGACACATGGGTCCGCCCCTACAATGATTATGTTTTATTGTTGATCAATTGATCGATCTTTTCTTCCGTAAGCGGACCGACGTATTCTTTGTCATTCATCTGCATCATGGGCGCAATCTCGCAGGCCCCGAGGCATTCCACCGTGTGCAACGAAAATTTTCCATCCTTTGTTTTTTCCCCCGGTTCGATCCCGAGTTTTTTCCCAAGATAAGCGATAATTTTATCGCCGCCCGCCAAATAGCAAGGCAGGGTTCGGCAAACATGAAACCGCGTTTGGGCTTTTGGTTTGTCATAAAAGAGAGAATAAAAGGTCATGACCTCGCGCACATCGATGGCAGGGATTTCAAGATATTCGGCCACCGCTTCTTCGGTTACGAGTGAAATATGGCCGTATTCTTCCATGAGAAGACGCAGAATCTCTAAAATGGAAGCTCGTTTTGTTTCGTAACGGGAAACAATCGCATCCGCTTTTTTCTTAATCTCGGAAGTAAAAATTGAATTTATCAATTGATTCATTGTCTCATCATTCAAAACTAATGGGGCCAGGTGAGGGCCTGGCCCCTTTTTGTTAACAAAAATCTGATGGGGTCAGGCACCTAAAGTGAAGGTGCCTGACCCCTTCTGGTTTTTATCGATCTAATTCTCCCCCGACCATATTAGATGATCCGAAAGTTGGAACCAGGTCCGCCATCATGCCGCCTTTGAGCATCAGGGGAAGTGCCGCAATGATTACAAAACAAGGCGGTCTTACGCGCACGCGATAGGGAGTCCCTGTGCCATCGCTTACCACATAAAACCCAAGTTCGCCGTTGGCTCCTTCCACCGGAAAATAAACCTCGCCTTTGGGCGGACGAATTCCATGGCCGTCCATAATCATTTTAAAATGGTTCATGAGACCTTCGATGTTGCTGTAGGTATCTTCCTTAGCAGGTAACACGACTCGCTTATTCGCGGCTTCGATTTCTCCATAATTCATTTTGTGCGCTCCCTCAAGCGTAGGGTCAAACATGGCTGTCTTATTCATGAGACCTTCCGTCATCCCGAGCTTCGCGCTGTCCACCATCTCCCCTGCGGAAATGATATTTCCTTCTGTATCCACAAGAACCGGGCCGCCCGGAATTTGATCCAGGGCCTGCTCAACGATGCAGAAGCTTTGCTCCATTTCCTCCATGCGGCAAAGGTAGCGGTCATAGTTGTCACCGTGCTCGCCCACGGGAATCTCAAAATGAAAGCGGTCATAAACAAGATAAGGCGAGGCGCGCCGGACATCATAATCAACGCCTGTGGCACGTAGAAATGGGCCCGTGATGCCGTAAGAAACGGCATCTTCCTTTGAAATGATTCCGGTATCTTTCATGCGGTCCACAAAGATTTTATTTTTGGTCAAGAGCGCGTCACATTCTTTTAGCACCTTTCTCGATTCCTGGATGGCGGCAAGACACTTTTCTTTAAATTCTCCCGGGAGGTCACCTTTCACGCCGCCGATCCGCGTGTAAGAAATTGTGAGGCGGGCGCCCGTGACTTGTTCAATCAGCTCATAAAGAAACTCGCGTGCCTTCATCATATAAAGAAATACCGTAAAAGCACCCAGCTCCATGGCGGAGGCGCCGATGCAAGTCAGGTGATCGGTCACACGTGAAATCTCGCTCATGATGACGCGAATATATTTCGCTCGCTCCGTGATCTCAAGTCCAAAAAGCTTTTCGATGGCAAGGCAGTAACCCACGTTATTGATTAAAGGCGAAACGTAATTTAAACGGTCCGTGTAAGGAATGACCTGCAGGTAGCCGCTTTGCTCGGAGGATTTTTCAAAGGCGCGGTGGAGGTACCCGATCTCGACCTCGGAATTCACCACGGTCTCGCCATCCAGCTCCGCAATGATCCGGATAATGCCGTGCATCGCCGGGTGGGAGGGTCCGACATTCAAAAGCATCGACTCAGTGCGGGTTTTTTTAAAAGCTGAGTACTGAGTGCTGAGGACTGAGAGGGATTGCTTTGTTTGGTAATTTACGGGAGGTGACTCATTACTCATTGCTCAGTCCTCAGTCCTAATTTTTCGGTCCTATTAAGGGCTGCCGCTTATTGTAGGGATAATCTTTTCTTAAAGGGTGCCCCTGGAATTCTTCGTACATTAGAATGCGCTTCAGATTGGGGTGCCCGTCAAAGCGGATGCCGAACATATCCCACACCTCGCGCTCAAACCAATCGGCGCACGCCCAAAGCCGTGTGAGGCTCGGAACCATGGGATCTTTTTCATCAACCTTAACTTTAACTCTCAAGCGATGATTTTTCGTGAGCGAATAAAAATGATAAACCATTTCGAAACGCGGATTCCACTTCATGGCAAGGCCATCCACGGCCGTAAGATCCATGAGCACATTCATTTCAAATTCGGGATCTGACCTAATAAATTCCGCAATTTTGACCAGGGATTCGCGATCCACCACGACCGTCTCATCCCCGCAGTGGGCGTGGATCTCGATAACATCGGCAGGAAAACGTTCTTTTAATTTTGTGTGAAGATCAGGCATTAATATTCCTGCTTCTGGTTGGCGATTTTCTCCTGCAATTTCACAAGGCCGTCCAGCACATTTTCCGGCCGCGGAGGACAGCCCGGGATATAAATATCTACGGGGATAATCGTGTCGATCCCCTGCACGGTCGCGTAATTATCGTAAAACCCGCCCGTGCAGGTGCAAACTCCAAAGGCCACAACCCATTTGGGATCCGCCATTTGATCGAAAATTTGCTTCATCACAGGGGCAATCTTGTGCGAGATGGTGCCCACAACAAAAAGTACGTCCGATTGGCGCGGTGAAAATCGCGGGAGCCCTGCCCCGAAGCGATCGACATCATAATGAGAGCAGGCGGTTGACATATATTCCATGCCGCAGCAGGCCGTGACAAAGGGGTATTGAAAGATAGAGTATTTCCGGGCCCAGCCGATGGCCTCATCAATTTTGGAAGTAAAAAATCCGCCCGAGGCGCCCTGTGCCTTCATCGCCACTCAAGCCCGCCTTTCCGCCACGCATAAGCAAATCCGAGAACAAGCACCGCCATAAAAAATATCATTTCCACAAACCCCAAAACACCCAACTCGCGGTAGACCACGGCCCAGGGGAAAAAGAAAATGAGTTCCACATCAAAAAGAACGAAGAGCATGCCGGCTAAGTAAAATTTTACGGAATGGCGTCCTCCCGGCTGTTCAAAGGGTATTTCGCCGCACTCAAAGGGCATTTCCTTTGCCGGATTAGGTTTTCTGGGGCCGAGCGCCTCGGAAAGAAAAATAAAAAGCGAGGAGACAAAGGCTGCGCCGGTAAACATGACGAGAACGCCAAAATAGTCCTTCAATTTATCATCCCTTGAAGCCGCGAGAGGGCACGCTTGGCAAGTGTATAGTCAGGGTTATCGCGCAGCGCATTTTGATAAGCCTCCATAGCCTTCCACCAATCACCTTTTTGCTCCCAAATCCGCCCTAGATTGTAATAGGGAAAGCAATAACTTTCGTATCGCTTGGCGGCGGTGGCCTTTTCAAGCCAGGGAATGGCGTCGTCTAACTTGCCGGTTTCAATCAGGTAAGCCCCGATATCGTTGTAGGGATTGCCGAATTCAGGGTCGAGTGAAATGGCGCGGTGGCATTCATCAATGGCGTCTTTATAGCGGCCCCGGAAACTGTAGGCCCAGCCCAAAAATGTATGGGCCTCGGCGGTGGGAAAAAGCTCGATCGATTTCTGATAAAGGGCGATCGCGTCCTCAATCGCACCCTTCATCTGTTTCTCATAGCCCTCCTGAAAATGCTTGAGGGCCTCTTCGCGGTAATAGCCGCTTGCCCCCGCGAAGTCATCGGTAAATGATTCGCCCATCTTAACTATCCTATTTATAAAGGGTTAGGAAATATCTTCTGCGGAAAGTTGATATTATATCAGAAGTGTTAACCTATGCGAAGGCTTAAGAATTCCTGGAGAGAGTGCAGCTGATAATAGGGATTAAGACGCTTTTCTTGGCCGATGGAAGAGGTGGGGATTTCGTCGTAATTGTGCCCGGGGAAGAGGATTGTGTCGTCGTCCAACTTGGAAAGTTTTTGAAGGCTTTCATACATTTGCTTGGCATCCCCCCCCGGGAGATCGCAGCGGCCGCAGGCATTGATAAAAAGCGTGTCACCTGAAACCAAACGGTTATTCACGAGAAAACATTGTGAGCCGGGTGTGTGACCCGGAGTATGAAGAAATTCAATTTCAACATTCCCCACCTTAAGCTTAAAGCCGGAATCAACTTTTTCGAGGTAGTCTTTCATTCCTTTCAAATAAGGTGCGTCGTGTTTATTCACGTAGGCCTTGCAGCCGGCTTTTGTGAATAAATCTTCAAGTCCATTGGTGTGATCATGGTGATAATGGGTCGCAAGACCCGCGATAACTTTCATACCGTCTGCTTCGGCCGCTTTTAAAACAGAAGCGACATCCCAAGCGGGGTCGACCATGACGCACTCGTGTGTGTTTCGATCGCCGATAAGATAAATAAAATTCTGCATCGGCCCGATTTCAAGTTGTTTTAGATATAGAGATGAATCCATAGTCAATAGCCCGCAGGCAGATGGTGCTTGGCACCACCTTAGGTGCCAGGCACCTTTTACTTTTTGTTTTCGTAGCAAATCACTTCTATTTTTGGATTATCTTGCAGCAACGTACGTGATTTTTCTTTAAATGAAGGCGGGATTTCAGGATAAAAGGCATCGCCCTCGTAATCGGCATCGATATGCGTAAGATAAATCCCGTCGACCTGATGAATCGTTTGCCGGTAAAGCTCCGCCCCTCCGATGATAAATATTTTTTCATTCTTGGCACTCCGAATGGCATCGTCGATAGCATTGAACAATTGAAAAAACTCGATTTGGAGATTGCTTCGGTCATTGCGAGCCCCGCTAAGGCGGGGCGCGGCAATCCCAGCGGCACGGTTACGGCTTAACACAAAATTCTCGCGCCCGGGAAGCGGTTTCCCAATACTCTCAAAAGTCTTCCGCCCCATGATCACGGTATTTCCCATCGTAAGCTGCTTAAAATGTTTGAGATCGCTTGAATAATGCCAGGGAAGTTTGTTGTCTTTTCCGATGACGCGATTTCTAGCCATAGCGACAACGTGATAAATTTTCATAGAGAGATAGATCCCAAAAGCTAACAAAAAACTGAGGGGGTCACGCCGCCATAGGCGGGGTGACCCCTATAGATTTTTTCCTCTTAAACTTTGACGGCCGTTTGCTTCGACTTGACCCACTCCGCCATTTCCCGAATTCCATCTTCAAGGGACGTAGACGGCACGAATCCCGTCATTTTACGGAGCTTTGTGGTATCGGAAGCGCGGGTCGGATAGCCTTCGGGTTTTGAGGTATCGAATCGGGGCTTAGGAGACCTACCTAAAACGCGACAGATTACTTCATAAAGTTCTTTGATCGAAATCATCTGGTCGTGACCGATGTTAATAGGATCCGCGGCTGGGGCTTTTTCGGTAACAAGGATCATTCCCATCGCTACGTCGCGGGCGTGCACAAAAACGCGTTTTTGATTTCCCGATCCCCAAATCTCAACCGGGTCGTCTCCGCGCAAAACGCGGTGGATCAAAGCCGGGATCACATGGGATTCAGCTTCGGAGAAATTATCGCACGGGCCGTAAGCATTGAAAGGCCGGGCGATTACGCATTCCATAGGTGTCTCGCGCGTGTAATAGTCGGCAAGCCGCTCGCCCATGCGTTTCGCCCAACCGTAACCTTCGTTTGTAGGCTCAGGATAACCGCGCGAACCTTCCGATTCGGGCGTCGGGACTTTTGCATCATTGGGATAGATACAAGCCGTGCTTACCTGAAGAAATCGTTTCACGCCGGCTTCAGCAGCTGCATGGATCACATTTTGCTGAAGAAGCATATTCGCTTCAAACATTTCGGCCTGGTGGGTGCGGTTGTATTCAATTCCTGTCACCTTGGCTGCAAGATTCATGACGATATCTTGCCCTTCACAAGCTTCGCGGCAGGCCTTGGGATCGAGCAAATCCTTTTGCTTGAAATCCACTTGAGACAAAATGCCTTCGATAAATTTCTTAGACCCGCGCTGAAGGTTATCCGCAATCCGGACTTTTGCGCCGGCCTCGACTAAAAATTCGGCGGCATAGGAACCGATCATCCCCGAACCGCCCGTAATTGAAACTTTCTTATTTTTCCAGAAATTTTTATTTAGAAAATTTTGATAGTTCATTTTAATTCCTTTCTAAGATTTAAAACCAGAGGGGGTCAGACCTCAAGACTTCTGGGGTCTAACCCCTTTAGCTTTTGTTTATACAGCTACTTGAGCCTTAATGGCAGGATGAGGATCGTAGTTGTCGAGTGTAAAATCTTCATATTGAAAAGAAAAAATATCTTTCACTTCGGGATTCAGGATCATTTTCGGCAAGGGGCGAAAATCGCGGCTAAGCTGAAGATGGACCTGCTCAAGGTGATTGAGATAGATGTGAACATCGCCGAAGGTATGAATGAACTCCCCGGGTTGAAGTCCGGCTACTTGGGCAACCATAAGCGTTAACAGAGCATAAGAAGCAATATTAAAAGGGACGCCTAAAAATACATCGGCGCTTCTTTGATAAAGCTGGCAGGAAAGTCTTCCGTTTGCCACATAAAATTGAAAAAGGCAGTGGCATGGCGGGAGCGCCATCTGATCCACCTCGGCCGGATTCCAGGCGCTTACAATCAAACGGCGGCTGTCGGGGTTTGTTTTGATCATTTGAATTAAGTTCGTAATCTGATCGACAGTTTCACCATCGATCTTGGGCCACGAGCGCCACTGCTTGCCGTAAACGGGCCCAAGCTCTCCCCGTTCATCTGCCCATTCATCCCAAATGGTGACACCGTGATCCTTGAGATACTTGACATTCGTATCGCCTTTTAAAAACCAGAGGAGTTCATAGATCACGGATTTAAGATGGACTTTTTTAGTCGTAAGAAGCGGAAAGTCCCGCGCAAGATCAAAACGCATTTGATAGCCGAATGTGCTGATGGTGCCCACGCCGGTGCGATCTTTCTTTTCAATCCCGGCGGAAAGGATATGTTTTAAAAGGTCGTGATAGGGTTTCATTTTGACGTCATTATAACACCACACGGGGCCACACCCCAAGACTTCTGGGGTCAAGAAAGGGGGACAGGCTACTTTTTGCACTGTGACCCGAAAAGTAGCCTGTCCCCCTTTCAGAACCGGATGGTGCCAGGCGCGGCGTACCTGGCACCGATAGCTTTAAAGCAAAGGCTGGATTTGATTTTCGGAGAGACGTTTGGATGAGACCTTCTTCCAAAAGCCAGGAATAGGCGTGCGGCACTTAAAACATTGACCGCCGGCGGGAGTGACACGATCCTCCAACACCTTAAATCCAAATCGGCGAATGACAAGCGCGCGGCAGTTCGGGCAATAGGTATTCTCGCCATCCCCCACCTGACCCGGAAGATTACCGGGATAAATGTAACGTAAACCCGCTTTTTTGCCAATTTCAACAGCTCTTAAGAGATGTCTTGTCGTGGTGTTCTCAGGATCCGTCATCTTGTAATCTTTGTGGAAGGCTGTCACATGCCAAGGGATGTGAGGTGAGACAGAAGCGACAAACTCCGTCAGTTTTTGCACTTCTTGATCGGAGTCATTAAATCCCGGGATAAGGAGCGTCACAATCTCAAGCCAAAATCCCCTTTCATAAACATCTCGAATGGTCCGGCACACATTCTCCAAGGCACCTCCGAGCTCACGATAGTGACGGTCGTCAAAACTCTTGAGATCAATCTTATAAAGATCCGTCCAGGGCCGGATATAATCCAGTACCTCAGGCGTCCCATTGCCGTTTGAAATATAGGCCGTGACAAGATTGCGCCGCTTCGCTTCTTTAAAAATTTCAACTGCCCATTCGCTTGTGATGAGGGGCTCATTGTAAGTGCTTGCCACGACTTCGCAGTTTCTTTCGATGGCAAGATCCACTAATGCTTCGGGGCTGATTTTGATCGGAGGGGCTGTGGCTTCGGGATCGCGAAGGGCCTGACTTGTCACCCAATTTTGGCAATTATGGACGGCGACACCATTCGCAAGATAAGTATGGTCTTGCTCCGTTTCCAAATTGTAAACCGTTCCTTTGTAATCGATCTTTTGAATCTTTTTGATCAACACATACCGGTAATTTTCGTCTTCCCAAACATGCCGTTGTGTCTTAGAGGATTCATACCAGCGCACGAGATAAATCCATGGGGATTGTCGGACGGTCCGTCCCAGCAATATTCTATTTTGTTCAACGGGATACCGATAAAATTGTGGCAGATATCCTAATTTTTGAACAAGCCATGTAATTCCTTGCGCAAGTTCTTCGGAAATGGTGCTAATCCTTATTTGTCCGTCGGGCGCGATATAACCATCACCGGCTACATAGGCCTTGAGGAAACTTTCCACGACTTCGCGTTCGGCATTAAACAGAACTCTCGGAACTCTTTTTTCCAACCCTCTTTTCCTGCACAGGGCTTTAAAAAGAGACGCCAAGGAGGCCTTCGAAACGCTTACCGCAAGCGTCGTTTGACGATCGACTAAAGAAGCTTTGACATCAAATATTTCTCTAAGAAGTAATTGAACGCGCGATGCTTTCTCTTTTTCTTTTTTAGAAAAGGAGAAGTCGAGGGAGGCGGCATGAACGCGTCCTTTAGCATGACTTACAGACCCTTCGGCACAATAAAATCCTAACAATTCCGCCAGTTGTTTCGATAACGGAATTTGATTTGGAATGCCGGGCGAATGTTCCTTGGAAAAACGGATTCGGCCATTTTTTTCAACAAGGATTGCCTTTTTAGTAAATAAATCCTGAAGCTTCCACTCACCTTTTCGAATGTAACTCCTTATGTGACGAATGTGAGATGCGGATTTCCCAATCTCGGCAGCAATCAAACGTGAAGACTTTCCTTGATGACTTAATTCCATGATTCGCTCTAGTATTTCCAGGGGAATTTTTCGTCTGATCCGATAACTCAAAGCCAATGGACTTAAATAATCCCTCGCTGAAAGTACGATTTCTTCTGAAAAAGAGTAACGCTTTGGTAGAGCTAAACAGTGGTCCCGAGTTAGCTTGCCTAATTCCCGAAAGACAGGCTTATCTGAGGGAAAGCGGTCGGGTCTAAGGCGACTGAGAAAAGGGTGTTCGGGTGTGGATCGAATGCTTGGGAGAAAAGCAGGCTTTATTTCGATGAGTGAGCCTTCATACGATCGTTCTAAAAAATGGGTAACATTTTGAAGGCGGCCAAGGTGGGTGAAGACTTTGAGCTGAGGTCTTTTCGAAACAATCTCATGAATGGTAAGAGGCCCTTGCGAAGTAAGGATGCGCGTTTCGGGCGGAAAACAATAAGAACAGTGAAAATCGCATCCGAGCATGCCGAAACTAAGGGCGCGAATCCCCGGCATCGCATGGAAAAAGGGTTTCTTTTCGATGGGATCATCTTGAAGAGCACCGACATAGCCCCAGGGGACGTAGAGTTTCCCGCCCTGATTGAAACGCACCCGGCAGACACCGGGCCGGCCCTCGGGGATGGGGCAGCGATGGCCGCAGGCAAAGCAGCGGATTTTTCCATCGGGCATTTTTTCATACAAAGTGCCTTCTCTCGTATTCTGGGCAAGTACTTGGGCAAGAGTCGGACTAGCCATCAGCATTCCCCCTGTTTTTCTCCATTATACACCCAAATGATTTCTTGCGGCGCTATGCCGAATCGAGCTAAGATATTTTGATGATGCATGAGAATGAGATAAAAACTCTTTTAAAACGTTATTCATTTTATCATGTAATCCCACTCACTCATGATATCAAAACACCCGGCATCACTCGATTTGTTCCCATTCAAAAAAATGCCTTGGAAATTTTGAAGGGCATCGATCTTCGGGGGAAGCGCGTTTTAGATATAGGATGCAAAGACGGGTTATTCTCATTGGAGGCTGAAAAAATGGGGGCCTCCGAAGTGGTGGGGATCGATACGAAGCTTTCAAAAGCGGCTGTAGAATTTTTAATCCCTTATTTTAATTCCAAAATTAAGATGCATGCGATGAGTGTCTACGATTTATCTCCCGAAAAAGTTTCTCTTTTTGATGTGGTGATTTTTTTCGGCGTCTTATACCACTTACGATATCCCTTTTGGGCCATTAAAAAAATACGGAGCGTTTTAAAACCTCAGGGGACGTTGCTTTTGGAAACAGCCATTTTGAAAAATCATAACAAGCATGCCGTGCTCTATTGCCCCGTCGGAAAAGACAGTCCCTATGAATCCACAAGCTGCACCTTCTTTAACGAAAAAGCTCTTGTGGATAATCTGAGAGCTTTTGGTTTTCGACTAAACGCGTCAAAATACATGCCCCGCCAAACACTTAGTTTTAGATGGAAAGAAATATTGAAGCAGACCTTAAAAACCTTAACGATAAATAATTTAAAGAACCGAAAACCGCTTCTCGATAGGGGTGCGTTTATTTTTGAATTAGATAAAAATCTAATCAATGACCATTTAGAACAATACTGGAACAGTTCTGCGCAGTCTTTTCATCAAAGCGCACTATAGAACTGATAAATTTCGATGCGAGCGCCCGGATATTTTTTTTTATCATCAATAACCTTGATCCGCTTTGCTTTCTTTTTCAACTCTTCATACCAACGGATCTGAGCGGTATATTTCTCGGACTTTAAATAACAGGAATCCTTCTTCCACTTAGAGATGAGAAGATACTCAATTTTTTGATCTTGGAAATGAGACCATGGAATGGAATAAAGAGGTGCACTCTCTTCAAAGAGATGATGAATTTTTTTCTGGGGGTCGCTTGGCATTAAAATGGCATTCTCAAATGAAATCCTTGAATCCTCGGGCAAATTTTTTTCAATCCAATCTTTAGCCAACATTCCGGTGGTCGGTCTGTTCATAAGGTTGCCTTGTGATAGACACTCTGAAACGGCTGAGCGAGAAAATAGCCCGATCGTAACCACGAAAATGGGAACGAGGATTGATTTTGAAAAAAATCTTTCCTTTAAAAATGAATAAGATGAAAACGTCGCGATGCTAAATAAGATTGCCGTAAAAGGCAAAATCGGAAGAATCCATCCATACCATCGCGTTTTTGAAATGCTCATAGCCATTAACATCAGAAGAGGAAAGAGGAAAAAACATAGTTTTTTGCGCGATTTTTCTAGAAGAATTGGAATGAAACCAAGGCCGGCAAAAATATTGAAAAAATTGACTCCGATTCCTCTTCGTAACGCAAAACCAAGATACCATGTTAGATTTTCCCATCCCGGAATACCTTCGCCTCCGAGCATCGTTTTCCCTCCCTGCGCTAAAAGCGCCCGAGGGATGATCCGAATATCCGTTAGCAAAAAAGGAGCGCCGCAAAAGAAACCTATTAGGGTATAAAAAACGACCTTCGCGCCCAGGTTGCTGATTTGCTTCATTTCGATACGCTTATGAAGTGAGTTTGCTTTCAAAGAAATCAAGCCGAGAACAAAAATAGGAATCGCCATAAGGATATAGGGATATTTGGCCGCCCCTGCGAGTCCGCACAAAAAGCATGACAAGAATAAATTTTTTTCTTTATTCTTATTTTCAGCAGACTCCAAAATAAAATAATAGGAAAGCAAGACCATAAACAGACCGACGACGTCAGGACGAATCATGCGGCTCCGAGCGACGTGTAACGGAGAGATGGCAAGCACAAAACCTGCAAGCAAACCCACGGTTTTGTTAAACACCTTCTCGCCTAATCGGTACAACACATAAATCGTTGCCAGGCCGTAAAGGATAACCAGAAAGCGACCGCTAAGATAGAAAAGCGACGGGTGTGCATAGGCATTGTGCATGAAATCGAGAAAAGGATGTTCCTGGCCGCTGAGTGCAGCATAGCCATATTTTAAATATAATATTGCGGTATAAAACCCGACGAGCTGATAAAGGAGGGTGGAGCCCGGCCAATTAAACCAATGCGGATTGAAATCATGCGACTGCAGAATATGATAGGCTTGGTTCACTAAATGTCCTTCGTCCTGGACTAAAAAATAAGGGGAACCGAAATTGATTCCATTAATGCGCAGGATAAAGGCCAAAAAAAGAACGAGATAAATGCCGCTGTGGAAAAGGTGGGCTGTTACTTCCGAAGTAAGGTTTTCTAGCTTTTTGATCATAGAGTGGTTGACGCCAATGAAGGGCATCTGCTCTCTATTATCGGTTTACCTCTTTGATTTCTGACCTACACTCTCTTCTTGTGATCCATTCTCCTTGCGCGTAAGATCATTCCCATGCAACGTCAAAATCTTCCCCTTTTTCACAACAAAAGGGGTCAGGCTCTAAAGCCTGACCCCTTTTGTTGTTCTTTTCAAAATAAACTCCTTATCTGGTACAAAACCCACGCACGCGATCTTCCCTGGCGGCGGACAAAAGATCCTTACTCGATATGGGTTTCGGAAATCATGCTCCAGCAGACTCAGGTTGCGACGGTCGTTCCCTATTATGAAAAATGGATACGGCGTTTTCCTACCCTAAAATCCCTCGCCGAAGTTTCTTTGCCGGAAATTTTAAGATACTGGGTCGGACTCGGTTATTACCGGCGGGCCCGCTCGATTCATAAAACAGCAAGGATGCTGCTTAAAAATGCAGGGGCAGGGTCGCCCCTACAATTCCCTGATTCGGCGGATGAATTAATGAAACTCCCCGGCGTCGGCCGCTACACGGCAGGCGCCATCGCCAGCATTGCCTTCGGTGAAAAAGTTCCTGTGCTGGATGGAAATGTTATCCGCATTCTAAGCCGGCTTTTGGCTTTGAAAGATTTTGTCGACTCGCCAAAAACCATTCAAAAACTGTGGAAAATTTCTGAATCGCTCCTCCCTGAAAAAAATACGGGGGATTTTAACCAGGCCATGATGGAACTTGGGGCAACGGTTTGTTTCCCCGAAGATCCACAGTGCGGCGTCTGCCCTGCAGCCTCCTTTTGCAAGGCACATCAAATGGGTCGTGAAACGAATTTTCCTTTAAAAAAACGTGCGGAATCTGCCATCAAAAAAGAAACCGCGGCCCTTATTTTACGGCGGAACGGAAAAGTCTTGGTACGGAGGCAGCCTAAGGAGGGGCGGTGGGGCGGGTTGTGGATGTTTCCCTATTGGGACGATCCGCGGACAATGAGGAGGACGCTTGGAACGGCCGGGAAGGCTTTAAAACATAAGTTGACAGTCCGGCATGGATTTACAAAATATAGCGTTCGGCTGAAAGTATACGAGATGAAGGGTGCCGGGTATCGGGTTTCAGGCAAAACCAAAGGGGTCAGACCCCAAAAATCGCGGGGTCTGACCCACTCAGCTTTTCCCAATCCCCGAGACCTCGAACAGCGATGGGTTCGCCCTAGGGATCTGGATCAGTTGGCATTTCCATCCCCTCATCAGAAAATCGTCAAGGAGCTTGTTCGTGAAAACGGCCGTTAGAGAACTTCCCCTCAACTCCCTCTGGGAATCGTTCGGCGCAACAATCAAGACCGAGCAGGACTGGCGCATCCCCTCCATTTTCAGAGACTTTCTTTACGAATATACGGCCATCCACAAAGGTGTGGGCATTCTGGATCAATCGTTTCGCGGGAAAATTGAAATCACGGGACAGGACCGAATTTCTTTCCTGCACCATGTCCTCACCAACGACATTCAGAGCTTGGGTCTTGGAACCGGCTGCTACGCCGCACTTCTCTCCGCAACGGGCAAGGTTCTGGCCGATATGGATGTTTTTGTCTTCGCCAATTCTGTCCTTTTAAGTTGTGAAATGGGTCTCGAAAAGAAACTGATGGATCATTTGAATAAGCTGATTGTCAGTGAAAATGTGCAGCTTGCGGATGTGACAGAGCATTTTGCGCTCATTTCACTTCAAGGACCGCGCGCCGAGGCCCTCGCTCAAGCGTTATTCCCCGGCCCCTTCCCCGAATTTGCCGAGTTTCAGCACGCCAATTGTGATCTTGGAGATGCAAATGTCACCTTGATCCGTAGAAGCCGCATCGGAAAAATCGGATTCCATCTTTTGACGCCGAAGGAAAATGCTGCGCAGGTGGCGGAGCGAACTCTGGTAGTTGGAAAACTTTACGGTCTTCGGCCGGTCGGGTTCGGGGCAGTTGAAATCGTAAGAATTGAGGCGGGCGTTCTGCGCTACGGAGTGGACATGGATGAGAGCGTCACGCTGCCCGAAACAGGGCTCGATGCCATTGCAGCAAGCGAGACGAAGGGATGCTATCCGGGGCAGGAAGTGGTTGCGAGGACTAAAACCTACGGCGGGCCGGCAAAAAAAATGGCGGGGCTCATCTTCGCAAAGGGTCCTCTCCCCGCAAAGGGAGATAAAATCTACAGCGAGGATAAAGAAATCGGCTGGGTAACAAGCGCCTGCGTATCGCCTGCACTGGATAAAGGAATTGCATTGGGCTATATCTCCAAAAGTGCGTCTGCGAATTTAGATGAGCTTGAGATCAGAAAGTCTTCAGAGAAAATCAAGGCTTCCCTCCGGTCTTTACCGTTTGCCCGGCTTTAAAAAACCCTTCTTAGCCAAGTAAGCCTCGAGATATTCCGCCACAATTTGATTTCCGAGCGCGCTGTAATGTCCTCTCACAAATGCCTTCTCCAATTTGAATGTTCCCTTGCGAGAAGCAAAAGCATCTAAAAAGTCTACATAAGAGTAATTTTGTTCGTCAAAGTAACGAATCAGTGAACCGTAAATTTTTTCCCCATTTTTCTGAAAGCCTCGAATATCGCTTTCACCGGGAAACAATAAAATAACGGGCTGAGAGTTATTTTTTAACGCAAGCTGGCAGAAATCGTCGAATAATATCTTTGTGATTTGAAAAGCTTCGCTTTTTGGATCGTAAAAATAATCCATATCAAAGAGTCCGCGAAAAGAAGCGGATCGGGACCAATGGATGGCAAATTTGACCAGACGGACCGTGGCCAAGAAATCAAAAAGACCCCTACGAAGACAATTTTGGAAATAAAAATCATGCTCGCCCAACGGCAAAAGAGCTTCGTGAGAATGGGTTAAAAGAGATCCGTAATCGGTTAATTCGGATAAAGGATTGGGCAGAAGAGATAATTGGCCATCTTTCAGGACAAAACGGGGTTTCGTGTAAACAAATTCGGCGCCTGAATGCATGAAGGGCCTAAAGACATTGACGCTGCGACGAATATCATCCGACATAAAACCAATGAAGACGATGGAGGGTTTATAACGAACACCTTCCTCCTTGTAACGCAAAAAGGCTTGATCAAGTCCGTAAGCATCGACGCCAAAGTTTAGAATTTCAAGTCGCGGATCCTTCGCCGCAAGTTTTTCTCCCCAAGTATTGCGGTTGCTCACATGCGCACCGTGCGTAAAAGAATCCCCAAAGGCGGCGATACGAATTTTGCCGGGTTCGGGATCAAAGGGATATTCTTTATCCGATCGAATTCCCTCGGCATTCGCTTGATACCCGGACCGAACCATTTTCGCGTGCGGCTTAATGGTCCAACCAAGCGTTGGGTTATATCGAAAATAGGTGTGATTGTCATTTAAGTAATTTCTGATGATCGCGCACTGCCGCTCGGACAATTTAGAAATCGCAAAAGGATAGTAAATACCTCTGAAAGCTCTGAGGATTTTAAAACTAAGATGCGCGGCGCCTTCCGATACGGCGAGAGAGATGAGTAGAAGCAAAATCCAGAATAAATTTTTTCTCATGGCAAGGGCAGAACCGCTATCGAGTTTCGAGAACACGCTGACCTTGGACCTTGAGCCATTTGCTGCGAAAGAGATTGATTTCATCCGGGCCGTAAAAATGAGTGACATATTTTGAGGCATAAATTTGATCGACGTAAGATGTCGGTAGTTCAAGTTTGGACAAGAAGGCCTGATAAAGCGGCGCATACCATTTATTTTCAGCCTGGTTTGCTTTTATGAGTTGAAATGTTTCAAGGCCGATAAATTCTTTAAACGCCTCTTTGGTGCACTCGTTCATTTTTTCTAATTTAATGAGTAAGGTATCGGGATGATCGCCTCGATAGATGGAGTATCCAAGCGCTTTGGGGAAATCTTTCGCATAGACATCCACTCCTAGATAGCGTTTCAACTCTTCATTAAACCAAACAAACTCGTTTCTCTTGGGAAGAAATTCAAGAAAAATAGGGATCAATTCCCGGACAGCGTCTTCCTGAGACAGGGTCTTTATTTTTTCACGGGAAATGGCATGGTGCTGATACAGATTTTCAAAAAAGGAGGCCGCTCTCTGAGCAATGGGATCCCGGACACTTGTCACAACCTTGAATTTTTTTAGATCAAATCCCTTTTTTATTTTGCGTCTTAATTTCTCACTCACCACAACATGTTTAATCATTCTTCCGGTCTTGTGAAAAGCCTCCCTTTGATAATCTATTTTATTGCCCAAGGAGTGAATATGATAAACGGCATAGTCTTGGGATAAATTTTCCAGCGATTCAACGATCGTTCGGGATCCCGTTTTTCCCATGGAATAGACAAGAAATAGCCATTTTTTATTGAGATCTAATTGAACCGACCACATCATCAGCTGCTTATTAAGCCAAAAGTTATTTTTTACTTTTCTTCTTGCCGCTTCCAGAAAACGGTCAAGTAACTTCACCCGCGATGAATGAATCGGGCAATAAAGAAAAATCCCCTTCCGGTGTCTCAGTTCGCAGCAGCGTCCCCATTTCGTGTAGCGAAGAATCGGCCGAAGCCACTTAAACGTTTGTTTATTTGAAGTCTCGGGATGCTGGAAATGGGCAATACATTCTTGAATAAATTTATCTTTATTTTGAAGATAACCATGGAGAATTGTTTTTTGAGGATCCTTCATGTGTGCCGGAATCGTGTCATGCGTTGTAAATACAAATTGATTGGAATAGAGATACCGGCCTGTTGCTTGAATAGAAGGAAAAAGCTGAATATCAAAGCAAGGTTTACGTCCTTCCGGCGGCACAAACCGGATGATATTTTTCGCGTAACAGGCTCCCCCGTTGATATGGGCCCTTACAATCGATCGATTAGGCATTTTCCACTGAGAAATATAAAGGCCCATCAGGAGAGTTTCTTTCATGCGGAGCCATTCTCTTTGTAATCGATCAATCCATTTCTTTTTTATGGGCAGCATGTCGGACTCAAGCCAAAGCGCAAATCCGCCGTCTTGCTCACAAGTATTGTTCACATGCCCCATGATTTCCCAAAACATCGCAGTCGGCCTTTCCGGATAGCCCGTCACCTGGGTTCGGCATGCGTAGGACCGCGTGGGCGCGATCTTGGAAAAAAGATCAGAGAGAGCATCGCTCGGACGGACTGATGGCCCTGAACATAGAAGGAATTCAAAAGGGATATTTGTTTCTGTCATCTCTTTTAAAAAATTCGCGATCATCCGATAGCGGCGGACTTCTTCGTCACAATAATAAGGAATGATTACGATATGTTTCATACCACTTCTTTCTTACCGGAAGGTTGCCTGCGTAATGTTTCAATGGCGTCTAACAGTTCGGATGGATCGGGAAACTTGGGATCAGAAATTGTGTCTTTCGCAGATCCGATTTTGGAGAGAGCTTCTTCAAGCTTTTCGAAATTCTGGAATTCGATAATACCCGGCTGGCCGCGATAATAACGAGCTGCCTCTGAGTTAACGACCACTGGAACATTCGCCATCAGCATCTCGGAAATTCGGACTAAAACACCGGTCGTGCTTTCTTGATAACAGACACAGGCCTTCACTTCGCTCAACGTTTTTTCAAGAGTTTCGCTGGGCAAAGGCCCAAGGTATTGAACGCCGTCTTGCTCAGCAACATCCTTAATATTTTCTGTTCCAAAACCCGCGACCAGCAATTGATCACCCGTTCGGGAGAGCCCCCTCTTCGTCCATTCTTCAATCAATCGAATCATTCCATTCTTTGTGGGAATGTTATTGGTACTTCCCAAGGCAAGAAAGTTTCTTTTTGAAGTCCTTTGTCTCGCCTCTTTGATTTTCTCTAATCTTAATGCCACCGACTTAGCGGGATAATAGGGAAAATGAATCACATTCAGATTAAACTTTTTTAATATCGCTGCATCGTCTTGTGAAACGGTAACGATCAAATCGCACAAAGACAGGATCTCGATCTCACGCTTAAATAATTCCTTTTGTCCGGAAGTCGTCGTCTGACCCGAAACGAGACTTTCGATATTCTGACAGAGAGCCACCATGGGGATTGCGTATTTCTTAAATTTTTTGACAAGGGGTTCGAAAAAAACAGGATCATCGATGATCACAAGTTCAATTCCGCTATCTTGTCTCATCGCCTGAGCCCAAAGGAGCGACTTTAAATGGTTCAGGTAAACATAGGGCCGATAGTCGGGAGTCCATAAAGCAAATTGACCGCGGGATCTAATTTTTTTTCGGTTGTACACTCTAAACCAATGACGGATTCTGGATAAAAACGAAATCTTGGGAGGCATCACCGCTGTCAATTGAATAAAAGTGACGTCAAGACCTCCGAAGGCTTCGTGGATTTGAGCGGTCCTTCGACAACCCCCGTTTCGGGTCGGATTGAGCTGGAACCGGCTAAAGTGGGTAATGGTATTCATGCTTTGAAAGGATGATCCATTATTTTATGAATTCCGATAATACTTGTGAATGAGCCCTTGAATAATTTTTGCCTTTTTATTTTGCTGATCGAGAGAACCTTTGCCCCTGTTATGAGAAGCGGGGTTCACATAGTAGAGCCCGAGGGGCTCGCTGATTTTTCGGAACTTCACTCCGGCCGCGGAACACTTAAGCCAGAATGCCCAATCGGCAACGGGTCCATAGGTTGCCTCGTCAAAATAACCGTACTTTTTATGAACGCTCTTTCGCCACATCGGCATACAGTGAGGCATGTTGTGAGGTAAAATTTTCCCTGTCTTGATTCCTTTTTTTGTCTCTTCTTGAAAAAGATCTTTCGTTGTAATCGCTTCAGGGACATCCACCCACCATTTGTTATGCGCTGTATGATTCTCCCATGTTTCATTTTCTTGACGGGTCACAAGCAAGGCCGCGCAAACGACATCAATATCGGGATTTTGATCCAAGACCTCAGCGTGTCTTGCGAGTGCTTCGGGCGCTTTTCGGTCATCGAGATTGGCGTTCGTAATATATTCCCCCCGGGCCCTACGAATGGCCTCATTCCAAACAGGGTAAAGTCCCGGATCCCAGTTGAGGCGTCGGTAAACAATATTGGGATGTTTTGATAAATATTCTTTTATCACGTCTTCCTCATGCCCCGGCGAGTTGGCATTCGTGAGAATAAGTTCACATTGATTAAAAATTGTCTGGCGCGTGATGTCTTCGAGGAAAGGGCGAATGTAACGATCACCGCTATGCACAGAAGTAATAATCGATACCTTAAAATTCATAGTTGAATTTTGACTTCTCCTCGAAAAGACCGGAAGGACTTTTGAAACAGGATTTAGGCATCTAATCTGCTGCAATGGAAATGTCTTGGTGAAGCTTCTCCCTAATGACTTCGAAAAAAAAGCTATTTTGTTTTTGAGGCGGTAAGGCTTCGGACAATGGCGATCGATGAAAGAAAATCCGTCTTTAAGATTCAAATAGGAGGCGTGTGACGTCAAGATTTGCCAGGCCTTCTTGTAAGACATAAATCTTCCCTCTTCGTAAAGCATAGAAGGGCGCTCAAGATGTAGGAGATTCGTATGCAAAGCGAGAACTAGGTTGAATCCGGCTTTCTTGGCACGGTAAGAAAAATCAACATCGCCGTAGACTTGAGGAAATAGGTTCGAACGATAATTCCCCGCTTTTTTAAAAACCTCGATCGGGATGAGAACTCCGCGGCCGACTAAAAAATCGAGTTCTTCTAATACACTTCCCCTTTTTCCTCCGGCCTTCTCTAAAATTTCAGGATGCTGAATCTTTTTTGCATGAGGCCAATCAAAACGTCCTCCGCCGGATTCGGACTCGCCGTCCCGATATTGACTCGAAGATCCGACAAGGGCTCGTTTGTGTTGAAGGCTTGTTTCCACAAGTTTTGATAAATAATCCGGATCTTCAACCACCAAATCCTGGTTAAAAGAAAGGATAAAATCATCACTCCCCCTCACCCCGCCCTCTCCCCCTTCTGGGGAGAGGGCGAGCGAAGCTCGGGTGAGGGAAAGAATATGTTCAACTCCGCGTTCCATGGCCTCGGTCCACCAAAGGTGACCCAATTCTTCAAGGACAGTGATCTCCGGATATCTCTCTTTGAGGATGGATGTCGTGTTATCGGTAGAACCTCCATCGATCACTAAGATCTCAAAAGGGCGATAGGCTTGTTTTTGCAAACTCTCAAGACAAGCGAGAGTGAGATGAATGTGGTTATAAACGGGAATTAGGATGAAGATTTTCAAGAAGGGAAATGCCAGGGGGTGTACTCGGGAACAATCTCCTTAACCTTGCACACAATCTCGTCCCGTGAAGCCGCCCGGCGAATCAGCGCCAGCAATTCGTCGATATCCTTTGCAATGTGGTTTTGAGCCGAAGAGTTCTCTGAACGCCAAATTTTTATTTTTGGGTGCACCGTCGGAATGGCTTTTTCATTTTCCATCTGCAATTCCTCTTCTAATTTTTCGCCGGGTCTGAGGCCGATGTAACGAATCTGGAGCCTTTGGGCAGGAATCCCCATCATCTTGGCCATTTCGCGCGCGAGATCCAAAACCTTAATGGGTTCTCCCATGTCCAGCATGAAAATTTCGGAATCCGTTCCGAGAATGGTCGCCTGAAGGATCAGAAAAACGGCTTCCGAGACATCCATGAAGTACCGCTTGACTTCGGGATCCGTAACCGTAATCGGAAGCCCTTCTTCAATCTGTTTTTTGAAAAGCGGGACGACACTCCCTTTGCTATTGAAGACATTACCGAAACGCACAGCGTGAAAACGCGTTTTATTTCCTTTGAGACTTTGAGTATAAAGCTCGGCAATGCGCTTTGTGGCCCCCATCACGCTTCGCGGGCGGATGGCTTTGTCGGTTGAGATCAACACAAAACATTCGGCCTTCGATTCAACCGCCAAATCCGCCATCGTCTTGCTCCCTAAAATGTTGTTCGTGATGCCTTCCTTATAATTGAGTTCCATGAGCGGGACATGCTTATAAGCCGCCGCATGATAAATAATTTGGGGATGGTGTCGGTCAAAAATTTCTTTCACCTCGTCACGGCGCGTTACATCTTTCAAATAACAAAGGACTTCGGTTTCTGTGGGTTTTGCCTGAAGATCCGTTTCAATGTCGTAGAGATTATTTTCGGATTGGTCAATCAACACAAGTTCGCTCGGATGAGTCTCATAAATGATCCTTGCAAGCTCGGAACCGATCGAACCGCCCGCGCCTGTGATCAGAACCCTTTTCCCGCGGAAAAATTGCTGGATCCCGGCGATATCGGCATGCACCAGTTCCCTCCCCAAAAGATCGGAAACATCAACATCCCTCAACCGCAAAGGAAAAATTTGATGAGAAAGAATCGTTGAGGATTGCGGCATAATTCTTGAGATCAACTTCAGTTCACGGCATATGCGCGTAATCGTCTTGATCTCATCCCCGGAAATTTTCGGCAAGGCAATAATCACTTCATCTGTTTTTTTAAGCTTTACGACCTGCGTAAGCTGGGAAATTTTCCCGAGAACCTTGACGCCGTGAATCCGGATCCCTGTTTTTTCGGGGTCATCATCCAAAAACCCGACGGGCCAGTATCCGAGCTCGGGCTTTCGAATAAACTCACGCACCAAAAGTTCCCCCGTATCCTCGGCTCCGATAATGAGGACATTCTTCCGGCTGTCAAGCCGCGGACTCCTTAAACGCTCGGCGGTGATTTTGTAAAAAATACGGGATGCGCCGATTGCAATAATAAGAAGAAACCAATCAATGATTGAAAGCGATCTCGGCAAGGCCTCCGTCTGAAGGATAAAGGAAAACAAAGGAATCAGAACGGAACCTGTTGTGACGGCCTTCACGATAGAAAGAAGCTCCTGAGTTCCAAGATACTGCCAAAGAGATTGGTAAAGGCCGAAATAGATAAAACAAGGGACTCTGAATAAAATAATGAAAGGGATAACGGCCGTGAACAATCCATATTCCGTGGGAGGGATCCTTCCTTCGAAGCGGAGCATAAAGGCGGCCCAAAAAGAAAGAACAGATATGGCGGCATCAAATGAAAGGAAAAGAAAACGGCGGGGACTTTCTAAGATATAGCGGAATTTAAGCGAGCTTAAGATGAGAACGGCGCTCCCGCCAAATAAAATCTTGAGATCTTTAAAGGGATCTTTGTTTCGGACGTAGGCTAAATCTCTTTTGAGTTTCAAAGGAAGCACTTTTTTGATGTAAAAATCTTCCACATCGCCCTGCTCAGGCAGCATGGCCTCTTCATCGCGATTCGAAATCTGACTTGGGCCGAGGATTCCGGGTTTTATGTTTAGAATTATTTTCTCTTCTTCGTTATAAAGTGCTGTCATCTTCGGAACTTCGGGCCTGGGTCCGATGATACTCATATCTCCCTTTAAGACATTCCAAAGCTGCGGAAGCTCGTCAATTTTTAACCACCGGAGAACACTCCCGATCTGGGTCACGCGAGTGTCGTTTTTGGCCGTAATGGCGGGGCCCAGGGCATCGGCATTTTCCACCATGGTCCGCAATTTATAGATCAAAAAAATATTTCCGTTCCGGCCGACCCGTTCCTGTTTAAAAAGAATGGGGCCCGATGAATCGAGTCTTAGCAAAACGGCCGCGATTAGGACAATGGGAAAAGTAATGATTGTCCCTATTAAGGTGATCAAAAAATCAAAAAATCGTTTAATGGTCAT
>CAYJSI010000003.1:0-1289 GCA_964373045.1 uncultured bacterium
GTCAAAGCCCCTGATGCCATCACAGGGACCAATAACTTTCAGATTCGCGTGCAGGATGCAAGCGATGCCGCCATTAAAAATCTCAGTGCCGCGACCCAAGTTTACGGCAAAGTCGAGCTCCAAACCCTTGCCTCCAGTTATATCGTCAACGGTAATTTCGATGTGGGCTGGGTTTCCTTTGGTACGATCGATGGCGCCTCAGACACCGTGATTGATTTTGATACGAACTGGAACAATGTCAATTTTGGAGCTCCTGGAAACACTCAATATGCGGGATTGACTCAGATTGCGAATCCCGGACATGCCAACGGGACCGCCTGTGCGCCGCCCGTGGTGGCAGCGCCCCAGAAAGGCGGTTGCCGCCGGATCACCATTCCCGATGCCATGACCGATACCACGGTCCCAAGATACATGAGAGTGAGAGTAACGGACGGAACTACCAATGCCCAAAATGTTTCTTCCGGCAATATTGAAATCAAAGGCCAAGCCCTCTTAATCAATCCGACCACCGGTACGGTCTGGAAAGTCAAGACCTCAACGGATATCAATAACACCGCCATTTCGATCGGATGGAAGTATCAAGGCACGATCGGCACTATCACGATTGATTATGACCCGGATGCCAGCTCAGGCTTCGGGGGCGGGGATGTGGTCCCGAATATTACAGGCAGCGCCATTGCCCCGGATAGTGCCACGAGTTGTACCGCGCCTCCTGCAACCGGCTTCACCGGATCAGGCTGCTATTTATGGACGGCTCCGGTGCCAAGCGCCTTAGGAACGAGTGCAAAATTTCAGATCACAGCTCTTGACCCTGATCCCGATGTGGTTTCAGACACTGCCAGTTCCCCGACTTTTGAAATGCGCGGCTGGTATAACTTGACCGGTCCTACTACTTCTTCCAAATGGTTTACGTCAGACACCACCCGTCAAATCCAGTGGACCACTCACGGAAATTTCGGCAACGTGGACGTGGATTTCTATGTGGGCACCAGCGGCGGATCCTGGACCGCGGTTCAAGTTTCCTCAGCCGCTTATACGAATAAAACCGACGGCGATGGGCCACACTCCATTACCTGGGACTCGGTGGCTGACGCCTCGCCTTGTAACGGCGGGACGCTCAGCATCGGATGCGATAAAGTCAAAGTCCGCGTCAAAAAGAATGGCAGCTCAGTCTATGACCTGGAGTCAGCCTTCTTCAAAGTTAAACCCAAACTCACGATTACAACCCCGGCGGATCTCAGCTTTCAAATCGGGGAATCCCGGGATATTGCCTGGGGATGGAATGGGAC
>CAYJSI010000003.1:1389-74091 GCA_964373045.1 uncultured bacterium
TGGAACGTCTCCGGGATGAAATGTAATTGGGCTTCGGTGCCTAATATTCCTTCACAGACCGTGTTGTTCCGTGCTGAAGCGGCCAATGATACGACCGATATCATAAGCAACACCTCCACCAATGCCCGCATCCACGGAAAATTTTCGATTAGTTTGCCGACTTGCACTTCTTCGAATTGTTACTCGGAACAACAAGATTCCGGAACCAATCTGACGTGGAGCCAAAGTGCCGGAAACAGCACAACCATTCCTTCCGTGATCCTTGAATATACGACGGATGATATTGCCGGTACTCCAACCTGGAGCCGTTTAAACGGCATGTCAACCTCGGGCATTAGTAACGACACGAACTACAACGCATCGGACTCCAGCCCTCAAGGACCGTGGTTAATCCCGGAGAGTGTGGTTTCGGACAATGTCAGGATCCGTGTTTTTAGCAAAGATGAAAATGGGACCGGCTTTTTGGATTCGGCCGGTACCGCAGGGCCTTTCTCCGTCAAAGCCAAATTCCGGATGATTACGCCGAATACGCTCGTGACCTGGAAAGTGGGAGAAACCAACCGCGACATTCAGTGGGCATTCAAAGGACCGACGACGGGGATGAATGTCAGACTTTATTATTGTACGGACAGCACAACCTGCGCCTCGCCGACCCAAATCACGACATCCGCTATTTCGGCCGCTTACAGCACCGGATGCAGCGTGCCAACCGGATTAAATGCCAATGAAAATGGCGGGTGCTTTCACTGGGCTAATGCCACCACGGGAGGCGTGGCCGATGTGAGGAGTAAAACAGTTCGTATTTATATTCATGACAATGAAGACCTTTGTACTGCCACAGACGGTTCTTCCGTCGCTTGCGTTGGCAGCCGACCCACAGAAGATGATATTGTAGATGCGGATTTCTATATTATTCCCAATATTGTTCTGATTAACCCCATTCCGGCGAGTGACGGCGCGGTAAAACTGGATGCTGAAACCAGCAACGCGAGCACGCAGGTTCAATTTTCTGTTCGAGGAAGCTGGGCCAATCCGGCCGATGCCAAGGTCGACATCTTGTATTCGGATAACAACGGATTAAGTTATGATTACTCCATTGCAGATGATTATCTGATGAATACTCCCTCTGCTCCGACAGGCAGTTCAGCGACGACCTATACAAAATCCTGGACCACTCCCATTATCATCAGTGACACCTCGACTTCGCCTGCGACCCACTACAAGATCAAAATCGTTGATTCCGAAACCGGCTATGAGTTTAACGAAGTGCCCAATCAATATTACTTTGATAACGTGGCCAAGATGGATTTCAGTGCGGGGGCGCCCGTGTCGTCCTCCAACTGGCAGGTTGGGTCCAATTACTCTATCAGTTGGTCGACCAAGGGAGGCCTTAACAAGGTTAAGCTTTATTACAAAACTCATGGTTTTGGCTATCAGTTGATCAAGCAAAGCGGGTCGGAAGGCGGATCGCCTGCGCCAACTCCTACCGATGGCGGCTTGGGCGGTACGGGTGAGGTTGATAACGCAAGTTTTGTCTGGAAGGTCCCGACCGTTGCTAATATTGCGAGCAATCAGGCTAGAATCCAGGTACTCGATGCGGATACGGGTCACGTCCTTCGAACGGTCGGGGATCAATCGTCTCTTTTCGACATTGTCCCGAAAATTACAAATGTTTTACCGGGTGCCGGAACCGGCGAAACTATTTATGCGGGTACTACTCAAAATATTCAATGGCGCACCAAGGGAATGAATGCCGTCAGTAACGTCACGATTAAGTATTCCATCAATGGCGCCGCCTACGTCACGATTCCGGATGCAAGCGGAACGCCCATCACCTCGATTCCTAACGGCCAGAACGGGACTTGTGCTTTGCCGAGTGATGTTTCGGGTGAAATTGAAGGGTGCTATGAATATAAAGTCCACTTTAATCTGATTGGAACGAACGTCAAATTTCTCGTGATGCAATATCAGGACACCGGGAGCATTCCGGACTCCACTCAGATTTCCGGCAATGGTGTTTCCGCTAATGGATTTGAGGTGAAAAAGAACTTGATTCTCATTCAACCCAATGGCGGCGAGTCTCTCCTTCAGAACGTTGCGTACGATGTGAAGTGGCTGGCTTATGGTAACTTCACTTCGGATAAAATCGAGTTGCACTATTCCAATACCGCTGACTTTTCCTCCGGGGTTAACGCGGTGATGACAGGGGGGAACAATAATCAAAATGGAACCACTTGCGTTCTGCCAGACGTGGATTCAGGAGGCGTCGCCGGATGCTATAAGTGGCCGTTAACAGGAGTGGGTACCGCCGGCGGTCTTTATATGCGGGTGCGGGAAAATGCTGGGAGTATACCTCAAGCGATTTCTGCAAATCCATGGGAAATTGCGGGAAAACTGTCACTGCAAAATCCGAATGGTACCCCCAATTTTTATCAAGTGGGCAATACGATCAAAGTTCAATGGATCAATAATGACTTGGCAGGGGGTCGTGAATCGGTTGTTGATCTGGAGTATTCAACCAACGGATTTCCGAATGCGGCTTGTAACCCTGCGACCGGCGCCGGAAATTGTCCGATCTGTAACACGGAGGTAAGCGGCGGGGCATGCCCGTCCCAGAACCAAGGTGAAAACCTTGATAACTTGGACACAAGCAATCTTTACAACGCCTCGGCGTGCGGAGGGGCGGGATGCTGGGAATTTAATTGGGTTATTCCGGATAATATTGCCAATACCGTGGCGGTGCGCGTGACGAATCACGCCGAAGAGCCAACCCCTTATAATATCACCGCTGAAGATCGTTCAAACGCCAACTTCAAGATTGTGGGTGTGGTGGGCTTGACCACATTAGGGAGCCAAGATGACACTTACAAGATCAAAGATGCCAATAATGCGGGTGCGTATCCTGTAGCGATCAACTGGTCGCGGACGGGAACCGCTCAAGGGACTCTCTTCAATAATTTCCGTATTGATTATTCCCAAGATGCGAGTTTTAACACTTATAACGTGATTGATTCTGATGTAACTTTGGCGGAGGCGGGTTGCACAGGCGCCGCAACAGCTTGTTCCTACAGCTGGGAACCGGATGTGACTCCTTTTGATCATAGTGCCTTCATCAGCCAGTTACCTATTTATTATCTTCGCGTGATGGATCCCGACCAAACCGACGCAAAAGCCGTTTCGGTCAAGAAATTTCAACTCGCAGGAAGTATGCATTTAACAATTCTCAATTCCGGTAATGAAAAATATCCGATCGGGACCAATAAAACGATTACCTGGACGCGCGGCGGCAATGAGATTCCGACCTATTTCGATAATTTCATTGTGGAATTTGATGACGATTTAAATTTTGGTTCGCCGGTTCAAATCGCAAGCGTTAACTTCACGGCCGCGAATTGTCCGGGTTCGGATACGCAGTGCAGCATCAGCTGGCCGTTGAGCGATACGGCAACGTGGAGTCAGTATATGAGCACCGCCCCTATTTATTATCTGCGGGTTTATGATCCTAATAGTCATGCGACTGATCTGACAAAGACGCACGAAACTTCGGGATCAAACAAATTCGAACTGCGGGGTGATATTGCCTTAACCGCACCCTTAATGGGAGCCACCGATGAGATCTTTAAAATCGCCACTCCTGTAACCATCAACTGGACGCGGGCCGGAAATCAATTGAGCACCATTTTTGATACGTTTGCCATTCAATTTTCTTCGACAGGATCTTTTACGGGAGAGCAGACCACGATTGCGACGCTTGATTTTACGAATGCTACGGGCGCTAAGTGCGAAGGGGCGGACACGGCCTGCACCTATAGCTGGACTCCGGATGCCGCTACTTACAGCAGTTTTATTTCTTCGACCGCAGATTATTTCTTCCGAGTGGTGGAAACGCACAATGATGACACGGCCGCGCCGGCACAGCATCAGTTTGAATTACGCGGGGATATTATTCTCGACGCACTTCCCGGAAACCAGATTTATAAGATTGGCGCCGGGCCCACCTTCACCTGGACGAAAAAAGGGAATTCTCAAACCCCTAATTTTGATTATTTTACGGTCCAAATGTCAACCGGCTTGTCGTTCCCGGCTGATTCGACGACCACTACCTTGGGCACTGTTCTGATGTCCACGGCCTGTCCGACGAATGATTCCTGCTCCTACTCGTGGAATCTTAGCAGTAGCTACAGCAATAAAATTAGTTTGAATAAAACCTATTACCTGCGCGTTTTGGATACCAACAACGACGACACTGCGGCTTCTTCAGGAAGTTTTTCAAGCAATAAACAATTTAAGATTATAGGAAACTTGAGCCTCGATGCCCTGCCGACGCAAGGCAATCCTTTACAGCCCAGCGAGCCCACGACGGAACGTTATTTTGTGAATACGCCGGTGACCTTTACCTGGTCACGGACGGGAACGGATACCAGCACCACAACGCCGACCTCAATCTACTTTGACAATTTTGTTCTGCAATATTCGCTCAACAGTAATTTCAGCTCTATTGCCGGGACGGTCGGTCCTAAGACTTTTGCCGAAGCCATTTGCAGCGGCTCTGATGTTAGTTGTGAAATGACTTGGACGCCTGGGGATTCGGATCCGATCGTTGCCAACAAAGCTTATTACATGCGGGTCATTGATCCGGATGATCCTGACACATCTTCCTCTTCCTTTGATTTTACCTCAAATAAACAGTTTCAATTATCAGGTTATCTTGACCTAACAGTTTTGGATGGGGCGAATGCCACTTATACGGTCGGAACCTATGCGAGTGGTAAAGGAGCTCGTATTACCTGGACCAAGAAAGGAAAAGACAACGCCGCGATTTTTGATAATGTTAATCTAGCCTATTCGACGGATCCGAACTTTGCCAGCTCCACAGCGATTGCGACAGTGATCATTAATGGATCCGGAAATTTTTGCTCTAACGGAGACAATTGTACCTACGACTGGGATATCCCAACTAATGCGGTGTTAAGTTCCGGTGCGGTTTATTATGTCCGCGTCATTGATCCGAATAACACTGATTCCTATAACGTTTCCACTTACCGGTTTAAACTCAAGGGTGGACTCAGTAATTTGGCGGCCGGCGGAACACCCTGGGTGGTGGGTGCCTCTGACAAGACGCTTGCCTGGGATACCAATGGCGCCATGGCGAATGTCCGGATTTCTTACTCGGCTAAAGGAGATTTTTCAGACGCCAAGTTTTTTAAGAAGAATGTCAGTACGAGCAAACTTGAATATGACTCCGGAGCCTCGGACTTTAGTTCAGCCCAAAATATCCTCAATAACGGGAATAACAATACCATTTATACGGTGGTAGTGCCGGATGCCATTAATAATGCGGTTGCGATCCGGGTCTATGATGCCAACGATAGTTCAATCAGTACGACATTAACGGGCCTTAAAATTTACGGCAGTACGGCGCTTGCCGCACTTCCGGGCACTCAGATTTATAAGATCGGCGATCCGGTAACGATTGACTGGACACGCAACGGGTCGGCGACCACTACGCCGAATGAATTTTTTAATAATTTCGCTCTTCAATTTTCTCCGGATCAGGATTTTGACGTCCCCGGAAATATTACGACCCTCGCAACGCTTGATTTTACGAATGCCACGGGCGCCAAGTGCGAGGGGGCGGATACGAATTGTACCTACGCCTGGACGCCGGATGCCGCCACCTACACTCAGAAAATTGTCAGTGCCAAAACTTATTATCTTCGGGTCTTGGATACGGATGAATCGCTGACCGTTTCTTCCTCAAAAGACTTTACCAGCAACAAACAGTTTAAACTGATCGGTAAACTTGTGTTAGGTGCTTTGCCGACTCAAACCAATCCGCTTCATCCTACTGAGCCCACGACGGAACGCTATTTTGTGAATACGCCGGTAACGTTTGCCTGGGCACGAAATGGAAATGACACGACGACTTACAGCTCCAATCTTTTCAATAATTTCCGTGTTCAGTATTCGACCGATAGCAGCTTTCCAGCCGATGCCCGGACCGTCACGATCGGGACTTATACCTTTGGGCAGGCGTCCTGCAGCGGGGCGGTGACCGACTGCCATATTGACTGGACGCCCGGCGAAACGATTCCCGATCTCATCGTGGCCAACAAGGAACATTATTTGAGGGTGTTGGATGCAGATGATTCCGACACGGCGTCTTCTTCCTTTAATTTTGGATCGAACAAGCAATTTGAACTGGCCGGGGCGCTTGACCTGACAGTCTTAGATAGTGCAGACGCTATCTATAAAGTAGGCACCTATGCGAGCGGCCGCGGGGCCCGGATTACATGGACCAAAAAAGGTATCAATAATGACCAGATTTTCCGGTTGGTGAATATTCAGTACACCAATACTACTACCGACCCCAATTTTACTTCACCCACAAATGCCGGAACCAGCGTCGTGATCAACAGCACAGGGACGGTTTGTGACGGCAGCGGCAACTGTACTTACGATTGGGACATTCCGACCAATGCCGCCTTAAGCACAACGGCGGTTTATAAATTCCGTGTGATCGATGCTCAAAATTCGGATTCTTACAATATTTCGACCAATAAATTCAAACTGCGCGGTGATTTCTCAAGTCTCAATGCGGCCAATACACCTTGGGCTGTGGCTTCCGAACCGACCTTCAGCTGGACAACCACCGGTCCTATCAGCAACGTCAGGATGTCCTTTTCGCGATTGGGCACTTTCAGCAGCGATGAAAAGTTTTTCAAGGTCGATCCGAGTAACAAACTTGTCTATGATTCGAGCGCAAGCAGTTTTGCGACGGCCCAGAATATTACGGGTAATGCCAACGGCAGTAAAAGTTATACAGTTATTGTGCCCGATGCCATTAATAATGCGGTTGCGATCCGGGTCTATGATGCCAACGATAGTTCAATCAGTACGACATTAACGGGCCTTAAAATTTACGGCAGTACGGCGCTTGCCGCACTTCCGGGCACTCAGATTTATAAGATCGGCGATCCGGTAACGATTGACTGGACACGCAACGGGTCGGCGACCACTACGCCGAATGAATTTTTTAATAATTTCGCTCTTCAATTTTCTCCGGATCAGGATTTTGACGTCCCCGGAAATATTACGACCCTCGCAACGCTTGATTTTACGAATGCCACGGGCGCCAAGTGCGAGGGGGCGGATACGAATTGTACCTACGCCTGGACGCCGGATGCCGCCACCTACACTCAGAAAATTGTCAGTGCCAAAACTTATTATCTTCGGGTCTTGGATACGGATGAATCGCTGACCGTTTCTTCCTCAAAAGACTTTACCAGCAACAAACAGTTTAAACTGATCGGTAAACTTGTGTTAGGTGCTTTGCCGACTCAAACCAATCCGCTTCATCCTACTGAGCCCACGACGGAACGCTATTTTGTGAATACGCCGGTAACGTTTGCCTGGGCACGAAATGGAAATGACACGACGACTTACAGCTCCAATCTTTTCAATAATTTCCGTGTTCAGTATTCGACCGATAGCAGCTTTCCAGCCGATGCCCGGACCGTCACGATCGGGACTTATACCTTTGGGCAGGCGTCCTGCAGCGGGGCGGTGACCGACTGCCATATTGACTGGACGCCCGGCGAAACGATTCCCGATCTCATCGTGGCCAACAAGGAACATTATTTGAGGGTGTTGGATGCAGATGATTCCGACACGGCGTCTTCTTCCTTTAATTTTGGATCGAACAAGCAATTTGAACTGGCCGGGGCGCTTGACCTGACAGTCTTAGATAGTGCAGACGCTATCTATAAAGTAGGCACCTATGCGAGCGGCCGCGGGGCCCGGATTACATGGACCAAAAAAGGTATCAATAATGACCAGATTTTCCGGTTGGTGAATATTCAGTACACCAATACTACTACCGACCCCAATTTTACTTCACCCACAAATGCCGGAACCAGCGTCGTGATCAACAGCACAGGGACGGTTTGTGACGGCAGCGGCAACTGTACTTACGATTGGGACATTCCGACCAATGCCGCCTTAAGCACAACGGCGGTTTATAAATTCCGTGTGATCGATGCTCAAAATTCGGATTCTTACAATATTTCGACCAATAAATTCAAACTGCGCGGTGATTTCTCAAGTCTCAATGCGGCCAATACACCTTGGGCTGTGGCTTCCGAACCGACCTTCAGCTGGACAACCACCGGTCCTATCAGCAACGTCAGGATGTCCTTTTCGCGATTGGGCACTTTCAGCAGCGATGAAAAGTTTTTCAAGGTCGATCCGAGTAACAAACTTGTCTATGATTCGAGCGCAAGCAGTTTTGCGACGGCCCAGAATATTACGGGTAATGCCAACGGCAGTAAAACCTACACAGTCATCGTGCCCGATTTTATTACGACGGACGGGGCTGCCTCCTTCAAGATCCGCGTTTACGACGCCAATGATCAAGGCATTGCTGTCGACTCTTCGGGATTTAAAGTTTACGGGAAATTCTCACTCTCCGAGCCCGGTTTGTCGCAGAATCAGAAAAAGAAGGCCGGGGCGAGCACCACCGTGTCCTGGAGTATTAACGGTAACGCCACAGTCACCAAAGCCAAGCTTGAATACACGGCCGACGGGTCGAGCTGGTCCCCGATTGTGCAAGCTACCATTACGGATGCTAACGGCATTACGCTCATTAACCCAAGCACGACAACCTCTTTCAATTGGACTATTCCGTCTGTGAAATCGAATAATGATTTCCTGGCGCAAGTTCGCATTCGTTCCGCCGCTAGTGACAACACTCCGGATAGCGACAGTATCGGAATTTCCGCGAATCCTTTCAAGATTTCGGCTTCGATTTCAGTTTCCGAACCGTTCAATGGCCAAAGCCCGACATGGAAAGTGAATGATACGGGTAAAGTGATCAAATGGGCCACGGTACCGACCGATCTGAATGGCGCGAGCGCTGGAAACGGTTTGGTGAATGTCTATTACCGCAAGAATGCCCAAGATTCATGGCATCAAATTTTGACGACAGCAGGTGAATCCAATGACACGCAAGAAGGTTGGTCGCCCATTCCGAATGTTGTGAGTAATCAAACCCAGGTTCGTGTGGTGGATCGTGCGGATTGCGCTAACGTGGATACTGATTGCGACTCGTCAGGGGACACCGCGGGCACATTTGATATCTCGGGAAGCATTTATTTTGAAAGCGCTCCCAACGCTCCGATGGGGGGTGAGCCCTGGGCTGTTTATAAAGCCACACCGGCGCAACTTCAAAAGACCTATTCCATTAATTGGACCTCGTACGGTTCTGATATGAGTCAGGTGAATATCCATGCCATTAACGCGGGACTTAGCCAAGATGTAACCTTGGCTTCGGGAATTTCAAGCGTTCAGCAGGTCATTGATTCAAACCTAGGTAAATATCGAAGTTCATGGTCATGGCAGATCAAAGACACGGGTGTGGCGCCCGTGACGCCCATTGGGCCGGATTGGCGCATCCAGATTGTCAACAGCACCAGCAATACCCCTGCGGTATCAACCCTCTCCGAGGAATTTGACATCTTAGCCGGTTTCTACATGTCGTCTCACAATAGTTCGACGAATACTTGCGAAATCGGCAACTCCAGCAAGTGTCAGATTACCTGGAATACGGCGGGCTCCGTGAGTGATGCGATTCTAGAATATTCCACGGATGGCTTCGCATGGTTTAAGGTGCACGGAACGCCGACGCTCGGATCAAACCCTGGGTCCTACAACTGGTCGGTGCCCAGTGATAAAACCCCGAGCGCAACCATTCGTTATCATGTGATCGATGCGGTCACAGGACATACTCCTGCCGCGAGCGACGTCACGGGTGATCCGAATCCTCCGGACGGTGTTTCCAAATTGGTAGCTTCTTTTCCTAAAGATGACATTAAATGGGATGCCAGCGTCCCTCAATATGGAGGCACGGCTCTGGGCGGAGGACAGATCATGGCGGTCGGGCAGACGGCTAAAGTTAATTACAAATATTACGGCAATATCAGCTCGATTGCGGTTCAGTATACGCTGGATCAGGACAACAATCCCGCGACCTTTAACGATCCTGTGGATATGACCATCAGTAATCCGATTCCTCCGAGCGGCGGAACGGGACAGTTTCAATACACCTTTCCCGATCTTCTTGCCGGCGGAGCCGATACGACCCGAATGCAATTCCGCATCCTGGACGGCAACGCAGCGGTTCAAGATAACTTGCCTGCCAACACTGAAAACGGTGTGACAGGTTCCTTTAAACTTCGCGGCAAGATCCTCATTGATAATCCCACCCTAGGGACCGAGCGCTGGATCGCGGGTGATCAGGCCTCCATTCAATGGACAACGACAGGCTCTGTCACAAGCGTTAACATTTATTACGACGTCTACAACAATGATGACAGTTTTGTCGTAACGGGGACCCTCGCGGGCGGGCCCTTTACAAGTAACGCAAATACCCAAACGACGAAAACATTTACGATTAACACAACCAACCTCACAGATCTCGATAGCCGGCCTCTCTACTATAAAAAGATTTTTGTTCGGGTGACAGATGCTCAAAGCGAGGGAGGCAATCCGATTCACGGCAACTCTTCTTACACCACCCTGAAGGCGCATAAGATTTCAGGTAAGTTATCCTTAATTGAGGGGAGCTCGAGCCCGCAAGCCGGTGCGAAGTGGCCGGTGGGAAGCTCGCAGACCATTACGTGGACAACCTACGGTAAAGTTCCTCTTGTTGATGTTTACTACTCGGCAAACGGAACCTTCTCGGACCAGGTGAAAATTAATTCGAGTGCTGTGGCGAATAATCAGGGAACGAATGCTACGGGAGCGACAACGAACCTTCCGTGGACACCTCCCGTGACGCTGGCGTTAACCTCGACTTATAAGATTCGAGTTGTGGATACCGGAAATAATACTACGCCTGATGCTCCGACCTTTGTCTTAGACAGCAGTTATTCTACCAATCGGGATTCCGGAGCATTTAAGATTCACGGCGTCATTGATAATGTGGTCCTGACTTCGCCCACCGGTACCACGAAACACAAGTCCTCCGATGCGGCCACCGTGACCTGGGATACCACAGGCGACAACCTGAATAGTGTGGATATTGAATACCGGGATGTGACGGGCGCTTACCTTGCGGGCGCTTGGCAGCCGATTCAACTTGTCCATACCAATACGGGTGTCAATCGCGGAACCAAGAGCTGGACTATCCCGGAAACTTTCCGATCGAGTAATGTTGAAATCCGAGTCAAGCCTGCGGATGGGACGACAGATGGTTACGATTCAAGCGTTGCCTTGAAGGTCATGCCGAAGATCACTGTGACAACGCCCGTTGCCGCAGAACCTCTCAGTATTGGTACGGCTTATGATATTAAATGGGATATTCGCGGTGTGACTTCGTCCATCGGTATCCGTTATAAAACAGACGGCAATGCGACCACGAATAATTATCCGTCAGGCGACCCTTATGAAATTAAAACCGCCGGAGCGCCCTTGGTGCTGGACGGGACAAACTACACCAAAACCGGTACGAATGCGAAATTTCAATGGATCGATGCCGGAACAGGCGGCGTGGCCGATACGCCTACGGCTCTTGCTCGTATGATGGTTTACGATCCTCTTGATGACCCTGCTTCGGGCGGTGACGTGTACGGTGTTTCCGCTAACAACGCCGGTAATTTTGAAATCCGCGGTTTCATCAATGCGAATAACTTCTCCTATTTAGGCGTAACTTACACCGACGATGCAGAATTTGAGGTGTATGGTGCCACTTTGAATCCAAATCCTGCTGTCATTAATTGGAATGGCGGAGGTACGATTCCGGATGCCATTATCGAATTTTCGACTACGTATGATGGAAGCGACCCGACCTCCTTTAATGCAGGTAGAAAATGTCTTGATGGTACGACCGCCAGTCCCTGCCCGACGGTTCCGAACTGGAGCGGTTCAAGTGGCACCAAAACATATGACTGGCACGTCCCGGATGTGATTTCCCGCAATACAAGCCCCTACTACATTCGTATCAAGGATCCCAATAACGCCAACGTTTTCGATATCTTCCCGCGTGGAGCAAGTAACGGTTTCAAAATTAAGTCCAAGCTTGATATAACTTCGCCCGATGGCGGGAACGAATTGCTCGTGGGAAATAAATCTTACAATATTAACTGGACCAATACCGGAACAGTCCCGACGGTGGCGCTCGAGTATTCAGGGGACAATTGGCGGCATGAAGATACCAATAACAACAACATCATGGACCCGGGTGAAGATACCGATCTGGATGGATTCTTAGATCGAGTTCTTTGCGTGGCCGGTGGGACTTATCCAAACTGCAACGCCATTGCCAATGATGGTTCCTTTAATGGATTCGGCGCCGAAGGGTCCACGAACGGCCCTTGGAAGATTGCAGACGACGGCAAACTGATTCCTTGGAATTGCAACACGCTGCCTGATAACGATCCTACTGATGCGAATCATCCTTGCAAAGTTCAAACCGCGAAGGTTCGCGTGCGTGATGGTGGAGATTTGCCGGTGATGAATGCCTCGGCAAGTAATTTTACGGCTCGTTATGTGGCTAAGAAATGGTATCTCAGAAACTCGGTGACCGGTGCCGATTTAGACAGTATTACGATGTATGAAAACACCATCCATAAAGTGCGGGCCAATGGAAGTTTTGCAACACCCGGTATTGTTTCGCCCTATATTATTTGGAGTCCTGCCGGAACCAATTATACGATCGCCTTCTCCAAAGTTGGATTTACCGATTATTATGATGCGGCTCAAACGACCACTTTGACGGATCAGGTGACCGGAGCCACGGTTGATCCCATTGAGCCTAATCACGCCATGTTAGATGAACGCCAAACGGTTTACTTGAGTGATATCGTGGCCCATAACGACGTGATCAACACGTCTTATCAATATACGACTTCTTCCGGGTCTACCCCTGACAGCATTACCTTTAAGGTCTGGTACACTCGCGATGGTTTGAACGTGGTCACGACCACCCAAGCTCAACTTCTGGTTTACAATGGAGAGACGCTGCTTTCCAATATGAATTTAACCTCCGCCACCCAAAATCCTGCGGGATCCGGCGTTTATACCTTTACCATTAGCAACACAGGTCTTCAAAAGAGTACGAACTACGATGCACGCAATAAGATTCGATTACCGACGGGAACCGATCTTCAGGGTTTCACGGTTGTGAATATCGGCCAGGCCTCTGATACGCAGACGACTAATGCCAATGTTGCGGTTATCACGCCCATTATTACCACCAATATTGATGGCAAAATTTCCGATGTCAAAAACGCAATCAGCGATGTCAAAAATGCGCTCGGTGTGACAGGAACCGATACCATTGTTAGTAAACTCAATAGTGTCCAGCAGGCCATTGAAAACAAAATCGGAACCGATTCTCAAGGTAGAACCTTGATGAAAAAGATGGATGACCAAACTGAAACTATTAACACTGCAATCACCGACTTCACTAAAAAATCCGACAAAGCTGTCTTTAAGATGCAAGATGCTATTGCAAGATCTGCGGTTCGGCTGATTATTCCTCAGACTACCAAGGTTGGAACTAAAGAGACTATCCGTGTAGGGACCGAAGCAAGCGTGACCCCGACCATTGATATCATTTGCCCTAACGGAACGGCGATTGTGAGTGGAATGTCATTGACGGCAACCGCAACGCCCGGACTTTACGCGGCAGATATTACCTTTAATGCCAATACTTATAAATGCGCTGTGGCGAAGGCTGTGACGATCATTGCAAACGTCACGATTCCCAGTAAGGATTCTGCCGAGCCTCCCGTGACGGGAACCGCGGTCGGCAGCATCTTTCTTGTGACATCCACGACCGATGACGTCTTGGCGGCAGCTTCCTCGGGTATGGGCGCTGAAAGAGCGGCCAAGGATGCCAAAGAAGCGGTCAATAAAGTGGCCCAGGCCCTGGCCGGCAAAGGAAACGTCTTTGAATCCCTTGATCAATTGCAGGCAAGCATTGAACGCATCCCTTCTTCCCTTGAAAGCGGAGAAAAAGGTGTATCTCAAATGAAAAGCACGCTTGATGAAGTGGCGGACCGTATCGCGGGGTTTGTGGGCCGCGAGGGTTATGATATGCGCACCATTCTCAAACAGGAAATTGGGGAGGGCATGAAAGGGGTGCGCAATAAAGTGGATCGCACCCTTACCGCCGCCCGCGTCATGAAAGATATTATGGAGCGCAAGGTCGGGCGAAGTGACGAGCCCATTATTCAGTCCTTCTACGAAATTGGAAGCGTGAAGCTCAGGGTGGTGGCCGTCAATCCTTCGCCCGAAAAACCGCAGACCATTCCCATCAAGATCTTCCTTCCGAAGGAGATCATCCCGGACGATATTATCAATATGGGTGAACTGAAAGTGGGCTATGATTCTGAAAAGAGCCTCTATTTCGCCTACAGTGACGGCGTTGAGCTTGGAGCCCAGGAGACGCGCGTCTTTGAAGTTCACCTCGAAGACGTGTGGAAAGTCAAGAATGAAGAACTCGATAAGCTTCAAACTCAAAGCGACCGCGCCTTCAAGCATCTTGAAGTAACGGAATTCTCGCAGGACGCAAAAGCGGTTGTGGACTCGATCCATGCCCGGTTGAGTGACATCAAGAAAAAGCAGGAAGATGAGACCGTCTCGCGCGAAATTCATATCGGGATCTACCGCACTAACTTAAATGTCATGGAAGGGGTCAAAGAAGATATCCGGATGCTCGAAAAGATGCTGCAACGGACTGGATCCCCCGCCTCTATCGAATTTCTGAAGGATACGGTTTTTGAAAAGAAAGACCATATCGACCGCATCACGGCCTGGAAACTCATCATGGCCATCCTCGGATTTCTGGGTCTCCTGGGCGCCGGGTTTTACGCCCGCTGGTTTTTGATGATCAAGGCCCATCGGGGGGCGCAGGCCAGTGAGCTGCTTGATCCTGCAGCCGATATCGATGAACACGTGGATGCGGTCAAACCCGGGTCAGGCGCTGCGGAAGAAATCGATATCTCGAAAATTCTCGGACAAGGTCAGGATAAAGATAAACAAAAGGCGGGGTAACCAACCGTGTCTTGCCTCCCGACCTTTCTCACCCGCAAGCCTCAATAAGTCTCACGGCCATGTTTCACGTCCTCATTATCAACGCTCAAATAAAAACCCGGGAAGAAATTCTTTTTGAGGGTCAGGCCAAAAGCGTTGTCCTCCCCGGACAGGATGGTGAATTTGAGGTACTTGATTTCCATAAACCCATTATCAGCCGACTGAAAAAGGGGGTCATTACGGTCGATAATAAGGACGAATTCCGTATTCGGGACGGGATCGCAAAAATGGATCATCAGGACCTTGTCATCATGGTCGAGGTATGAAAAATTTAATCATTATCCTGATTATGGCGCTTGGGATCTTGGGACCCTCCCTCGTGATTGCGGCGGTGGGTTTTTCAAGCATCATGGCCCTCGGCCGGAACCCTTCTTCGGCTCCCAAGATTATGCTGGCCATGATCATCGCCCTTATTTTTGCGGAGGCCATCGCCGTGATTGCACTCTTAGTTGTGTTTCAGGTGTTTACGCCATAAAGAGAGGGAAACGATGGTCTTAACCATTATCATTTTTCAGGGGCTGGTTTTTCTCGCCCTCATTCTGATCCTGCGGCATTTCATGAAGGGGCATGTGAGCGGAGCCGTGGGCCATCTTCAGAGATTAAACGATGAACTGGTCAAGCAGCAGGTAACCCTTAAAGAAAAGATTGCCGCTGCGGAAAAAGAATATGAAACCAAAATGGTCAAGCTCCAACAGGAAGTGACGGCCCGCCAGGCCGAGTCGCGGCAGGCGGCGACCAAGGCCCTTGAAGAGGCCCGTCAGCGCGCCCTGCAGGAGCGTGAAAAGATTATCAATGAAGCGGTGGAGACGCGGGAGAAGATGCGTCAAGAAATCATGGCAGAAATGGAAGAGAAGGCCGTCCAGCATTCCAAGGAAATCATTGTAAGCTCGCTTACCCCACAGGCGCGTCAGGCCATTCATGAGATTTTGGTGCGAGAAGTGGCGGAGGGGATTCGGGGGGAATCAAAAATGGATCACTTTCAGATTGCCTCCGAGACCGCCGAACTTCGCACCGCGGAGCCGCTTACCAATGAGTGCAAGCAGCAGATTCAAAAGGCGTTAAAAGAAAAGATTCGCAAAGAGTTTCATTTCAAAGAAGCCTCTGATCCCTCCCTCATTGCCGGTGTGATCCTAAAATTCGGCTCCTTCGTCATCGATGGCAGTTTGCTTCATCGCCTCGAGGGGGCTTCTGCGCGCGTAAGGCAGGAGACGGTTCGAAAATATCAGGGAAAGGTCTAGCCCCGAGTGAATCAGGAATCGTTGATCGTTAATAGTAGTCGTCCCCGCCTCGAGATTCGCGAAGTCGGAGTGGTGAGAGAAATCCGCGAATCCATCGCCCGCGTCGAGGGGTTACCCTCCGTTTTAAATGGCCAAATCGTTCACTTTGGCTATGAAAACAAAGGGATGGTGATGGGGTTCACCGAAAAAGAAGTTTTGATTTTGATGTTTGGCGGGAAAGAAAAAATTAAGGCGGGGGATGAAGTGTGGAGCCGGGGAGAACCCTTTACGCTTCCGGTAGGCGAAAAATTCTTAGGCCGGATTGTCAATGCCCTGGGTGATCCCGCCGACGGAAAGCAAGCCATTATCCCGGACGCCTACCTTCCGGCCTTTAGTGTTGCCCCGGGGGTGATGGAGCGAAAACCCGTTTGCCAGCCGCTGGATACCGGGATCAAGATTTTGGATGCCATTATCCCGGTGGCCAAAGGCCAGAGACAGCTTTTGATCGGGGATCGCATGACGGGCAAGACCACCATTGCTGTCGATACGATCTTGAACCAAGCGACAAGAAATGTAGTCTGCATTTATTGCTGCATCGGAAGGAGCTATTCCAACCTTCTTAAGACGCTCGAGATCTTGAAAGAAAAAGGCGCGTTAGGCTATACCATTATCGTGGCGGGCATTGCCTCTGCGTCCGTAGGAGAACAGTTTCTTGCTCCCTACACGGCCTGCTCGCTTGGAGAATATTTTATGCAGCGCGGGCGCCATGTCTTTGTTACCTTCGATGATCTGACCAAGCACGCCTGGGTTTACCGCCAGCTTTCCCTCCTCCTGGAGCGTCCTCCCGGCCGCGAGGCCTATCCCGGTGATATCTTTTATATTCACTCTCAGCTTGTGGAACGGGCCGGGCAACTGAGTGATCAAAATGGCGGCGGGTCGATGACCTTTTTTCCCATTTGCGATACCTTGCAGGGCGATGTGACGGGCTACATTCAAACGAACCTCATTTCCATGACCGACGGGCAAACCGTGGTAAGTTCTGCCCTGTTTAACCAGGGGATCAAGCCGGCCATTGATTTCGGCCTCTCGGTTTCTCGTATTGGGAACAAGGTGAGCGTGCCGGCCATGAAAAAATTGGCGGGGAAACTCCGCCTTGAATACCTGCAATATAAAGAACTTGTTCGCATGACACAGCTTAAGACCACGGTCTCAGATGAGGCCTCGGCCCGAATCCGCCGCGGGGAAGTCATTACCGAACTTCTCATGCAAAACAAGCAGGAACCCTCGCCCATCGAGGAACAAATTCTTCATTTATATGCCTTGAAGCAAGGCATTTTAGATCCCTTATCCGGCCAGGCCCTTAAAAAATTTAAAAGAGAGATCCTTTCTTACGCCCGGCAGGAATTTCCAAATTTAATCAAGGAACTTTGCACGTCTTGGGATCTCACGGATAGCGTCAAAAAAGGGATCGAGGATCTGTTTCAAAGTTATTTTGCAGCTCCGAAGGGAGGCGCCCAGGAAAGTACGGTTAAGGCCGATCGGGCCGCTTCGTAACGATGGCTACTAAAACATTGCCCAAACTTAAATCGGAGATGGTCTTTAATCAGGATCTTGCGCGCTTAGTCGACGTCATGAAAGGCATTGCCGCTGCTCAGTATCAAATGATGGAGCGGAAGCGAACAAACCTTGAGCGAAGGAGCAAGACGATCGAGGACCTGTTTCGACTGTACGATTTTCGCCTCGAAAAACACCCCTTTATCTGCGCCGTGAAGCCCCCCAAACTGATCTGCCTTGTCACGACCGATTCCGGGTTTCTCGGCGGTCTCAATATGAAGGTGGCCCAGGCAGGGATTAAGTATGAAGATGAAGGTTCGCAATATCTGGTCATTGGCGAACGGGGTGTCAATTATATGCGTGAGTTTGGGCGCACTTGTATTCCGTATCCCGGTATCAATCCCGATGAGAGCCGATTTGATTTAGCGCAAAAAGTACGCGATAAAATTTTCAGTCTTATCAAGGAAAAAAAGGTAGGACGTGTTATTCTCATCCATCCTTTTCCGGTCTCCTTTGCTGCCCAGCGCATCGAAATCCTGAATTTGATTCCTTGCCCGCTTTTTTTTAAAGAGCGCACCCGCGAGGTTCGGCTCCCCGAGGCGCAGGCCAAGGGGGTTATTCTGGAGTCGGGGGCACGGGGGGTCATTGAATATCTCACAAGACTTTGGCTCGATAAGCGCCTGATCGAAATATTTGAGCAGTCAAAACTGGCTGAATTTGGTGCGAGAACGATGCATTTGGAAGAGAGCTATCAAACCTTAAGCAAGCTGAATCAGCGGCTTAAGCTCTCTTTCTTTAAGGCACGCCGGGAAAAAATCGATCAGAGCCTTCGCGAATCCTTCACCTCCCAGTTGATGTGCGGAGAGGAGGAATCATGACTCAGTCCTCGCCTCTCGGTTCTCAGAACCCCGTCGGATGCGTGATCTCGGTTCAGGGGCCGGTGGTGGATGTTCGTTTTAATTCGGTGGAAGAAGTCCCGGCGGTTAATCACGTGCTCGAGACGAAAACCTACGACGGGCAAAAGATCGTCATGGAAGTGGCGGAGCACTTGCCCGGGAACATTACTCGCTGCATTTCCCTAAACTCGACCATTAATCTTCAACGAAGCGCTCCCGCAAGGTCCCTTGGGGCCTCGGTTCAGGTGCCCGTAGGCAATGAAACCTTCGGCCGTATTTTGAATGTGTTGGGAGAGCCTTATGATAAAAAGCCTCCCGTGCAGGCGAAGCGATATATGCCGATCCGCCAGAAGCGCGAGAGTCTTTATATCAATCCCGACGCGGCGGGTTCCAAGTTCCAAGTGCTTGAAACAGGAATCAAGATCATCGACCTTCTTTTTCCCATGGTGAAAGGCAGTAAATCAGGCGTTTTGGGAGGTGCTGGCATGGGAAAAAGCGTGCTTACGCTTGAATTAATTCATAATATTGCGACGCGTCATAAGGGGGCCTCGGTCTTTGCCGGGGTGGGGGAACGTATCCGCGAAGGCAATGAGCTCTACTATGAAATTGAACATGCGGGGCTGCTGGATAAAGTGGTGATGGTGTTCGGCCAGATGAATGAACCTCCGGGCGCTCGTTTCGGAGTCGTTTCCACCGGTATTACCATTGCCGAGGACATTCAAAAACAAAACAAAGACGTGCTTTTCTTTGTGGACAATGTTTTCCGTTTTGTTCAGGCGGGTGCAGAGATCTCCACTTTGCTGGGCCGTGTTCCCTCCGAAACGGGTTATCAGCCGACGCTCGCCATGGAAGTGGCGGAGTTTCAAGAACGCATTCGTTCCATCCCCGGCCGCGGTTCCATTACGGCTGTGGAGGCTGTTTATGTGCCGGCGGATGATTTGACGGACCCGTCAGTCGTCGCAATTTTCAGCTTTTTGGATTCCGTCATGGTGCTGACCCGTGAGAGGATTCAGCTTGGACTTTATCCCGCCATCGATCCCTTGTTATCTTCATGCGGAAATTTGGATCCCTCGATTGTGGGACAAAGACACTTTGATCTGGCTCAGGAGGTCGTTCGTATCTTCAATAAATACGAGGAGTTACGACGAATTGTCGCGGTGGTCGGTGTGGATGAGCTTTCGCGGGCGGATCGCACTCTTTTTGACCGGGCACGCAAAATGCAATTTTTTCTCACGCAACCCTTCTTTGTGGCCGAATCATACTCCGGCATGAAAGGGGAGTATGTTACGACTAAACAGAGTCTGGACGGATGCGAACGAATTGTCGACGGCCGCGTCGATCGGATTCCAGAAGAGAAGTTCTATATGCAGGGATCGCTCGATAAAATCCTGTGAGGAAAAAATGGCCGAACGATTAGGAGAAACGTTTATACGGAAAAAGCTGGTGACGGCGGAGCAGCTTGAGGCGGCGTTGCAGGAGCAAAGTTATACCGGCGAATTTCTGGGCCAAATTTTAGTGAGGCTTGGTTTTGCCCAGGAAGAAGAATTATTGAAGGTCTTGGCGGAGCAATTCAATACAAAATTTGTAAGCCTGGAGAAAGTGCCTGTGAATCCCACGGTGATCAAGCTTGTTCCGGGGAGTCTTGTCTTTGAACACGGATTTCTTCCCATTGAAATGCGCTCAGGAGTGCTTTTGGTGGCGATATCGAATCCGCTGGATGTGTGGCCTTTAAGTGTTCTTCAGGAAAAGCTGGGCCTCATCGAGGTTAGGACCGTTCTCGCCAAAAAATCCGATATCCAACAAGCCATTAAAAAATATTACGGCCCGAACCCCCTTTAAAGCCTAGGAACGAGAATGACAGACTGGTTTGAAGATGTCCTTCAAAAAAAGAAATTAGTCAGCGCCGAAAAGGTCCGCGAGGCCCAGGATGAGCAGAAAAAAAGCGGGGAGCCGATCGGGAAAATTTTAGTCCGCAAAGGTTACCTTCGCGAAGAAGATTTGGCGAGGACGCTCGCCGAAAAATTTCAGATGTCCTTTGTGCGCTTCAGTAAATTTCTCATCGCCAAGGAAGTGGTGGATAAAGTCCCCGCCAAATTTGCCCTCCACTACAAAGTGGTTCCCATTAAATTTCACGACAATGTGCTGACTCTGGCCACCTCAGAACCCCAGGATATCCGGCTCCTCGACGAAGTCCGCATGGCCCTCAAGTCGCAATATCGCGTTCAGGCGGTCGTGGCGACGGAGTCTGACATCGCGAACGCCATTCGAAAATATTACGGTCTCGGGGCCGAGACGGTGGAAGGCATGATTGAGCACGCTCAGGATAAAGGGGCCCCTCCCCAAGAAGAGTTGATCGATGAGAAAGTCGAGGACATCGAGAAGCTTGCGGGCGATGCCTCCATTGTGAAGCTGGTCAATCAAGTGATGCTTGAGGCCAACCGGAAGCGGGCGACCGACATTCATATCGAGCCTTACCGGGAAAAACTGCAGCTGCGATACCGCGTGGACGGTATCTTGTACCCCTCTGAAATTCCGGAAAGGATTCGCCGCTTTCTCCCCGCCATTATTTCCCGCATCAAGATCATGTCGAATCTTAACATTGTCGAAAGGCGTCTGCCCCAGGACGGCCGGGCCTCCATCAAAATCGGCCAGCATAAAATGGATCTACGTATCTCGATCCTTCCGACGCCCCACGGTGAAAGTGTGGTGATCCGCATCCTTCCCACCTCCATGCTCTTTCGACTGCAGGCGCTGGGCTTAAGCGGCCGCCACTTAAAAATTTTAGAGGAGCTTATCGAAAAACCCTACGGCATTATTTTTGTGACGGGGCCGACGGGAGCGGGAAAATCGACCACCCTTTATGCCTCGCTTTCTAAAATCAATACCTCGGAAAGAAAGATTATTACGATTGAGGATCCGATCGAGTACGAGCTGGAAGGAATCACGCAGATCCAAGTCATGCCCCAGATCGGATTGACCTTTTCTCAGGGGCTCCGCAGCATGCTGCGTCATGATCCGTATGTGATGATGGGGGGGGAGGTGCGGGATTTTGAGACCGCGGAACTTGCCATCCGCATTGCCTTAACGGGTCATCTGATTTTTTCTACGCTTCATACGAATGATGCGGCTAGCGCGGTGACCCGTCTCCTGGATATGGGTGTTGATCCTTTTCTTATTGTTTCTTCAGTGGAGTGCTTTATTGCTCAGCGTCTGGTCAGGCTCATCTGCGAGAAATGTAGGCGCGAGGATAAGCGGGGGCTCGCCGATGAGCTCAGGCGTGAGCTAGAAGAAATACAGAAAGCAGAGGGGATTAAGGAGCTTCAGCTTTCTGTGGGAGAGGGATGCGAAGAATGCAATATGAGCGGGTTTAAAGGCCGCACCGGTATCCATGAGTTTTTGGTACTCAGCCGCTCGATTAAAGAAATGATCATGAAGAAGGTCTCTGCCGATGACATCAAACGCCTTGCGGTGCAGCAGGGCATGAAGACGCTTCGCCAGGATGGCTGGAGAATAGTCCTCACGGGCCTGACCACGGTGGATGAAATCCTGCGCGTGACTCAAGTGGCTGCCGAAGAAGAAAACGTTGCCTAATTACCATGCCCCGGTTTATTTATCGCGCCAAAAAGGGCCCTACGGAGATTGTCGAAGGTGAAATTGAGGCCGAAAATGAGGATGCGGCGCTTGGAAAAATCGCGGCCCTTGGCCTTGTCCCCGTAAAATTAGAACCCATCTCAAAGGAGTCTCCGAGCCCCTCCGCGGCTCAGCCCACAGAATCAGAGGAGGGCGTTCGGCTCTCTTTTGCCACGCGGGCGAAACTTCGAATTTCGCATCGGGATTTCACCCTCTTCACACGCCAATTTTCTATCCTGCTCAAGGCGAATGTCCCGCTCCTAAGAATCTTTCAGGTTCTTCAAACGCAGACGCAAAGCGAAAAATTTAAATTGGCCCTTCGCGATATGCAAACTTCGCTTCGTGAAGGAGGGAGTCTATCAGAGGTTCTGGGCCAGTATAGCCGTGTTTTCTCCCAAATTTTTATCAGCATGGTTCACGCCGGTGAAGTAAGCGGAACACTCGACAAAGTCCTCGGCCAGCTTGCCCTCTTTTCAGAAAAAGAAGCAGAAATTCGTTCCCGCGTACAGTCTGCCCTGATTTATCCTTTGTTTTTGCTTCTGGTGGGGATCGCGACCATTTTTATCCTGCTTACCTTTGTCATGCCGCGGTTGATGGGTCTTTTTACCGATTTGGGGACTGAGCTGCCTTTACCCACACGCTTGATTATCCGGGTAAGTAAGTTCTGCCAAGCCTACTGGCTGATTATTTTGGGGGCGGTGGGAGCCCTCAGTGCCTGGTTACGCACCGCCGGGCTCTCGGCAGGTCAGAAAAAAGCGTTGGATCGCCTGATGCTCCGCCTGCCTTTGGTGGGACGATTGATCGAAAAGGCGGAGGTGGCGCGATTCCTCCGCTCTCTCGAGCTCCTCTATGAAAACGGAATCCCTCTTTTCCGCGCGGTTGAAGTGGCGGGATACACTATTGCCAACGCGGTCATCCGCGAAGAAATTGAGAAGATTCCTACACGTTTAGAAGGCGGCTCCTCTCTTGCAAAGAGTCTGGAGGGGGCCTCGTACATCTCAAGCTTTGTGACCAATATGGTGTCTGTGGGAGAGGAATCCGGAGAGTTAGGGACCGCCGTCCGAGAAGTTGCTTCTTATTATGAGCAAGAGACTGATCAATTTGTCAAGATTGCCACCTCTCTCGTCGAGCCTTTCATGATCCTCGTGATCGGTGTTATCGTTGGATTTATTGTCATTGCGATGCTCCTTCCTATTTTCGAAATCCATGTCCTCGCGCAGTAATGAACAGGGCTTTACGCTCCTTGAAGTTTTAATCGCCATCGTTATTTTTGCGGGCGGTGTCGTGCTTGTCATCGAAGGCATGGGGCGAAGCCAGCAGGCCTTTGCCATCGCGCAGAATCTTATTAGGGCTGTCGAGATCGGTGAAAGTAAGATTATGGAGTCCAAGCTCAGCCTTTTTCAGGATCACAAGCTCTCGAGCGGCTTAACACGGGGGGATGAAAAATGGCTCGGCCGGGAATTTGAATGGACAAAGGAAACGCGTCCTCATCGGGATCTTAAACTCAAAGATACTACGAAATTGAATAAAGTGGATGTGGCCGTCACCTGGCGGGAAGGCCAGCGCCATAACGACCTCCTCTTTTCAGCCCTTTTTTTAAATCGCGAAAAAAAGGAAAATCTTCAAAGTTCATGAACACCCGTCGTTTTTCAAAAGGGTTTACTTTGATCGAGACCTTGCTCGCAATCACGCTCTTTGCGGTTGTCATGGCGGCAAGTTACCGCGTCTTCGCCATGGGAATTCAAATCTGGCAGAGGACGCAGGGTTCCTACACGGCAGAGCGCAAGGCCGTTTTGGCCCTGGAAAAGATGATCCAAAAGGTGCGCGCGGTTACTCGAATTGAAAAAATCGACAAATTCTCAGGCAAGGATTCCCTTTATGAAGGCGATCAGGACGGGTTTACGCTGCCGGCGACGGTGGAAAATTCAAATGCCGTTTATAAGCCGATTTTGCAATTTGGACGAATCGGGTTCTACTGGGACCGAAACCGCGACCAGCTCTGCGAAACTCAAGAAAGCGCCACCGACCTTTACCTCCGCCGCAAACCGCCTTGCAGAGTGCTGGCAGAATATGTCAAAAAGGTTGACTTCCGGTACTGGCTTTACAGAAGTCTTGGCGAGAGCTACTCCTGGTATGATGACTGGGATTCTTCCGACGGCCTTCCTCAAGCGATTCAGGTAACGCTTGAAATTGAAATACCCGTCGATAAAACCGCAGGTTCTCTGGAACGCCGTTATCAGCGCATGATTTGGGTGCCGGTGGGAGGAAAAACGTGAAAGAGCGGGGAAGTGTTTTAATTGCCGTGCTCTGGATCCTTGGGATGCTTACGGTTTTTACGGTGGCCGTCAACCGGCGTGCCTCGGCCGAACTTGTTTTCGGGCAGTGGGTGAAGGATCGTGTCCTTTCGCGGCTTTTAGCCGAAAGCGGAATCGAGCGCGCCCTTTTGGAACTTCAATCCGATCCCTTTAAGACCTTTGATGCGTGGAATGAGTCTTGGGGTTCGAATCCGGATGCCTTTCAGGAGATTGGGCTCGGGGCGGGGAGCTTTTCTGTGATCTGCGAAATGGGGCAAAGAGATTCTTCAAAAAAAGAAGCATCCTCTCACCGCTACGGCGTCTGTGATGAGGCCTCGCGCCTGAACATCAATACGGCCTCGGAAGAGACCTTAAGAAATCTTCTCCTGGCCATTTTTCCCAATCTTGATGCCAAAAAAGCAACTGCCATCGTGCAAGCTATCCTCGATTGGCGGGATCCGGATGACCAGGGGCTTACTTTCGGCGCGGAGGCCCGTTATTACCATGAATTAAAGGATCCCTATGAACCCCGTAACGGTCCTTTTCAGTCGACGGACGAACTTTTGATGGTGCGAGGGATTGAAACTGAATTTTTCAATCAAATAAAGGCGTTTGTGACCGTCTATAGCCAGGGCAAGGTGAATTTCAATACTGCCCCAACGCCTGTTTTACAGGCCTTGGGCCTCAGCCTGGCATTGGCCGAAAAAGTGGCCGCCTTTCGCTTGGGCGCGGACGGAAAGGAAGGGACCAAGGACGATGAAGTTTTCCAGCACATTGATGGGATTACCCCCGCCTTGAGCGTGGCCGGCTCATTTTCTTCGGAAGATTTTCAGCAAATCGCAAACGCCATTGCCAAAGGGTACGTGACGGTGAATTCCTCTGTGTATAGAATTCAATCAATCGGCCGTTTAATTAAGCAGGATAAAGCGCTCGACACGCTGATCCTCTGCGTCGTTAATCGGGACGGGACCGTCCTTTATTGGCACGAAGGAGAAGATTGATTTTTCCATGGTAAAATTTTCTATTCCAAAATTTTCATTCCCGAGACTTCCCTTTCCGACTCCGGGATTGGCGAAGAAGGAAAATGTCCTGATCCTTGAAATTGGCGAGGAATGGATCAAGCTTGCCGGGATCGAGGGGGGGGTTAAGAAAGAAACGCTGACTTGTCTCGGGGCCGAAGCCGTTCCGGGGCTCTCCGAGCTCGAGAGCAGTCAGAAGATCGGTGCCTTTTTAAAATCGAAATCCTTCAAGCCGGCTCACGTCGTAATGAGTCATCCGGCGCACCAATTAACGACACGCATCCTCGCCCTTCCTTCCACAGATCCCAAGGAGATCAAAGATATCTTGGACCTTCAGGCGGTCAAGCAGACTCCCTACGCCAAAGAAGAAATCACGCTTGGTTTCCGCATCCTGGGTAGCGACACGTCCGGTTACTCCCGCGTTTTACTTGCCATCTCTCATCGCGATGTTGCCCTCCGGTACTTTCGCATTGCTGAACTCGCCAATCTTCCCGTCGAAAAAATGACCCTTTCCATAGAAGGAACCATCGGCTGGTATCGGCGCACCAGGGCTAAAGAGGCGGTGGAGGGAGGCCAGGTGGTACTCTTGCTCGATATGGATTGGCTCAGCACTGACTTTCTCATTTTTCGGGGGGAGAATATACTTTTTACGCGAAGTCTTGGGCTCGGCGCGAAACACCTCAAAGAGGGAGGGGCCACACGCGAAGGAGAACTTCTGCGCGAAATCCAACTTTCCATGGAGTCCGGCCAAGCGGAATTGAAGGGGGAGTGCATCACCCATGTGGCCTTGGCGGGGATGGGGGAGTCCTTTAAAGATCTTTTGGCCGCGCTCTCGCGGGAGCTTAATCTTCCCTGTGAAGTCGTGGGGTCGCTACCGGCGATCAAAGAATCACTTTCCTTTGCAAGCGGAGTGGACATTCCTCAGGAAGCTGGCTCCTTTTCTTCCATCCTCGGCTTAGCCCTCGATCATGCCGCAACACCGATTAACCTTGTTCCCTCCGAAATCGAAGTGCGTCGTGAGCTCGAAGGCAGGGCGAAGGATCTCGGGTTTTTCGGAACCTTGTTATTGATCTTGATCATGCTCATTTCGGTAAGCAGCTTCATTAAAATTTACAAGCGCAGCCAGTATCTTCATACCCTTCGCCGGGAGTATGCCTCCATCGAAAAATCCGCCCTTGAGGTTGAGCGCGTGGTCGCTAAGATGAAATTAGCACAGGAGCAAATGAGCGCCCGAGCTGGTTTTCTGGATGTTCTGCAAGATGTCAGCCATGTGCTCTCGAACAATACCTACCTTCATTCCATTCAGTTTCAAGATCAAGACAGGGCCGTAACTTTTCGAGGGGTCTCGGAAGAAATGTCTTCCGTTTTTCAGCTTCTTTCGACTCTGGAGGGAACACCTCACCTTGAGGCTGTCAAAACAAGAAACGTCACCAAGACCAAAATGGATGAAAAGGATATGTCCGAGTTTGAGATTGTGGCCACGATTACCGAGCCAGCGAATGAGACGGCCATGAAGGCATCGACGGTACCTGCGGGAATACCATGAAGATCCTGGACAAACTTTCAGCGCGGGAAAAGAAGATAGCTTATACGGTCGTTGCCCTCCTCATCCTCGTCTTTGGTTATCGGGGAATTTGGCGCCCCTTCATCGAAAAATTGACGTCTATGGATGGAGAAATCTTTACGATGCAGCTTAAGCTTCGCAAGGCCAAGACCTTTATCCTCCAGCGTGAGCAGGTGATGGAGGAGGCCAAGAAATATCCCAACCTCGAGCAAATGGATGCAGGTTCGGACGAGCAGGAGATTGCGCGGCTTTTAAATTTGCTCGAGCAAAAAGCCCGCCGCCTAGGGGTCTCAATTTCAGATGTGAAGCCGAACCAGCTTTTGTCCGATAAGATATCGAAGCGGTTTATGGTCGAGTTGAATGCAGAATGTGAACTTGGCCAGCTTGTGGACTTCATCTATGAGCTCCAAAATGCCCCCGAGCGTCTTAAGATTGATCGTATTGAGGTGGCTACCAAAGAGGATAAATCAGCCGTCCTGCGTTCTTCATTTGTGGTCACGAGAGTTGTGGTTAAATGAACATGAGGAGGTTTCGATGTCACACGACGTGTTAAAAAATTCGGCGAGGGGTTTCACTCTCATCGAAATTCTTCTTGTGGTTATTATTATAGGCATTCTTGTTTCCCTTGTGGCCCCACGGCTTGCGGGTCGCTCTGAGGAGGCGCGCAAACAGGCGACGCGAGCAGATATCGATGGCGGGCTTTCCCTTGCGTTGGACCTCTATGAAGTCGATAACGGACGATATCCCCATCAGTTGGATGATCTTGTGAACAAACCTTCCGGTGCCCCCAACTGGAAAGGCCCTTATTTGAAAAAAGGTCTTTCACCAGATCCGTGGGGAGGTGATTATCGTTATCGCATGCCCGGATCAAATAACACCACCGGCTATGATCTTTATTCCGTAGGACCCGACAAGCAGGAAGGAACACAAGATGACGTGGTGAACTGGAAAGTTGTGGCACCCTATTAATGGAAAAGAAAATTTTAGTCATTGATGACGAACTCTCTATTGGGGAACTGATCAAAGATTTCCTGGACGGATCAGGCTATACGACCTTCATTGCCACCAATGCGATGCAGGGGATTGAAATTGTCAGGGCGGAAAGGCCCGCGTTGGTCTTGGTGGATATCCTGATGCCGGAGATCAGCGGGCTGGAATGCCTGAAACGGATCAAGCAATTGTATCCCGAGACGATCGTCATTATCGTGACGGGGTTGCAGGATGAGCAGGTGGCCAAACAAGCCATCCGGCAAGGGGCCTATGATTACATCCTTAAGCCCTTTAACCTTGACTACCTTGAAAAGAGTATCCTCAGCAGGATCTTCCCTTCTTAAGTGAGTGGTTCCGGAATTAAGAGGTGGTGCGGACAAGGTCTGAGGCCTCGCCGTAAGTGTAATTATCTTCCTGAATCAGATGAAGGATAACCTCGTCCGGACCTGAAGCGCCGGTGATGACACTTTCCGCGTCTTCTTTCTCGAATCCCGCCTGCACAAGCCGGCTGATCAAAATGGGTTTATCTTCTTCGAACTTCCTTTGATCATCCGGGGCAAAATAAAAGGGGTTGTTGGCGAGGGAGGGGCGTAGATTTGATTTTGTCTTAGTTTCCTCCTCGGCCACGGGTTTCATGGCCTCCTCCACCTTCTTCTGGGCCTTTTCATCCATTTCCTTGTACATTTCCTCAAGCCGCTTTTCATCCTGCGTGGTGAGGTCTCCCTCGATGCGGGATTCCAGCATCCCTTCAAGCCGCGGGGTTTTTTCCTTAGGCTCCTCAATCCTCCGCTTCTCATAATTACTCGGCAGGACGGATACTCCCGATTCCAATAAATCCTCTTCCTCCGGTCCTGCTGTCAAAAGAGCCTCTTCGGCGTCCTGCCTTGCAACGGTGCTTCGGGCTGCATCGGTTGTCGTGGTGAGGATAGCATCCAGCTGGGATTGGTAGGTGCCCGAGGAGGTGGTCCCGCCTGTCGCCTGCCTTAAAAGATTCAGATGTTGAGTACTCTTGACCTCGTCGCGTGCGTAGGCCCATTCCAGAGAAATAACCCCTGCGGAGAAGATGAAAAGAAAAATTCCTGCCATCACAACGCCGACGCTCTTAAGAGGCATTCTACCGAAGTCTTCATTCATTGAAATGGATTTAATCATACCATAATCATTATCGCCCTCTTCAAGGATTAGTTGATAGGGCTTGTGGGACCCCTGGGTATTCTTAAGATTTGGCCGGAATTCGCCGATGATTAGGGGGAACTCAAGGAAGGAGTGTCTCTTGAAGCAGAAAATGCGTGACCGAGCGGTTTTAATGGGCTTAGTCCTTGTAGTTGCCCTGGCCTTTTCAAATGCCCTGCGGGCTGAGGAGGCGTCTTCTCGGGATTCCCTGGTTGACTTACGGAGCGAAGAAATTGAGGCCAAACAAAAGCGCCTGGATGAGGTGTCCAGTCAAGTCGAGGTGATGCATAAGCAGCTCGAGCTGGAGCGCCGCGACGCCCGTTCCCATCAAGAAAAAATCTGGAAGGAATTTTCGAATTCCCTTGAGGTGGAGCGAAGGGAAATGAAGGAAAAACTTGAAACGGTGGACCAGAAGCAGCGGCTTTTTGAGATCGAGCTCGAAAAGAAAAAGCAGCAAGATGAACTTCGTCTTTCTGAAAGGGATGCCGAGATCAGGCGCCTGATGCTTCAGATGGACCGCCTTCGGACTGAAATTGACATCGACCGTAAAGAACTCGCTCAGTACAAAGAGAGGGCGAAAAGTCAAAAAGCAGATTCCGGCACCTCGGTGCTGCCGGGATCCGAAACCGGAAGCGAGGTGCTTGAGAATCAAGCGATTCGCATCACGGGGGCCAGCGGCCGCGAACTGATGGGTCAGTCCCCCATGCAGCCTCGGCAAATTCGCGCCGAATATTATGTCGAGATCGGTGATATTTTTGAAATCAATGTCTGGCGCGTCCCGGACCTTTCGGCGGCTGTCACCGTTCGCCCGGACGGTCGTATTTCCATGCCGCTCGTGGGTGATTTGGATGTCTTGGGTTTGACGTTGACGCAGGTGCGCGATGAGATGACAAAGCGGCTGGCGGAATATGTCCGGGATCCTCAGGTCTCAATTTCGATCCGTCAATTCGGCGGCAGAAAATTTGTCATCCTGGGGCAGATTAAAACACCGGGTGTTTATCGATTCCAGCAAGAGATGTCACTCCTCGAAGCCCTGGCGCTTGCGGGTGGATTTGCAGACAATGCGAAACGTGGTAAGATCATGATTATTCGAGGGGACATCAAAAAGAATCCTCAGGTTAAGGTGATTTCGGCCAATGTTGACAACGTTTTGAAGAAAGGCATGTTGACCGAAAACCTGACCATTCTCTCGAATGATATCCTCTATGTTGGAAAGGATTTCCTGGGAGACTTTAATGAGGTCATTGATGAGATGGTCAAGCCTGTCTTTAGCACAACCACCGATTTCTTTGTGGTGCGAAGCGCCGCCCGCGTTTCGTCGCAGAAACGAAATTAATTTCCTCAGGGGATGATGGCCCATGGCTGAAGCGGTTGCGACTCTGCAGAAAAGCATTCCTTCCCAGACCTACCATTACGAACTGACCTTAAGCGACTATTGGCGTACGATTGTCAAGCGTAAGGTGGTCGTCTTCGCCACTTTTATCGCTGCTCTCATCAGCGCCATTTCCTACACTAATGTTCAGATTCCACAATATCAGGCCTCCTCCGCCGTCCGCATCTCCTCGGGGACTCGTGCCTTTGGAGCCGATCAGTCCTTTTTTATGTCGCAGGTGGCGGACACGATGGCGATTTATTCCAATTCTATTACCAGCCAGGGAGTGATTGAGCGAGTCGTCATCCGCCTCGGTCTTTTGCCTCCGAGTGCTACCGCGGCAGACCTCATGGATAAAGTCAATGAAATCAGAGGATCGATCTCGGCTCAGCAGGTGGAAATGACGGATAACATTGCCATCGAAGTCGAATACCCCAACCCTGAACTTGCCGCCTCCATTGCCAATCAAACCGCAGAAAGTTTTGCCCAGGTCGATTTGCTTCAAAAAACAAAACAGGCGAGGTCTCTTCGCCAATTCGTTGAAAAACAGCTACTGTTATTTTCCGAGAAACTTAAGACGACGGAGGACCGCATTCGTTCTTTTCGTCAGACAGGCCGCACCTTTGGCATTGCCTCCGGGCTCGAACAGCAGCTTTCAGCCCTCGAAAAAGAAAAAAATCTTGCGCTGAAGCAGTTTACGGAAAAGCATCCGGATGTGCAGAAAATTGATGCCCAGATTGGATCCATTCGCGATCGAATTAAGAAGCTACCGGCGGATGAAATCGAATTGGCGAGGCTCCAGCGCGAACTTGAAATAAGCGACCGGGGTTACCGTATGATGAAAGAAAAATATGAACAGGCGCGACTCGCAGAGGCGGAGCAGGTTGGCGATGTAACCGTCGTCGAATACGCCACGGTCCCGGATGCACCCATCTCGCCTCAAAAGAATCTCAATAAGATCATGGGTGCGATTGCGGGGCTCATTCTAGGGTTAACGCTTGCCTTCGTGGTCGAGAGTCTGGACACCTCCATTGGAACGATCGAAGACGTCGAGCGGACGGTTCATCTTCCGGTGATAGGTGTCATCCCTTTTTATAATCCTAAACAAGAGGAAACGCCCTGGTGGAGGCCGGATAAAGCCATTCTACAATTTATGACGCGGCGCATGGATATGCCGCCAGAGCCGGCTTGTCTTATAATGAATCAAGACAGTTTTTCGACGCTATCCGAGGCCTACCGTATTCTCCGGACCTTTCTCGAATTCTTGCTTGAGAAAAAGGTAAAGGAGGGGAAGATTATTGTTATCACCAGCACGGGACCCCAGGAAGGAAAATCGCTTACGGCGTGCAACCTTGCCATCTCCCTCGCGCAGGCGGGAAAAAGAACCATTTTGATCGACGCCGACTTGCGTCGGCCTGTCATGCACCGCCTCTTTGGTATTCAGCGCGAACCGGGTCTCGCGGAAGTTCTTTTGGGGACATCTCCCCTTCATGACGTGACGCGAAACATGGGGGATGTGCTTGTGGGGGAGACCTCCCAATGGGATCAGATGGTTACCAGCAAAATGCTGGACCGTCTTGAGATTGTGACCACGGGCGCTCGAAATCACACCCCAGCCGAACTTTTGGGTTCCGATCAGTTAAAGTCTTTTCTCAGTCAGTTAAGGCTTCAATATGATTACATTATTCTGGATACGCCGCCCGTTCTTCCGGTGACGGATGCGAGGACGTTGGGCGTATTGGCCGATGCCACCTTTTTTGTTTATCGGGCAGGAAAAACGGCTCGCAGGGCGCTCATGCGCGCCAAGGGGGAGCTTGACTTGGCAGGGGTCAGCGTTAAGGGGATTATCTTGAATCACGCCACGCCTGAGGTCACTCTTACGGATAAATATTATTATCAATACTACGGACCGGATGAACTCAAAGGAAAGAAAATCGCCGCCAAGAAAGCTGCAGCATCCAAACTGCCTGTTAAAAACCTGGATTAGACTTCTTCCCAACTAAGTTATGGAAAAAATTTTGGTGACAGGGGGAGCTGGTTTTATTGGCTCTCATCTCATTGATTATTTCATCCGGCGAGGCGATCAAGTCCTTTGTCTCGACAATGTGACGACCGGCTCGATAGAAAACATTTCCCACCATCTCAAAAATCGAAGATTTCAGCTGATAAAAGGGAGTATTCTGCAGGAGCGCGTTGTCGACCAAGCGATGAAGCGAGTCGACTTAGTCTTTCACTTGGCCGCTGCCGTGGGGGTGCGGCACATCGTCGAAAATCCGCTTGAGTCCATCCGAGTGAACGTGGAGGGAACGGCGCTCATTTTAAAAAAGGCCTTTCAATATAAGAAGAAAATTGTGATCGCCTCTTCCTCAGAAGTTTATGGGAAAAGCAGTCAGACTCCCTATAAGGAAGACGGAGATCGCCTGCTGGGTCCTACCACGATCAACCGCTGGTCCTATGCGGCCAGCAAGTCGATCGACGAACATATCGCCATCAATTATTGGGGGCAGGGGCTTCCCACCGTGATTCTGCGTTTTTTTAATACCTACGGTCCCCGGATCAATGAGCAGGCTTACGGAACCGTGATCGCCCAATTTATCCGCCAGGCCTTTTTAGGAGAGCCCCTTACGGTTCATGGGGATGGGAAACAGATCCGGTGTTTTACCTATGTGACGGATACCGTAAGCGGAATTGTCAAATCATCTGAAGTCAAAGAAGCCGAGGGCCAGATTTTTAATCTGGGTAATCCTCGGGCCATGACCATCACCGAACTCGCCGAGTGTATTAAGCGCCTTACCAAGAGCCCCTCACCGATTCATCATGTGCCTTACCGCGACTATTACGGAATGAGTTATGAAGATACCCCGATTCGAATCCCTGATATTAGCAAGGCCCGCAAGATTCTTGGTTTCGAACCGCGCGTTTCGCTGGAAGAAGGGTTGAGACGCACCATTACCTGGTGTTTTGAGAATTACAATTCCGCCCGCAAGGCCATGGACGGGGCCATGGCACGAAAGGGTTCCTAGCTGTATTGACAAGCGGTATCGTGTTTTGTATGATACCGTAAATGGAAACGTATCTGCCCGTAAAACCCGGCCTTTTAAACCGTTTTATATCAAAAAATACAGCTCACTTGTCCGCACCTCCCCTGCCTTTCTCGCTTTCCTTTCTTTCAACGCCTGCACGGAGGACTTAGAAGATGTCCGAATTTATCGGTCGTGATCGTAAGGCCCGCAGGGCTTATGGGTTTGACGAAATTGCCTTAGTCCCCGGAGACATCACGCTTAATCCGGATGAAGTGGATATCACGTTCCGGTTGGGAGCGATGTCTTTCGGAATTCCCTTCCTCGCTTCAGCCATGGACGGCGTGGTGGATCCAAAATTTGCCATCGCCATGGGAAAACTAGGCGGCCTTGCCGTCCTTAATCTAGAAGGCATTTATACCCGTTACGAGGACGTAGACGCCATCCTTGAAGATATCGCCAAGGCAACCCCCGAAGGGGCGACCAAACTGGTACAGAAGCTTTATGTCGAACCCATCAAAGAAAAATTAATCACAAAGCGGATTCAGGAAATCAAAAAAGCAAAAGTTCTCTGCGCGGTAAGCTCCATTCCTCAGCGTGCCGAAAAATTCGGTAAAATTGCAGAGGAAGCAGGCGCGGATGTGTTTGTGGTTCAGTCCACCGTGACCACCGTACGCCATATTTCAACCTCCTACAAGGTGTTGGATTTCAGGCAATTCTGCAAAGGCTTAAAAATCCCCGTCATCCTGGGCAATTGCGTGACTTATAAAATAGCCCTTGAGCTTGCGGAGACGGGGTGTGCCGGGCTCCTGGTTGGCATTGGACCGGGATCGGCTTGCACCACGCGTGGCGTCTTGGGGCTCGGCGTTCCTCAGGTGACGGCCATAGCGGACTGCGCCGCAGCACGCGAGTACTATTATAAGAAGACGAGAAAATACATTGCCATTATTGCCGACGGTGGCATGTCCACCGGCGGCGATATCTGCAAGGCCATTGCCTGCGGGGCGGATGCCGTCATGGTGGGTTCTGCCTTTGCGCGTACCAAAGAGGCCCCAGGGCGCGGATTTCATTGGGGGATGGCCACGCCGCACGCCAATTTGCCGCGCGGCACCCGTATCCGAGTCGGCACGACCGGCACTCTCGAAGAGATTCTTTTCGGCCCCGCTAAGCTGGATGACGGGACTCAAAATCTCGTCGGCGCGCTTCGGACTTGCATGGGAAATATCGGGACCCGTAATATTCGAGAAATGCAGCTCACCGAAATTGTCATTGCGCCCGCCATTCGAACTGAGGGTAAACTCTTTCAGGCCGCACAGCGTGTCGGAATGGGCAAATGAATGAAGCGCTTGCCATTCTTGATTTTGGTTCTCAAACCACCCAACTGATTGCGCGCCGCGTCCGCGAGCAAAAAGTATACTCCAAGATCCTGCCTTTTAACGCCCCGCTTTCCGAGATCCTTCGGGATCATCCGCGGGGGATTATCCTCTCAGGCTCTCCGGCCAATGTCTATGGGCCTAAGGCCCCCCTTCCCGATGTCCGTCTTTTTAAGGCCGGGGTTCCGGTCTTGGGCATTTGCTACGGGCTGCAGCTCATTGCGCATCTTTTTAACGGCAAGGTTCATAAGTCCAATAAACGAGAATACGGTTTTGCCGAACTTTGCGTGGACAAGCGCGATGGCTTTTTTCACGGGCTGCCTAAAAAACTCACCTGTTGGATGAGTCATGGAGACAAGCTCGACCGCATGCCCCCGGGATTTGTGCGGATTGCCCATACCCCAAATGCCCCCGTGGCCGCTATCGCGGACTCCAAACGCCGTATTTACGGCGTTCAATTCCATCCCGAAGTGGCGCATACCCCCCAAGGCGCCAAGATCCTCGGAAACTTTCTATTTCGCATTTGCGGTTTTAAGGGGGATTGGACCCCGGCTTCTTTTGTGAAGGAATCCGTTTCCCGTATTCGCGAGACCGTAGGCAAGCAAAAAGTCGTGCTGGGGCTCTCCGGCGGTGTCGATTCTTCCGTGGCGGCGGTTTTGCTTCACGAGGCCATCGGCCGCCAGTTGACGTGTATTTTTGTGGATAACGGATTTTTGCGTCTCAAGGAAGCGGAGCGGGTTCAAATGACATTCCGGGAAAATTTCAAAATGAATTTGCGGTATTCGGATTCGAAAAATATATTTGTGAAGGCCTTGAAGGGCGTGAAGGATCCCGAAAAAAAGCGCAAAATCATCGGCCGTGTTTTTATCGAAGTCTTCGATCGGGAGGCCAAGCAATTGGGCCCCGTACCTTTTTTAGCGCAGGGGACGCTTTATCCGGATGTGATTGAGTCGGTTTCCGTTTACGGCGGTCCGACCAGCACCATCAAAAGTCATCACAACGTGGGAGGGCTGCCTCGCGGCATGAAATTTAAGTTAATCGAGCCCTTGCGGGAACTTTTCAAGGATGAGGTGCGCGAAGTGGGCCGCGTCCTGGGGCTTTCGCCCGACATTCTTGAGCGTCACCCTTTTCCAGGACCGGGGCTTGCGGTGCGCATCTTAGGAGAGGTGACCCAGGAACGGCTTGACCTTTTGCGCCGTGCGGACTGGATTGTCATCGATGAGATCAAAAAAGCGGGGCAGTACCGCAAGGTCTGGCAGGCCTTTGCCGTTCTCCTCCCGGTTAAAACGGTGGGGGTTATGGGAGATGAAAGGACCTATGAAAATGTTGTGGCTGTCCGCGCCGTGACCTCTCAAGACGGCATGACCGCTGATTGGGCCAAATTGCCGGATGAGCTTTTGAGCAGAATTTCAAATCGCATCATTAACGAAGTGGGAGGAATTAATCGTGTCTGCTATGATATTTCCAGCAAACCCCCCGCCACCATTGAGTGGGAATAATGCCGCACGCTGATTTTGTCCATCTTCATTGCCATACGCAGTACAGCCTCTTGGACGCGGCCTCGAAAGTCGGGAACCTGATTCGCCGTGCCGTCGAACTCAAATTTCCCGCCCTGGCCATGACGGACCACGGCAACCTTTTCGGGGCCATCGAATTCTATTCCCAAGCCATGAAACAGGGGATCAAACCCATTCTCGGCATGGAGGCCTACATCGCCCCCGGTTCGCGCTTTGACAAGCAGGCGCACGGCATCAAAGAGGCCTCGTTTCACATCACCCTTCTGGCGCGTAATGAAATCGGCTACAAAAATTTAATGAAGCTAACGAGCGCCGGCTATCTCGAGGGCTTCTATTACCGTCCCCGCATCGATAAAGAAATCCTTAAAAAACATTCCGAAGGACTGCTAGCCCTAAGCGGCTGTCTAAAAGGGGAGGTGCCCTACTGTCTTCGTAACGGCCAGAGCGAAGATGCCAAACGGGCGATCGGCGAATTTGTGGAGATTTTTGGCAGGGACAGTTTCTTTTTTGAAATCATGGATCAGGGGCTTGAGCCGCAGAAAAAATTGACTCAGGAATACCTCAAACTTTCCAAAGAATTTAATATCAAATTGGTGGCCACCAATGACGCTCATTACATCTACCAGCAGGATGCCAAGGCCCATGACGCCCTTATCTGTATTGGGACAGGTTCGACCTTAGAGGAGCCGAACCGGTTGCGTTATCAGGGCGACGGTTTTTATCTTCGATCGGCCGAGGAGATGAAGGAGCTCTTTCGGGAGATCCCGGAGGCGATCAAGACCACGTTGGAGATTGCCGAGCGCTGTAACCTGGAGCTTGATTTTACCAAGACCCATCTTCCGCATTTTGATCCGCCGCCCGGAAAAAATCATCAGGAGTATCTGGAAGAATTGTGCCGGGCGGGTTTGAACAAAGTTTTTGAGGGTGCCATTCCCTCCGATTATATTCCAAGGCTGCGTTATGAGATCGATTTGATTCATAAAATGGGGTACGCCGGCTATTTTCTCGTGGTGTGGGATTTTATCCGCTATGCCAAGGAAAACAAAATTCCGGTGGGGCCGGGCCGCGGGTCGGCGGCGGGAAGCCTTGTGGCCTATGCCCTCGGCATTACCAAAATTGATCCCATCAAACACGGACTTATTTTTGAACGGTTTCTCAATCCCGATCGTGTGAGTATGCCCGATATCGATATCGACTTTTGTTATGAGCGCCGCGACGAGGTGATTGATTATGTACGAAGAAAGTACGGGATGGAAAACGTGGCTCAGATCATCACCTTTGGGACCATGGCCGCCAAGGCTGTGGTGCGGGACGTCGGTCGGGTGATGGGTCTTTCCTATCCGGAAGTGGATCGTCTGGCGAAGCTCATTCCGCTAGAGCTCAATATTACGATTGAAGAAGCCCTTCAGCGCGAACCCAAGCTGAAGGAGCTTGCCACCACGGACCCCAGGATCGGCCAATTGATAGAAACCTCCAAGGCCTTAGAGGGCCTCTCGCGCCACGCCTCGACCCACGCCGCCGGGGTCGTGATCTCGGATGCCCCGCTCACCGAGTATGTCCCTCTTTTTAAGGCCGATGAAATGGTTTCGACTCAATACAGCATGAAAGATCTCGAAAAGATCGGCCTGCTCAAAATGGATTTTCTCGGGCTGAAGACCCTTACCATGATTGATCAGACCATGAAGATCGTCAAAAGGACTCAGGGCATTCAAATCGAAATTGACCACATTCCCTTTGATGACCGCACGACCTACGACATACTCGGACGTGCCGAGTCGGCCGGGGTGTTCCAGCTTGAAAGTTCGGGGATGCGCGACCTCTTAAAAAAAATGAAGCCGACTCACTTTGATCATTTGGTGGCACTCCTTGCCCTCTACCGTCCAGGACCGCTCGGGAGCGGGATGGTGGATGATTTCATACGTCGCATGCACAATCCCTCCCTCATCAAATATGACCACCCCGCGCTGGAACCGATCCTCAAAGAGACTTACGGAGTCATCCTTTATCAGGAACAGGTGATGAAGATTGTAAGCGAGCTGGCGGGTTTTACGCTAGCCAAAGCCGATTCCCTTCGTCGGGCCATCGGAAAAAAGATCCCTGAGATCATGGACCGCGAAAAAAAGGCCTTCGTGGACGGGGCTATGAAAAAGGGGGTCCGCGAAACGGTGGCCGAGCGCATCTGGAACCTGATTGATTACTTTTCAGGTTACGGTTTCAATAAGTCCCATTCCACAGCCTACGCCTTTATTTCCTACCAGACGGCTTATCTGAAGGCCCATTACCCGATTGAGTTTATGACGGCGCTGCTTACTTCCGAAATGGGTAACACCAACAAGGTCGTGCTCTATATAGAAGAGTGCAAGAAAATGGGTATTGAGGTCTTGCCCCCCTCCGTGAATGAAAGTTATGCGGAGTTTACCTGTGTGGGGAAGAACATCCGCTTCGGTTTAAATGCCATTAAAAATGTGGGTTCGACGGCCATCGATTCGATCCTCGCTTCCACTCGCGAAAAAGGACCCTTTAAATCCTTTTTTGATTTCACACAGCGAGTCGACCTTCGCGTTTGCAATCGCAAAGTTCTGGAGAGTTTAATCAAATGCGGGGCCTTTGATACGTTCAAGCTCAGGCGCTCGCAGCTGATGGCCATGGTCGACAAGGCGCTTGAGATGGGCTCGACCATGCAAAAAGATCGCGTCCGGGGACAGATGTCCTTTTTTGGGGCGGGGGGAGGGGAGGGGTCGAGCGATTTCGCCAAGATGGTTGCGGAGCCCGATATCCCCGAATGGCCGGAGAATCAGCTTTTAGCCTACGAGCGGGAGCTCCTCGGTTTTTATGTGACCTCGCACCCGCTGTCCAAATTTGAGAAGATTCTCAAAAACTACGCCACGGCGTCAACCAACAACTTGCAGGAATTCCGCGACCAGGCTGAGGTGACGATCGGGGGAATCATTGACAGCTTAAAAGAGATCATCACCAAAAAAGGGGACAAAATGGTCTTTGTGACCTTGCAGGATTTGAGCGGGTCCTGTGAGGTGGTGGTTTTCCCGGATTTATACCGGAGCGCTAACGCACTTATTCAAAAGGATACCGTGATCTTCCTCAAGGGCAAGATCAATGCGCGTGACGATGTTCCGAAGGTCATTGCCGAAGAGATTGTGCCCATGGAGGAGGTAAAATCTCGCTTCACTCGCTATATTTCCATCGATCTTCAGACCGCAGGTCTTGACCCCGAGCTCCTAAAAGCTATCCGGGATATTCTCACCAGTCACCGGGGAAAAATTCCCGTCTACCTCAACTTCCTGGATCCCAAGGGAAAATCGTCATTACTCCATTCAGGAGAAGGACTTAAGGTGGATCCAACAGACGATCTTTTTCACGATCTTGAGTCGATCGTGGGTGAAAACTCAGTCAAAATTCGTTAATCCGAGCCACCCTGCCCTCTCTTAGTAACCTCACGTCTTATCACAAGTTATAACAAAATACGCTTGACAACCCCTTTGCTATTTGTTATTTTTTACGCATCTTCAGTCAGCACAATCGGTTGGATCATTTACGGTTGCTCTTAACGAAGGTAACCACTGTACCGAATGTCATCAAGAGGAGGTGAGGAGCGTGACCAAGAAGGATATCGTGATCAAGGTTTCCAATGAGACGAATCTCACCCAAATCGATGTCAAGAAAATTGTCCAACGCACCTTGGATGTTGTTGTCGAAAGCCTCGAACGCGGCGAGACAGTCGAATTAAGGAATTTTGGAGTTTTCAAAGTAAAGCATCGGCGCGGTCGTCTGGGGCGAAATCCGCGCACGGGAGATGAGGTTTCTGTTCCTGAAAAGAAGGTAGTTATCTTTAAGCCTGGCTTGGTTTTGAAGCATAAAGTCAAGTAGCGCGAGGGAAGGGCCAGCGTAAGGGAGGGGTTGGACATGCCGGAAAAAGGTAAAGTCAAGTGGTTTTCCAACGTGAAAGGTTATGGTTTCATTGAGAAAGATGGCGGCGGGCAGGATATCTTCGTCCATTACTCTTCCATCCAGGGAGAGGGATATAAAAAGCTAGATGAAGGCGAAGAGGTAAGTTTTGACATCGTCACCGGTGAACGCGGCCCTCAGGCCTCCAACGTGGTCCGCTCGAAAAAGTCCTCTAAGCAAGAGGGAAAGACCCCCGAAACTTCCGGGGAAGGCAAAAAGCAATAATTGGCACCAGACTCCCCCCAAGAACGTTACCATCGTTTTTTCTCTTCCCATCCCCTTAAAAAACTGGGCCAGGTCATCGTGCTTTCCGATGCCGAAAGCCGTCACCTTCGAACCTCGCTTCGTATGGAAGCAGGCGCTCATTGTCTTGTGGTCGATGGTCTCGGAGCCGAAGCGAGAGCTCGGGTTCATGAGCTCCCAAGGCGGGCAGCGGCCAGGCTTGTGGTCGAGGAAATGATGGGTTCTCAGTCTTCCGTCCTGCGTGGGCCTGAGCTGGTCGTTTATGTCGGTATCCCTCAGCGGGGGAAGATGGACTCTTTAATTGAAAAGTCGCAAGAGCTCGGAGTCATGAGCGTTGTCCCTCTTGAAACAGAGAGAACCATGGTGAGAATGAAGGCTGGGGAGTCAGCAAAAGTTCTTTTCCGTTGGGAGAGGATCGCAAAGGAAGCGGCCAAGCAGTCGGGTGCGCTTAAGCTTCTTCAGATCTATGAACCCATTTCACTTATGAAGGCACTTGATTTAATCCCTCCTACGGCCGTCACGGCAATTTTTCATCCTTCGGAAGATGCCCTCCCTTTTCGTCAGTGGGTCGATGATCTTTCCCGTTCACGGGAAAAGAGTATCCCCTCCTTTCACCTTTTTTTTGGGCCCGAAGGCGGTTTTTCAGAAGGTGAGGTAAGGCTTGTTTTAGAAAGAAAGGTGACTAAGATAGGGCTCGGAAAAACCCTCCTCAAAGTCGACACGGCCTTTGTGGGGGTCATCTCCAGCTTAAGGTTTCTTTTTTCATGATGAATCAGGGGCAAAAAGTTAAGTTTATTACGCTGGGTTGTAAGGTGAACCAGTATGAAACTCAGGGCATGCGGGAAATCCTTGCCCGCGAAGGAGTGACGACCTTAGAAGAGGCCTCTCACGCGCTTTCCCATCCTCCCAAGGTTGATTTTGTGGTCATTAATACGTGTACGGTGACAGAAGATGCCGACCGGACCAATCGCTACTGGATCCGTCGCGCGAAGCGTGACTACCCAAGTGCCCGGATTGTGGTCACAGGGTGCTGGGTGGGAAAAGATCGCGCCACGATTGCGGCCATCCCTGAGGTGGATCTTGTGCTTGCCAATGAAGAAAAGGCCGACATCGCAAACCGTCTCGTCGTAGGCTGCGCCAACCCCGCCGTTCAGGATGAAGATGATCCGCCGAGGCGCGTCAGCCGCCGCAATTTTTATACCCCCCTTTCGATTTCGCGCACTTCGGGCCGCGGCCGCGCCTTCGTTAAAATTCAGGATGGCTGTAATCACGCCTGTTCTTTTTGCAAAGTGGTGCTGGTTCGCGGCCGCTCAAGGAGCCGCGCCTTTCAGGAGGTGCTTGAAGAGGTGAAACGTTTAAGGGATGCGGGCTACCGCGAAGTGGTTTTTGCCGGCATTCAGCTCGGGGCTTATGGTTTGGATTTTGAAAAAAAAACAGAGCCGGGGGAATGGCTCGCCCAGCTTTTGGAATCATCTTCTGAGATTGCGGGCATTGACCGCCTGCGTCTCAGTTCCATTGAACCCACCGACGTGCGTCCCGTCTTAATCGATGCCCTGCGCGACATTCCAAAGGTGTGTCACCATCTTCATATTCCCCTTCAAAGTGGCGATGACGAAATCTTGAAGCGGATGAACCGCCGCTATGCTCGCTCCTTTTATCTGGATCTTGTGGCCCGTCTTAAAGGAGAGCTTTCTGATTTTTCGCTGACGCTCGATGTCATGGCCGGGTTTCCAGGAGAAGGGGAAGGGCACTTCCAAAATACGATGGACCTTCTTGAACAGGTCAAGCCCTTAAAATGCCATGTTTTTCCTTACTCTCGAAGGGAGGGTACCCGGGCCGCTTCCTTTGAGGAAGTCCCGCCTGAATTCGCCCGACGTCGGGTGAATTCACTTATTGAGCTCGGGGATCGAATAGGCCGTGACATTCGACTCTCTTATCAGGGGCGAGCTTTTTCAGTTTTGGTGGAAGAGGTTAAAAAAGACACTGATCATGCTCTGAGAGGCTCGTGTCTGCTTAAAGGATTGACTTCCCATTATCTTAAAGTATGCTTCGAGGGAAAATCCGAATGGGTGGGCGAGATCATCCCTGTGAAGTTACTTAGCTTGCAGGGCGACACCTTTTTAGGTGAGGTTTTAAGGTAAATTTTATGGATTGGCTTTTCGGCTGGTTCGGAGGATTATTCGAAAGTCTTGTTTGGAAGACTTTTATCTCTCACTTCATCTGGATCGATTGGGTGACCTTTCTCCTATTTGTCATCGGGGTCATTTACGGCGCCAAGAGAGGATTGATGCGTGAAGTGGCGGAGATCCTCGAAGTCATTTTGGTAACATGCCTTGTCTTAGAATATTTTCCCACCGTTGGCAACTCGCTGCTTTCTCTTTTTTCGAAAGCCCCGCGATTTATTCCGGATCTTACGGCCTACCTTTTGACCACGCTCGTTTTTGGTGTCATTATGATTTTAATTGATCAGCGGACTCAAAAATGGGCCAAGGTGCAAATGATTAAGCCCTTAAGGCTTCTCGGGGGAGCCCTTTTGGGCGGTTTTCATTTTCTTCTCCTCTGGAGTTTTATTTCACAGCCCCTTTCCTTACTTCCGCTCGCCGTCATTCAAAGCGTCTATGAACGCGGCAGTTCCTATTCTGGCCGTCCCATTTTGGGCCTAGCCCCTTCGGTGCACGGATGGGTTGCGGATTCGATCCGGGGACTTGCCGGAGGAAGGTAATCCTTTCACACGATGCGATTTGACGAACGAGTCATTGATCAGGTTCAAGCCGCCAACGATATCGTTGAAGTGATCGGTCAGTTCATTCCGCTTAAGCGCTCGGGCCGCAACCTCAAGGCCTGCTGCCCTTTTCATCAGGAAAAAACCCCCTCGTTCATGGTTCAGCCGGAAAAGCAAATTTTTCATTGCTTCGGCTGCGGCGTGGGCGGCAATGTTTTTAGTTTCCTCATGCGCTATGAAAATTCAAATTTTCCCGAGGCGCTGCGGCGTCTCGCAGAGCGTGCCCACATCCAACTCCCCGAACCGAAGGCCCGTCAAGGGGAGGGGCCGAGTGAAAACGATCAGCTTTACCAGGTCTATCAATGGGCGGCGGAGTATTATCATCAATTTTTTCTCGATCCGGTTCAGGGTGAAAACGCAAGGACCTATTTTGAAAAGCGCGGTTTTGATTTGGAAATCGCAAAGGAATTTAAAATTGGCTGGGCGCCCGACGCCTGGCGAGGGCTGTTTGAGTTTTTAAGCAAGAAAGGTTTCACAGAGAAAGTTTTACTGAAGTCATCCCTGATTCATCGTTCTCCAAAGGGTTCCTGTTACGACATTTTTCGCGGCCGCCTGCTTTTTCCCATCCGTAATCTCCAAGGCAAGATCGTGGCCTTTGGCGGACGATTGCTCGGGGAGGGGGAAGGTCCGAAATATTTAAACTCTCCCGAAAATCCAATTTTCTATAAGCGCCGCGAACTCTTCGGCTTGGACCTCGCTAAGAAATTTATTGACCGTGATCATCCGCGGCTTCTTGTGGTGGAAGGATATTTCGATTTCTTGCGCCTCTTTGGTGGAGGGTTCAAAACCACCGTGGCCACGCTCGGGACATCGCTGACCGATGAGCACGTTCAATTGCTTAAGCGTTTTGCGGAAGAGGCGATCGTTGTCTATGACGGCGACAAAGCGGGAGAGGCGGCTTCACTTCGGGGGCTTGAAGTCTTTCTTGAGGGCGGGATGAGCGTTAAAATCGCGCGCGTCCCGACCGGATTTGATCCCGATGATTTTCTCCATAAGGAAGGAGCGGGTGCCTTTCAAAAAATAGTGGACGAGGCACATGATTTTTTCGACTACAAACTTGAAATTATGCTGAGCCGCTTCAATCTTCATGATTCCCTTGGCCTCATGCGCATCACGAACGAATTCCTTGAAACCTTTGCCAAGGTCAAAAGTCCAATCTTGCTGGATCGTTATCTTAAACGGCTTGCGGGCTCGCTCGGCGTCGAGGAGAGGTCGCTTCGAACCGAGCTTTCCAAACTTCAAAAGAAGATCCAAGGCCTTGAGCGGGAGAGCAAGACCAAAAGTTCCGTTAAATCGACCGCCGGAAGTGAGGCCCCTGAAGAGGTTTTGCTTTTGGCGCTGATGCTTGAAGAGGCGTCCTTTCGGGAAGCCGCCTTCAGTCAGTTAGAAGATCAAGATTTTCATGCGCCGCCGCTTGCTTCTTTTTTCAGGATGCTGCTTGAGCTGGATCGGACAGGAGAAAAAATAAGCTGGCCCAAGATCATGAACCGCCTCCAGGATGAAGCGCTTAAGGAAAAGATCGTGACCTCCTTTTCTTTTGATTGGACGGCGGAGGCAAAGGCCAAGGCATTCCAGGACTGCCTTGGACATATCCAAAGGAGGCGGCGCGAGAAGCGGTTGATCGAGCTGCGTCAAAATATTGCCAAGGCCGAGCACGATGGGGATGAGGTTCGTGTTGGAGGTTTTGTGCGCGAATATCAGAAGCTATTACGCGAAAATCACTGATCGAAATTAACGTATCTATCGATATACAAATAAGTTACAGTATGATCGTAAGTTTCCTACCAACCAAGCTGGTTTCCCCCCATCCCCCTTTTCACTGGCAAGAAAGTTCGAAATCGATATAATACCTAACTTTCTCTCAATCACCCGAGGAGAACCCTTTGATCACGCAGAAGAATAAAAATTCCCGTCCCACGCCCTCTGAACGCACCGCCCCCAAAAAGTCCGCCAAAGAAACTTCCTCAAAGCTAGGACCGAATATTTCCCAAGCCCTTGAAAAACTTCAATCCCTTGGCCAAAAAAGGGGTTATGTCACCTACAAGGAAATCAATGAACTTCTTCCGCCCAACGTAACGCCCGCGGAAAAAATCGAAGAGGTCATCCTTGCCTTAAGTGAGAAGAATATCGAGATCTCTACTTCCACCGGAAACAAGATTGCGGGAGAGCCAACACTTCCTCCTAAAGATATTATCGAAGACGTCAAGGATGTAGACGCGAAACAGGAGAAGGCGGAAGAGGAAGAAGCGGGAGCGATTGAGGAATATGGACGCTCCCGGATGGATGATCCCGTTCGGATGTATCTTCGCCAAATGGGACAAATCTCGCTTCTAACCCGCGAACAAGAAATCGCCCTGGCTAAAAGAATCGAGGATTCGGAGGAGGATTTGATGCGGGCCGTCTACGAAACCCACGCCGCCCGCTTTGAGGTGCTCGAACTTGCCCGAAAAATTTTGGCCGGAGAGGTGAATCTCGAGTCCATCATCGATGAAAATGATGAAGCAAAACTTCTTATCATCAAGCGCAAACTCAAAACACTCATTCGCCGTCTCCGGGCCTCCAAGAAGAATGCCGATTTGGTCGGCCTTTTAATGGAATTTAAACTGAACGTCGCCATCGTGGAGCAGATTGTTACGGATCTTCGCGCGAAACTTGTGGAGCTGAAAACCAATCGTGAAGGCATTGAGAAGCTCAGGCGGAAAGGGGTACGCGGGAAAATCGGTGAACTGGAAGAGAGGAACCGTCAGATTGCCCAAGAGCTTGGAGAGGCTGAGAAAAAGGTTTACGAGCGTTTTAAGCTCATTCACAAAAGAGAACGGGAGCTTTCGCGGGCCAAGAAGTATTTGGTAGCGGCCAACCTTCGTCTCGTGGTGAGCATCGCAAAAAAATATACGAACCGCGGACTTTCGTTCCTGGATCTCATCCAAGAAGGCAACATTGGTTTGATGAAGGCGGTCGATAAGTTTGAATACAAGCGCGGTTATAAATTCTCAACCTATGCGACCTGGTGGATCCGTCAGGCCATTACCCGTTCGATTGCAGATCAAGCGCGCACAATTCGAATTCCTGTCCACATGATCGAAACAATCAATAAGTTTTTCAGGGCCTCTCGTCATCTTGTTCAAGAAACAGGCCGTGAACCCACCCCGGAAGAAGTGGCCCAGGTCATGAAGATGCCGGTGGAAAAAGTCAAAGGCATCCTCAAGATCGCCCAGGAGCCCATCAGCCTGCAAACACCGATTGGGGATGAAGGGGATACAAGTTTTGGCGATTTCATCGAGGATAAGTCGGCGGTGTCGCCTGCCAATGCGACGGCCTATAGCATGCTCAAAGAGCAGATGGATGACGTCCTTCTGACGCTCACGGAGCGTGAAGAAAAAGTTCTGCGATTGCGGTTTGGAATCGGGGATGGCTATCCCCGAACGTTGGAAGAGGTTGGGCAGATATTCAATGTGACCCGCGAGCGTGTGCGTCAGATTGAGGCCAAGGCGTTGCGAAAGCTCCGTCACCCGACGCGTTCCCGCAAGCTCAAAAACTTTCTGGATATCAAGCTAAGCGACTAAACCTGCCGGCCAAAGCCTTCCTTGACGCGTTTGGAAATCTGAGGGCTCGATCCCTACACCTTGGGGCCCGTAGCTCAGTGGTAGAGCAGGCGACTCATAATCGCTTGGTCGCACGTTCGATCCGTGCCGGGCCCACCCTGTAGGTTTCCGGAGCCGAAAAAATGGTTAAACCTTAAACGCCTTTTTGCCGATCCGGTAGGGATGAGTGGCGACCCACAGTAAGCGGTAGAAGGGAAACTAAATTGTCGCTACAAGACAAAAGTGTTGTCGGGATGCCCCAGCATTCACCTGGCGCCTCTCGAGAAAGATAAAAATAAATATTGGCATAAGAGTTGTCTATCGTTATAATACCCCGCAGTTTGAGGAAGTCATCTCAAGCTGAGGTTACACTGAATCATTTTTATAACACGGTCATTTAAAACAAGTCATTTATTTAAGGGAGGAATCGGAGATGAAAAAACAAATGGGAACGGTCGTTGGGTTAGTCTTTGTGATAGCTCTTTCACTGAGCGGTGCTGCTTGGGCCGATGAAAATGAAGTCGTGGCCTTGAAGGGGCAGGTCCAGGATTTGAATGGGAAGCTCGAATCGCTTGAAAATCTTGTCCGCTCTCTTCAAAGCAGGGAATCAGCTCCAACCTATGTTGCCCCCACTCCCAGCGGAGACGGCGGCTTTCTTCGCGCGGCTCAGGATATTCAGGTGAGCGGGTACATTGATACCCAGTACAGCATGGCCCTGAGTGATGGAACCGATCATCGTACAGCGGCCGGCCTACAGCTTGGCGCAACCAATCCCAGCCGTACTTTCGATACCGATCAAGATTCCTTCTCTGTGAATGCCGTTGAAATCGATTTTGAGAAGGCGGCCAATCCGGAAGGCGGCGCAGGTTTTCGCTTCGACATCCAATACGGCGAAGATGCTGAGGTGGTTGATTTTGATGCCACGACTGCGGGGGCAGGCGGGACGCAGGACGAGCTTCATCTTCAACAGGCTTATGTGGAGTACGTGCAGCCTCTCAGCGGCTGGGAAGGCAACACTATCCTGCCAAGCTCGATCAACATTAAAGCCGGTCGTTTTGTGACTTTAGCCGGGGCGGAAGTCATCGAGGCGAGAGACAATTGGAACCTTTCGCGTTCCTTTGCCTTTGGTCTTGCCATTCCTTTCACCCACACGGGCTTGCGTACCAATTTTAAGATGTGGAATGATTTCTTTGATGTCTATCTTGGCGTTAATAACGGATGGGATGTGTCTGTTGACAACAACGCCGGAAAGACGGCCGAGTTAGGTCTTGGGTACAGCCTAGCGAACAGCGTTAACGTGTTCCATTCCATCTATTTTGGCCCTGAACGTAATAATCAAGTCGGCCATAAGCGATTCTTGCTTGGCAACGTCGTGAGCTATGATGTGAGCGACAAATTAGCCGTTAAAGGAGAAATCAACTACGGCAACGAAAGGCGCGTGGGCTCGGTGGCGCCCCCCACGGCGGCTCCGTTCGCGGAAGGTCTAATGGAAAATGCCAACTGGTCCAGCTATACGGGATACGCCCGTTACCAATTCACGGATAAGTTTGCGTTTGCTTATCGTCTTGGGCTCTTTAGGCAGGCGGAGCTTACCCGCACCGTGCTCGACACGACGCTCTTTGAGCAAACCTACACGGCAGAATATCTGCTGGGCAGTAATCTCACAGGTCGCCTTGAATACCGCTGGGATAAATCCAATAATACGCAGGCCTTTGATACGGATAGCAATCAGCAAACGTTGGGCGCGCAGTTGATTTATAGCTTCGCCTAATCTCCATAGTCAAATATAGTTCTAACACAACCCCGATCTCAAAAGCTGAGATCGGGGTTGTTTTTTCTTGACACGCCCCACTCCCAAAAATAGACTGAAATCCGTTTGGGCCGGAATGTTTATAGCGGGACTCATGACCCATAAATCCTTAGAGTACCCTTCATGAAAACAATAGTACTTTTACTGGTTTTGGCGGCGGGATTCCTAGGGACTTCTTGTGCGAAGAATCCCGAGGCCTTTTATTTTGGGCCTTATTCTGAAGCAGAGCAGCTCTATAACAAGGAGGAGTACGCAAAGGCCATCGAAAAGTATCAGGCCTATTCGGATGAAAATCCCGAGGGCAATCTTTCCGTGATCTCTCAGTACTACATTGCAAAAAGTTACCGGGCCCTTGGACAAGCCGACCAGGCCAAAGATTTGTTTCAAAAGATTATGAGTCAGCACCCTGATTTAGTGTGGGCTCATTTCGCCGAGTCACAGCTTAAGGAAATGGGCGAGGGGTCGGCGGAAAAAAAGTAGGAATCATTTTTTTGTTCTTTGAATGGGATCTTCTTGGATGATCGCTCTGCATAATGTCGGCGGGCCTGCCTGCCGCAGGCAGGGAGGAAAGTCCGAGCTTCACAGGCAGCGTAGTGGGTAACACCCATCTCCGCCATGCAACCGACGGCGGACGGATTAGAGCCACAGAGACGAGTCCAAGGCGAGCTAACTTCTCGCCCTTGGGGTGAAACGCGGCAATCTCTACGTGAAGAAAGGCTAAATAGGGTGAAGGGCCCTTCGGGGCGAGAGCGCCTGCTCTCTTTTCGTGCAAACGATTCCTTCATCGGGTCAGCCGCAAGCGGCATCGGGTAACCGATGTCCCAGATAGATGATCATCACCCCGCTCTTAAAAGGCGGGGGACAGAACTCGGCTTATAGAGAAGATCCCCTTCAAAGACATTTTTCATTTGACAGAATCCCGCCTGTCGGATACACTTCTCACACTTTTGTACAGTTCATCCTTTTAAGTCGGTGCTGCGACATCGACAAGGGAGTCTTGATGAAACTAAAAAATCTAACATCTGAGCGAAGCCCCGACTCCAACGGGGCATTTTTTTTGCCCGGGTGGTGATGCCATGAATGCCCAAGGAAGGCAGGTCCTTGATGCAGACGGCATTCAGCGGGCCCTTACCCGTATTGCCCACGAAATCCTTGAGCGCAATCAGGGAACCCAAAATCTCGTCCTCGTAGGGATTCGAACCCGTGGTGTTTTTCTCGCCGAGCGGCTACAAAAACAAATTCACTCGATTGAAAAAGCCAACGTTCCGCTCGGGATTCTCGATATTACCCTTTACCGCGATGACCTGGGGGAAATTGGACCCAACCCCGAGGTGCGCGAGACGGAGCTTCCCGAGATCTCCCATCAGATCTTGATTTTGGTGGATGACGTCCTTTTCACGGGCCGCACCATCCGCTCGGCCTTTGATGCTGTGATCGATTACGGCCGCCCCCTCGCCATTCAGCTTGCGGTTTTAATTGACCGCGGCCATCGCGAGCTCCCGATCAAGGCGGATTACGTGGGAAAAAATATTCCTACTTCCCTAGATGAGGAAGTCATCCTCAAGCTCATGGAAAAAGACGGCATCGATGAGGTCCTCGTCATCGAGAAGAAAAAGGGGGAAGCGTCATGAAGTGGACCCGCAAGGATCTTCTCGGAATCCGCGATTTAAGCCGGGAGGAAATCGAACTCGTGCTTAAGACGGCCAAGTCCTTTGAAGAGGTGTCTCAACGGGCCATCAAAAAGGTGCCGGCGCTCCGGGGAAAAACCGTGGCTAACTTGTTCTTTGAGCCCAGCACCCGCACACGCATTTCTTTTGAGCTTGCTGAGAAACGCTTGAGCGCAGATACCATTCACATCGCAGCCAACACTTCGAGTCTTACCAAAGGCGAAACCTTAAAGGACACGGCGCGCAATATCGAGGCCTTAAAAATTAACATGGTGGTCATGCGCCACCCCGCCTCCGGGGCGCCCCACCGGCTGGCCAAACATATCAAGGCAAGCGTCATCAATGCCGGAGACGGTATCAATGAGCACCCCACTCAGGCGCTTCTCGATATGTTTACGATTCAGGAGAAAAAGGGAAAAATAAAGGGTGTCAAAGTGACCTTTGTGGGAGATATCCTTCACAGCCGTGTAGCGCGTTCTAATATCTGGGGTTTGACCAAACTGGGGGCCGAGGTAACGGTCTGTGGTCCTAAGACCCTTCTTCCGAATCAGGTTGAAAAGCTCGGGGTGCGTGTCACCACCGATTTACAAGAAGCGGTTCGCGACGCCGATGTCATCAATCTCCTAAGGATTCAACTCGAGCGCCAAAAAGAGTCCTTTTTTCCGAGTATCCGCGAATATGTCACGGCCTATCAAATCAATCGTGAGGTTTTAAAAGGTGCTAAACCCGACGTTCTCATCATGCACCCCGGGCCTGTGAACCGCGGCATTGAAATCACAAGTGAAATCGTCGACGGACCCTATTCCGTGATCTTGGATCAAGTGACGCACGGCCTCGCCGTCCGCATGGCGGTTTTGTATCTTTTCTCCGGAGCGGCGGCTCAAGCCGAAGGAAAAGCGTCAGAAGGGGCCAGGGGAAAAGTATGAATCTTTTAATCCGGGGAGCGCTGCTGATTGATCCGAAGAATCGTCGCGAGGAAATTTGTGATCTTCGCATCATGGAGGGACGAATCGCAGAGATGGGTAAGGGTCTTCAGAAGGGTTCAGAAGAAATCCTCGAGGCCAAGGGGGTGTGTCTTTTTCCCGGGCTTATCGATCTACATACCCACTTTCGCGAGCCTGGGTTTGAGGGCAAAGAAACCATTCTCACGGGGGCGCGCGCGGCTCTCAAAGGCGGATTCGTGGCTTCGGTTTCGATGCCGAACACAAATCCTCCCTGCGACAACCAGGGAATCATTGACATCATTATTCGAAAGTCGAAGGAAGTGCCTTACCACATCTTTCCGGCAGGGACGATCTCCAAGGGACGCGAGGGAAAAGAGCTCTCGGAGATGGCGGATCTAAAAAAAGTCGGCATTGTGGCCGTGACTGATGATGGGGATTGGGTGGCCGATGCCCTTCTCATGCGTCGTGCCATGGAATATGCCTCCATGCTCGGGCTCATTGTGATGAGCCACTGCGAAGACAGGCGGCTTTCGGGGGGCGGGGTGATGAATGAAGGTTTGAGCTCCACCAAGCTCGGACTGGGGGGCATCCCGGGCACCAGTGAAGAAATCGCCGTGGCGCGTGACATCGAGCTGGCGCGTCTTACGGGCGCTCATCTTCACATCTGCCATGTCTCAACGGCGCGCTCTGTCGAGCTCATTCGAAGGGCGAAGGCCGAAAAAATTTTCGTGACGGCCGAAGTCACACCGCATCACCTCACGCTCCATGACGAAGCCGTCGAAGGCTACAACACCAACTATAAAATAAATCCACCGCTCCGTAGAGAAGAAGACGCTGGAGCCCTGCGGCAGGCCTTGAGAGAGGGGGTGATCGATTGCGTGGCCACGGATCACGCCCCGCACACCGATGAAGACAAAATGCTTGAGTTTGACGATGCCCCCTTCGGGACCATCGGGCTTGAAACCGCGCTTGGTGTTATTTTGACGGAACTTCATCACAAAGAAAAATGGCCGCTTGCGGAAATTGTAAAAATAATGTCAACGCGCCCGGCCGAGATTCTGGCTCTCGCGCAAGGATTCGGACAAATTGAAAAAGGGGCGGTGGCGAACCTCACCCTGGTGGACCCTCAAAAAGAATGGACCGTGACGCAAAAAGAGCTCGAGTCAAAATCAAGAAACTCGTGCTTTATGAATCAAATCCTCAAGGGAAAAGTGGCGGCGACGATCTGCGCCGGAAAATTATGGAAATTCTAAGATGAAGGCCACCCTTGCGCTTGAAGACGGACTGGTTTTTGAAGGGGAGGGCTTTGGGGCCCAAGGGGAAATCTTTGGCGAAGTCGTTTTTAATACCTCGCTTACGGGTTACCAGGAAATCCTGACCGACCCGTCTTACAAAGGGCAGATCGTGGCCATGACCTATCCTCATATCGGCAATTACGGGATCAATGCCGAAGACCGGGAGTCCCATCACCCCTGGGTGGAAGGCTTCGTCATTAAAGAATTAAGCCCGGTGGTGAGCAATCATCGATCCGAAGAAACGCTCGATGCTTACTTGAAGCGCCACGGCAAGATTGGGATTGAGGGCGTGGATACGCGAAAACTGGTGAAGCATCTCAGGGATCAGGGTGCGAAAAAAGGAATTCTTTCGACTCAAGAAAGCGACTCTAAGCGTCTTATCCAAAAGGCCAAGGATTCCGCCAGCATCGTGGGAATTGATCTCGTCAAAGACGTGACCTGCCAAAAGTCTTATGAATTTCGGGAAGCGATTCCCGCCGAGTTCGGGTGGGGGGAGCCCTCCAAGGCCGCCAAGCGAAGGAAAATTGTGGCACTCGATTGCGGCATCAAATTCAACATTCTGCGCAAACTCCACCAGCATGGTTTTGATGTCACGGTGGTTCCCGCTTTTACGGGTGCTAAGGAAATCTTAACGCTAACGCCAGATGGCGTCTTTCTCTCCAACGGTCCGGGAGACCCCGCCGCTGTCACTTATGTGGTTGAAACGGTGCGCCAATTGATCGGCCAAGTCCCCATCTTTGGTATTTGTCTCGGACACCAGATGCTCGGGCTTGCCCTCGGCGGGACGACTTCCAAACTCAAATTCGGCCACCGGGGCGGCAACCACCCCGTGATGGATCTTAAGACGAAAAAAATTGAGATCACCTCTCAAAATCACGGATTTGTTGTCGATCTTGAGTCCCTTTCCAAGGATGAAATTGAACTCACGCATATTAATTTAAATGACAAAACGCTCGAAGGCTTCAGGCACAAAAAATATCCCATTTTTTCCGTGCAGTATCACCCCGAAAACTCCCCCGGTCCCCATGACAGCGACTACCTCTTCAAGCGTTTTCATGAATTAATCGAGAAAGGAACGGATGCCTAAACGAACCGACCTGAAAAAAATTCTCATCATCGGCTCAGGCCCGATCATCATCGGCCAGGCCTGTGAATTTGATTATTCCGGGACCCAGGCCTGCAAGGTGCTCCGCGAGGAAGGCTACGAAGTCGTGCTCATCAATTCGAATCCCGCCACCATCATGACGGACCCCGAGATGGCCCACCGGACCTACATTGAACCGCTCACGGTTGAATTTCTCGAAAAAATCATTGAAAAAGAACGACCCGACGCTTGTCTTCCTACGATGGGCGGCCAAACAGGGCTGAACCTAGCGGTCGAGGCCTATGAGAAAGGCATCTTTAAAAAATACAACGTCGAACTCATCGGGGCCAAGTACGAGGCCATTAAAAAAGCGGAGAACCGAGCGGAATTCAAAAAGGCGATGCAGAAAATCGGCCTCGATCTTCCGCGGAGTGCTTTTGCCTACTCCGTCGAGCAGGCCATCCAAGCGGCGGAAGAGATCGGTTATCCGGTGATTGTGCGGCCAAGTTTTACCCTCGGCGGCTCCGGGAGCGGCATTTGTTTCAACCGCGAGGAACTTGAAAAAACAGCGCGCCCCGGGATCGACTACAGCATGATCCACGAAGTCCTGATTGAAGAATCGGTGGTGGGGTGGAAGGAATTTGAACTTGAGGTCATGCGGGATATCAAGGACAACTACGTGGTGATTTGCTCAATCGAGAATTTTGATCCCATGGGGATTCACACGGGTGACTCCATCACGGTGGCCCCGGCCCAGACGCTTACCGATAAAGAGTATCAGAGGATGCGCGACGCCGGCCGTAAGGTGATTTGTGAGATCGGGGTCGAGACCGGTGGCTCCAACATCCAGTTTGCCATTGACCCAAAAACAGGGCGGATGGTGGTGATTGAAATGAATCCGCGCGTCTCGCGATCTTCCGCCTTGGCCTCGAAGGCCACCGGCTTTCCCATCGCAAAATTTGCCGCCAAGCTGGCCGTCGGCTGCACGCTGGATGAAATTCCAAACGACATTACCAAGTACACACCCGCTTCCTTTGAGCCCTCGATTGATTATTGCGTGGTCAAAATCCCGCGTTTTGCTTTTGAAAAATTCGAAGGGGTGAACACAACGCTTACCACTCAGATGAAGTCCGTGGGAGAGGCGATGTCCATTGGCCGCACCTTCAAAGAAGCTCTGCAGAAGGGCTTAAGATCGCTTGAGATCAAGCGCTTCGGCCTTGGGGGCGATGGCCGCGACAAGGTGTTTGGAGAGTCTCTACCAACGCGCGAAGCCTATTTGGATTTTATGAATAAGGCTTTGCGGGATGAAGAGCTCGGAAGGAAAATCAAAGGTTATATTGCGGTCCCAAAGGAGGATCGGATTTTTTATGTGAAGTACGCTTTTCTCGCCGGGATTTCTCAGGATGAAATCTACAACCTGACTCATATTGATCCATGGTTCCTTGTTCAAATCAAACAGATCGTTGATTTGGAAAAGGAATTGTTGGACGTAGGGACACGGCGCACCGTGTCCCTACAATTATTGAAACGTGCCAAACAATACGGTTTTTCAGACAGACAGCTTGCTTTTTACTGGGACAAGTCAGAGAAAGAGATTCGGGATTTGAGAAAAGCGCTCAAAATCCAGCCGGTTTATAAATTGGTGGATACCTGTGCGGCCGAGTTTAAGGCCTACACGCCTTACTTTTACTCCACCTATGAAGAGGAAAACGAAGCCATTTCGAGTGATCGCAAAAAGATCATGATCTTGGGCGGTGGACCGAACCGAATCGGGCAGGGCATCGAATTCGATTATTGCTGCGTCCATGCCGCCTTTGCCTTAAAAGAGCTGGGGTTTGAGACGATTATGGTCAATTCAAATCCCGAGACGGTGAGCACCGACTATGACACCTCGGACAAACTCTTTTTTGAGCCGCTTACCTTGGAGGACGTGCTCCATATTTATGAAAATGAAAAACCGATCGGTGTGATCGTGCAGCTCGGCGGTCAGACCCCTCTTAACTTGGCCAAGAGCCTTGAAGCGAACGGAGTCAAAATTCTGGGAACGAGCGCCGAAGCCATTGATCGGGCCGAGGACCGGGATAAATTCAAACAGCTCCTTGAAAAAATTGATTTGAAACAGCCCGCCAACGGGACGGCGCGGACTTTGGAGGAGGCCCTGCAGGCGGCCAAGCGGATTGGATACCCGGTGGTGGTGCGGCCCTCGTATGTGCTCGGGGGGCGGGCCATGGAGATCGTTTATGACGAATCTTTCCTTAAAAAATACATTGCGCCGGCGATGGAGGCGAGCGATGAACACCCTGTGCTCATCGATCAATTTCTCGAGGATGCCATTGAGGTGGATGTCGATTTAATCGGTGACGGTAAGACCTACGTGGTGGGAGCGGTGATGGAACATATCGAGGAAGCGGGCATTCATTCCGGGGACAGCGCCTCCGTCATCCCCCCATTTTCCTTAAAAAAATCGATCATCGAGGAGATTATCGCCAAGACCAAAGCCATTGCGAGAGAACTTCACGTCGTGGGCCTTATGAATGTGCAATACGCCGTCAAAAATGACATCGTTTATTGTCTTGAGGTCAACCCGCGCGCTTCGCGAACCGTGCCCTTTGTCAGTAAAACGATCGGACACCCTCTGGCCAAGCTTGCTGCTAAAGTCATGGGCGGGAAATCGCTTGAGGAACTCGGGTTTACCCAAGAGGTGCACCCCGAACACGTGGCGGTCAAAGAATCCGTTTTCCCCTTCATTAAATTTCCGGGAGTCGATATTATCCTGTCTCCTGAAATGAAATCGACGGGGGAAGTGATGGGGATTGATCGGGATTTCCCGCGCGCCTTCTATAAATCTCAAGACGCCGCTTCCTGTCACCTTCCTCACGAGGGCAAGGTCTTTATCAGCGTCAAAAATTCCGACAAAGAAAGGATTGTGCCCATTGCAAAAAAATTTCATGAGATGGGATATCCTCTCGTGGCCACCAAGGGAACGGGCGAGGTGCTTCAAAGGCATGGCGTTCCTGCCGAAATCGTTTTAAAGATTGTGGAGGGACGTCCGAACGTCGCAGATCTTATCCGCAACCGCGAGATCGGTCTCATCATCAATACTCCGAGCGGAAAAGGGCCGGTCTTAGATGAAGTCAAGATCCGTTCGCTCGCCGTTTCCTTCAATATCTCCTGCATTACAACAATCAGCGCCGCAAAGGCCGCTACCGTGGGGCTTGAGGCTGTCCGGGGCAAGGGCCTCGGCGTCAAAGCCATTCAGGATTATCATCCATGTACGACCCAACCGTCACGATCGACGATAACCGCAAAGTAAACGGAAAATACTTCAAACTCATTTTCCGCTCGAAGCCTCTTTCCCGCAAGGTCGAGCCCGGCCAGTTCATGAATGTTCAGTTGAAAGACTCACTCGATCCTTTTTTAAGGCGGCCCTTCAGTTATTACCGTGTTCTGAGGAGTCAAATCGAAATTCTTTATGAAGTTCTGGGCCACGGCACAAGTATTCTCGCGGGTTTAAAAAAAGGAGACCCCTTAAAAGTTTTAGGACCTTTGGGAAAGCCTTTTGCCAAAAAAATTCCTAAAGGAAAAAAAAGGGTGCTTGTGGCCGGGGGGGTGGGGGTCCCGCCGCTTGTTTTTTTAGCTGAACGTATTCCGGCCGATTACCTTCTGATCGGCACGAAATCCAAACAGGAAGTCCTTCCCAAAAAGGAGCTCTCAAAGGCCAAAGCCGAGATTCTTTACTCCACCAACGATGGCTCTTACGGAACCAAAGGTTTTGTCACGGCTTTGCTCGAAAAGATCATTAAAGAAAACGGCGCCGGGAATCTTTTCATTCAAACCTGCGGGCCGGATATCATGATGCAGGCCGTGATCAAGATTGCGCGCCGTGAGGGGATTGACGGCGAGGCCTCGCTCGATGAAACCATGGCCTGCGGTGTCGGCGCTTGCCTGGGGTGCATGGTGAAGACCCAAGATCGCGGCTGGGTGCCCTCCTGCACCGAAGGACCTGTGTTTTCGTTTGGTGAGTTAGACAATAGTCCATAGACCATAGTCGATAGAAAAGGGCGAAAGCATGGCTTTCAAATTTGAAAATTTAGAAGTTTGGAAAAAGGCTTTAGAGTTGAGCTTTCAAGTGCATCAACTGACTAGGACATTTCCAAAAGAAGAATTGTATGTATTGAGTTCACAAATCCAACGAGCAGCAGATTCTGCAGTATTGAATATCGCAGAAGGAAGTACAACGCAAAGCAATTCTGAGTTTAAGCAGTTTCTGAGGTATGCATTGCGTTCCACGGTTGAAGTGGTTGCCTGCCTTTATCTGGGGAAAAAGAAGAAACCTTATCGAACAAGTAGATTTTGATCGTCTTTATGTTCAGGCAGAAGAAGTTGCCAAGATGATTCAAGGGTTGCGTAAATCTCTTTAGTTTGCTATGGACTATGGTCTATCGACTATGGACTCAACATGAAAACGGATCTCACGACCACGATCAAGAACCTGACATTTCGAAATCCGATGACGGTGGCCTCGGGGACCTTTGGAACAAAAGGTGAGTTCGAAAAAGTGGTGAATTATGGGAAATTAGGCGCCATCATCACAAAAACGATTACCGTCAAGCCGCGCGCTGGAAACCCCATGCCCCGTATTTGTGAAACCGCGGGCGGGATGCTCAATGCCATCGGCCTGCAAAATAAAGGCCTCGATGATTTTATCGAAAACAAAATCCCTTACTTTGCTAAAATCGATACGCCTTTGATCGTGAACATTGCCGGAGAAACGCTCAAAGATTTTAGAACGCTCACAAAAGCTCTCGATCGAGAAAAGCCGGTCGTAAAAGCGCTTGAGCTGAATCTCTCCTGCCCGAATGTGGAAAGCGGCGGTGTGAATTCCATGAAAAAGCGGGAGCGCATTCTGGATGTGATCAACACGGTTAAATCCGAAACGGATTTAACCGTGTTTGCCAAGCTTTCGCCGGAACTTGGAGACGTGGTTGAAATCGCAGGGGATGTCATCAAAGCCGGAGCCGACGGCCTTAGTTTGATCAATACCCTGAAAGGAATTGCCATTGATGTTCATAAGCGAGTTCCCCGGATTTCGAATATCACAGGAGGATTGAGCGGCCCTGCCATCAAACCCGTGGCGCTTCGTTACGTTTACGAAGTGAAAAAACATCACAAAGTGCCGGTGATTGCTTCCGGCGGGATCATGAATGCTCAGGATGCAGTCGAATTTCTCATTGCAGGAGCCGATCTCCTTGCGATCGGGACTGCCAATTTCGTCAATCCACGCGCAACCCTCGATATTCTGGAGGGGATTCAGGATTATTGCAAAGAAAAGAAGATTTGCGTGATCGACGAGCTTCGCGGCACACTCAACGTGTCGCACGGTTTCCATGAAGGAGTGATTTAATGACAAAGGTGCCAGAATCTCATTCTCAGAACCCGTCACCTGTCACCCGTGACCCGAAACCTCAGTCTAAACTAATCGTTGCACTCGATACGGCAAGTCTTGAAGTTGCGAAAGAACTCATCGAGAAATTGAAGGGCGTCGTTTCTTTTTATAAAATTGGTTTTGAACTTTTTACCGCACACGGCTGGAAGGCCGTGGAACTTGTGAAGCGCTCGGGCGCCCGCGTTTTTCTCGACCTCAAATTCCATGATATTCCGAATACCGTGGCCAAAACGGCGTCTGTGATTGCCGCTCACGAGATTGACATGTTCAATGTGCATGCCCTCGGAGGCTTTGAGATGATGGAAGCGGCACGCAAAGCGGTGGACGATGCCGTGAAGGGGAAAAAGAAAAAGCCCATTCTTTTAGCGGTAACGGTTCTTACAAGTCACAGCGAGGAAGATCTTGAAGCGATGGGCATTGAAGGCAATCTCAAGGACGAAGTGCTGACCCTCGCCTGGCTTGCTAAAAAAGCCGGAATGGACGGCGTCGTCAGCTCTCCCCAGGAGATCACGCTCCTACGCAATGAATTCCCGAAAGACTTCACGATTGTGACGCCTGGGATTCGCCCTGCTTACACCGCAAAAGGGGATCAAAAACGCACCTTCGGACCCAAAGAGGCCTTTGTCGCCGGGGCCGATTTTATTGTCGTGGGCCGCCCCATTACAGCCGCTCCGGACCCCCGCAGCGAGGCCATAGCGATCCAAAGCACACTGAAGTAGGCCCGCGGGGAAGACAACGGGGCCAGGTGGGGGCCAGGCCCCCCCCTGGCCCCGATGGCCTCGAGAGGTTTAATTTTGCTAGTTTGAATTAGTGATTACTCCAAAAAGGAATCGCTTGATCCAAATTACCCGTTCCCCTTTTTTATTCCTCGTTTTTTTAGGCCCGTTTCCTTGAAAAAGTGCAGATTGAATGCTACACTTTTTTCGATTTTACCATTCCACTAAAATTTCATTTCGTTAAAGGAAGCGCCGAACAAGGGGGATTGTGTTAGCCTATCTTAAGCCGATTAAAAAAGAGATGAAAAAACAAATAAAATCCCTCACGGCCTCCCTCACCGTCCTCTGTTTTCTCGTCACTCAAATCGCCTCGGGCGCACCCTTCCTCTTCGCCTCACCCTATCGTGCCGAAATGGCTGCACAAAGGGAATTGATTCCTTTTCCCACCTTTGGGCTCAGCGTCCCTTCCGATCTGGGCGTGATCGATTATCTTCATCGGGGTTCCGGCCCGGTTCTTCTGCATATTCAAACCGCCCACGGCCACTACGACGCTCAGAAAAAAATCGAAGCCCTACTTTACTATCTCAAGAAGGCCTACGGCATTCAGGATCTTTTCATCGAAGGGACGGCGGTCAAAATCCAGCCGGAACTTCTGCGTTTTTTCCCTGATGACAAGGAGCTCAATCGTGAAGTTCTTGACGGGCTCACGCGCCGGGCCTTTGTGAAGGGCTCTGAACTTTTTGCCGTGGACGAACCCGAAGCAAATCTCTATGGCATTGAGGAGCTCAAGTCCTATCGCGTCAACAAATCCTCCTTTCGAGAGGTGCTCCGCGAGCAGGAGAAAACTGAGCGCTGGGTCAAAGAAATGGAAATGCAGATGGAGCGGCTCACCGGGCCTTATTTGAATAAGGAACTTCGAGCTTTTCTTAAGCGGATTGAGGACCACGAGGCCAATCGAATCGGCATGATGGACTGGCTCTCGATTCTAAAAGAAGAGGCCGAGAAACGCCTTGAGATCCGTCTGGCCGACCCCGCCTTTCAGCTTGACTGGCCTATGTTGGTGCGGGTCTTTAAACTCCGCGAACTCGATTCAAAATTGGATCCTCAGATTTACCCGAAAGAACGGGCCGAATTCCTTCGCTCGATCCGCCGTTTTCTCCCGGGCGCCCTCGCCCTTGAAATTCAAAAGGAGCTCATGCTCCCCCCCTCCGCTCAATCCCTTTCAGACCCTGGGACGAGTGAGCTCTTCCTTAAAATGGTGGAGCACCTTCCGCCGGGATTCCGTTATGACGCCTTTCCTCAGGTGAAATATTTCATCGGTCATTTAATTTTACAAAGTGAGCTCAAGGCCGAACGGCTTGTGAAGGAAGTGGAACAGGTTCAAGAGAAGATCCAAGCCAAGCTCGCCAAAACCCGTGAAGAAAAAGAACTCCTAGTACTTCTTCATGAGAAAAAACTTCTCACACGGCTTCTTCACCTTGAATTGACGCCGGGGGATTATGAAAAAATACGGGTCCCAGGTGCCGGGTCTCAGGTGCCAGGCTCTGTTCTTTCTGACACCCGACACCCGACACCCGTTACCCGTCACCTTCGTCCATCTTCCGTCGTTTCCCGTTTCCTTGCCGTGAACCGCGATCAGCGCGTTCGCAACGTCTCCTTCCGCCACTTAGAAGAAATCGACCGGCTTTACGAAAAGGCGCTTGAGTTTTACCGAGGCGCCAAAGAGCGTGATCAGTTCATGATAGACAATATCCTTCGGCTTATTCGGGATGAAAAGATTTCAAAAGCGGTTGTGATCACCGGAGGTTTCCACACCAAACCCTTCCAGGATTTTTTCACGAAAGAAAATTACCACTACGCCTCCATTTCTCCCAAGATTACCGAGATCGAACCCCGCGATGCCTATCTCCACGCCATTCTCCAGGATTCACCACTCACCAAGGCCTCCACACTTGAGGTGGACTCCATCGCAGTTCCAAAGGAGCAGCTTGTTCTTCACGGCACAAACTTTGAAATAGTGAATGGCATCGTGATGGGGGAACTCGAAACAGCGGCACGCAAAAAAGGAAAATGGAATGATTCAACCATTCAGGCTTTTGATCAAAGTGCTTATGCCAGGATAAACGGCGTACGGCTCAACCAAAATCTTTCTTTAGTTCCTCAAGCCCTTTCCCGGGCTGAGGTACGGAATATTGAGACAGAAGCAATTGAAGATGTTCAAGATTTTTATCAACTTCATTTTTTGGCTATGTTTTACGGCCATGAGTTTATACACCCTCAAGGGGATTCTCCGAGTCCGGCGAGTCTTGAAGATCAGGTTGACGCGTATAACTTTTGGATTACGCATTTTGAGCAGCGTAATTTATTCAACGGCACTCTTGCCGAAACCACTGCGGGGAGCAGAATAAGCGAAGAGCAATTTAATGCCCTCAAGGAATTTCTCCTGCGGACTTATCCTCGTCAAGGTAGTTTTCCTTCGTTGATTCACCGGTATCTTATCGGTTTGGGTCAAAATCGTCTGGAGGAGGTGCTTGCGTTCATTGGCCAGGCAACGGTTCTGGAACAGCCCGAGGGTCGTCCCGGATTTTGGCGTGTCAATGGCGACTTAAAAAGTCAGAATAAAGCCATTGTTATTTGGGATGAAGGTACATCCATTCATTTCCGTGTGTTTTCGAGAGGGTCAGAACGCGAGAGTGATCAGGAATTTTTCTTTATTAATCCCGCTCATTTAGATGCTATTCGCAATGCGATAGAAGCAGCTTCTAGAGGAACCGTCCGAATTCCCCGCTCTGAGGTGAGGAAATTGGGCGAGGAGCAGGAGACGAGGCGGCCGATCAACCTGAGGGATGGCGGCGGTTTATATAGTACTGATAAATGGCTGCAATCCCGATCATTACAGAGATTATGGTCATTGCTCCTAAGACTTCAGCCATGGTTTAACGCCCTCCTTTGGGGGGATAAAGAACCCACGCGACAACAAATCCGAGCGGTGGTTAATGCGAGCGCCGGCGGGAAAGATAATCCAGTAAGAGAATCCCGCCCATTATGGCCATCACAAAAAGAGCTGCACCATACAGCATCCAAATGGGGTGCATCTCATCCTCCTTTTTTTGAATTCTTACGGTTAGCATTCAAACGAATAAATAAAAATAATCAGCCCACCCAGCATACAGCAACCGCCGAAAAAAATACTAGCATTAAATCCATCTCCTCTCAACAAGGGAATTACCAGCCCCGCCAAAATGACGGTATAAGTACTGACGCAAATTTTGACCAAATTTTCTCGGCGCTTGGCCGTCAATCTCAGCATCTCTTTTCCCTCATTAAAACCTTAAGTAAGCGTATTCTGAATTTTGTTATAAGTCAATTATTATTTTTAGTTAAATCAAATTTTAATTTACTGTCTTCGGGAGTGTGGGGGATGAGGACCCCCTTCCTTACCCCCGGCCTCTTACTCCCGGCCCCTGTTTCTTCTCGCTTGGATGCGCGGCGAAGTGAAGTGCGAACGGAAATTTTGGGGGTTCGGGCTTTAAGTTCGTTGGACCGTAGTGATATTGAGGCAGGACGTAAGGGCGGCGAGATCTTTTTTCTCAGCCAGCTTCCTCGTCAACAGAGGCCGACGGATCAACAACTCATCAATCAAATCATCTGGGGGTGGCCCGCCTTCCGGGAAAACATTCTTCCTGAAATTCATGAGAGGTTTTTAGAGCTCAATCGGTTATTGTGGTCTAACAGAAGTGTCCTTGCAAAGGATCCCGAGTTCCGAGCGTTTCTTGGATATTTTGCGGAGCGCCTGGCAAGAAGGAATTTTCTCCAAACCCCCCTTGAAGAAATATCCGGTCGAACCGAAAAGCAAGTTCTCAGAGCTTATCATCAATTCGTAACCATCAAAGATCGCATCCTTTCGCGCTCAGAAATGCGAACCTCGAGGCAGCTTCAAGGAGAAATTGATTATTTTTTCAGAATGAAGGAAGAAGCCCGGTCTCGTGCGGATTTGATGGAACGCATGCTGAGTGAAATTAAAATTATCCTCGAGGGAGGACGCGGGTTAAAACAGGCAGGGCGAACTCAAGAAGCGCTGGATGTCTTAGAAATTCTTCGCAGCTACGCCGATAGACTTACGAAGTTTGCCGAAAAAATTGGGCCTGAGAAAAAATACTTTCCTCGTGGAGTCTCTCGGGAAGAGTTGCAAAAATGGCGCGCTGAAGAGGAAGCGAGGGACGGGAATATTTTACCCGAAGCAAGCGCCGCCGATTTAAAAGCCCGATCCGCAGATCTCAAAAAACGAATCGATGCCTTTCTTCCTCAATTCATAGAGGCCTACCGCCCGGATAATGAGCGGAAACTCGACCGTTTGAATCATCAGGTTCTGGCCCTTCATAAAGCCCGAATCAAAGTCCAGCTCTTGCAGGCCCGTCATTACCTTTTGAAATCCTCTCCCAACGAAGGAGTTCTCTCTAACCTTTTGAATTCGCTCAGGTCAAGCTACATGCGGCTGCAACAGGAATATTGGTGGCGCTGGAAGCGCTCAGTCCGTAGCGCTGAGATTCAACAAGTTGCCGTTGTCGGTCACGAAGGCCGTACTGTTCGAACCTATGATTATTCCCAATTTAAGCTGAGGGTGAAGACTGCAAAAGATGCAGACGAGGATTCCGAAAATGTTTTAATCCAAAATCGGTGGAAATTAATCGTGCAACCCGATGGTTCAAAAGTGCATCAACTCGTTCCGACCGAAATTCATTTTTCAAGTTTAGATACAACGCTTCGGGCTTCCTTGAATACGCTCATCAGCCAGGAAGAAGATTACGGACAGGTCTTGTTTAGAGTGACGGCACTTGAATACGTTGTTGAGATCCTCAAAGAAGCCGTCAAGAACGGGACAGAACGTATTTCGAATTTCCAACAGGAAATTATCAATGCGAATTTAAGAGATGTTTTAGAAGGAAAAGGCGGACTTCGTGCCGGGATCACACCGCAAAAGGAAAATGCAACGGCCAAAGTCGAGGAAGCGATTGTGCATATGAAGGCCGGAAAATTTTCCAAGGCTAGTGAAGTGCTTGAAGACGCGATCAAAAGACTTCGGAGCCGATTAACCGATATCGAGGGGAAAAATAAGGGGATACGCCATATCACGGATTATGTTGCCCATGAACTTCGAAAAGAAGAAACCGGCAGGGCGATTCGGGAAGTTAAAACATTAGTGGCCCAGAATGATTTTCCATCAGCCTCAGAACTTTTAACGCAGCTCTACCAAGCCAATTATCGACCGATCGCCTCAAGGCACGGACAATATGAGTCTCTTAAGCGCGAAGTTTTAGCGCTCAAAATCAATATTACTCAATTGCAACGCTTTCACGGAAAACCATCGGAAGTAGACTTAAGAAAATCCATTTTCGAAAACATTCGCCGCATTTCAAATATGACGGGTGTTCGTTCCGAGCTGCGGCGGCAGACCAAGCACAGAGCAAAGAGCATGCCTGCCCGCCGAAGCGAAGCTGCAGGCGGGGAGCGTAGAGTTAACCTTATGCCCTCTGCCAGCCCTCTGCCCGTTTCCCGCTCCAAGTCGCGTGAACGCTCAGAGGTAAGAGTCACTTCGCCTGATTTTGAGGCCAAAGCGAAGCGTCATGCTGCTGAGTATGCAGTCATGACTACGCACAGATCCTCGGACGATGAAAGTTTTCTCCCCGATTGGCTGAAGAAACTAGGGGATGTTTTTTTGGTTCGAGATCGAATGCCGCGAAGAGAAGATAAGCAATTAGCAGCGGAGAGGATTAACAGAGTACCGCGTCTATCATCCTCCGGTAAGTTCCTCGATCTCCGTAAACCCGCATCGGATTATCTGGATGAGATAGCTTCCCGTCTTTTATTCGGGGATAACACGCCTCCTCAAACCCGCGAAGGATGGCAGGGCTTGATTTTGGACGTTGCCGCTCCAACGCTCGTCCGTCAAACGGCTTTTGCGGCGTTCGAAAAAGCAAATCCCGATTTATTTCCTCCGTCCGTGCGCATTGAAATATCGGTCCGGGATATCAATAAAGTTCCAGCCGACGGCATGATTGTGGAAACCGATTCTCATCTTCTCGGAACCCCGGGAATGTTCCTTCGCTCGCTCGAGCTTTCTCCGGAAGGCGATGTTCCGAACATTTCCGACTGGCGCGATCAATCTAAGAATCATGAACCGGGATCAGTTGTGATTTCTCCGTCTTTAGCTCAAGCGAAGGAGAAAACCATTGCCGGATGGAAATATGCGCTTGGCGCCATTGTGCGTTCCACGGATGAACAGCCTCTTGATGAAAAGATTTATAAAGCCGCGCTCAGAAAAGCACTGGAACAAGCCGACCGTTTAGGATTGGAAACCGTCACGCTGAATCATCCCGCAGCTTTGACTTGGGCCACTACCGTGATCCGGCAATTTTCAAAGCAAAAGCGTCTTCATTTAAAATCTGTAAACATTGTTTTTTTTACGGAAAAAGATTACAACACCTCCCTTCAATTCACTTCCCGTTCCGAGGCGAGAGAAAGGCAGTCGATAGTCGATAGTCGACGGTCCATAGCAAACCCAGTAGTTAATCCATGGGCTATAGACTCTCTTCTATTGACTAACCCCCGCTCCGAGCTGCGACGGCCTGAGAAAAACGAAGGCCGCGCAGCCGTCCCGCGTTCAGAAGCGCGGGGCGAGGTGCGGAAGAAGAATCAAATCAATTTTGATTTGGAACGTGAGAAGCGGAAAATACAAGAAACAAAAGAACAGTTCGGCTCGACTTTACCTTGGATGGATAAGCAGAATTTTATTCTGGATTTCTTGGTCCGGGATGCGCTTCCTATTTTTGGAAATGTTTTTCAAGGTGGCCGCCGCGCGGCACTAAGGAGAATTAACGAGGGAAGCAAAAATAAAGCAGACACGTCTCCCGTTACGAACTACGACCCTTTAATTGAAGGAAAATTTCGGGATGCGGTTGATGGGGCCTTCCCTGGTCACGGTGTCTTGGGGGAAGAACTTGCTGATCGGAACAGGCTTCGTCCTCAAACGTTTACGTCAGATCCGATTGATGGAACAGTGGACTGGAAAATACTAGGTTCGCACTTTGGAAACCTGAGCGGATATTACGACAGCATTCATACCAACGGTGAGCCGCAAGTTGCAGTCGGGTATTGGCCTCTTCTGGATATGGATGGTTCGGGCTCCATGCTTTTTGTCGGCCGCGAAGACCAAGATGGAATTCTTGTTAATGGAAAGAGAGTTGAGCGTGCCGCGATCGAAGCCATCAATCAAAGCCGCACGGTCATTATTGGAGGCAGAAGCAAGCCCAAGACGCGGCAGCTTTTAAAAGAATATTTTGAAAAACGAGGCATGATGGTGAAATTTACAAGCGCCGGCGGAGGAGAGTCCGCTGAGATGATGCTTCGTGGCACGGCACGGTTTTATATCCATCTCAATCCCGCGGCAGTCGATGCGCCTATCGGCACTTTTTTTGCTAAAAAACTTGGATTGAAAGCCACAGATCGCGAAGGCAATCCCGTAAAGGTTCCTTTTAACTATCTTCAAAATGGACTCTATTTTCACCCTTATATCATCGGATCAAACGAATCGCACCAGGAAGCGCTAGAAGCCTTTGCCGCCATCGGAGAACCGGAAGAAGACGTCCAATGGACCCCCCTTGAAAGAAAAGCGGCTCCGGCTGATTTGATTGATCATTTAACCCAGGAGTCGGCTCAAAGAGCGCGCCGGCTGCTTCCTCAGGATCCGGGAGTTTCCAAGAAAAAAGAAATTAAAAAGCGAGAGCTCAAACAACTTTTAGAAAGAACGGTAGCTCTAGTCGCCGAGACCGCCAGCTTGGACATGGAACGGCTGCTGAACAGTCTCATTGAAGGAGTCACGTTCAAAAAAGTTATTCCCCAGGTGGTTAAACGGGCGGTCAGCGCGTACTCCAAGAAAAAAGCGTTAGGGCAGTCGGTGATTGTTGCTCAGGCCGGAACTCCGGGAGCAGGGAAATCCGTTGGTGGAAAATATTTAGCCGAAGCCATTGCTCGGGCCATTCAAAAGAAGTTTCCTAAAGAAAAAGTCATCGTTCCTGTTTTGAAAGAAGATAACATTGCTTTGATCCAAAGAAATCTTCGCGGCAAAGGCTTGGCCGGAAAATTTAAATGGGCTGAACGTGACCTTGCTCTTGCGGATCTTGTCAGCGGCCAATCGGTACTTAAAGGCATCTTTGATGATACGAGCGGCGGAAACGTCCTTCTTTCTCTTGACCCGGAAGGCAATGTGGTCATTCATAACGGCAATCGGACCGTGACCATTCGGCATAAAGCCGGCAGCGAGGTTTTTTCTTACGACGAAGTTTTGAGTCGTCCAAACGAACCTCCATTGAATCTAACAGAGGAGCAAAAACGCAATCATATCAACATTCAGGATAGCGGAATTTTTGAGTGCGGTTCCACAAAAGTACGCATTCGAATCGAAGGAAAAGGTACAAGTGCACGGCTTATTGTTGGTTTTCAAAGTTTAGAAATCGTATCGCTCAATGAATACGGTGAACTGGAAATGCTGACACAGCTAACCGATCATGAGATTGAACCGGTTACCGGAGGCAGGGCAACCGTAAAGGCGCGCTCTCCTTTAGGAGATCTCCCTTCCTATTTAAATGAAGCGTCGGTTTTTCAGATCGAAACCGTTCAGAATCCTCAAAAAGTCGAGGACCTCCGTAAAGCTAAAGAAGCCAGAGAATTTGTCCCTTCCGGTACACCCCTTGTCTTTGACGGCCAGTTTGCATTTTTAAGGCTTAATGAAAAAGGTGGTTTTTCTCCGGATGTTCATCTCTATGACGTTACGCTGAATTATCGGGCGAATCGAATGACGCGCTGGGCAAGAGATCTTAAGCGAAGTCGTGAGCGCGGAAGAACAACGGCAGAAGCCAATGAAAACGCTCAACGGTTTTACGAAAGAGCTTTTACGGAAGAAGAACGCTCGAATCGGGCCAACGCGGAATTCGGGATTCAGGTCAATACGACAGACCTTGCCGAATCTCTTGAACGTTTGATCCTCTATCATTTTGAACAGCAGTCCGCCTACAGTGAAATCTGGGCTCAGATGGGCATTGATCCCAAAACCATTGATGAAGAGCAGCGCCGGGAAAATGATCTTCCCGAAACTTTGAAACTGTTGGCTCTCTGGAAAAATTTGAAATTCAAGCGAACATTAAACGGAACCATCGACGAGTATGAAATCGGAGATTTTATCATCCGCGTAGAGAGGAGCGCTCCGTCACTTTCTAAAATCCATCGGGGACAAAATCAAAAACTTAAAGAGCGCGGTAATGAAGTGATTGCAAGTAACTCACTGATCGATGTGCGGCAAGCGGGAAAAATTTTGGGAAAACCCATTCGTTTTACGGGCATCAAGGGTGGTCAGCTGGGATGGATTTCCGTATGGAACAGAGGCGAGCTTTTGGGAGACCGGCTCAACAAATTAGCAGCTCAGGGAGATGCTGAAAGTCTGAATGAGGGAATAAAATGGATTGATCATTTTGTTGATCAGGAAGCAGCGCTTCACAAGCGCGGAATTGTGGATGAAGATCCGGATATGATGGAACAGCGCCGGCTTTTACCGATTCGCGGAGAAGTGAGCGTGGCTGTGGCAAGTCCCGAATCCAACCTTCGGATGGGCGGGGAAGCCCTTCGGCTTTATCGCGAGAAGTATCTTCCTGCCGCGGATCAAACTAATATCTATCTGCGTCAGGAAAAGTTGGATAAAATTCCCGCAGTATTTCGTGACTATTATAAGAAACGTGTTTCGAAGAAGTTGCTTCCGCATTCTGTCTCGGATGAAACTTCTCGAAATGAAGCATGGGAAGCTTTTTTCAAGGATGTTTTTGAAACAGCGCTTCCAAATTCCCTTCGAACTGTACAAAAAGATCTGCCCGCCGTCTTACAAACCGTTTCAAAACGAAAAGATGTCATGCGGGAACACAAAATTCCGCTTCGTAATTGGGGAGTAGAACACCCCGCCATTTACCACAAGCGGATTGAACATATGCGCGGGTATGTCACTCGCTATTTCATTCGAAGCGCCAAACGACAATATTTCCCCGCCATTCAAAGCAAATCGGCGACTCCCCAGCTTTTGTGGGTTGCCTTGATGCGCCAAACTTATCCGGATAAATATGCGGATTTTTATCAAATGATCCGGGTTTTAGCAGATGAAATGTTAGACAAACCCTTTCTCTTAGACGCGACCCGCTACCCAGCTTACAAACAGAATGCGGCGGTGCGCAGCCTTATTAGCGAAAAACTTGCCGAACCTTACCGTCAGGCGGGAATTGAACCTCCGCCGATTGACGCTGCCGCATGGGCATCCTTTGATTATTTTCTGAATCAAACACGGTCTCTTGCCGCCCGCTCAGAAGTGCGGAATGCGACATGGATTCCAAGTCCCGATGGCGAAGGACCTGGCCATGTGGTATCAGGCTCAGTTCCTGAGTCGGGGGGAGTGCGCACTCCCGGCGAAGATGCCGTTCCTGCTCCTTCGCACGAAACGCAATTATGGCCGGAAGAAAGAAAATCTAAATCCGGACCCGGACACCCTGTGTCTGTTGCACCTCTCATTCCAAGTCCTAAAGGACCCTTGGATACCGGTGGCGGCATTGTCTCCAAAGAAGATCTCTCCTCTTCCCGGGCTGAGGTAAGAGACGAGGCGAGAGAAAGGCAGTCGATAGTCGATAGTCGACGGTCCATGGAAAACCCAGTAGTTAATCCATGGGCTATAGACTCTCTTCTATTGACTAACCCCCGCTCCGAGCTGCGACGGAATGCCCGCTCGGCAGGGATGACACGCAGAAATTTCCTGATAGGGAGTGGGGCTACGCTTGCACTCACGGGGTTTGCGGCCCCGCAGTCTGTAGTGAAGTTCGCAGCGGCCAGTTCGCCGCCCAACCAGAAAAAATCTGCAGAGACGGATCAAGAAATCGAAAAGAAATTCATCGAGTGGCGCAAGGCCGCAGAAAAAGCCTTTCTCGAAAGATTTCCCTTGGATGAAAAAATCGAGAAAAAACAAATGCTGACTGATGACGAAAAGAAACAGTATCTGGAGCTCAGAAAGAAAACCCGTGAACTCAGTCTCCTGATGATGTACGCCTCCTACCGTCTCCAGGAAAGAGAAGATAAACGGCTTGAAAATAGAATCCTGGAGGATCTGACGAATTCTCTCGATTTAAAATCAAAGAACAAGCAAAAGCGGTATTACACGGCTGCCACTCTCGAGCAACTGGGGTATTTTTATCACAGTATAAAATTGCGGGATTTTCTCATCCGTGTCGCTCAGGATACCAAGCTGGATGCCCTCTATCGTGATAGAGCTGTCGATGGGCTCGCTCTCATGATCGCGACTTATTGGAACACGTCTTTTATCGGAGAAAAGGAGCTTGAGTCGATACGTCGCTACAGCGAAGACGAATTTCTGAAGGTGATTGTGCGCGCTCTTGATCAGATGGAGGCCGCCAAACAAATTGTGAATATGGATCAGGAAGGTCAACTGATCGAAGGCCGCGTGCCTTATTTTATCCCGACGATCGAATCAGAAGGACCCCCTTATATTTTTAAGCCTAGTCACTTAACGGTTGAAACCACTCCCGAGAATTCAGGCAATCTAGCTTCCATTTTTTTGGGGCCCGGGCTTCAGTTTTTTTATCGCTTTTCAAGTCAAAGCGCGAAAACAACCTTCGATATTGATTTAGGAGATCTCAAGCTTGCTTATTACCAAGCCATGGAGTTCGATTTGGGCAGGGCTTTTCCCGTCCTATCCCTTCCGAATTCTCCTCCGCTGCCTTTTCCGGAGAAAATAAGATTTAAATTGCTCAGTCCCGATAAGAAGCCGTTGGGTCCTCCGAAGATTTTTTATTTAAAGCAGGAAGACAAAAATAATCCGATTTTCTTCCTAAAGCGTTTCATTGTAGACAATACCCGAAAAGAAGGGCTAACCGTCCGGTATTTACGCATCACCGTTGAAGCCAAAGATGTGACGGCCCAAGAAGGGGGATTCAGTCTTTTAAGTCTTGGTTTTTTCTCCCGCCTCCCCGGCCGGTCCGAGACGAGAGTGATCGGCCGCTCGCCGAGCACCGAGGCCGTCCCGCAGCAAGAGCTGTGGGGCGAAGCGCGAAGCGAGATGCGCTCTGCAAAATCGCCAAAGGCGCCGGTTCTTAAGGCATTGTTGACTCTGGGTCTGTTGGCGGCGAGTGTGACCGTTTTCATTCTTACCTATAAAACGAATCGGTCTAACAAGGCAATCGAAAATACGATGATCCGGGCAGAAAAAAAATTGAAGGATGAAATAGCCGCGGCTGATAAGAAGATGGCGTTGAGTTTGTATCCGTTTCTTCAGGATTCTGACCCTTCGATCCGCCAAAAAGCCGAGAAAATTTTTCAAGAGATGGGAACGCCCGGCCGTGAAGCCCTTCTCTCAAT
>CAYJSI010000004.1:0-68697 GCA_964373045.1 uncultured bacterium
GTCCTCTTCATTAATAAGGATGTACTCGGCCGCCTGGCGGATGGTATTCAAGGGGAAAAATGAGTTTGGATAGATTATAATCAGCCTCCTTATGGGAAAGATTGATAAAACCAGAGCGATCGAAATCTTAGAGGAAATTGCGACGCTGCTCGAGCTTAAAAACGAAAACGTTTTTAAGGTGCGCGCCTTTGCGAATGGGGCCCGCATCCTGGAAGGCAGCCCGCATGATCTGGAGCATCTCATCAAAACCGGGGAACTCGAGACGCTCAAGGGGATTGGAAAAGGAAGCATCTCGCACATCCTGCACGAATTTTATGAAAAGGGAAAATCCAAAGACTACGAAAGCCTGAAAAAGGGTTTTCCGGAAACGCTTTTCGATCTCTTCAAAATTCCGGGGCTTGGCGCCAAGCGCATCAAGGCCCTTTATGAAGAGCTCGACATCAAATCGGTGGGCGAATTGGAATATGCCTGCAAGGAAAACAGGCTTCTTGATCTTGATGGTTTTGGGTTAAAAAGTCAGGAGAAAATTCTTCAAGGGATCGAGCACCTTAAAAAATCGGCCGGGCAATTTCGCATCGATTTTGCCAAGGCTGAGAGCGAAAGAATCGTTTCCTATCTTAGAAAACAAAAGGGAATTACAAAAATCGAAGTCGCGGGCAGTCTTCGCCGGCATAAGGAAATTATTAAAGACATTGATATTCTGGTGAGCGCCCGGGACCCCAAAAAAATCCATGAGGCCTTCGTGAAATATTCCGAAGCCGAAACCATAGTGGCCCACGGGGATACCAAATCAAGCGTTACCTTAAAAAGCGGCATCAATTGCGATCTTCGCACGGTCTCCGAAAAAGAATTTCCTTTTGCCCTTTATTACTTCACCGGAAGCAAGGAACACAATGTGGTTGTCCGTACTCTGGCAAAAAAGAAGAATATCAAGGTGAATGAATACGGCCTCTTTAAAGGGAATCGTCCGTTGCCTTGTCAAGACGAAACCGATATTTTTAAAACCCTCGAGCTTCATTACATTCCTCCCGAAGCGCGCGAAAACATGGGCGAGGTCGAGTGGGCTCGGGAGCGTGAGTTTCCCAAGCTCTTGGAAGAGAAAGACATTCGCGGCGTTTTTCATGTCCATTCTAATTACAGTGACGGCGTGGCGCCGCTTGAGGCTATGATCCGGACGGCAGAGGCAATGGGTTTGGAGTATGTCGGCATCTCGGACCACAGCCAGTCGGCCAAGTACGCCAAAGGCCTTGAACCCGAAAGGCTTCGGATTCAGTGGAAGGAAATCGATCAGCTTCAAAAGAAATTCAAGATCTGGATTTTTAAAGGCATTGAGTCCGATATCCTTGGGGACGGGAAATTGGATTATCCGGAAGCGATCCTCGCGCAATTTGATTTTGTGATCGGCTCGATCCACAGCCGTTTCAATCTGCCGGAAAAAGAGATGACGGAGCGTATCCTTCGGGCCATGGAAAATAAGCATTTGACCTTTGTGGGGCATCCTACGGGAAGGTTGATTCTGGCGCGGGCGGGTTATCAAGTGAATCTAGAAAAGCTTCTTTCTTTCGCCAAAAAATCGGGGGTAGTGATGGAGCTCAATGCCAATCCGCACCGGCTTGATCTGGATTGGCGGGTTTGCCACGGCGCTAAGAAAGACGGCGTGCTTTTTAGCATTAATCCTGACGCCCATTCGATGGAAGGATTAAAAGACATCACTTACGGTGTGGGCATTGCCCGTAAAGCGTGGCTTGAGAAAAAAGACGTCGTGAATACTATGCCGGTTGCAGAAATCGAAAAATTTTTAAGGAAACGAAAATGAAGGAAACACCCGAACAAAAGAAAAAACGGGTTTTAAAAATTGTCGGGCGGCTGCGCAAGAGCAATCCGAATCCGAAATGTGCCTTGGATTTTTCAAACCCTTTGGAGCTTCTGGTGGCGACGATTCTTTCGGCACAGTGTACGGATAAACGGGTGAACCTGGTAACGCCGGCTGTTTTTAAAAAATATAAGACCGCCCGGGATTATGCCAAGGCAAATCCCAGAGAGTTTGAAGAACTCATCCACTCAACGGGATTTTATAAGAACAAGGCTAAAAGTATTTTGGGGGCTGCGCGGGAAATCGTGAGGCGTTTTAAGGAGAAAATGCCGGATCGTCTCGAGGATCTTGTCACCCTTCCTGGGGTCGGAAGAAAAACGGCGAACGTGGTCCTGGGAAATGCCTTCGGGGTGCCTGGGCTCACAGTCGATACGCACATGATCCGCATCAATCGCCTGCTTGGGCTGACCAGAGAAAAGGATCCGGTTAAAATCGAGTTCGACCTCATGAAGATCATACCCGAAAAGGAATGGACGGATTACTCGCATCGGATCATCCATCACGGCCGCGTGCGCTGCATCGCTAGGCGCCCGGACTGCCCGCACTGCGAAATCAAAGACCTTTGCCCTTCCGCCAAAACCTAATGAAAACCGCACCGGAAACAACAAGTCTTCTCAAAAATCTGGCCCTTGAAATGGGATTTGATGTCGTAGGCGTGACGGTTCCCAAGGCGCTTCGCGAGGGCGAAGAAGCGATTCGCGCCTGGACGGAGGAAAAACGGCACGGCACCATGAAATATCTGGAGGATTTTGAAGCGCGCAGAAACCGTTTTTATCAAGATTTTCCGGATGCAAAAAGTGTGATTGTGCTCGGAGTGAATTATTATTCGAACGAGAGGATAACACGTCATCCTGAGGAGTTTCGCCGCAGGCGAGACGACGAAGGATCTCGAGATTCTTCGTCCCGCAGCAGCGGGACTCAGAATGACGTTTACGGCCGTGTGGCGAGGTATGCGTGGGGCAAGGACTATCATCAGGTGATCCGGAAGAAGCATGAATTGTTGATTGAAAGGTTGAATGAAATATTTGTAAGGGCGAGGCAGGCCGTGCCCTTACGATTTCAGTCGTGCGTGGATACCCAGCCCCTCCCTGAGCGATTTGCCGCCAAGCAGGCCGGACTCGGCTTTATCGGAAAACATACGGGACTTTTAAGCCAAAAATTCGGGCCCTGGCTTTTTCTCTCGGAAATTGTGACCAATCTCGAACTCGAAGAAGATATGCCCTCTGAAGGAAATTGTGGAACATGCGTTCATTGTCAAAAAATTTGTCCGACCGGTGCGTTAGATGAGGATTACAAAATCGATGCAAAAAAATGCATTGCCTATCTTACGATCGAACACAAAGGAGTCATTGCGCGCGAGCTTCGTCCCAAGATCAAAAACTGGCTTTTTGGGTGTGACGAGTGCCTTGCGATCTGCCCTTTTACCTCCAAACAAAAAGAGGGAAGCTGGCCGGAACTCAAGGCCTCGGCCGGCTTCGGGGAATGGATCGATTTAAAAGAACTTTTCGAGATTCCATCCAACGCCGCTTACGAACGAAAATTTTTTGGCACAGCGCTCATGCGTGTAAGCCGTAAGCAAATGCTTCGCAATGCCTGCCTTGTGCTCGGCAATATTGGCAGAGAAAATCCTGTAGGGGCGAGGCAGGCCGTGCCCTTACTTATGAAAGCCCTCAGGGATCCCGCTTCGCTTGTACGGCTTCACGCCGCCTGGGCGCTCGGCCAGCTTCCCTTTGAGGAGGCCAAAAAGGCCCTCAAGCGACACCAGCCCCTCGAAGAAGACACCGAGGTTTTAAGAGAGATCCGATCTTCTCTCACGCAGGCGTGCACAGTCATCCCATAAGGCTGTTCCGACTGTTACGTAGGTTATGACTCCGTCAATGCCGCCATTTTTAAAGATTGCCTTGAGATCCGGAATCCGGGTCTACTTTACGGTGATCTGACGATCGAAAAAATCACAAGCAAAATGGTCTCCGAGCGAATGAAGGGGGGGATTCTTTTGGCATTGAGACGTCAAGGGAAGAACGATAAAATCTATCCGCCCGCAGAAAATGACGAAATTTCCACGGGCAGTACTCGCGCATAAGCGCGGGTGCGGTTCAGATTAGGGAATAGAGTTAAGAATGGAAGCCGATTCGGCGTTTCGGCGGTACCGGAACGTCTGCGGGTGGCTCTAGCAATCGCATGACCTTGCGTAGAACATCCACAATGGCGAGTTCATGGACGTCAAGGCGTTGGGTCAACTGCTTTTCCAGCTTTTTCAGCTCCTGTGCGAGTTCTCGGTTATTCGATAACAGGGTCCGCATCTTCACGAAGGCGCGCACCACAAACACGCTCATTCGTGCCGCCGTCAGGCTGTTCAATACATTCGCAGCCATCAGGGCGCCTTGTTCCGTAAAGGCGAATGGCCGGAAGCGCGGATCCCGATGCTTCTTCGAACCGGTCACAAATTGTGACCGGTTCCCCTTGAGTTCCTGCCGGGAAAGCCGGAACATAAAATCAAACGGGAACCGGTCTTTGTTCCGTCCGCAGAAAATGACGAAATTTCCACGGGCAGTATCAAGCCGCGGGGCTTGAGTATCTTAATAACCTGCTTTTGGAGAATAAACACGCGGTAAGGATGGAATCATGACCTACCCGGCCCTCGAAGAACTGCTCAGCCACTCATTGTTTCAATGTCCAATATAATAAATGGAGAAAAGAGAAAAACTTATGCCCGGCAGAAAGACGCAAAATAAAGAAAAGACTTCAAATGGCGCCAACCTCGGATTTGAGGAAAAGCTTTGGAAAACAGCCGATAAACTCCGCAACAATATGGATGCTGCGGAATACAAGCATGTGGTGCTGGGTCTTATTTTCCTGAAATACATCTCAGATGCCGAGGTCTTAAACGAGATCCCATTCTAGACAAAACTGTAGGGAATATTGTATAGTACGCTCCCCTTAAGAGATGTGGATGGCATTATCCCTCCGCGGCTCACGGAATAGACCTAAGATACGGAGAATGCTGAAGATGAGTAAGGAGAAAGTTGTTACGGACAGCAGTTTTAAAAGCGAGGTACTGGACTCCAAGACCCCTGTTTTGGTGGATTTTTGGGCGGAGTGGTGCGGCCCCTGCCGCATGCTGGCCCCGGTGGTGGCCCGAATTGCCGAAGCCAACGACGGCAAGATCATTGTCGGTAAAATGAATGTGGATGACAATCAGGAAACGCCCCAGCGCTACGGCATTCAAGGCATCCCGACCCTTCTTTTCTTCAAAGGCGGGGAGTTGGTTCAGCAAGTGGTGGGATTTCAATCGCAGGAGAATATTCAGCGTATCATTGATGACATTATCGGTGCTTAACCCTAAACCTCTCACTCCTTTACAAGATGGCGCTGTCTACGGCCCCATTCGTTCCAGGCGCCTCGGATCATCGCTTGGAATCAATCCGCTTCCCGTCAGTTACAAATTTTGCGATTTTGACTGCGTCTACTGTCAATATGGCTGGACGCCCGAAAAAGGAACGGGGGAAAAGTTAAAACGAGCTGCCGAACTTCTGGAAGAAATTGAACGCGCCTTTATCCATCACAAGCGGGTCGGAACGCCGGTCGATTGCATTACCATCGCAGGCAACGGCGAACCCACCCTTCATCCCGAATTTCTAACATTAGTCGAGGGCCTGCTCAGTTTGCGGGATCAATTTTATCCCAAGGTCAAAATCGGTGTTCTCTCGGACTCCTCGCAGGCGCACCGGCCCGAAATTAAAGAGGCCCTTGTGATGTTAGATGAGCGTTACATGAAGCTCGATGCCGGCCACCGCGAACTTCACGAAAAAATCAATAAGCCGCGCGGGAATTTTGATTTTGAGCGCATGGTCAACGCCCTTCACTCGTTCCGTGATATCGTGATCCAAAGCCTCTTTATGCACGGGATTTACGATAACACCCATCGCGAAGACTTGGATCATTGGGTCGAGGTGCTTGGATTTATCCTGCCGCGTGAAGTACAGGTGTATACCGTGGACCGGGGTCCGGCGGATCCCTCGGTGACGGAAGTGAGCGCGGAAGAATTAAAAAAAATTGCGGAACTTTGTCAATCTATGACGGGAATCCCATCGCTCGTTTTTGAATAATTGGAGGATTCGAATGAATATCACGGAAGGAAAACTTAAGAAACTGGAAGCCTTGTCGGACTCACGCGGTATTATCCGGGCGGCGGCGATGGATCAGCGCGGTTCTTTAAGGAAGGCCATTGCCAAGGAAAAGGGCGTGGAAGCCAAAGAGGTGACGCGGGCCATGATGGAAGAATTCAAAGTGGCCGTAAGTAAAGTCCTCACACCTCACGCAAGCGCCATTCTTCTTGACCCGGAATACGGACTTCCTGCAGCCAAGGCACGAAGCAAAAACGCCGGCCTCTTGCTCGCCTATGAATCGAGCGGCTATGACAACACACGCCCGGGGAGAATTCCCGATCTCTTGGAAAATGAGACGGTGCGCACGATTAAAGAGGCGGGCGCGGATGCGATCAAGGTATTGATTTACTACACGCCCCTTGATAAAAAAGAAGTGAATGACATCAAGCACGTTTTTACGGAGCGGATCGGCGCCGAATGCGCTGACCGCGATATTCCGTTCTTCCTCGAATTTGTCGGCTACGATCCAAACGAAGGGGATGTGAATACGCTCGAATATGCCAAGCGCAAGCCCGAGGTCGTGGCAAAAAGCATGCAGGAATTTTCCAAGCCGGAGTATCAAGTGGATATCCTCAAGGTTGAAATCCCCATCAATATGAAATTCGTCGAAGGCGCGAAATCCTTTAAAGGGCAGAAGGCCTACACGAAAAAGGAAGCGATTAAGTATTTTCAGGAAACGGCGAAGGTCACGAAGAAACCCTTCATTTATTTGAGCGCGGGTGTGAGCGACGATGAATTCCGCGAGAGCCTTGAACTTGCGGCCGAGGCCGGCGTGAAATATAACGGGGTTCTTTGCGGACGCGCAACCTGGAAAGATGGGATACCCGTTTACGCCAGACAAGGTGTCAAGGCCCTTGAAAGTTGGCTCAAGGATCAGGGTGTTAAAAATATTCAGGCTTTGAACGCGGTGCTCGAGAAAAGCGCAAACCCCTGGTATGACGTCTACGGCGGGAAAAGCAACGTCAAACCCGTCGCAACAAAACGGCAAGCCGTTGGTGCTTGAAATGTAGGGGCGACTCGCGAGTCGCCCGTACTACCGCCATGAAACACCGCATTCTCGGGAAAACGGGTCTTCGGGTTTCCGAAGTCGGTTTTGGCGCCTGGGCGATCGGGGGAACAAGCTATGGTCCCACCCGCGATGAAGATTCGCTCGATGCCCTCGAGGCCGCCTGGGAATCCGGGGTTAACTTTTTTGATACGGCCGATACCTACGGCCACGGTCACAGCGAAACTCTTCTCAGCCGTTTCCTAAAAAATAAACCGCGCCATCAAACCATCATCGCTTCAAAGGTGGGCTGGGATTTTTATCACGGCGCCAGCCGCAAAAATTTCGATCTCACTTATGTGCGTTTTGCGCTTGAGCAAAGCCTGAAGCGACTTGAACTTGAGACGATCGATCTTTATCAGCTTCACAACCCTTCGATTGAATTGATTAAGCGGGGTGAGCTCGTCGGCCTGCTTGAGGAGTTCAAAAGGGAAGGGAAGATCCGTTTCATCGGAACGTCCATCCATAGCAAAGACGAGGCCTTTGCCGCGATGGAGGATCCGCGGGTGGATACGCTTCAACTTGTCTTCAATCTCCTCGATCAGCGTATGGCCGAAGAGGTATTTCCTGAAGCTCAAGCGAAAAATATCGGCCTGATCGTGCGCGAACCCTTGGCCTTCGGCATGCTTACGGGCAAATACACGGCGGATCACGAGTTTCACAAAATAGATCACAGGCGCCGCTTCATGCGGGAGCAGCTGGAGAACGATCTTAAAAAAATTGAAGCCGTCAAAGGTGTTTTATCAACGAAACATTTGCCGCTTGTGCGGGCAGCGCTTGAGTTTATTTTGAATTTTTATTCCCTTTCCACTGTGATCCCCGGCGCTAAATCAAGGGCTCAAGTGCTGGAGAATGTTCAGGCATCGAATGATCCGAAACTTCGGATGGAGGAATTGCGGCGTTTGAGGGAACTTTATTTGAAAGAACCGATTTTTCGGGAAATATTAAAATTTAAAATAATGTAGGGGCGCACCCGTGTGTGCGCCCTACGGATAGACGGGCAGATACATGGGTCTGCCCCTACAATTCACAACCGAGGTTTTGTCAAAATATGAAACACATCGTCATTGTTCCGGATGGTTTGGGGGATTGGCCGGTTGCTGAGCTCGGCAATAAAACACCGCTTGAGGCCGCCCACATTCCTCATCTTCATGCCCTTGCCAAAAAATATATACAGGGGACGCTGCGGACAACCCCTGAAGGGATGTATCCGGGAAGCGACGTGTGCGGGCTCAGCCTCATGGGTTATGATCCGAAGGTCTGCTACACCGGCCGCGCACCGCTTGAAGCCGCTAATTTAAGTTTAGTGCTTGGGCCGGGCGAGCTTGCCTTCCGGACGAATCTTGTGAATGTGGAAAACGGCGTCCTCGCGGACTATAGCGCCGATCATGTAACAACCGAGGAAGCAGCCATCCTCATCCAGACGATTCAAAAGGAACTCGGGACGAAGGACATTCAGTTTTATCCCGGCAAGATGTACCGGCATATCATGATCTCTAGAAAACCTCTGACCTTTGACGTGAAGACGGATCAGCCGCATGATTTTCAGGGGGAGCCTTATGCCCAACACTTGCCGCGCGGCAAGGGAGCAGAAATCTTAATCGATCTTACGGAAAAATCAAAAGCCGTGCTTGAAAATCACCCCGTCAATATTGAACGGGCAAGACGGGGGAAAAAGAAGGCCAATATGATTTGGTTTTGGGGCGGCGGCGGCGCGCCCAAGCTTGAGCGATTCGAAAAAAAATTCGGGGTGAAGGGCGGCGTGATTTCTGCCGTCGATCTTTTAAATGGTTTGGGCCGCTATCTCGGATGGGAAATTATATCGGTTCCCGGCGCCACGGGTTATTTTGACACGGATTACAGGGCGAAAGGGGAGTATGCCGTCAAGGCCCTGGAGCGCCTCGACCTTGTGTTTGTGCATATCGAAGCGACGGACGAGGCGGGCCACTTAGGACTCGCCAAAGAAAAAGTGAAGGCCATCGAGGAAATCGACCGCCATGTGGTGGGCCCTCTCGTCAAACACACAAGCCGGTTAAAAGAGTGGCGCCTTTTCGTGGCCCCCGACCATTACACGCCGACGGCTAAAAAGACCCATGTGGGAGATCCCGTTCCCTTCATTTTTGCGGGTTCCGATGTGGCACGATCATCCCATTTGCCGTATACTGAAAAGGCCGCCGAGTCGACGGGTATCTATGTGGACCCCGGGCATGATCTCATGCGCCGGCTGATTCAAGGCTGGAATTATTAGGAGGATCTCAATGGCAACGCTTACTTTGTTTCAGAAGAAAAAAGCAGCATCTCCCCGGGAAGGAAACGAGCGCTCCGAGCTCAGGCTTCCCATCCATGGATTTACGGTGGAGTTTAAACGCGGAAAAATTTTCAAGTGGATTGTAAGGGGAGAAGTCCGCGATCTTTCCATCCACGGGGTTCACTTTGTGACCTCAAAGAGATTTGCGCGGGGAAATCGTGTGAATCTCACCCTTTGCTTTCCTGAGGAGTTTCCGGGTCCGAAGAGATTGATGCTGGATGCCAAGGTGGTGCGGGTCATACGGCCGGAAGGGGCACGTGAATGGCGAGTGGCCTGCTGTCTTAGACATCCCGATGATGCCACCCGAGAAACCATTCGGCAGTATTTGTGGTGGTATGAAACCCTTTCTTAAAACTTATGAATCTAACGCCTGAACAACTCACGCGCTACAGCCGCCACTTCATCCTTCCTGAAATCGGGGAAGAGGGGCAGAAAAAACTCCTCAAGGCCAAGGTCTTATTGATCGGGGCCGGCGGGCTTGGCTCGCCCCTCGGGCTTTACCTTGCCGCCTCGGGTGTGGGGACGCTCGGGATTGTCGATTTTGACAATGTCGATCTTTCAAACCTCCAGCGCCAGATCCTTCACACCAATGATGAGATCGGAAAGCCAAAAATCGATTCGGCCGAGAAACGCATCAAGGCCATGAATCCGGATACAAGGGTTGTGAAGTATCCGGTGCGCCTCGCCTCTGACAATGCGCTCGATATCCTGAAAGATTACGATATTGTGATTGACGGCACGGACAACTTTCCGACCCGCTATCTTACAAACGATGCCTGCGTTTTTTTAAAAAAACCCAATCTCTACGGCTCGATCTTCCGTTTTGATGGCCTCGCGACTGTTTTTTCCGCCGGAGGTCCTTGCTACCGGTGTCTTTATCCCGAGCCGCCTCCTCCCGGAATGGTCCCAAGCTGTGCCGAAGGGGGAGTGCTCGGAATTCTGCCGGGTGTGATTGGTCTTATCCAGGCCACGGAAGCGATCAAGCTGATTGTAGGGATCGGCACGCCGCTCATTGGGCGTCTGCTTGTCTACGATGCCCTGCAGATGACCTTTCGCGAGCTTAAGATCCGCAAGGATCCGAATTGTCCCGTGTGCGGAAAAAACCCCACGGTTACAAAATTAATCGATTATGAAGTTTTCTGCGGTCTGGGACGGGGCGGGCAGGAAAACTCGGCCTCTGAAAATGGCGTGGCTGAAATATCTGTCGAAGAGCTTAAGAAAAAGCTGGATCGCAAGGAAGATATTGTTTTCCTGGATGTTCGCGAAAACTTTGAATATCAAATCGCCAAAATCCCCGGGACAAAGCTCATTCCGCTGGGGCAGCTCCCAAATCACCTGGGCGAACTTGAGTCCTGCAAGGATAAAGAGGTGATTGCCCACTGCCATCACGGGGGCCGCAGCCGCCAAGCCCTTGAGTTTCTGAAGTCCAAGGGCTTCAAGAAACTCCGCAATGTCACAGGCGGTATCGACGAGTGGTCCCTTAAAGTCGATTCCTCCGTCCCCCGCTATTAGTCCGTGCCTTCTCTCTGGCAAAAAATCCGCCTCGATTTTCCCATGGTAAAAAAATGGATTTACCTGGATCATGCCTCAGGGGGACCCATTCCGCGGCCCGTACTTCAAGCCTCCCGGCGCTATTTAAAAGAACATTTTGAATTGGGCGATCTCTCCTGGGCCGCGTGGATCAAACGCCGCGAGGAGGTCCGGAAAAAAGCAGCACGCTTGATCAACGCCGACCCCTCTGAAATTACATTTATTCAGAGCACCTCTCAGGGGATGAATCTTATTGCCGACCTTTTGGCGGATCAGGGCGCGGTTCTGACCAACGCAAGCGAATTTCCCGCGAGCACGCTTCCCTGGATTTGGCGGAAGGCCAGGATGATTTGGCAGAATCCCGAAAATTCTGCCATCAGGCTTGATACGCTCAGGAAACTTTTGTCGCCTGAAGTTAAAACAATTCTTACGAGCTTCGTGCAATACGCGACCGGGTTTCGCCAGGATTTGGAAGCCCTTGGCAGAATCAAAGGGAACCGCTTTCTGGTGGTCAATGCCACGCAGGGATTCGGCGCTTTTCCGATTAATGTGAAGCGCGCCAAAATCGATTTCCTCTGCACCAATAGTTACAAGTGGCTTATGGCGGGCTACGGCGGCGGCATCCTTTATATGAAGAAGGATTGGATGCGAAAATTCAAACCCTCCCAAGTAGGGTGGCGGAGCATGCGGGAGCCTGAGCTCATGGACAATCGGCGCCTCGATCTTAAACCGGAGGCCTCCCGCTACGAACTTGGCTGCCCGAGTTTTCCCTCCATTTTTGCCTTGGGGGCGGCGGTGGATTATCTTTCGGAGATCGGCATCGAAAAAATCAGCCGCCGGATTTTAGAACTCACCGATTTCCTTATCGACGGCCTTGAGCGAAGCGGGCTTGAAGTGGTTTCACCGCGCGAGCGGACGCATCGTTCGGGAATCGTTGTGTTTAAAATGAGCCACGCCGAAAAAGTATGCCGCCGGCTTCTTCGTGATCATATTTATGTCTCACCGCGCGGGGCCGGGATCCGCGTCGCGCCGCATTGTTATAATACATTTGAGGAAATTGAAACATTCCTAAATGCGCTGTAGGGGCGCACCTATGTGTGCGCCCGTTGTGCGGTCCACGAGTCGACACGTGGGTCGACCCCTGCAGCCAATAAAAATGGACCTAGCCCCGTTAAAGGGAAGTTTATGATGCCAAAAATCGGTGTTGTTTTATCCGGCTGCGGAGTCATGGATGGTTCTGAGATCCATGAATCGGTTTTGACGCTGCTTGCCTTGTCACAGGCGGGGGCCGAGGCGGTTTGCCTGGCCCCGAATGTGGACCAAGTGCAGGTCATCAATCACCTCACAGGGGAAGAGACGAAAGAAAAACGCAATGTCCTTGTCGAGTCCGCCCGCATTGCCCGCGGAAAAATCAAAGACATCAAAACCGTAAAGGCGAGTGATTTCGACGCCCTCATTTTCCCCGGGGGTTACGGCGCGGCCAAAAATTTATGCACGTTTGCTTTCGACGGGGCCGATTGCAAGGTTCACCCGGAGGTGGCAAGGTTGGTGAAGGAAGTTCATCAAGCCGGGAAACCGATCGGGGCGATTTGCATTTCGCCCGCCCTCATGGCCAAGATTTTTCAAGGGGGAGCGGTGAAGCTTACGATCGGCGATGATCCCGAGACGGCGGGGGCGATCCAAAAAATGGGGCAAGAGCACGTACCATGCAACGTCCGCGAGACCTGTGTGGACGAAAAAAATAAAATAGTGACAACCCCCGCTTACATGCTGGCTCAAAATCTTGCCGAGGCGTATGCGGGAATTGAAAAATTAGTGGGCGAGGTGCTCTCGCTTTCCAAAACCAAAGAGGTCAAAACCAAAGGAGTCTGACCCTGCGGGGTCAGACTCCATCAGTTTTTATGCCATGATCAAGAAACGCATCCTTTTCCCGCTTTTGTTCCTCCTTTTTATTTTTCTCGCCAGGGGTTTTATTGTCGGGAGCGTCCTCGAGCCCTATTTCGAGAAAACATTGAGCGAGCTTTTCGGAATGCGGGTTGAAATTAAGGAACTCTTTCTCGATCCCCTCCATGGAAAGGTCCGGGCCTCGCGACTTACATTTCACCATCGCTCCGAGTTTGCCCCGGCGCCCCACCTGGACGCCAAGGGGATTGAATTTTCGATTCACCTCGGCGCCCTGCAAAATAAAAGCGTAGAAATTTCAAATCTTATTTTGAATCAGCCTTTCTATTTCATTGACCGCATCGCAACGCCCGAGGGCCCCCGCAACAACGTGGTCACCTGGTTTCGCCATATCAAAAGCAGACGTCGACCCAGGGCAGCCGATGAGCCTGAGGATCCCAGGAAGTGGAAGGTCGCGATCGATAAAATTTCACTGCGTGACACAACCTTTATCATCCATGACCGCAGCCCTAAGGAGGGTGAAAAGAAATTTGTCTTTCGCAAGATGGATGCCACACTCCTCGGTTTTGAGTGGCCTGCCGAGGACCCGGAGATTTTATCGCAGCGCGTGACAGTCAAGGGTCTCTTTGGGGAACATTACCCCGCCCCTTTTTGGATCACGGGAGACGCTAATTTTGCCACGAGTCAGATCAATTTTGACTTGAAGGGCGCGATCAAGGAAGGAAATCTCCTTGAGCATAAACGGCTTTGGGAGGGGCTTCCGATTGAGATTAAGAAGGGAAGGTTTCAGCTTAAGATGCATGTCATTTGCGAAAAGCGGCAACTCAAGTCGATAAACCATTTAAGGCTCCAAACGCTGGAGGCAAAATCGGGTCCGGCAGCAGCGGATAAAATTTGGGGATTGCCGACGCTTGGGTTTATTGGGATCCTGCAGGACAAAAAAACGATCTCGCTTAAAGTTCCCGTGAAGGGCAATATTTCGGATCCGGAGTTTGGGTTTCACAAGGCTTTTCGTGAAGCCTTCCAGGTGTCTCTCAAAAAGCATACGACGGCAGGAATCAAGAAAGTAACGGAAGGGACGGCAAAAATCGCTACTCAAACCGGAGAACTCGTGCGCGAGACGCCGACCAAATTGGCCGAAAGTTTTGAAAAAGTAACCGGTCTTGTTTCCAGCATTTTGCCTCCGGCGGCGGAATCCGGTGCCTCGAAAGATCAGAAAGCGGTGCGTTCGTAATGCCTTCCGAAAAACGCGCTCATCAACTCGGTTCCAGGCACTCCGGATTTGTCGCCATTATCGGCCGGCCGAATGTGGGAAAGTCGACACTTCTTAATTATCTCATCGGTGAAAAATTGGCCGGTGTATCTCCCAAGCCGCAAACCACGCGCGAAGTCATTCGAGGGATTCTCACGAAGCCGGAGGGGCAAATCGTCTTTCTCGATACCCCGGGATTTCATAAGCCGGAGGATCTTCTCGGTCAATGGATGGTCCGCGAGGTCGAAAAAAGCCTGGAGGAGGCCGATCTCCTCTATTGGATGGTGATCCCGGAGGCCATGCGTCCCGAGGAAAGGAAAATCGCGGAAACGCTTAAGAGGGCGATGACGCCTGTCATTTTACTTGTGAATCAAATCGATCGTTATCCCAAGCCGCATCTCCTTCCCGTGCTGGCCGAATATCAATCGGCGCATCCCTTTCGCGAAATGATTCCCATTTCGGCCAAAACGGGCGATCAAGTGGAAGCGCTTCTTAAAAAAACCTTTGAGCTGCTCCCCGAGGGAGCGCCCCTTTTTCCCGAGGATCAAATCTCCGATCAACAGGAGCGGTTTCATGTGGGGGAAATCATCCGCGAAAAACTTTATCTTTTTACGGGCGAAGAAATCCCTTATGCGACGAGTGTGATGGTCGAATCTTTTAAAGATCGCAACGATCGCTTGACCGATATTCAGGCGACGATCATTGTGGAAAAAGATTCTCAGAAGGGAATTGTGATCGGAAAAAATGGGGAAAAAATGAAACAAATCGGCCAAGCTGCCCGGCTCGATCTTGAAAGATTTCTCGGCCGCAAGGTCTTTCTCCAGCTTTGGGTTAAAACCCTGCCGCACTGGAAACGCGACAAGGCCGCTTTTCACCGCCTCGGCTATCACTAACCACCAAATCAGTTGGTGCCAGGCACCGTGCCAGGCACGGTGCCTGGCACCATTAGGGTTTTAGGAATATTGATATATGAATAAAACAAATTTGTTGATGTGTCCGCCGGATTATTACGAAGTGGCCTACGAGATCAATCCCTGGATGCACGTGGAACGCAAAGTGGATTCCAAAAAGGCCGCGTGGCAGTGGAGGGCTTACTTCGATCTTCTCACCTCGACCCTCCAAATTAAAGTCGAGCTCTTAAAACCCGTCAAGGGCCTGCCGGACCTTGTGTTTACCGCGAATGGAGGACTGGTGCGCAAAAGAACTTTTGTCCGCGGCAATTTCCGCCACCGCGAGCGTAAGGGTGAAGAGGTTCACTTTGAAACCTGGTTTAAGAAAAAAAATTATCTCGTGAAAACTATAGACCGCCCCTTTTGTTTCGAAGGGGAGGGCGACGCCCTTTTTATGGGCGATGAACTTTATACGGGATTTCATTTTAGGTCGGATGTGGAGGCCCACGATGCCGTCTCGGGGCTTCTTAAGACTTCCTACTTCGCCTTGGAGCTAAGTGACAAACGGTTTTATCACTTAGACACCTGCTTTGCCCCCTTGAATGATAAATCGGCCCTGGTTTATCTCCCTGCCTTTGAGCCTTACGCCCAACTGGTGCTCTTAGAAAATATTCCGGATCCCATCAAGGTCTCCGAGAAGGAGGCCCTGAATTTTGCCTGCAATGCCCTGGTGCTCGATCAAAATATTATTTTGCCGGAAGAGTGTCCGCAAACAACGAAAGAACTTGAAAAGCGGGGATTTCGCGTCTACCCTCTCGCCTTTTCCGAATTTATGAAGGCCGGCGCCGCCGCCAAGTGTTTGGTGTTGAGAATATGAAAAAAAAGTGTCAGATCAAAACCATTATCTTCGACCTCGGAAACGTACTTCTCAATTACGATGCGAGGAAGGCGGCTGCTCGATTTGCCAAGGTCTGCAAGGTCCCGCTTCTTAAAGTCTGGCTTCATTTTTTTACCTCGCCGACAGAAAAGGCCTACACGCGGGGTGAAATATCCTCCACTGAATTTTACCGCCACGCCAAGCAGGCGCTTCGTTTTCCCGTAAACTTCCGGACCTTCAAACATTATTGGAACGATATTTTTTCGGAAAATCGGGAAATGGCCCCGGTCTTGCGGGCCCTCAAAAAAAATTATCCCCTATATCTCATCTCCAACACCAACCGCATGCACTTTGATTACGTGAAAAAAAAATTTAAGATCCTGCGTTATTTCAGCCGCACTTTTCCCTCGCATGAAGTGGGGCATCGGAAGCCTGAGATTGAAATTTACCGAAAGGTGCTTCGCGCAATCTGCTGCCGCCCCGAGGAAACCGTTTTTATCGATGATGTCGCAAAGTTTGTGCAGGGGGCCCGCCGGGCGGGGATGCACGCTATCCGTTTCCGAAACTTAAAACAACTGGTTCGTGACCTCAAAAAATTAGGGGTTATCATCTGACCATGTCTAAACGAGTTATGGAAACGCATCGGTCTTGTCCCAAAGAACTGGCCGACGGATAAAATTAAATTAGAGGTTTGGTCGCAAAATTAAAAAGGCACCCTTCCAAACGATCAAGGTTCACATCTGGGACCCGCACAATTAGAAGGGGTACTTATACTTCTTGATTTTTGAGACTCGACCGTGTACCCTTTAGGTAGGAAAGTAAGGAAGTAATACCAAAGGAGCCTCCAGCCATGACCATTATTGAAGCAACCAAAATGACCTCCAAGGGGCAGGTAACAATCCCGAACCGCGTCAGAAAACTTCTCCGTTTAGAGGAGGGCTCGTCGGTGGCTTTCACGGTCACAAGGCATGGTATTGTGCTTGTTCCGTGCGAAATCACCGCCCGGTCTCCCTACAGCCCGAACGAGTGGAAAAAGATCGAGAAATTAGCCGCCGAGGAAGGAAAGGCCTTTTCAAGTCCTGAAGCGGCCAAAAAACATCTTGCGGGGCTATGAGATTTGAATTTAAGCCTTCTTTTGATCGTTCTCTCAAATGCCTACCTCCCGATGAAAAATCCGATGTCAAAGAAGCCGCCCTTGAGCTGATCAACATCCTTTCGAAGGACAGGCAGATTCACCGAGGCCTGGGGCTTAAGCGTTTAAGGAAAAATTTTTGGGAAGTTCGCCAGGGAATCAAGGTCAGAATCCTTTTCCGGTGGACAGGCGATCTGATTGAATTTGTGCTCGCCGGCAATCATGATGACGTTAAACGATTCCTCAAAAATGTTTGAACATGTCCTTGAAATTGCGCCATGACGAACTTACTTAAAACTACGTTTCTTTTAACGACCCTGACGCTGCTTTTTGTTTTTGTGGGTCATCTGCTTGGCGGCGAAAGCGGAATGACCTCCGCTTTCCTGTTCGCCTGCCTCTTCAATCTGGGGGCCTACTGGTTCAGTGATCGCATGGTGCTTGCGATTTATCGAGCGGTTCCGCTTGCGGAGTCAGATGCCCCTGAAATTTATTCGATGGTGCGCGAGCTCACTGAAAAGGCGAAGCTTCCCATGCCGAGAATTTATCTCATTCCAAGCGCGGCGCCAAATGCCTTTGCCACGGGCCGCAACCCCCGTCATGCGGTAGTGGCGGTTACCAAGGGAATTGTGGATGTTTTAAACGAGGAAGAGCTGAAAGGCGTCTTGGCTCATGAGCTTGCGCATGTCGAGCACCGCGATATTCTTATTTCCACAATGGCCGCGACACTGGCCGGGGCGATCAGCCTGCTGGCCGATATGGCGCGCTGGGCCTTGATGTTTGGAGGCTCACGGCGCGATGATCGCGGTGGCCGAAACACTCATCCGCTCGTGCTGATGTTGATGGTGATCCTTGTTCCACTCGCGGCGGCCTTGATTCAGCTTGCGGTTTCACGTTCGCGAGAATATGGAGCGGATGAAAAAGGGGGAGCGCTTTCCGGCAATCCTCTCTACCTAGCAAACGCCCTTCGCAAACTTGAGGCCGCCTCCAAACGGATTCCTTTACACGAGGCCAAGCCTTCCACCGCGCATTTATTCATTGTCAATCCCTTACGGGCCGATGCCTTTACCAAGCTCTTTAGTACCCATCCTCCGGTGGAGGATCGTGTGGCACGGCTTGAGGCCCAGGCCCGTGAAATGGGGCTCTAGCTTAAGCGATTCAGAATATTGACGATACTCCGAAACCACGTTACAATACGCGCAAATTACACCTTTGAAGAAGGAGATTAAACCATGTCTTATGTGATTACTGAAAAGTGCTTAGGCGAACGTTACGCGTCCTGCGTGGCCGTCTGTCCAGTGGATTGCATCTACCCCGGTGATCACAAGGGGGAAGAATTCATGGTGATCGATCCCACGATTTGCATCACCTGCGGCGCGTGCTTGCCTGAGTGCCCGATCGGTGCCATTGTGGAGTCTGAGGATTACAGCCCGGAGTGGGCCAAGGTGAACGCGGAGCTTTCGCCCTCTTATAAAGAGAACCCCAAGGTTCCTGAGCGCGCCAAAAACGATCCTCCCCGCAAAGCAACCAACAAGCTGATTCAGTAAAACATCCCTTTCCGAAAGTCTGTCTTTGCGGCAGCCTTCCGGAGTCTATGTCCTATGCCAAAAGCCTTTGTCATGATCGATGTGCAGCCGGGGCAAGAAGACTTGGTGCGTGAGGCCGTCAAAAAAATTGCCGGCGTTCACATGATCTATGAGGTCACCGGTGAATTCGATATGATTGCCTTTATCGAGGCCGAACCCTACAATGCCTTTGCGCGGGTCGTGGATGTGATTCGCAAGACCCCCGGCATTCGCGATACTGACACCCAGCTCGTGCTTCGATAATTGCAAGCAGTATGCCGACCAAAAAAATAAACGTTAAATCCAAACCCGCATCAACGGGATCGAACGACCCCCTCGAAAAACTCCTCCAGGCTTATCTTTTGGACTTCATTGCCAATAATCATGCTGCGCGCGTGATCGCTGAAGGCCTGCGTGTCATAGGGATTGGTTTTCGCCCGATGATTGATCACCTTACTTTTCGGACGCTGGATGTTGAGAAGCGCGCCAAGGAATTTCTTGCCTTGGGTTACGTTTACGATGCCCAATTGGGCGTGATTGAGTATGATAACTGGTGGGCCAAGGTTTACCGGAAGCCCGGATACCCCGCCCTCTTTATCGATCAGGCCTTTCATGGGGAGCGCGGCAAAAAAAGCCTGATTCCCGATTGGGTTAAAACATTTGGCGATAAGACCCTGCATCATGTGGCGGTTCAAGTGGATGAAATTGAGAAGGCCATCTTTTTCTTAGAAAAGCAGGGCGTGGCATTTGCCGGCGAAATCGTAGGGGATAAAGTGACCGACCTCCGGCAAATTTTTACAAGACCCGAAATGAAAAAGAGCAAGGCCTTTAGCGTGATTGAGCTCACCGAGCGCCACCGCGGCTATGCCGGTTTTCTCCCTCCTCAGGCTGACGGCCTCATGGAATCCACGCGCGTTTCCTTTTAAGCGTGATCCGAAAAACCTCTCCTCAGGATATTCAACCCTACCTTACGGATGCCTCTAACTTTCAAGGCGGTCATGCCGAGGGAGTTGCTTTTCCGGAGTCCGAGAAAGAAGTCGTTGAGTTTATAAAAGAGGCGCATGCACACGGAACCCCTGTAACTATTGCAGGGAATGGAACCGGTTTAACCGGCGCCCGCGTCCCGACAGGGGGCTGGGTGCTTGCCACGGATCGCCTTTCAAAAATCAAGCGGATCGAAAAAGACCCGGTGCGAAGATCCTCTTACGCCGTTATCGAGCCGGGATGCCAGCTTAAAACCCTTCAAGACGCGCTTGGCTCGCTAGCTCTTTTTTATCCTCCGGACCCCACCTCCTTCAAATCTTTTTTGGGAGGCAATGTGGCCACGAACGCCTCGGGTCCGCGCTCCTTTCGCTATGGGCCGACGCGCGATTTCATTCGAAGATTGCGGATAGTACTGGCGGACGGATCCCTTCTTCATCTTGAGCGCGGAAAAATTTTTGCGAACGCCGTCGGTGAAATCGAAATCCCGGCCTCAGGTTCCAAAATTAAAATCAAGATCCCGAGTTATGCCATGCCTCCCATTAAACACACGGCGGGTTATTTTGCGAAACCTAAGATGGATGCCATCGATCTTTTTATCGGGTCTGAGGGGACGCTGGGTATGGTGACAGAAATCGAAGTCGCCTTAGTGAATCCGCCCCGGGACTATTTTAGTTATGTCCTTTTTTTCGCAAGCGAGGAAGCTTCTTGGAATTTCGCGGAGGATGCGCGATTCGTGAGCCGCCGGCACCGGGGCGAGCGAAACGATGCCGCAATCCAAGCCCGCGCCTTGGAATATCTAGATGGCCCTTCTCTTGATTTCATCCGCGCAAAATATCCTACGGTGCCCCGTGAGGCCCGCGCCGCTATTTATTTAGAGCAAGAGTGCCAGCCGGAAACGAAAGATTTATTGATCGATCGATGGGGCGCTCTCTTTGAAAAACATAAGGCGCTTGTGGAAGATGTGTGGCTGGGTGAAAGTGAGGAGGAACATGAAAAATTCAGAGCCTTCCGCCACGAAGTGCCGCTTGAAGTGAAGGCCTTCCTCGCCCAACACGGACAAAGCAAAGTCGGAACCGATATGGCGGTGCCTGAGAAGGCCTTTAAAGATTTAATGCTCTTTCAAAGAAAGCGACTGAATGACCTTGGGATTCGGAATATCACCTTTGGCCACATCGGAGATTGCCATGTTCACCTCAATATTCTCGCGCAAAACGGGGAAGAGCATGCCCGGGCCTGGGGCCTCTACCATGAATTGATTCAAAAGGCCCTTCAGTTGGGGGGCACCATCGCCGCCGAGCATGGTGTCGGCAAGCTGAAAAAATGTTATCTTGTCGAAATGTTTGGCCAGAAGGGAATCGAAGAGATGGCGGCTGTCAAAAAAGCGTTTGACCCTAAGATAATCTTGGGGCGGGGGAATATATTGGATATGTAGGGGCCGACCCATGTGTCGGCCCTGTGGTCCACGGGCGGACACGCGGGTCCGCCCCCTACTTGCCAAAACTGTACTCTTTCGGTTATTATAACGTTCAATGATTATCGGACTTACGGGAAAAAATGGGTCGGGGAAAGGGGAGGTTGCCAAGTACCTCCAGGAGCGAGGGTTCCGCTATTATTCCCTCTCGGATGTGCTTCGCGACGAAGCGAACAGGGAGGGGAAGGGCGTCACGCGTGATGTCTTAGTCGAGCTCGGCAATCGCCTTCGTGGGGAGCAGGGTCCCGGAGTCCTTGCCGAAAAGATCTTTGCCCGCCTGGATCCCGAAAAGTACTACGTGGTTGATTCCATCCGCCACCCCTCCGAAGTCCAGGTCTTTCGCCGGCGAAGTGATTTTATCCTTGCCACGGTTCGAGCCCCCGAGAAGCTCCGCTTTGAGCGTTTGCGCCAGCGCGCCCGTGAAAATGATCCGAAGAGCTTCGATGATTTTAAGCAGCTTGAACAGAAAGAGGCAAAGAGCCAGCAATCAAGCGATCAGCAGCTCGACCAGGCCATTTCCATGGCCGATGTGGTGCTTGACAATACAAGCTCTCTTAAGATGCTTCACGATAAGGTGCGCGAGGTCTTACTTGAGTTTTCCAAAAAGCAGACGCGCCCTGATTGGGACGATTATTTCCTCGGCATTGCAAAAGTGGTGGCGCTTCGCTCGAATTGCATTAAGCGTAAGGTGGCGGCTGTGATCGTCAAAGATAAGCGCATTATTGCGACCGGTTACAACGGCACACCGCGCGGAGTTAAAAATTGCAGCGAAGGCGGATGTCCGCGCTGCAACCATATCGATCCCTCGGGAAAAGGGTTGGATGAATGCGTCTGTTCGCACGCCGAGGAAAACGCCATTGTGCAGTCGGCCTACCACGGCGTCTCCATTAAAGATTCTGTGATTTATACAACTTTTTCTCCATGCCTGATGTGCACGAAGATGATCATTAACGCCGGCATCCGTGAAGTGGTTTACAATATCGATTACCCTTTAAGCGCTGTTTCGATCCAGCTTTTGAAAGAGGCCGGAATCACGGCGAAAAAATTGAGCCTCGGCGCCGCGGCTTAAAGGTCAAAATCTCATGAGCCAAAAGTCCCCCATCATTCGAAAAAGCTTTGGCCTTAAAGAAGAGATCCGTCCGCAGCTCAAAGCCAGCTATCACAGCAACTTAATCGATCAGATTAAAACGAACGGATTTCAAATGAAATCCGGCCGCTTGACGCTCAAGCTCGCTGAGGAGTTTGGTTTTTGCTACGGAGTCGACCGGGCCATCGACTATGCCTATGAGACCCGTGCCCAATTTCCGGGCAAGCGAATTTTTATCACCAATGAAATCATCCACAATCCCCGCGTGAACGCCAAGCTTCAGGAAATGGGGATCCAGTTTCTCTCGGGCCCCTACGCTTGCGGGATTACCGCGGACGACATCCGCGAGGATGACGTCGTGATTTTCCCCGCCTTTGGAACCACGCTAAAAGAGCTCGATCAGCTTCAAAAACGAGGCTGCGTGCTTGTGGACACGACCTGTGGCTCGGTGATGAGTGTGTGGAAGCGGGTCGAGTCTTACAGCCGTGATGCCTTTACCTCCGTCATTCACGGCAAGTATGATCACGAAGAGACCATGGCCACAAGCTCTCGGGCCACCCAGTATCCCGGCGGTAAATATCTTATTGTGCGTGACAAAGTCCAGGCACAAACCGTTTGTGATTATATTGAGGACCGGGGTGAGCGCGAAGCCTTCTTAAAGGAATTTGCCTCGAGTCTATCCGCCGGTTTTGATCCTGATCAGGATCTTGCGCATCTCGGCTGCGCGAATCAAACGACCATGCTTTCGAGCGAATCCTTGGAGATTGCCAGTATGCTTCAGGAATCCATGCGCAAGCGTTTTGGCGCCGAGGAGCTCCCCAAGCGATTCCGTCATTTTGATACGATTTGTTCGGCGACTCAGGAGCGCCAGGACGCTGTTTTTAAGCTCGTTCGCGCCGGTGTGGACCTCATGATTGTGGTGGGCGGTTACAATTCGAGCAATACGGGGCACCTGGTGGAAATATCCCTCGATTTTTGTCCCGCCTTTCACGTGAAGGATGCCGAGTGCATTATTTCGAGGAATCTCATTCAGCACAAAAAAGTTTTCAGCTCGGAGATTATCGAAACTGCAAACTGGCTTCCCGCGGGAGAGATGAGAATCGGTGTGACAGCCGGGGCCTCGACTCCGAATCGTGTGATTGAAGAAGTGATCGAACGAATCATTGCCGTAGGGGCCGACCCGCGTGTCGGCCCGTCAATCACAGGGCGGACACATGGGTCCGCCCCTACGTTATGAGCGTTCAATTCCTCTGCTTGAACTGCGCCGCGCCGATGGCCGAACAGCAATGCAAGGTTCGTTGCCTTCGGTGCGGATATTTCGAAGATTGCTCAGACCTCGGCAATGATCAACCTAACATGGTGATACGGTAACGTTCCTGCATGCCCCAAAACGTAACCCTCTACACAACCCGAACCTGCCCCCATTGCCGCCGCGCCAAACGGCTCCTCCAGTCCAAAAAGGCGGCTTTTCAGGAAATTGACCTGACGGACGATTCTGGAAAAAGGGAAAAGCTTGAAAAGCAAACCGGCTGGATGACCGTCCCCGTGATTTTTATCGGGGAGGAATTTATCGGGGGGGCGGATGATCTTTTTAAGCTTGAAGAGTCGGGAAAACTCGACGCAAAACTTGCTTGAAAAGCTAAGGGTGCCTGGCACCTTTGGCTTTGGCGCCAGGCGCCTTTTGACTTAATAGCAGCACGATCGATCCCGCGGCTGCAGGAAAAACGAGTACCCGAAGGGCCGTAGGAAATCCCGCCTGATCGGCTACCACTGAAAAGATAAGGCTTCCCACCACGGAAACTTTGGTCGTAAGCCCGTAAAGCCCGAAGTATTCCCCCAGCCGGTCCGGCTCAACTAATTCGACGAGTGCTTTTCTTCCTGCCGTCCAAATGCCGGCAATGGCAAACGCCCCTGCGCTCAAGGTGATGGCCACAAATCCAGCGAAACTCGAAACCAAGGAAAGAGAGCCCAGCGTTAGGACCAAGAGAAATCCCGACAGAGTCAAAGTTTTTATCGCGCCCCACCGATCGGTGATCACGCCTGCGAGAAGACCGGCAAGAAAGGCAGCCGCATTTAAGGCGATCAGAAAACCGATCAAGAGATTCTGACCAGGGTGAAAAACCTCCCGCGCATAAACGGAGATCCAAAAAATAGCGCTATTTAAAGCGTCCACCACGAAAAAATTCCCCCCCAGAAAAAGAAGCAGCCTCGGCCGTTCGGAAAGTGAATAAATTGTTTTTGTTAATTTCTTCCATTCCCCTCGCCATGAAATTCGCTCAGGCACCCGCGGTCTGGAAAGAGGTCGTTCCGGCACCCAAAAAAAGAGGGGAAGGGAAAAAATAAAAAAAAGCAGGGCTCCCCCCAGAAAAACTTGCGATCTTCCAAAGGTCTGATCAACGGTATGGGCAATGGGAAGCGCGAAGACAACCCCAAGATAGCCGAGTCCTGTCCCCAGCCCCGAGGCGAATCCCTGCTTTTCGGGAGGCGCAACGACCACGAGAAGTGAATTATAAAACACAAGCGAGGCGTGGTAGAAAAAACACGCCACAATAAAAATCATGATCAAAATTAAAGGCATGCGTGAAGCGGAGAGGAGGGCCATAAAACCGATGCAAATAAGAGTGGATCGCAGGAGGTATTTTTTTGTTTTCCCGGTTTGATCGCTCAAGGCGCCGAAAAAGGGTATGGCAAGCCCCGCCAGGATCATGGCCGAGGTCGTGGCCGCACCCAGATACCAGTTGGCCCCTGTGAGCTCGGTTAAGTAAAGGGGGAAGTAGGCCGTTAGCACGACGGCAGAAAAAATGGTATTGGCAAAATCGTAAAGGGCCCAACTGGTGAGGGATAAGCGGGTGGGAGTTGTCACGAGCGATACTTTCTAAAGGGAGGCATGAAAGTTTTTGCTAGGAATCGTGAATTGCAATTGTGTAGGAGGGTGCTATGCTTTAATTCAGAAGGCAAGAGTAACAATAGCAAAAAATCAACCATTTCTACCGTTGAGGGTTTGAGAGATACGTGATGAATACGAATCCCAAAAAATTATATGCGAATCTGTGCGAAAAAGAAAAGGGTTTCACTTTGGTCGAAACGCTCGTCACGATTCTTGTGGTGGCGACCGCGCTTCTGTCTTCGCTCATTGCGAGCACGGCGATTCAGAGAACGGCAGAAAGTATTCATGACCGCGCCGTGGCCATTCAAGATGCCAATCAAGTCGTGGAGCAAATGAGAAACACGGCCTTGACGGGAACATTTCCGGGTAATGTGACGGCGGCGTTTCCGGATGGGGCAGAGGTGGCCGGGTTTGACGATCTGACCTATGAGGTGGTGACGGTTGATTTTGTGGACTCGAATGCCAATCCACTCGATGTGACAGTCACTGTTGCGTGGACCGACAACACGAATCGGGCCGTCACGCAGACACTCAGAACTCTCGTGACTCAAAGGACCTAACATGCAAAGAAACGAGCAAGGGTTTACCCTTCTTGAAGTGGTGGTGGCCGTGGCCATATCGTCTGTGATCTCTTACGCCCTTTTTCTTGCGCTTCGCATGGGGGATGAACAGATCCGAACCACGGACCTGAAAATGACGATTCAGGATTCCATGCGCGAGGGTCTTTACAAAATGATTCAGGAGATCCGCCAGTCGGCGCCCGGCAAAGTGAATATTGATTCCTCCGGCAACAGCATCTCCTTTTCTATACCGGACCCGAACAATGCAGTCGGAGACGATTACAGCGCGAACTGGGACGATGCCATCCAAGTCTCTTATGCCTTAGGAGGAGACGACGGCAATCAAATCATGCGAACGGTGTCCAATGACGTAACCACGAAGGTGATGGCCAATGATGTGACGGGCGTAACGTTCGCGGGCAATGCCGGCAATCCGACGCTCGTGACCCTTACCATGAATGTTCAGCGGACGCTAACCAACGGGCGGCTTGTTCCGAGTACGCCCCTGCAGATGACGGGGCAGGCCGAGGTTCGAAATGTCTCCAATGTTGACGATTGCACTGATGATGACAACGATAACGTTTGTGACGAGAATGAAACCTAAGGGGGAGAAAAGAATGATTCCATCAAAAGAGATGAAAGGTGTTTTAGGGAACCGGAAAGGATTCATTTTACTTACGAGCTATCTCTTAATTTCGATGCTCTCCATTTTTTCTCTCGGGCTTTTTGCCAGGAGCGCGGCCTTTATTCAATCGGTCGAGCGAAATAAAAATAAGATCATCGCCTTCCAAAAAGCCGAGGCGGGGCTCGATCAAGCGATCGTAGAACTCACAGACGACCAAAACTATTCAGGGATGGCTTACATCCCGCTGGGAGACGAGGGAGGCTACAGCGTTACGGTTTGTCCGCCGACCTGCGGGGGTGATCTCACCGAGCCGACGGATGCCAATGTACGTATGATTCAAACCACGGGTTTTGCTCCTGACAATGACCCAACCTCCACGGCCTATAGCAGCCGTTCCGTGATTTCTCATGTCAATGTAGCAGGCTCCTCGGGTTTCGATTTTGCTATCTTTGCCGGAGATGATATCTCCATGAGCGGGAACGCAGTGGTTGATAGTTACAACTCTGACGAGGGTGCTTACAATGCAGCCACGGCGTACGATAACGGAAATATCGGAACGGATAGCACAACGGCTGATACTGTGTCGTTATCAGGGAATGTCGCAGTGAATGGGGATGTGACCGTGGGCCCGAATGGAAACCCCAGCAGCGTTGTCACGACCACTGGCAATGCTGTCATCTCCGGAACGGGGTCATCCGCGACCCAAGCTAAAAACTACCAGCTGATCGGAAGCAGCGATACCTCCCTTGGCGCCCTTAGTTTAAGCGGGAATACGAATTATGTCTTGCCCACAGGAAGCTACCGCTACAGCTCCTTAAAAATTAGCGGAAACGCTAAACTGACGACCACCGGGGCGGTCAAGATTTATGTGGATGGCACCATCAGCATTTCGGGAAATGGTGTTTCTACGGCCAGCAACAAGCCGTCTAATTTCCTGCTCTATTCCACGGCCGGTGCGAGTGTCAGCTTATCAGGCAACGGAAATTTTTATGGGGCTGTTTACGCGCCCGAGTCTGATGTGAGCATCTCCGGAAACGGGCAGACTTACGGTGCGGTGGTTTCCGAAACCTATTCGCAAACCGGAAACGGTAAAGTCCATTTTGATGAATCTTTGAACGATTTAGAAGGCGCCACAGACAGCAATAGCACGCCCAATCTGCTTGCCTGGCGGGAGACGAATACGGCGGCTGCTTAGGGGGAGCGGGAGGGTGAAGTGATGAACGACATGACAGGAAAAAAGATAACCCGCGCGGGCCAGAAGGGATTTATCCTGCTCACAAGTTATCTTTTAATCTCCATGATTTCCATTTTTTCTCTCGGGCTTTTTGCCAGGAGCGCGGCCTTTATTCAATCGGTCGAGCGAAATAAAAATAAGATCATCGCCTTCCAAAAAGCCGAGGCGGGGCTCGATCAAGCGATCGTAGAACTCACAGACGACCAAAACTATTCAGGGATGGCTTACATCCCGCTGGGAGACGAGGGAGGCTACAGCGTTACGGTTTGTCCGCCGACCTGCGGGGGTGATCTCACCGAGCCGACGGATGCCAATGTACGTATGATTCAAACCACGGGTTTTGCTCCTGACAATGACCCAACCTCCACGGCCTATAGCAGCCGTTCCGTGATTTCTCATGTGAATATCGCCGGTTCTTCGGGTTTTGACTTTGCTGTTTTTGCCGGAGACAGCGTTACCTTGAACGGGACCACCTCTATCGATAGTTACAATTCCAACGACGGGCCTTACGGCGCAAACACGGCCTCAGCGAATGGCGATGTTGGAACGGATAGCGTGACCACTTCCACCGTGAGCTTGAACGGAAGTTCGACCATCAATGGCGATGTGACGGTGGGCCCCAGCGGCAATCCAACGGATGTCATCTCCGCTTCGAGCCAATCGCTCATTACGGGCTCTCAAACGTCGGCATCCACCGAAAAAAATTATCAGGTGATGACAAGCAGCAGCACTTCGCTTGGATCCCTTTCGGTTTCAGGGAGCACGAAGCTTACTTTGGCGGCCGGAACCTACCGCTACAGCTCGCTTAAGATTACGGGAAACGCTAAAATAACAACAACGGGTGCGGTCAAAATTTATGTCGACGGCACGGTGAATATCGGCGGAGGAGGCATTGTGAATGCGACCGCGACACCAAGCAACCTGCTTGTTTACGCAACGACGAGCGCCAGCGTCAGCGTTTCCGGGAACAGCGATTTTTACGGGGCCGTTTACGCCCCCGCCTCGGCCGTAAGCGTTTCCGGGGCCTCTGATTTCTACGGGGCCGTGGTGGCAGACTCCTTTACTCAAAGCGGTGAATTCCATTACGATGAGGCCTTAAACGATTTAGAAGGCGCCACAGACAGCAATAGCACGCCCAATCTGCTTGCCTGGCGGGAGACGAATACCTCGGCCGCGTAACTGTTTTCATTCCCTCGGGGGCCATCGGACCTAGGCCCTTGGCTCCCGAGGCTTCACCCCCCTTGACCCTCCCCGAGTAAGTCGATATCATGCGGTTGATGAATCTCCAGGGGAAAACCGTACTCATTACAGGGGCAGCACGGCGCATTGGCCGCGAAATCGCCCTGACATTAGTGCGCCGCGGCGCGCGAATCTTAATCCATTACCGCGATTCCAAAGCCGATGCCCTTTTACTTCAAGCCGAGATTCAAACCATGGGGGGAGAGGCCCTTAGGGTTAAGGCTGATTTTTCTCACCGTCCAAGACCCTTACTTCCGGTCATTCAAAAATTCATTAACGAGATCTATCAAAAAGTTGCGAATATCGATGTCTTGGTAAACAACGCCTCCCTTTTTTATCCTACCCCCTTTGGCGCCATTAAGGAATCGGATTGGGATGCTTTTTTAGCCGTGAATCTGAAAGTGCCTTTTTTTCTCTCGCAGGAAATCGGGAAACGCATGATGCAACAAAAAAGAGGAAAGATTATCAATCTGGTGGATTGGACCGCCCGGCGCCCCCATCCGAAGTATCTTCCCTACGCCATTTCAAAGGCGGGGCTTGCCGCCGCAACCGAAGGGTTGGCCAAGGCGCTTGCTCCTCATGTGCAGGTGATTTCCGTGGCGCCGGGCCCCATCCTTCCCACCAAGGATATGAAACCGAACGAAAAAAAGGCGGTGGCGGGGCGCACGCTCCTAAAGCGTTTTGGCCACCCCAAGGATATTGCCAATACGGTTCGATTTTTGATCGAAGACACGGATTTTATGACCGGCGCCTTCATTCCTGTGGAGGGAGGAAGCCTGCTCTGCTGATACCGTGTTCACAAACTTAATGCAATTTGGGTCTGACCCCCTCGGTTTTGGGTGGAGTCAAAAGAGACATGTTTAGGATTACACGTGAAATAAATTTTAGTTACGCGCACCGCCTGATCCACTATCAGGGAAAGTGCGCCAATCTTCATGGCCACAATGCCCGCGTGCTCGTAGAAGTTTCAAGCGAGAAATTAAATCACCAGGGCATGGTCATGGATTTTTGTGAGATCCGGGAAGTGGTGGAAAAATGGATCAATCAAAACCTGGATCATAAAACCATTTTATGTGCGGACGATCCTCTCACGGAGGTTCTGCAAAAGTCAGGGGAGCCCATTGTCGTGATCAAGGAAAATCCGACGGCAGAAGTGCTCGCCAAGTGGATTTTTGAAGAGGCCAGAAAGGCGCGGCTTCCCGTTTCGCGGGTGACGTTGTGGGAGACAGAAGATAGTGCCGCTACGTATCACGAATGAAATGTAGCTTAAAAAGCTTCAGGCAAATGGTGCCAGGCACGGTGCCAGGCACCGTGCCTGGCACCATTAGGTTCTATGAGTAAAATTCTTTTAGTAGGTCCTGCCGGCTGTGGGAAGACCCGCCTCCTCTTAAACGAATTTGTCGAAGCCCTTGAAAAGGCCCCGGATCCGCTTGCGGACGACTCCTTTTTTATTTTGCCCTCCGCCGAACACACCGAACGCGTCACATCCCTTCTTTTGCAGCGGGGTCTTAAAGGTTTTTTCCACCGCCGTGTGACAACCCTCTCGGAACTCCTTTACCGCTTTCTGGGTCTCGGGCAGGAACATTTTATTTCGGGAGGTGTGCGTACCTTTCTGCTTCAGGACATCTTAAGGCAAAACCCATGGGACTATTTTTGCGAGGTTCAGGGGATGCCCGGATTTCACGCGCTCGTGGCCCGCTTTCTCGACGAGCTTAAAGATTCTCTTTTTTCCGCTGCACACTTCCGCGAGCGGATGAATCACTTGAAAAAGATCGAGCCGGATCTCGCCCCCAAATATGAATCACTCGCCGGGATCTACGAGGCCTACCAGGGAAGACTCGCCGAAGAAGGACTTCGTGACCGCAAAGATGCCTGGACGCTTTTCCTTGAAGAGAGGCCGAAGGCGCTTGCCAGAAAAAAGCGCTACCGGAAAATTTGGCTCGACGGATTTTTTGATTTCACTCCGCTTCAGCTGGCCTATTTGAGGGAACTTGCGGAATCCTCCGAAGAAGTAACCGTCACCTTGACGAAAGATCAAGGGGACTCACGCTCGGGTCTTTTTGAATCGATTCAGCAGACCGAGGCCGCGCTTCTCGAAATGGGTTTTAAAATGGAGTCTCTTAAACCGGTCTACCACAGAAGCACAAAACCCGCCCTGGTATTCCTTGAAAGGCGCTTATTTTCAGAATCAAACTCCACTCCCTCGCCGCCGCCAAACGATGCCCTCATGATTTTTGAGGCCGTGGGCATTCAAGGGGAGGTTGAGATGATGGCTCGCGAAATTCACCGCCTCTATCAAACCGGCTCCTATCGATTGAGCGATTTTGCCCTTCTGTTTCGGCAAATCGGCAGTTATGAAGCAGTTATTCGCTCAGTCTTCAATCATTACGACATCCCTTTCGAGATTCATGAGCGTGAGCGGCTAAAGCTCTCGCCTATGGTCCACGCCCTTGTCCTTCTTCTGCGGGTTATGAAAGACGGCTGGAAGCGCTCCGACCTTCTCAATTTTTTCAAATCATCTTATGTGGCTGCGGTGGGAGAGACGCCAAAAAATTATGAATGGGTGGGGGAGTTTGAACATCGTTCGCTTCGCGAGGGTGCTTTGGCGGGAAGGGAGGTGTGGCTCACGGATTGGACTCATCAGGGTTTTGGAGGTCCGGGAGAGGACCTTGAGCGTTTCAACCAGATAAAAAGCGTCACCCTTGCGCCGCTTAGGGATCTTGAAGACGAATTGCGGTCCTCGGAAGATTTTAATCGGTTACGAACCTTAATCTCCGAGGCCCTCCAAAAAACCTTCCGGATTATTCAGATTCAGGATTCTCTTGAGACCTCGGTGCGTAGAGAGGCCTTAAGTTTTCGCAGGCTGGAGTCACTTTTCGAGGAAATGAAATCACACCTGCGAATTTCCGGCCGTGCAAAAGTGAGCTTTGACGATTTTGCGGACTATCTTTTACGCTTAATCGAGCTTGATCTTTACTCGCTTCATGAGCAGGATAAAAACCGAGTGCAGATTTACGATGCCTCGCTTGCCCGCCAGAAGGAATACCGTATTGTTTTTGTGGCCGGGCTCCTGGAAAAGGGATTTCCCGTTCAAATCAAAGAAGACCCGCTTCTCTCAGATTGGGAGAGGCGGTTACTCAATGCGCACTCCGAGGCAAGGCTGGCGGAGCGATTACCCCGCCAGAGCCTCGAGCGCTATCTCTTTTACCTTGCCGTGACGCGCGCCAGCGAAAGGGTCACCCTTTGTTATCCCAGCCTCGACCGCGAGGGAAAACAAGCGCTTCCTTCTTTTTATGTGGAGGAGGTGCAATCGATTTTCGGAGGCAAGGTCCCAGTCCAAAAACAGAACCTCGCCCATCCCTTTCCGCGTCCCGAGGAAGCAGTCAATCTCCGCGAACTCGAGATCGCGGTTGTGGGCGAACTTTGCAATCCCGAAACTGAGGAGAAGCGCGAACCCGCGCTGCTTTATTTAACGCACACCCTCCTGAAGGACCCCGGAAGCCGTACCAGAATCCGGCGCTCCTTTGCGGAAATTAAGGCGGAACTGACCGATCCTCGCCTCCGGGAAATGGATGCCTTGCGCTCACATGAAACCAGCTCCACGCGCCTTGAGGAATACGGAAAATGTCCCTATCGATACTTTGCGAACCGCATTTTAAAACTGCAGGACCCGGACGAGGAAATCAATTTGAAACGCAAAGGCACCATCCTTCACCTCGTGCTTGAAAACTATTTTAGGTTTCAGCGGGAGCATGCGGGCACAGACTTATCCTGGGAAAAGGTGGAGCGGCTCATCCTCCAGGAGCTCGAGGCCTCACTTGCCCAATACCCCCTGAACTATGAAAAGAAATACCAAGTCGAGCTCAACCGGGAGGAGTTAAAAGATATGCTGTTACGATTTATGCGCTCAGAGCTTAAGCGGCTCCGCGATTCCAAGCTCAAGCCGCGTTATTTTGAATTCAGCTTCGGAGACAAAGATGGAGACGCGGCCCCTGCCTACGTGCTCGAGACGGAAGGGGAACCTGTGAAGATTTCGGGGAAAATCGACCGCATCGACACCGACGCGGAGGAGCATTTTGGGCTTGTGATCGATTACAAGCGCTCCGCCGAATTTAAAAAAGATGATTTGGAATTCGGCACCTCGCTGCAGCTTCCCATCTACCTTACTGCCGTGGAAAAATTCCTGGCACTCAAACCCGTCGGGGGGGAGCTTTATTCCTTGAGAAAGTGCCAGAAAAAAGGATTTTATCACGCCGAAAACGCGGCCTCCCAAATGTCCTTATCGGCCCGGGCGCTTCAATTTTCTGAAAAAGAATACCGGGAACTGATAGAGCGAAGCCTTGGTTTTGCGCGGCGATACGTCTCGAGCGTCGCCAACCTTGAAATCCCGGTGCGGCCGAGATATTGTGACCCCTATTGCCCCTTTCCCGCTGTTTGCCGCATCGAAAAATGGAAACTTCCTTCCATAGAAGAAGAGATCAAAGAAGAGGATCGAAAAAGGCAACGCGCTACTGCCGATGCTGAGAAAGTTGCAAAATGAAACTGACTAAAATTCAAAAGCTCATTGTCGAATCGAAAGGAAAAAATATTCTTGTCTCGGCCGGCGCCGGCACCGGAAAAACACGCGTGTTGGTGGAGCGTTTTTTGAGTTTAGTGAAAACGCAGGGGGTCCTTGTGAACGAGATCCTGGCGCTTACGTTTACGGACAAGGCAGCCATGGAAATGAAATCAAGGATTCTTGCGGGGCTCAAGGCACTTCACCTCGAGGCCGCCCGCCGAGAATTGGAGTCAGCCTACATCTCCACCATCCACGCCTTCGCGGCCAGGGTCTTGAGGGAGCATCCGATTGAAGCCGAAGTCGATCCTGATTTCAGCGTGATTGAGCCCGAAGAGGCCGAGGCCATGAAAGAGTCAGCCCTTGATACGGCCATTGAAAGCGGCTGCGCGGCCGGGGACGGCACCTTCGAGCTTCTTAAAACTTATGAGGAGCACGTGATTCGCCAGGGTGTGCTCAAAATCTTTGGGGCGGCCCGCAATCAAGGCCAGCCCCTCGGCACTTTTTTTACCCAAACCAAGAACCGGCTTGCCGGGATTGGATTTCGCGAAGGAGATCTCCTCGCTTCCCTTTTTGAGCAAACAGGGGAGGAAGAATTTGCCCTGGCGTGGAAGAGGTTTGCCGCCCAACCCCTCATGGATTGGAAGCCAATCGAAGACTTTCGGGAGTGGTCCCGGAATTTCAACCGCCGCGGCGGAAAAAAAGATAAGGCCCTGTGGAAGGACATTGCGCGGCTTTCACGGAAATTCCTCGGAAGCCAGCTTGATCTTTTGGCTCAGAGCGAGCGGGAGAAGTTTGAAACATTAGCGCTCTCTTTTGAAGCCCTCTACGAGGCCGCGAAAAAAGAAAGGCGTTTTCTTGATTTCGATGACCTTCAGAGCCGTGTCCTTGACCTCTTCAGGAGGGAGACCTCTCCCAATCGAAAACTGCGGGAGCGTTACCAGCGTCAATTTAAACATGTGATGATGGATGAACTGCAGGATACGAATCCTCTCCAGGTTCAACTGGTTGAACTCCTGTCCTCGGAGGGGAATCAATTTTACGTGGGGGATTTCAGGCAATCTATCTACGGCTTTCGCGGTACCTCGCCCGAGCATTTTCTTGCCAAGAAAAGAGAATATGAATCGAATGAGGAAAAAGGCGTGTGCGTTTTTTTACCCGAAAACTTCCGGACCGAGCCGCCCTTACTTGAATTTATCAATACCCTCTTCCGTAAGATTTGGGCCGAGGACGGTTTTCAATTTGAAGATTTAATGCCGGGGATTGAAGCATCATCGCCGCCGCCTGAAAAGGGGGCCTCATGGGTTGAGCTCCTTGCTGTCCCGCTTCGTACCGAGGAGAAGGAATCGATGAATCACGCGCGGCTTCGTGAGGCGGCGGGGATCGCCGAGCGGATTTTGCGCTTGAGGGATGCGGGAGTGCCCTACGGGGATATGGTGATCCTTTTTCAGGCCATGACCGTAAGCGGAATCTATGAACAGGCCTTGAAAGGCGCGGGGATTCCCTATTTTGTCGTGGCGGGAAGAGGTTTTTATCATCAGAGCGAGATCCGGGACATGATGAGCCTGCTTGCCTGTCTCGAAAATCCGCTTTCGGATATTCCGCTGGCCGCCACCCTGCGCTCGCCTTTCTTTCAAGTGAAAGATGATACGCTTTACTGGCTTTCTCATTATGCGAAAAAGACGGACAACAGAAACCCGCTCTTCTCCTCCCTGAAGGATCTTGAAAAGATCAACGAAGTGAGCGGCGAGGAAAAAGAAAAACTCCGGACCTTTAACAAGCTGCTTGAAGAACTGCTTGAAAAAAAAGACCGTCTTAGACTGACCGAGCTTCTGGGTCAGATTCTCCATAAAACCTCTTTTGACCTCGCGGCCCTTGCCCATCCTCAGGGGGTGCGCCGCTACGCTAATCTAAAAAAATTAATGGACCTGGCGCGGGAATATGAATCCCGGGAGGTCCTCACCTTAAGCGATTTTATCCACATGATTCGCGGACTCGAATCGCGGGAGGTGCGTGAGTCCGAGGCCCCCATCGAAGCTGAAAAGGGTTCCCGCGCCGTGCGTCTTATGACGATTCACGCCGCCAAAGGCCTCGAGTTTCCGGTCGTGTTCGTTGCCGACCTCGCGCACGAACGCCGGTCCTTCGAATCCAAAACCTTTCTTGCGGAGGCGGGGAGGGGTTATGCCTTGGCACTGATTCATCCCGAGACGCAGAAAAAGGAAGCCCCTCTTTCATGGACGGAGATGGATGAAGCGCTTTCGCTTCGCGAGCATCAGGAGTGGAAAAGGCTTTTTTATGTCGCGTTGACGCGCTCCCGCTCCCGGCTCATTTTGAGCGGTGTGCACAAAGAAAGTGAAACCGTCAAAAAATCATTTTATGAGATGTCCTCTTGGATGGATTGGCTGATGGCCTGCCGGGAGGCGCTCAGTGACAAAATGCAGATTTCCTGGATGGAGCCATCGATGCCCTCTGGCCGCCCGGCGCTCTTGACGGCTGAGAAAAAGGCGTTTCAAGAGCTGCTGAGAGGCGACCCGCCGCAAGCGGCCGAAGATCTTTTTGAAAATTCAACCGAGTGGGCGGGCATCGCATCTCAAGCCGCGCCGCTTTTAAAAAATTTGGAAGTTCGCGCCAGGGTGCCGGCGCGCGCCGTCGATCTTTCGGTATCGGCCTACGTGGCCTTTATGAAAGACCACGAAAACTATCGCCGCTCTTATGAAATAGGATACCCCGCCGAGGTCCCGGAAAAAGCCGAAGAGATGTCTCCTGAAGAGGAACTCAGTCCGGCCGATTTTGGTACGGCTGTCCACCGCGTCCTCGAACGGCTCGATTTCGGGAATCCCGCCCAGAGTTTAAAGGCCATCCTTCCCGAGGTCTTTCGCGGCCTGAGTGCGGTTCATGCGAAAGAGGCGGGTGACCTCGTGGAAAAATTTGTCCAAAGCGCCGTCTTTCGTGAAATTCAAAAGGCCAAGAGGGTGTACCGCGAACTTCCCTTCACTTTGAATGAGCGTCACGGCAGGGTGTATGGCGTGATCGATCTTCTTTTTCAAGATGCCTCGGGGCGGTGGCACCTTCTGGATTATAAAACAACGGTGGGGGATCCCTCCAAAATCAGGGAGGCGCTCTACGACCAACAGATCTCCCTTTACGGGCTTGCCGTGCATAACCTCTTGAGAATCGCCCCTCATTCGGCTATCATCTACTTCTTGAAAAACCATTGGGAGCATCGAAGCGTGTTTCCAAAAGGTTTTTTTGAAAAGTCGGCGCAAGATTTTAGAAAAATTCAAGAAGAGGTTCTAGCCTTTAATGTTTTGTAATTTCTGCGGCAAAAATTTTGACGCCCTGGAAGGATTCGAAGAGACCAACCGCAGCGGTCATCATCTTGTACGCTGCGAGAAATGCGTTTATGAACAGCGCGAGGAAGAATATGACTGGCGCTCCGAGATGTACGGCCCGAGGCCGTTTCATCCCCGGCAGTCTCAGGGAGGTTGAAGGTCCGCTATTTAGCGGTTACACTTTTAAAAGAAGAGGAGCGTTGATCGGATGGCGAAGAAAATCCTTGTGGTGGATGATGAAGATGATGTGAGGCTCTTCTTGCAGGACTTCCTGTCGGAAAGAGACCTCGAGGTGGAGGCTGCCGCCAACGGTGAAGAAGCGCTCAAAAAGGTCAACACCTGGCAGCCGGATGTGGTGCTCCTTGATATCATGATGCCCGGTATTGACGGCCTGGAATGCTTAAAGCAGATCAAATCAAAATTCCCTAAAACCATCGTCATTATGATTACGGCTCTTAAGGATGAAGCGCGGATCGCAATGGCTAAGAAATTGGGCGCCCACGATTACATCGTCAAGCCCTTCAGCCTGACTTACCTCGAAGAAGAGATCGGCAAACTCCTCCCGTCCTAACTTACCTTTTATTTTTTCTGATGTTGATGGCAGGCCCCTGAGGGGTACTTTTCGTTTTAACCCCAAAAAGAGCAAAGATGAAACGGCTCATCATTTACGATCTGGACGGAACGCTGGTGGATACCCGCGAAGATATTGCCTGCGCTGCGAATGACATGCTGAAAAAACTGGGGGGAAGCCCATTAACCACGGCCGCGGTGGCCGCCTTTGTGGGAAAAGGGCTCCATGCCCTCATCCGGGGTTGTCTCAAAACGGAAGATCCCAAAAAAATCGAGCAGGGATCTAAAATTTATCGCGCCTATTATGCCGAGCACATGCTGGATCATAGTAAGCTTTACCCCGGTGCGGTCGAATTTCTCGAGTATTTTAAACTGCGCAAACAGGCCGTGATCACGAATAAACCTAATCCCTATTCGCGGGAAATCCTGGAAGCACTCGGCATCGCCCGATATTTTATCGAAATTGTGGCGGGGGACTCGGACTATCCCAAAAAGCCGGACCCGGCCGCAGTTCTTTCCGTCATGAAACGCGAAAAGGTCAACCCCTCTTCAACCCTCTTTGTGGGGGATAGCGCCATTGATATTGAAACCGCGCGCAACGCGGGGATTTCAGCGGCTGTGGTGACGCATGGATTTTCGCACCGAGATGAGCTACAATCAAAGCGTCCCGACGCCCTGGTGAAGGACTTTTTTGAGCTCCTTTCCCAGGCGCGGAAAGAAAGGTGGTAAAGCGCATGTCTTTATCTTCAAGCGAACCCATTGTTGCCGCGGGCGGCCTCCGCATTGCCGAGGGCGACCTTGTCCTTCTCTGGTTTGAGGAAGAGACGAGCTATCTCGTGGAGGTGGTTCGTGGAAAACGGGTCAGCATCCACTGCGGAAAACCCCTCCTCGCGGATGAGTGGATTGGGCAGGAATTCGGTAAGAAAGTGATTTGCGACCACGGCGCCGGCTATCTTCTGAAACCCACGGTGGAAGATTTAATGATGAAGGCCACGCGCGAAAGCGGCATTATTTATCCCAAAGATGCCGGGCTTTTAATCCTGAAAGCCGGCATCCGTCCCGGCTCCAAGGTGCTGGAAGTGGGGACAGGATCCGGGGCCCTGACCCTTGCCCTGGCGGAGGCCGTGCGGCCTTACGGGAAGGTTTTTACTTTTGACCGGCGTACCGATTTACCCAAGAATGCGGTTAAAAATATCACCCGCGCAGGCCTTGCGGAATATGTTTCCTTCGAACAACGAGTGTCTTCAGAGCCCTTTCCGGAAGGGGGATTTGACGCCGCCATCCTCGACATTCCAACTCCCTGGGAAGAGGTAGCGGTGGTCAAAGACGCTCTTCGGGGAGGGGGAAAAATCGTGAGCCTTAATCCGACGTTCAATCAAATTGAGCGAATGGCGGAGGCGCTCCGAGCCCATGGATTCATTCAAGTGGAGGCCTTGGAACTTCTTGAACGGCCCATTTTGGCCCGGGAAGGCAAGACGCGGCCTGTTCAACGGATGGTTTCCCACACTGAATTCATGCTCTTTGCCACCCATCCCGCTGATTAGCTGATTAGCGGTTGATTTCAAAATATTGTTTTGCTAGACTACCACTGTTTTGCAGTTGCATCATTTTCGCCAAAAGGAGAGAAGAACCTATGAATGTTCCGCGTTTAAGTTTTTTAAGCCTATTGGGGATCCTGCTTGTGACGACAGGATGTGCCTCCAAGAAACAAACCGCTCGTCAAATCAATACCATTCAAGCCCAAGTCGGCGCCCTTACGGATGAAGTGGCGCGGCTCGATCGATCGCTTCAGGAAACTCGGGCTGCCATTCAAGCCGAGGAAAATAAAGGCCAGGACCTTCAGAGTCAGCTGGGACAGTCTCGCTCCCGACTTCGTTCGCTGCGGGAAGAAGAGTCTGTGATCCGGGGAATTTATCGGACCCCTTCCGGTTTCGAACTTCCCTCGATTAACATCCAGGAAGCGCTTAAGAATGCGGGCTATTATCAAGGGTCTCTGGATGGAAAAATCGGTCCCGGAACCCGCGAGGCCATTCGTTCCTTTCAAAACGATAACGGTCTTGATGCCGATGGCGTTGTCGGCCGGCGCACCTGGGCCAAATTGAAAGGGCACTTGGAGAATCCGGGTAAGTAATTTTTCTGTTTTTAAGGTTCTTCACTCCGGAAAGGCCGGTACACCTCAGTGTATCGGCCTTTTATTTTCAACTGCTTCATTCATAGAGACTTACACCCTCTCCTTTCCATGCCCTGCTTCGGCCAAAAGGCCTTCCGGTTCCGGGGGGCGTAATTTTTCTTATCACTAATCGTCCTTAGACGATATAATAGCGCGTCTTAAAAAAGGAGGTTTGAGAAAGTGACTCAAACCGATTTTGATTCGCTCAACAATCTCTCGCCCGGGCAGCATCGCTACCAATTTTATAAATCAGAAGACGATTACGTGGAAAGCATGAGCCGCTTTTTCCGGGCAGGTCTTGAAAAAGGAGATGCCTGTCTCTGGCTCGCTTCCGAAAAAATGGGTTTGGAGCGAATCTCCGGTCTCCTAGAAACTCTCATCCCGAACTTTCTTTTTTACCTGAGTGCCGGCCAGTTTCAGATTCGCTCGGCTGAAGAGTGGTACCTGCGGGACGGTTATTTCTCGGAAGAGCAGGCGCTGGCCAATGCGGCAAATTACATGGAATACGTTCAAAAAATAGGTTTCAATCGATTGCGCGGGGCGGGAGACGCAAGCGCCATTCCCCGCGCCGAATGGCCCAAATTAAAATCGTACGAAAAGAAAGTCGATGAAATAATCAAATCCTCGCCCATCATGGCCGTCTGCGCCTATCCCATTTTGGAATGCACGCTTCAAGACACCAAGATGGTGCTGGACTGCCATGACGGTGTGCTGAGCGGAAAGCTGTAACCCTTTTTCTTTTCCCACTTCTTCCTTCAACCTTCCTTCCTTTATTGTTACAATACGCGCCTATGTTTTGGCTTAAATGTTTCCTCATTCTTTCTGTTTCCTTTTGGCCTTTGGGGGGTTCCGAGGAAACGAAGGGTGGCCCTCCGAAGAAGACTTCGCTGGATCTTCCGCGCAACCCGTCTGATTTTAATTCCATCCGCATCTTGCTTGCCAAGGGACTCTCGCAGATTTCTGTTTCCACTCGCTCGCCCTACGTCTTAACGGACCCAGTGGGAAGAACGCTTTTAAATGGTGATGGGATTGCGGGGACTCAGATTCGCTCCGGGGCGGCGGGGATTCAGTTCGGTGGTCAAACCTTTGGAGACAACCCGCTTCGCATCGAGAGCCAGGGAGAGGGGATCAAAGTCGATAGCCGTCTTTATCGGGAAACGATTGAGATTTGGCAGGAGGCGAACGGCAAACTTTCCTTAATTAACGAGATTTTAATCGAAGACTATCTTAAAGGAGTCCTCCCCTGGGAGGCCAATCCGAAGTGGTCCTCCGAGGCCCTGATGGCCCAGGCCATCGCGGCCCGGACCTACGCGCTTTTCAAGGCCATCGAAAACCGAAACGAGCGCTTTACCCTCTCCAAAGATGTTCTGAGTCAAGTTTATGGGGGAAAGAGTTCTGAAAAATCGGCGACCTCGCAAGCGGTAGATCTTACGCGCGGACAAATCCTGACCTTTAAGGGGAAAATTTTCCCCGCCTATTTCCACTCCACCTGCGGCGGGGCCACTACACGGGCAGAATATATTTGGAAGGTAGAGCCACACCCCTCGCTTGAAGGAGTGGCCTGCAATTTTTGCCGTCCCTCCAAGCATTATCGCTGGGAGGCTACTTTTTCGGCTTTTGATATCGAAGCGAAACTAAAAAAACAGGGTTTTTCCATCTCGGGTATTCGGGATGTTTTTCTGCGTGACAAAGACGCCACGGGCCGGGTTCGCGAGATTGACATTGAGCATTCCAAAGGAAAAACTCAATTTCAATCCAACGATTTTCGCCTTTGGCTGGATCCCGGGCGCCTCAAGAGCACGTTAATCCCATCGATCGAAAGAGAGGGAGACCGATATCATTTTCGCGGTCGGGGATGGGGACATGGAGTGGGTCTTTGCCAATATGGGATGAAAGAATTGGCGGATCTCGGATATTCCCACGAACAAATTTTGCTGTACTATTATCCCGGTGCTCAGATTACCAATCTCAACGAGTAAAAGCTTCTTGCGCCCGTAGCTCCCGCCACAAATCATGGCGGGCAGGCAATTGGAACAATCCAATCTCGCTACGGGCACTGAAAAAGATTACGCGCCCGTAGCTCAATTGGATAGAGCGTCACCCTCCGAAGGTGAAGGTTACGTGTTCAACTCACGTCGGGCGCATTCTCAATAAAGATCATGAATTTATCCGATTTTGATTTTAAACTTCCCGAAGGGCGTATCGCGGTTTTCCCGCCCGAAGATCGAGCCAGCGCCCGTCTCCTCAGAGTCGACAAACAGTCAGGAACTATTTCGCACCACGTTTTCCGCGACCTTCCTCAATTTCTTCAAGCCGGAGATCTGCTTGTGCTGAATGATACGAAAGTGATTCCCGCAAGAATTTTCGGCCAAAAAGAGACCGGAGGCCGGGTGGAGGCCCTCCTCCTTGAGGATTTGGGAGAAGGGAAGTGGGAAGCCTTGCTCCGTTCCGGAGGACGAATTAAAAAAAATTCGATGCTCGCTTTTGGAGAAAACGGCCTGAGGGTTGAGGCCGAGGTTTTAGATGACGCAAGGCCGGATTCAGGGGAACGCCTTTTGGATTTCAATGTAGGGGCCGATCTGCGCCCGCCCACCGGCGAGGCGGGTGTCGGCCCGCATACGGGCGGACACATGGGTCCGTCCCTACGACAAATTTTTAAAAAAATCGGGCATATACCCCTGCCGCCCTACATCGACCGCCCGGATTCTCCGATCGATCGGAAAATGTACCAAACGGTTTTTGCTGAAAAAGAGGGGGCGGTAGCATCGCCCACCGCCGGTCTTCATTTTGATGAAAAACTTCTCGATAAGATTCGAGCCAAAGGAATCGAAATAGCTTTTGTCACACTTCACGTCAGTTACGGGACGTTTCAGCCCATTGCAGTCGAAAATTTAGCCGAGCACAAAATGTTTGAAGAACGATTTGAAATCACTGCCGAAACTGCCGGCCAAATCAACCGTGCCTTGAGCGAAAAGCGGCGAATCATTGCTTGCGGGACTACGGTGGTAAGGGTATTAGAGTCTGCCTGTAGGGGCGCGGTCCCCGCGCCCGGGACTCAGGGCGGGGGAACTTTACCCCTGCAACCCATGAAGGGCAGGACCCGGCTTTTTATTTATCCTCCCTATGAATTTAAAATCGTGCAGGGGCTGATTACCAATTTTCATCTGCCCAAAAGTTCTCTTCTGCTTTTGGTGAGCGCGTTCTTGGGCCGCCAAAAATTATTAAATGCCTATGACGAAGCGATCCGTGAAGGATATCGTTTTTATAGTTACGGGGATGCGATGGTGATCTTGTGAAAGTTGAACAAGAAAGACGAGGAAAGAAAGACGATGGACGAATCAAGGAGGCGCTCCTCGTCTCTCGTCCGTCATCCTTCGCTTTTTCCATTACCGCTCACGATGCCCACACATCCGCCCGTATCGGCGTGATCAAAACCGCACACGGGGTTTTCGAAACCCCTGTTTTCATGCCGGTCGGAACCCAGGGGACCGTGAAGGCCTTGACGCCGCGCGATCTTTTGGACGCGGGCTCCACGATCATCCTAGCCAATGCCTATCACCTTTACATTCGACCCGGAATCGATATAATCCGTCAATTCGGCGGCCTGCACCGCTTCATGGGATGGCCCGGCCCCATCTTGACGGATAGCGGCGGCTATCAGGTTTTTTCTTTGAGCCGCCTCAGGAAAATTTCAGAAGAGGGTGTTCGGTTTCATTCCCATTTTGACGGCCGAGAGATCTTTCTCAGCCCTGAAAAAGTGATCGAGATTCAGGAAGCCATTGCCAGCGACATCGCCATGGCGTTTGACGAATGTCCGCCGCCGACGCGGGACCGCAAAAAAATTAAAGAGTCTCTCGAATTAACGCTCCGTTGGTCGAGGCGGGCAAAAAAATGCCACAGGCTTAAAACGCAGGCCTTGTTCGGTATTGTGCAGGGAGGCATTTTTCCGGATCTACGCCGCGAATCACTCGAGCGAACGGTGGAAATCGGTTTTGACGGCTATGCCTTGGGCGGGCTTTGCGTGGGGGAAGATAAAAAAGAAACTCTCGAAGTTTTAGACGCGGTTCTGCCCCTTATGCCGAAAGAAGCTCCCCGCTATCTTATGGGGGTGGGAACACCGCTTGATTTTCTCGAGGCTGTGGAGCGCGGCGCCGATCTGTTTGATTGCGTCAATCCCACTCGCTACGGAAGAACGGGGAGTGCCTTTAGCGCGGAAGGTTTGGTCGTGGTTCGCAATGCCAAATATCAGAAAGACGAAGACCCAATCGCTCAGGATTGCGGCTGTTACACCTGCCGCCATTTTTCCAGAAGTTACCTCCGCCACCTTTTCAATACGGAGGAGATGCTGGGTCCGCAGCTTGTTTCGCTGCATAATATCCATTTCTTTGTGAATTTTTTGAAAACGATTCGCGAGAAAATTCTGGACGGCAGCTTTCTTAAATTTAAAAAGGATTTTTTCAACCAGTTTGACCCGGAAGGCCGGTAAAGGAGTATTCTTATGTTTGAAAAAGTAGCGTACGCAGCAGACACTCAAGCCGCCGCCCCCATGAATCCCTTCATGAATTTCCTGCCGTTTGTGCTTGTTTTCTTTATCTTTTATTTTTTGATGATTCGTCCCCAGCAGAAGCGCCAGCAGGAGCTTCAAAAAATGGTGCAAGATCTTAAAAAAGGGGATCGTATTGTCACGGCGGGAGGCATTATCGGTTCGGTCACGAGCGTTCAAAATGATTATGTTGTGATCAAAGTGGGCGATAACGAAAATATGAAGATGGAAATTCTAAAAAGCGCCATTACCGGATTAAGACAATAAAATCAAAGGGGAATCATGGACAAATTCTATAAGTGGAAGGTCCTACTGATCATTGCGGCCGTAGCTTTCTCCATCTGGCGGGCCTACCCTCCTCAGGAGAAAATCAATCTCGGTCTTGACCTGCAAGGCGGCATGCAGCTTTTGCTTGAGATTGATACTCAGAGTATTTCTGAGGAGGCCAAAGAGGACGCGACCGAGCGGGTTGTAGAAATCATCCGCAATCGTATCGATGAATTAGGAGTTCGCGAACCTGTGATCACGAAGCAGGGAAGCATCCATGTCGTGGTCCAGCTTCCCGGCGTCACGGATCGTGAACGCGCCAAAGAAATTGTCGGCAAAACCGCCCACCTTGAATTCAAACTGGTTTCTGAAAGTACGGATCTCATTAAAAAAGCCGAAGAGGGCGCCGTCCCTGAGGGTTTCGAATATAAAGAAATGAAGGGCGAGCTTGGGACGACCTCCGTTCTGATGGCAAAAGAGAGCGTTGTCACGGGAGATCATCTGACCACGGCCTCTGTGGGCTTCGATCAGTACGGACAGTCCATCGTCCAGCTTCAGTTTGATAAGGAAGGTGCCAAGCTCTTTGAAAAGGCGACTTACGAAAATATCGGCAAACAACTGGCCATTGTGCTTGATGGTAAGGTGCATTCGGCCCCTGTGATCCGGGACCGGATTCCGAATGGTCAGGCGCAGATCTCGGGCAATTTTACTCCCGAGGATGCAAGCGATCTCGCCCTGGTGCTCCGTGCCGGCGCCCTGCCTGCTCCCGTTCACATCGTCGAAGAAAGAACGGTGGGACCCAGCCTCGGCCGCGATTCCATTGAAAAGGGCGTCAAGTCAGGCCTTGCGGGAACGGTTCTTGTTTTTCTTTCCATGCCACTTTATTACCTGCTTGCCGGGTTCATCTCAAGTCTTGGGCTCATCGTTTATGTAGTGGTCGTGATCGGCGCCCTGGCGGCCTTTCAGGCGTCCCTTACGCTCCCCGGTATTGCCGGCTTCATTCTTTCCGTCGGCATGGCTGTCGACGCCAACGTCCTCATTTTTGAACGTATGCGCGAAGAATTGCAAACGGGGAAAACGCCCCGCGCTGCCATCTCAGCGGGGTATCACAAGGCCTTTGCCGCGATCCTGGATTCCAACATCACAACGCTCATAACCTCCGTGTTGCTTTTTATCTTCGGCACGGGTCCGGTCAAAGGTTTTGCCGTCACGCTTACCATTGGTATTCTGGCCAGCATGTTTTCGGCGCTTCTTGTTACGCGCGTCATTTTTGATTTTTTCGCGAGCCGCAATCCCCATCTCAACCTTAAAATGTTTCAACTCATCCATGCCACGCACATCCCGTTTTTGCGCGGCCGTTTCCTCGCTTACGGGTTTTCCCTTCTTGCAGTCGGACTCGGGATCACTTCGTTTGTGATGCGCGGACAGCAGAACTTTGGCGTGGAATTCACGGGGGGCACGCTGGTCCAGGTGCAATTCCAAAAACCCATTGAAGTCGGCGCACTTCGTAAGGCCATCGAAAACAAAAAAATCACCGGCGCCTCCATTCAGCACTACGGAGAAGATGCGGAAAATCAATACATCATTAAAACGGCCGAGAAGGATTCCAAAATCATCGAAGAAGCGGCGCGGGATGCGGCTCCCGAAAATTCCTTTCAGGTCCAGCGCGTTGACCAGGTGGGACCGGCGGTCAGCGGCGGCCTTAGAGAAAAAGCCCTTTTGGCTGTTTTTTGGTCCTGCATCGGGATTTTGGTGTACCTGGGGTGGCGTTTTGAGTGGAAGTTTGCGCTGGCGGCCGTTGCCGCGCTCCTTCACGACACGCTCTTTACCTTTGGGGTTTATGCCCTAAGCGGCCGCGAGATCAATCTTCCGATTGTGGCCGCAATCCTCACCATCATGGGTTATTCGGTGAATGATACCATCGTGACTTTTGATCGGGTGCGGGATAATCTCAAACTGATGCGCAAAACCCCTTTTTCCCAGATCGTGGAGACGAGCATCAACCAGACCTTAAGCCGGACCCTTCTCACAAGCTTTACGGTTTTAGTCGCGACCGCGGCCCTTTTCTTTTTTGGCGGCAGCGGAATCAATGATTTTGCCTTTTGTCTTTTGGTTGGATTTTCAATCGGAATTTACTCGACTGTCTTTGTGGCCTCCGCCCTCGTGGTGGATTGGAAGGCGCATTGAGGGTCGCCCCCGCCATCGAAATCTCGCCTCTTTTTTCCCGCCTATTGGCCAAGCGTGGGCTGATCGACCCCCTCGAAATTGATACCTTCCTGCGATCTGATTTAAAAGACCTCGAAGATCCCTTCCTGATGAAGGGGATGAAAGAGGCCGTTTTACGCATTCAAGAAGCCCTTCGCCGCCGCGAAAAAATTATGATCCACGGAGATTACGATGTGGACGGCATCACGGGCGCTGCGATTCTCACGAGAACGCTGAATATCCTCGGCGCCGATCACTTTGCCTTTCTCCCCGAACGAACCAAGGATGGTTATGGGGTGAGCGAAGCCGCGCTCCGTGAAGCGCACCAGAAAGGTGTGACCCTTGTCATCACCGTTGACTGCGGCATTAGCGCGCGCGAAGAGATTACCGTTGCCCGCTCCCTCGGTCTGGATGTGATTGTGATCGACCATCACCGGCTGCCCGCCGAGGGCCTGCCTCCGGCCACGGTGATTTTAAATCCGCTTCAAGAAAATTGCGCCTATCCCTTTAAAGAGCTTTCCGCAGGCGGACTTGCCTTCAAGCTGAGCCAAGCCCTCGTGGGAGATCGCGCCTTTGCGCTCCTCGATCTTACGGCCCTTTCAACGGTTTGCGATGTGGCGCCGCTTAAGGGTGAAAATCGGATTTTGGTGAAACATGGTCTCGAGGTTCTCTCGAAGCGGACCAACCCGGGCATCAAGGCCTTGGCTGAAATCGCAGGACTTAAGAGCCGCGAAATGAATACCGGTCATATTGGATTTGTCCTTGGCCCCCGTATCAATGCCGCAGGCCGGATGAGCTCGGCTGAGATTGCCCTTCGGCTGCTCTTAACGGATCATATCAAAGAGGCTGAAAGTTTGGCTGCGGTTTTAAATGAGGAAAATAAGACCCGCCAGCGCGAGGAGCGCGAAATGGTGAAGGAGGCCATCTGCGAAGTTGAGCGCACGGTCAATTTTAATCGGGATCGCGTGATTGTCGTGGGCCGGGAAGGCTGGCATGCCGGGGTGATTGGGATCGTGGCCTCACGCCTCGCAGAAAAATACTATCGCCCCGCGGTCGTCGCGGCTTTTGAAAAGGGAATCGGGAAGGCCTCCGGCCGCTCGGTTAAAAATTTTCATCTCTTTCATGCCTTCGAGGCCTGCAGGGAAGATCTTGCCGAATTCGGCGGTCACGCTCAGGCCGCAGGGCTTTCGATTCACCAGGAAAAATTTAATTCCTTCCGAACCCGGATCAATCAACATGCCCGCGAGTATCCGGCCGAAACCTTTATCCGGGAAATCCCTATTGACCTTGAGCTTAAGTTGGAGGATCTGGGCCCCCACTTTATCCGGGAGCTTGCGCTCCTTGAGCCGCTCGGCGCCGGCAATCCACGCCCTGTCTTTCTTACCCGCGCTCTTCGCATGAGAACTCAGGGTCAGGGCGGCGCGTTTGCAAGCACTCCCTCTTCACGTCGATTTTGGGTTACAGACGGCGCTTTAACTTATCAGGCCGAGTGGCGCCCCAAGGAAGGAGAGCAAGGGCGGCTTCAAAGCGCACCAACGTTTGACTTAATTTATTCGATTAAAACGAGCGTCTGGGACGGCATTGAAAGCCTGACGCTTGAAGTGAAGGAAGTTAAGCCGCAGCTTTAAGTTCAGCTTTTCGGTAGGAGATGGCCTTGGTGACTCGACCCGCCTGAATGCAGCTTGCGCAAACCCAAACACGCCTTACCGTTCCATTCAAAAAACGAACCTTGATCCGCTGGAGATTGGGGAAGAAGCGGCGGCGGGTAATCCCGGTCGTTTTTAAACCAACCCCGCCTGTTTTCTTGGGCAAACCGCGCCGTGCAATGGAGCGGCCGACAATAGGCTTTTTATCGCAGATGGCACAGTGGTTCATAGGCGGTGCATTATAGGGGTGAGATCCATCTTGGCAAGGCCTTTTTTCTGAGTTATACTCACAACCCTCACCGACAAGTTAAGGAGGTCTTCTATGGTGACTAATATCTTCCGCACTGCCCCCAAACCCAAGCTGGGAAGAAAGATCGAGTTTGAATTCTACGCGCCTCAAACAAAAAAGGTTGAGCTTGCCGCCGCCTTTAATGATTGGAATGCTTCCGAGAGCCCTCTCAAGAAAGATCGGGATGGAAAATGGAGGATTACAGTGAACCTCCCGCCCGGCCGGTACGAATACCGCTTTCTTGTGGACGGTGATTGGCAAAATGATCAGCGCCCTGTTGAGTGCATTCCGAATGCCTTTGGCACCTGGAACTGCGTCCTCGAAGTTCAGTAAGGACTGATCGTTAGGCCGTTCCCCCTTCTTCCGTGAAAATTGTTTTCGCAGCTTCCGAGATGGTCCCGTTTGCCAAGACGGGTGGTTTGGCAGATGTCATCGGAGCCCTTCCCGACGAAATTCATCGTTTAGGTCACGAGGCGGCGGTTTTCATCCCTCGCTATAAAAGCCTGAATCTTGAAAGAGGCGGTTTTCATTCCGAAATCGACCGGCTTGAAGTTCCGCTTGGCAGCGATCAGGAGACAGGGCGGATTTTCAAATGCGTCCTTCCGAGCGGGCTTGTGGTTTATGCGGTGGATCATCCCGAATTTTTCTGCCGCGACGGCATCTACGGAACCGTGCTGGGCGATTATCCGGATAATGACCGGCGTTTCATTTTTTTTCAGCGGGCGCTTTTAGAGTCGCTCAAGCTCTTGGGTTTTAAGCCGGATGTCATTCATTGTCATGATTGGCAGACAGGTCTGATACCGGTTTATATCAAAACATTCTATGCCAATGACTCGTTCTTTCAAAAAACCAAGACCGTTTTTACGATTCACAATTTAGGCTATCAAGGTAATTTCCCGCCGGACTCGCTTCCGGCCACGAACCTATCCTGGGATCAATTTCGGATCGAGCGCCTCGAATTCTACGGCAAGTTCAGCTCGATGAAGGGCGGGATCCTCGATGCCGACGCCGTGACAACCGTAAGCGAACGCTACGCGCGCGAAATCCAGTCCAAGGAATTCGGCTGTGGCCTGGAAGGCGTACTCTCGAAGCGCCATTCCACGATTTCCGGTATCTTGAACGGGATCGACCACGAGGAGTGGGACCCGGAAAAAGATCCTGATATTGCGAGTCCTTACGGTTTAAAGAAGCTCGATGGGAAGGCGCTTAATAAAAGCGCGCTTCAAAAGGAAAACGATCTTGCGCCGGATCCCAGGGCCCCGTTGATCGGGATGGTCTCACGCCTTACGGATCAGAAGGGGATCGATATCTTGATTCCTGCGATCACAACACTTCTGAGGCGGGGAGCGCAATTTGTTTTGCTCGGGACCGGCGAAGAAAGATACCACCAAGTTTTTCGTGAGTTTGCCAAAAAACATAAAGGGGTCTGCGCCGTTCATATCTTATTTGATGCCAAAATGGCGAAGCGTATTTATGCCGGCTGCGATATGATGTTCTGGCCTTCCTATTACGAACCCTGCGGCCTCGGGCAGTTGATCGCCCTTCGCTACGGAACGATCCCGGTGGTCCGAGCCACGGGAGGGTTGGCAGACACAGTGAAGGATTTTGATCCCAAATCGGGAGAGGGAAACGGATTTTCCTTTTTGGAATACACAAGCGATGCATTTCTTGAGGCCGCCGACCGCGCCATCGGCATTTACCGGAATCCGGAGAAGTGGCAGCGTGTGATCCAAAATGCCATGGAAAGTGATTACTCCTGGACGGTCTCAGCCAAGAAATATGTGGCACTTTACGAAAAGACAAAACGCCGCATGGTCGAAAATTTAGAAAGTTGAGGGTGAAAAATATGCTGGATGTTTTAAAAATTGGCCGCTATGAACTTCGTTCCCCCTTGATCCTGGGGACAGGGAAGTACACGACTTTCGAGGTGATGGTGCGTGCCCTTGAGGCCTCGGGGACCGAGATGGTGACTGTCGCGATCGGGCGGGTCAATCTTGCGAACAGAAATGAGAAAAACATTTTGGATTATATCGATCGCGATAAATTCACCCTGCTTCCCAACACCGCGGGGGCCTACACGGCAGAAGATGCCATCCGCATTGCAAGGCTGGCCCGGGCAGCGGGGATCGGGGACCTCGTGAAACTCGAAGTCCTGGGGAATCAAAAAACCCTGCTTCCGGATACCGTGGCACTTCTGGAAGCGACCAAGGTTTTGGTGAAGGAGGGTTTCACGGTGATGCCCTACACGAACGATGATCCGATTATGGCCAAGAGATTGGAAGACGCGGGTGCGGCGTGTGTCATGCCGCTTGCCGCTCCCATCGGTTCCGGGCGTGGCATTCAAAACCGGCTCAATCTGAAATTTATTTTGGAATCTGTTTCCTGCCCCGTGATTATCGATGCGGGGGTTGGTACGGCCTCAGATGCAGCGATTTGTATGGAGCTTGGCGCCGACGGCGTTTTAATGAATACGGCGATCGCCGAGGCGAAGGATCCTATCCTTATGGCAGAGGCCATGCGTGAGGCGATTTCGGCCGGCCGCAAGGCGTACTTCGCCGGCCGCATGCCGATCAAAGAATACGCCTCCGCCTCGAGTCCGCAGGAAGGGTTGGCGATTAAAACGTAATGCGATGTAGGGGTCGACCCATGTGTCGACCCGTGTTATCTCGCCCACCCATATTGGGCGGGGCAACCCCGCCCCTACAATCCAATTGCATTATGACGGGCAGACACGCGGGTCTGCCCCTACATATTTAAAGAGGAATGATTCATGTACAAAATCTTAATCTTACCCGGCGACGGAATCGGCCCCGAAGTCACGGAACAAGCCGTCAAGGTTCTCCGCAAACTCGCCAAAACCTTTCATCTGGTTTTTGAAACGGAAGAAGCCTTGATGGGTGGGTGTTCGATCGACCGCACCGGCGAACCCATCACCCAAGAGACACTTCTGCGCGCTCAAAAAGCGGATGCCGTTTTCTTGGGCGCAGTCGGTGGTCCCAAGTGGGATGAGGTCGATCCCTCTCGCCGCCCCGAAAAAGGATTGCTTCAAATTAGAAAGACACTCGAGGTTTTTGCAAACTTAAGGCCGGTCAAAATGTTCGATGAGCTTGCAGGCATCTCTCCTTTAAAAGAAGAGGTGGTGAAGGGCGTCGATTTTCTCATCCTGCGCGAACTTGTGGGCGGGATTTATTTTGGGATCCCGCGCGGCATCGAAACCCTTCCGGGCGGGGGTGAAAAAGGGGTGAATACGGAAGTTTATACGACGAAGGAAATCGAGCGGATCGCACACAAGGCCTTTGAATTTGCCAGGAAGCGCCGCCGCAAAGTCACTTCGGTCGATAAAGCAAACGTCCTTGAATCAAGCCGCCTGTGGCGAAAAGTCGTCACCGAAGTTCATCAACAGTATTCAGACGTGGTGCTTGATCACCGCTACGTGGATGAGTGCGCCATGCAATTTATCAAGAATCCCAAACAATTTGATGTGGTGGTGACCACGAATCTCTTTGGCGACATCCTGAGCGACGAATCGGCCATGCTTGCGGGATCGATCGGGATGCTGCCCTCGGCCTCTGTCGGTGCCAAGCACGCGCTTTACGAGCCTGTGCACGGTTCAGCGCCTGATATTGCGGGCCGTGACGTGGGAAATCCCTTGGCCGCCATCTTGTCAATGGCCATGATGATGGAGTATAGCTTTCAGCTCTTCGAGCTTGCCGAAGTCATCCGGAAGGCTGTGGCAAGTGTGCTCCGCGATGGCTGCCGCACGGCGGATATTTATCAGGAAGGAACCCGAAAGGTCAGCTGCTCCAAAATGGGGGATCTCGTTTGCGAAAGGATTAAAGCGTAAATCAAATGCTAAACGCTCCACGCTCACCGCTATGAAAAAGTTAAATGTTGCGATTTTAGGTGTGACTGGTGCTGTCGGTCAGGAGTTTCTTTCTATTTTAGAAGAAAGGAAATTTCCGATTGCGAGCCTCAAATTACTCGCCTCCAAAAAATCAGCCGGTAAAAAAATTAAATTTCAAGACCGCGAACTTACGATTGAAGAAGCGACCCCTACATCTTTCAAAGGCGTCGAACTTGTTTTATCGAGCGCCGGAAGTGCCGTGAGCCGCGAACTTGCTCCGCCTATCGTAAAGGCCGGGGCCGTCATGGTGGATAACACAAGCGCTTTCCGCATGGATCCTGACGTGCCGCTTGTGGTGCCTGAGATCAACCCCGAAGACGTTAAAAAACAAAAGGGGATTATCGCAAACCCCAACTGCTCGACCATCATTATGCTCGTTCCGCTTTTTCCGCTTCACATAGCGGCAAAGATTCGCCGTGTCGTGGCCGCCACTTATCAGGCTGCTAGTGGTGCCGGGGCCCAGGCCATGAAAGAGCTTGAGAATCAATCGCGCGAAATTTTAGCGGGGCAAAAGCCAACTAAAAAAGTTTTCCCTCATCAGGCGGCCTTTAATCTTTTTTCGCACAACAGCCCCATCCAAGAAGGCGGTTACTGCGAAGAAGAAATCAAGATGGCGGAGGAAACGAAAAAGATTTTTCATGATGACCGCATTCAGGTCACTGCGACCTGTGTGCGCGTACCCGTTTTCCGCGCTCATTCAGAGGCCCTTGTCATCGAGACCGAAAAAAAGCTTTCGGTCAAAGAAGCCCGTGAAATCCTCGCGAAGGCGCCCGGCGTCACCGTAATCGATGAGCGCGAGAAAAATTATTTCCCCATGCCGATTGAGGCCACCGGAAAAGACAATGTGCTAGTCGGAAGGCTCCGCGAAGACTTAAGCTCTCCGAACGGCCTTGCTCTTTTTGTTTCGGGCGATCAGCTGCGCAAAGGCGCCGCTTTGAACGCCATCCAAATCGCCGAACTCTGGGTCAGAAGAGGATAATTTTTAGGCTCCAAAATACGCGACGTCGCGTATTTTGGAGCCTAACCCCAAAACGCTCGACGTCGAGCCTTTTTGAAAAACGATTAAGTGTGTCCCTTTTGGGGCTGTCCTCGGATGTCTAGCGCTCATCAAACCTTAATGAGCCCCCTGCATACCTTACAGCTTCAAGATGAAAACCCTCTGGCCTTTCTCAAAAAGGCTTATCTCAAACACCGCCAGGGAAATCCTCTCCCCCTCCTCAGGATCGCTTCAAGCAGCTAAATAGTTACGCGCCCTCGGGTTTCGCCTGAGTGACTTTTTTAGGGAGTTTGAAGAGGGTGAAAAAAAGCGGTTGATTTTATCCCGCCGCCGTCTCGAAGGCATCGCGCTCACCATCGTTTCAGGAAAACCCTGCATCTCTCAATTGGAAGAAGGTCACGCATTCACTACCTGGATTACCGGAAAACCGCGATCCCTTACAAAAAAGTGGGCAGGCTCGAAATTCGATTGATCGCGCCCGGGCATTGGACCATTGGCAAAATGGCGAGGTTCCTCGAGCTTGATATTCAAGATATGGCCAAGATGATCCGAAGAAAAAAACTCAGGGCGGCCTCCTTGATTCACCTTTGGGCAAAGGCGCTTAACGCCAGCGATCTTTCCTTAGAGCTCGACCAGTTCCGGGACCACGTCGTCCTCTTTCTGAAACGCTACAGCCAGCACCTTTGGGGGAAGAGGGCGGATCCCGAATCCCTCATCCAAAGCTTCCTCAGGCAGATCGCTTAGAATTCCTCGAAATCGGGGGTGTAATTTGATATCATGCCCCCCACGATGCAGCCCATCCTGGCTCAAAAATTCCTGGGAAATTCGCTTCAGAGTTATCTGACGGTGCTCGCCGTCTTTCTCGGGGCGGCCCTCCTTCTCAAATTTTTGAGCCGAAGAGCGTTGCATCAGCTGAAACTTGCCCAGTCAAAAACCCCTTCGAAGCTTTTCCATCTCTTCTCAGAGTTAGGCTCAAAGGCCGTCCTTCCGCTTCTTTATCTCGGGGCTTTTTATTTTTCGTCCCGGCAGCTTCGATTGAGCGCGAGCGTGGATCAAGCCATTCGATCGTTCGCCTTGATCCTTCTCACCTTTCAACTGACGCGAATTGTGCTGGCGCTTGCCCTCCATTTTATGGAAGAGTCCTGGTTTAAGCGTGAAGCCCAAACCGGGGTGACGCCCGTCTCCAAGAGCATTCTCACCGTGACCAAGGTCGTAATTTGGGCCGTGGCCCTCACTTTCCTCCTCGATAACCTGGGGTTTAATGTCTCGGCCGTGGTGGCGGGCCTTGGGATCGGAGGCGTGGCGGTGGCCCTTGCCGCTCAAACCATCCTGGGAGATCTCTTCAATTATTTTGTCATCTTTTTTGATAAGCCTTTTGAAGAGGGCGACTTTGTGATTGTCGATGATTATCGGGGGACGATCGAGCACGTGGGGATCAAATCGACTAGGATCCGCTCGGCGGGCGGGGAGCAAATCGTCATTTCAAATTCCAATCTGACTTCAAGCCGCATTCGTAATTACAAACGCATGCACGAGAGGCGTGTTTCCTTTAAGATCGGGGTCGTCTATGAGACGCCGCTTGAGCAGCTTAAGAAAATTCCGGTGATCATGAAACAAATCATCGAAGGGGCGGGAGGCGCCCGTTTTGATCGCTCTCACTTTAAAGATTTCGGCGACTTCAGCCTCAATTTTGAGGTGGTTTATAATGTGCTCACCCCGGATTACGTGATTTATATGGACATCCAGCAGAAAATCAACCTTGCGATTAAGGAAGCCTTCGAGCGTGAGGGAATTGAATTCGCCTACCCCACGCAAGTCGCCATTCAAAAACAAACGCATAATTAAAAAAATCATTTGGGTCAGACCCAGTTGGGTCTGACCCAAATGGGGTTTTAGGAAATTAAAAATGGATATTCAGAAATCCTGGGAAAGGGCCTTGAAGGCAACGGAGATTATCCGTTCGCGGATTCAGCCCCTCTCGGTTCACGCCGAAACGCACCTGCCGTATATTTTTCTGGCGGAGTCCTCCGTCAATTTGGGCGACAGCCTGGTGCGCAAAGGGGAGATTATGGTGGAGAAACCCTCCATTATCCTGCCGCCTCATCTTCCGCAATTTGAGGGTTTTGATTCGGAGGACGTTAAAACAAAAGACCTGGACATGCTCACCACTTTTTTCATGGTCCGCGGCATCAAATTTCCCTCCTTCAAATACAACAATAAAACTTTTTCTCTGGATGTCCACGAAGGAAAGTTGCACACCGCCATCGAACATTACAAACACGAACTCGAAAAAGAAGAAAATATTTCAGCCGGCCTCGTGATCGGCCCCGAGGACTGCTGGCAGTTTTCCATTCTGATCTTTGTGGCAAGCCAGGTGATCCGCCAGGCCGATGGCGATATCCGCAAGCTGCTGGATGAATTCAGGAAAGGAGAAGCGGGTGGATAAGGGTTTGCTTGGTTGGATTATTTTTGGGCTTGTCATTGTTTCGATGCTGGTCTTGGATCTCCGGCGCAAGGTGCATGAGATTAAGCTCAAAGAGGCTCTCCTCTGGAGCGCGGTTTGGATCGGCCTGGCACTTCTTTTTAATGTGGGTGTCTTCATTTTTAAAGGACACGATGCCGCGCTTAAATTTTTTACGGGGTATTTGCTGGAAGAATCGCTTAGTATCGATAATCTTTTTGTTTTTATCCTGATCTTTTCCTTTTTTCGCGTCCCCGCAGTCTATGAACACGAAGTGCTCTTTTGGGGAATTGTGGGGGCCATTGTGATGCGCGCCTTTTTTATTGCGGCGGGCGTGACTCTCCTTCATCACTTTCACTGGGTGATTTACATCTTTGGGGCCATCCTCGTTCTGACCGGTTTTAAGCTCATCTCGGGCAAAGGAAAGAAAATGGACCCTTCCAAGAATCCTGTGATAAAAATCTTTCGGCGTTTCATGCCCTTGACGGAGGAATACCATGGCGGAAAATTTTTTATCCGGAAAAATGGCAAACTCTTTGCCACCCCGCTCTTTATTGTGCTCCTTGTGATTGAAAGCACAGACGTGGTTTTTGCCATTGACTCCATCCCCGCGATTCTAGGTATCACGACGGACCCCTTTATTGTTTATACCTCCAACATCTTCGCCATTTTAGGGCTGCGATCGCTTTATTTTTCCCTGGCGGGTGTGATGAAGCTTTTTGCTTACCTTAACTACGGCCTGGCTGTCATCCTGATCTTTATCGGGGTGAAGATGCTTATCTCCGAATACGTCAAGATTCCGATTGCCCTTGCCCTTGGCGTGATTGCAGGGGTGTTATTGACGACCATCGTAGCGTCTATTTTATGGCCGCCCAAGGGTAAAGGTCATTCTTAAAAGGGCCGATCTTTGAAGGCGGTGTTCGGCGGTCAGAATGACGGTTCACTTAGGTTTATTAATGAGGAGGAACAATGACAGTCTTAACACAATTTAGCCAGGGGGAAGTGATGGCCCTTTGGTCGGTTTTGGGAACAGCCATTTTAGGGCTGCTTTATGCAGGATTTTTAATGGGCCAGGTCCTGCGCGAGGACCGGGGCACTGCGGAAATGATCAAGATCAGTGATGCCATCCGTTCGGGGGCCAATGCCTACCTCGCGAAGCAATTTAAAACCATCACCTTCTTTATTCTTATTTTGACAGGCGTTCTTTATTTTACGGCGCATGAGCATCACATTGCGATCGGACGAGCCTGCGCCTTTCTCATGGGTTCTATTTTTTCCGCGACCGTGGGTTTTGTAGGAATGAATCTTGCCGTGCGCGGCAACGTGCGCGTGGCCGCCGCCGCGAATCGTAATAGTTTCAGCAGCGCGCTTAAAATTGCTTACCGCACCGGCACGATCACAGGCATGCTCACCGACGGCCTCGGGCTTTTGGGCGGCACGCTCATTTTTATGATTTATGGGGAAAAGGCCTATGAAGTCCTGCTCGGATTCGGGTTCGGCGGCACCCTCCTTGCGCTTTTTATGCGTGTCGGCGGCGGAATTTTCACCAAGGCAGCGGACGTAGGCGCCGACCTTGTGGGAAAGATTGAAAAAAATATTCCGGAAGACGATCCCCGCAATGCGGCCACGATTGCGGATAATGTAGGCGATAACGTGGGGGACTGCGCCGGGATGGCGGCCGATATTTTTGAATCCTATGAAGTCACCATTGTCTCGGCCATGATTTTGGGATACGCCTCTTACGGCCATAAGGGAGTCATTTTCCCGCTTCTGGTGCGCGCCATTGGTGTCATTAGCTCCATCATTGGGACTTATGCCGTGCGCACCAAAGAAGAGGTGCGCGATGCCATGAAGGCGATCAATGTTGGCTTCGTGCTTTCCGCCGCGGTGTCTATCGTCGGGTTTATCTTCGTTGGCTATTATTACCTTCGGTTTCCGGATGCGGCCCAGCTTCCCGCCTGGCTTAGTTTTGGAGTGGCGGGGCTCGATCTTCGCCCGGTCTATACCACAATGGTGGGGATCCTTCTTGCGATTACGATCAACCGCATCACCGAATATTTCACGGATACGCACAAACCCCCCGTGCAATTTGTGGCTGATTCCTGCCAAACCGGCCACGCCACCAATATCATTGCGGGACTCGCCATCGGCCTTGAAAGTACGGTCTGGGCGATTCTGGTGATCGCGGTCTCAATTGTGATCTCCGCCTTCATCTATCAGGGGATGAGCCCGACTTATATCGCCTACGGGGTTTCGATGGCGGGGATCGGGCTCCTCACTCTTACCGGCAACAATATTTCCATGGATGTCTTTGGCCCGGTGGCGGATAACGCGAATGGGATCGGTGAAATGGCGCATTTGCCTAAGCCGGCGCGCCAGATCCTGGCGGATCTTGATGCGGTAGGCAATACCACAAAGGCCATTACCAAGGGTGTGGCCATTGCTTCCGCCGTGGTGGCCGCCATCTCGCTTTTCAACGCCTTCATCACGGATATCAGCCACATTACGAACCAAACTTACGAACAGATTGCCGCCGCGCTCTCCATTGCCGATCATAATGTTTTTATCGGCCTGTTGATCGGGGGAGCGATTCCCTTCCTCTTTAGTTCGCTCACGATTAAGGCCGTGGGCCGCGCCGCCTCTCTTATCGTCAACGAAGTACGCACTCAGTTGCAGGACAAGGCTATTTGGGAGGGGAAGAAGCTGCCGGATTATGCGCGTGTCGTCTCGATTTGCACGGCGGCGGCACAAAAAGAACTCATTCGGCCGGGCTTGCTCGCCATCCTGGCGCCGATTTTCATCGGAGTGCTTCTTCAAAAAGAAGCCCTGGGAGGTTTTTTGGCGGGGATGATTCTCTCCGGGCAGCTACTGGCGGTCTTTATGGCGAATGCGGGCGGCGCTTGGGATAACGCCAAGAAATTTATTGAAGACGGCCACTACGGCGGCAAGGGATCCGAGACCCACAAGGCCTCCGTCACGGGGGATACCGTCGGCGATCCTTTAAAAGACACGGCAGGCCCGGCCTTAAATCCGCTCATCAAGGTGATGAACATGGTGGCCCTGTTGGCCATTCCGCTCATCATCCGTTTTCAAGGCAATGCGTCCGCTTTTTGGATCGCGGCGGCGGGCTCCGTCTTTCTCGTGTTTTTGGTGCTCCATGATCCAAAACCGAAAAAGGCATAAACATTAATCGTAACTATCGGTGCCCGGCACCGTCGGTGCCTGGCACCGTCTGGTTTACATAAACCGGCATGCCCCTTTATTGGATTGCGCTTGTTGTCTGCCCTCTTTTTTTAGCGGCCTACTTCACTTACGGGCGATTTCTCAGCCGCCACTTTGACCTTAAGCGAAATCGCAAAACCCCTGCCCATGAAATAAACGACGGCGTTGATTTTGTCCCCACCGAAGCCGGCTTTCTCCTCGGCCAGCACTTCTCAGCCATTGCCGCCGCGGGCCCCATTGTGGGACCCATCCTCGCCGGGCTCTGGTTTGGATGGCTGCCCGTACTGCTTTGGATTGTAGGCGGGGCTATTTTTTTCGGAGCCGTTCACGACTTTTCAAGTCTCATCGGTTCCGTCCGCCACAAGGCGGCCTCGATCGTTGAAATCGTCAAAGATATTTTAGGGGCGAGAGGCCACCTTCTCTTTCTTATCTTTGTCTGGCTTTCGCTGATTTATGTGATCACGGCTTTCACGGATCTGACCAGCAGTTCCTTTGTCAATCCGGAGCTGGGGGGCGGGGTGGCCACCTCTTCCCTCCTTTATCTTTTAATCGGTCTTGCCATGGGCGTTGCCCTTTATCGCTTTAAAATGCCGCTTCTTCCCGCCACGCTTTTTTTTCTGGTCCTTGTCGTAGCCGCGATTTGGCTCGGCCGCCTCATCCCCATCCGCATTCCGGAAAATCCATTCATCCGTCCGCAGCAAGCCTGGAATATCATTCTCCTTGGTTATTGTTTTGTCGCCTCCATCATCCCGGTGTGGCTACTCCTTCAGCCGCGCGGTTATCTGGGCGGATTTTTCCTTTACGTGACCCTTGCGGCAGGCATCGTCGGACTTTTCTTGGGTGCGGAGAAAATTCAATATCCGGCGTTTGTGGGTTTTACGAGCGCCAAAGGGGTTCCTCTTTTCCCCTTTCTTTTTGTCACCGTGGCCTGCGGGGCCTGTTCCGGGTTTCACGGCATCGTAAGCTCGGGCACGACCTCCAAGCAAATTTCCAAAGAAACGGATTGTCACTTAGTGGGGTACGGAGGGATGCTTTTGGAGGGGCTTGTGGCCTTGGTGGCGCTTTCAACTGTCATGATCCTTGCGCCCGGCGATGCGCTCACAAGCGCCTCTCCCGATCGAGTTTATGCGGAAGGCTTAAGCCGATTCGTGGAGCATTTCGGAATCCCGCGCGCGTTTGCCCGTTCGTTTACGCTTCTTGCTTTTACAACGTTCATCTATGACACGCTCGATGTCTCAACCCGTCTTTGCCGCTATATTTTTCAGGAGCTTACGGGATGGAAGGACTCGCGCGGGAGGATCGTCGCGACTTTGATCAGTCTTGCCGTGCCCTTGTGTTGTGTGAGTATCCAAATGACGGATGCGAGCGGCCAGCTCGTGCCGGCCTGGCGCGTTTTCTGGACCATCTTCGGGACCTCCAATCAATTGCTTGCGGCGCTCACCCTTATGATTTTGTCGCTTTGGCTTATGAGAAGCGGAAAATCCTGGTGGATGGGGGGTTTTCCTATGGTTTTTATGATGATGATGACGCTTTGGTCGCTTACCCTCACGATTCAACCTGCTCTCTCGAAACTCTTTTCTACGGCTCCCCAATTCGATATCATAGGGTTTGTCGCGCTCTTGCTCTTTAGCCTGGCGGTTCTGTTGATTCTCGAAGCGCTCAAAGTAGTAAGAGTCGGCCGACTCTAGGCATTCGTCATTCCCGCGCATAGGGCGCCAGGCACCTTCTGGGTTTTGAAAGCACGCGGGGATGACGTTGTAGGGTGCCAGGCTCCGACGGTGCCTGGCACCATCTGGGTTTCGGATTCCTGGGGCGCACCGTCAATATGGATTCCATGTCCGAGAAAAAAATCTACCTAGCCATCCACGGTCACTTCTATCAGCCGCCGCGCGAAAATCCCTGGCTCGAGGCCATTGAGCTTCAGGAGAGCGCAAGTCCTTTCCACGATTGGAATGAGCGCATCCACCATGAGTGCTATCTTCCGAACGCCGAAGCCCGTGTGCTCGATGAAAAAGGTTTGATCCTTGATATCGTGAACAATTTTGAGGATATCAGTTTTAACTTTGGGCCTACCCTGATGTCCTGGCTTCGGAGCCATCACCCTGAGACCTATCGGCGCATTCTGGAGGTCGATCGCATCAGCCAGGTCGAGCACGCGGGACACGGCAATGCCATGGCCCAGGTCTATCATCACATCATTATGCCGCTTGCAAGCCGACGCGATCAGGTCACGCAGGTGCGCTGGGGGATCGAGGATTTTCGTTTTCACTTCCGCCGGGATCCGGAATCCATTTGGCTGCCTGAAACGGCTTGTCATCAGGAAACACTCGAAGTCTTGATGGAGGCGGGAATCCGCTTCGTCATTCTTGACGCCCATCAAGCGGAGGCGGTGCGTGTCATGGGGGCTGAGGATTGGCAGGATGTCTCTGTCGGCACCCTTGACCCGCGATTTCCCTACCGTGCCTTTTCTAAAAATGACCCTGAAAAATTCATCGACATTTTTTTCTATGACGGCCCCGTTGCCCGGGCTGTCGGTTTTGGAGATCTGGCTTTTGATGCCAAGCGCTTTGCGGAGCGTCTTCAAGGGTCGGTGCGTAAGGATCTCAATGCTCCCCAGTTGATTCATGTGGCCACCGATGGCGAAACCTACGGCCATCACAAGCCCTTTGGGGACCGTGTCCTGGCTTATTTAACACGCGTGGAAGCCCCCCGGCGGGGGTTTCGGCTTGTGAACTATGGGGAATTTCTTGATCTTTCGCCGCCCGAATTCGAGGTGCGCTTAAAGCCGGGCGAGGAAGGGGAAGGGACCTCCTGGAGTTGTGCGCACGGGGTTAGGCGCTGGAAGGATCACTGCGGTTGCCGGGGCGGCGGTCCCGCAGAGTGGAAACAACACTGGCGAGGGCCGCTTCGAGATTCCTTGGATTGGCTGAGAGATCAGCTCGCCACTATTTTTGAAACCGTGGGTTCAAGGTATTTGAGGGATGTATGGGAGGTGCGTGATCACTATATTCAAGTCCTCCTCAACCCGACGGAGGATGCCCTCCAGCTCTTTTTTGATCGGGAGGCAAGGCATTCCTTAAATCGGGAAGAAAAAGTGGTGTGTCTTAAGCTCCTTGAGATGCAGCGTCACGCCATGATGATGTACACAAGCTGCGGGTGGTTTTTTACGGAAATCTCAGGCATTGAAACCGTTCAGATTCTGCAGTATGCGGCCCGCGCCCTTGAGCTGGCGGAAGAATTGACCGAAAGCGGCGGGGAGCTGGAGGAGGAATTCTTAAGTTATTTGTCTTCTGCCCCGAGCAATGTGCCGGAGTTTCGTGACGGACGGGGTGTTTACGAGCGTTTCGTTCGGCCGACTAAAGCCTCCCAGGCGCATCTTGTGAGCGCTTATGCGATCGAGTCTCTTTTTGAAGATTATTTTGGCAACAGAACCCAATTTGATTTTTATACGTCTCACCTGGAGGTCCTTGACCGCCGTAAGGAATCCTCGGGTAATAGCACGCTTCACTTTGGAAGGGTGAAGGCAGCTTCGATGAAGACCCTGGAGGAGCGGGATTTTGTTTTTGCGGTGGTTCAAATCGGGCTCTATGATTTCCGCTGTTCGCTTTGCCCCTTTGCCGAGATTCAGGAGATTGAGGCGGTGGAAAAAAAGCTCTTTCACGCGCTGCACAAGTTGCACCTTGTGGATTTGCTGAAACAAATCGACGAGACCTTTGGCGAAAAATACTTTACGCTAAAAGATCTACCCATGCTCGAGCGGAGAAAATTGATCGCCTACCTCACCCGCGAAGTGATTGAAAAAATAGGATCTGTTTATGAAAACCTTTATGATGAAAATAAAAGGATGAACGAAATCTACCGATCGATTCAACTTCCCATCCCGGAGCAGGTCCGCTATGCCGTGGAGCATACCCTCCGTAAGCGATTAAAAATCGCCGTCGAACAGCTTGCCCTTGCGGGCTTTGATCCCCATAAGGTGACGCCCCTTTACCGCGTCCTGGAAGCGGCCCATTCTTTCGATGCGGAGCTCAAAACCAAGAATGAAGAAATCGCACGTTTGCTCAGCGAAGAACTGGCTGCACGCACAAAAAAACTTTTGGGGAAGCTCGAGCCGGAGGTTTTGGCAGAATGCCTTTATATTCCGAGGATTGCCCGAAAAATCGGAGTCGAGCTTGATCTCAGAAGCGCCCAAAATGATCTTTTTTTTCTTGCCAGACGCTGGTGCGAGCATCCCGAGACACTTCCTGAAGGAATCCATTCTTTAGCCGATACCCTTTTGCAGCTCATGCAGGAGCTTTATCTTCATTCCGGAGAGTTTCAAAAACTTATGCATCATCCAAAACCAAGCGCCTTGTCTTTATGAGCCTGCGAAGGGGTGTCAAAAAGCGATGCGTTTCGTTGACCGCTCACAGCGCGCGAAAGATCCTTAAATTCTTGGAGCGTCGGAAGAGTTCTCTCTCGCCTCTCCTGATTCTGACGCACGACTATCCCGACCCGGATGCCCTGGCGAGCGCCGTTTGTCTCCACTATATCGCAGAAAAAAAATTTAGGATCGAATCCCGGGTTGTGTTTGGGGGCATCATCGGCCGCATGGAAAATCGCGCCATGGTGAACATCCTTAAGCTGCCTGTTCACAAAATCAAGGCCGCTGATTTCAAAAAATATCCTCACGTGGCCTTGATGGACACGCAGCCTGATTTTGAAAACAATTCCTTTCCCAAGGATCGTGAGGCCACGATCGTGATCGACCAGCATCCTTCGGTCACCAAGCCCTCGGCGGACCTTGTCATTGTAGATACGGAATGCGCGGCCACAAGCGTGATTTTGGCGGAGGCCCTTTTGATGCTCAAGATCGAAATCCCCGAGATGATCGCAACGGCCCTGGCCTATGGCATCTTATCTGACACCTTGAATCTCTACCGCTCCGGGCGGCCCGATGTGGTTCAAACCTACCTGGATCTACTTCCTTTCTGCAATTTAAAGGCCTTGGCGCGGATTCAAAACCCGCCCCGCTCGCGCAAGTTTTTTGCCACCCTCGCTCACGGTATCCGCTTAGCCCTGGTGGGGAGGGGACTTATTTATTCCCATCTGGGTTTCGTGGAAAGCCCCGACCTGGTCGCTCAAATTGCGGATTTTCTCCTCACCTATAAAAACATCCGCTGGTCGCTTTGCACGGGCCGTTTCAATGGAAAGCTACACGTCTCTTTTCGCACCGCTGCCACCCAGGCGCAGGCGGCTGAAATTTTGCGCGATGCCTTTTGGGTTCGGGAAGAGGCCGGAGGCCATGACACGATTGCCGGAGGAAGTTTTAAAGTGGGAAAAAATGTTGCGGAAAGACATTGGCAAGAAGCAGAAGAATCCTTTGTCCAAAGGCTTCGCAAACGGCTCCGCATTCCGCGCAGAAGTGAATGTTATCTTCCCTTTCGCGAAAAAAATCTTTAGGAAAACCAAACCGTGCCAGGCACCGTGCCAGGCACGGTGCCTGGCACCATTATAAAAATATGATAAAAAGAACGGCTCTTTTGCCGCTGGTGCAAAAATATTTTGAAAGTGATCCCGCTCAGGCGGCGCACAGCCTTGAAACCATGTCGGAGGATGAGGCTATTCAGGTTTTGCGCGCCCTGCCTGCGAATCTCTCGGCCCAAGCTTTTCCGTATCTCCAGGTCGGTTACGCGGCGGCCCTTTTAAAAGATATTTCACCCGATCTTTTTAGCGCCATTCTGGGACGTCTTGAGCCGCAGCAGGGGGCCTCCATTTTTATACATTTGCCTGCGGATTCAAAACAGCATTTCCTTGATCACCTGCCTGAGAACACCAAGCGGCAGATTCAAGAATTTTTAACCTACCCTGAAAACAGCGCGGGCCGCATCATGACGACCCACTTTATGGCGCTTCACAGTGCCCTTCGGGTGCGGGAAGCGATTCAAAAAATAAGGTCCATCGCCCGCAAGAAGACGACCCCCTCTTATGTTTATGTTGTGGATACTGAGAATCATTTAGCGGGGGTGATCAATATGCGCGACCTCCTCCTTGCGGGGGGTGAGGAGACGCTCGAGGGAGTGATGCGAAAAGAAGTTTTTTCGTTAGATGCCTTTATGGATCGCGAACAAATTGCCAGCGAGCTTGCCAAGCGCAAATACTTTGCCGTACCCGTCGTGGATCACGAAAAAAGGCTCCTTGGCATTGTTCAGGCCGAGCAGCTTCTTGAAGACGTGCAGGAAGAGGCTACGGAAGATATGCAAAAAATGTTTGGGGCGGGCGGTGATGAGCGGTCCTTTTCGCCGATCCGATTTTCTCTTAAGAAACGACTGCCCTGGCTCTACGTCAACCTGGCAACGGCCTTCCTTGCCGCTTTTGTGGTGGCCCTTTTTGAAGATCTCATTGCCAAGGTGACCGTTCTTGCTGTGTTCCTCCCCGTGGTGGCCGGACAGGGCGGCAACGCCGGGGCGCAGTCCTTGGCGGTGGTGATGCGCGGGCTTGTGATGCGCGAAATCCCGCCTAAGAAAGTTTTGAAATTAATCTGGAAAGAAACTTGGATTGGAATCGCAAACGGCATCGCCGTGGGAATTGTAACGGCGGCGATTGCCTGGCTCTGGCAGGGGAATCCCTACTTGGGGCTTGTGATCGGCCTTGCCATGCTCGTGAATCTGGCCGTGGCGGGTCTCTCCGGAGCGGCCATTCCGATTACGATGAAGGCCGTTGGCCTTGATCCAGCGCAATGTTCCAACATTATTTTGACAACGATTACGGATGTGATGGGCTTTTTTTCTTTCTTGGGTTTTGCGGTTTTATTTCAGAAATACCTTCTTTAATTTATGTCGCAGACCACAACCTATCAGTCTTTTCTGGCGGCGCCATCAAAAAAACAATGGAAACGCATGGGCTTAAAAAGACGCACGGGGGTTGCCGCCCCTCTTTTTTCCCTCTACTCTGAGGAAAGCGTTGGGATAGGAGAGCTGCGTGACCTTAAGCGTTTAATCGACTGGTGCTCTCAAGCGGGGATGAGCCTCCTCCAGCTGCTTCCTATGAATGACGCAGGATTTCACTTCACGCCCTACGATGCCGAAAGCGCCTTTGCCTTAGATCCTATGTATTTAGCGCTGGATCAGCTTGTGGGTGTGAAGGTTGAAATATTCCGGAAAGACATCACCTCGTTAAAGAAAAAATTTCCGACGGGTAAAAGGCGCGTGAACTACGGCGTTAAAACAGCGAAATTGCAGCTCCTGTGGAAGATGTATCGAATAAGCCTCAAAAAATCAACGGTTCCATTCCGACGCTTCACAGAAACCCAAGCAAGCTGGCTCGAAGGTTACGCCCTCTTTAAGGTGGTCAAGGAGATCACTCAAGGGAAGGCGTGGTGGGAGTGGCCTGAGGAGATAAAGACGCGCCATCCTAAGGCGCTGATCCGTTTAAAAAAGGATCACCGCGATGCGGCCCAGTTTCAAAAATGGCTTCAATGGCAGCTTTTCCAACAATTTTTAAAGGTGAAGGCCTACGCCAAAAAAAAGAAGGTATGGCTCATGGGGGATTTGCCCTTTTTGGTGTCGCGGGACAGCGCGGACGTTTGGACGCATCAGGACTATTTTAAATTGCATCTTCTCTCCGGCGCTCCTCCGGATCTATATTTTGCCCAAGGGCAGCGCTGGGGGATGCCGCCCTACGATTGGGAAAAAATGGCGGCCCAAGGGTACGACTGGCTGATCGAAAAATTAAAATACGCCGAACACTTCTACGATCTTTTCCGCATTGATCATGTGGTGGGAATTTTTCGGGTGTGGACGATTCGTAAAGACGAACCGGCCGAGACGTGCGGCTTAAACGGTGTTTTCGATCCTCCGGAGGAAGCGCGCTGGGAAGAGCAGGGAAGAAAGATTTTATCGCTTATGATTCGCTCGACTCGTATGCTCCCCTGCGCCGAGGATTTGGGGATTATCCCTAAGTGTTCCTACCGCGTTCTCGAGGAACTCGGCATCCCCGGCATGGAGGTACAGCGCTGGACCAAGGATTGGGGAAAGACGAATGATTTTAAGGGGAGCTCAGGGTACCGGGAAAATTCCCTCACCGTGATCTCCACCCACGACATGATGCCCTTTTGCGCCTGGTGGGAATATGAGGCCGGCACCGTCGATGCAGTGCTCTTCCGGAGAAAATGTTCAGAAAAAGGAATCCCGTTTGAAGTGATCCAAGATGAACTTTTTGATTTTTCAAAATCATCTCACGGACGACTTCGCTGGCGTGATGAAATAGATAACGAAACAATTTTTCTCGGAGTCCTTAAACGGTTGCGCGAAGAGGTCTGGGAATTGGCGGAGCTTTATCAGGGATCTTTCGGGGAGAAAGAGAAATTCTGGAATTATGCCGGTCTAAGCGGCCCCTTTTCTGAAAAGCCGACGAATGAGTTGATTCGCGGTGCGCTGATGCGAGCCGCCCGCACGAATTCAATTTTTCATATCCAGTTGCTGCAGGATTGGCTTGCGCTTGCGGGTTACGGTGTGAAAAACGCAGCCCAATACCGTATTAATTTTCCGGGCACTTCGGACGAAAAAAATTGGAGCGTGGTCCTGCCGCTTTCGTTAGAAAAGTTAAATCAGTTGAAATTGGCGGGCGAAATAAGGAAGATACTGAAGGCAGGAGATTCTTTATGAACGGTCGTTATGTCGTGGCTGGAATTCTTTTGGTGGGTTTGCTCGCGGGCGGTGTCGTTTGGATGCGGTATTCAAAATACAAGGCACCCCTTCCTCCCGCAGCGCAAGCGCATGAGACAAAGGTCAAAGGACCCGCTCAGGCCAAGATTCAAATTGTGGAATACAGCGATTTTCAATGCCCGGCCTGCCAACGGGCCCAGCAGGCCTTAAATCAGCTCCTGCAATCCTACCCGGATCAAATTCAGCTAAGTTTTTATCATTTCCCTCTTCCCAATCACGCCTGGTCGGGGGTGGCCCACCAGGCGGCGGAGTGCGCCCATCAAATGGGCCAATTCTGGCCTTATCATGACCGGCTCTACGGCGAACAGGCTAAATGGTCGGGACCGAGCGATCCCACAGAAACGTTTCTACGATACGCTCAGGATCTTGGACTTCCACTTGACCCCTTCGCGAGTTGTCTGGCCGACCCAAAAATAAAACGCAAGATTTTGGCTGAAAAAGCGCGTGGCGAGAGCCTTGAAGTTAAATCAACTCCTACCTTCCTTATTAACGGCGAGCGGGTGGTGGGCCCGATTGACTTGGAAGTGAAAGGCGATGCCTTAATCCGCAAGCTCCTCGGGCTTCCTCAGGCTTCTCCTCCTGCTCCCAGCGCCTTGGCGCCTCAGAACGTGCCGGCCGCGGTCCCCATTTCGGCTTCTTCGGTCGAACAAAAAGCTCCATGAAGTTCAAGTTCGGGTACGGCCCCTGGTTTCTCGCCAGAATTTTTGTGGGGCTTGTCTTTGTCTACGCCGGATTTTCAAAACTGATGGAACCTGTGGAAAATTTCCGCGCCGTCATTCTTCAGTATGAAGTCATTCCCTACGCATTTGCCGTCCCCATCGCCTATGTCTTTCCCTGGGTTGAACTCATTTTTGGAGCGTTTCTCATTTTGGGCTACGCCGCACGGCTAAGCGCCTTTGTCTTGGGATTAAGCTCCTTAACATTTTTAATTATCCTCGGAACGAGTAACGCCCTCCTCGAGGGCGGCGCAAGCGACTGCGGCTGTTTCGGCGAAGGGAGTTTCATCCACCTCTCGACCCGTCAAGTCTTTGCCCTTGATCTCGTCAATTTTTTCCTTGCCCTCAAACTTTTTCTTACGAGGAATCATTCCCTCAGCCTGGACGAAGTTCTGCGAAGACGTTAAGCCCACGATTATTTTTAAAGTTTTTGACTAATCGGGTAAGCCCCGCGGCTTGCCGCGGGGTCTTCCATTAGGGAGGTCTGG
>CAYJSI010000005.1:0-68259 GCA_964373045.1 uncultured bacterium
ATCAGAGCATCAGAGCAGTAGAGTGTGACCATGTATCCCTCTTTAAGACCTAAGAACTCTTTCTGAACCTTCCTTTTCCGTTAAAAGCTCCTCTCTTCAAAATGATTTAAAGTAAAAAATATATTGCTTTTTTAGAATCTCTAAATAGTATGGAGGCATGAAACGCGGAACGCTTGCTAAAGCGGAATATCGGATTGAGCACCTCATCCATCTCATCCGGGGCCAGAGAGTTATTTTAGACACCGATTTAGCGCGAATCTATGGAATACCTACCTTTCGTCTGAATGAGGCGGTCAAACGTAATCAAGATCGATTTCCCGCTGATTTTATGTTTCAATTAACCGGAGAGGAAGCCATGGCTTTGACATCGCAAATTGCGATGTCAAGGAAGGGGCGCGGGGGAAGACGCACCAGGCCTTACGCATTTACGGAACACGGCGCGCTCATGGCGGCAAATATTCTGAACAGTGCCCACGCGGTGCAGATGAGCGTATTTATTGTCAGGGCATTTATCCGAATGCGGGCCCTTTTAACCGATCATCGTAAACTGGCGGGGCAGTTGAAAAAATTAGAAAACAAACTTACGAAAAGACTTGACGCCCATGAGATTGCAATCGTGAAGGTATTGCATCGAGTCATGCGACTACTGGAACCCGCGCCAGAGCCGCTTCCTTCCCCTAAACCAAAGATTGGTTTTTAGTAGAACTGTATGCGGTATCACAGACGACCCGCCAAAAGTCGCGGCGGGCAAGCAGGTTGAAAAGAAAATAACCCATGGGTAGAAAGGTGCCGAGTATCCCACGGGACTTCCTTAAATTATCGGTCAAACGTTGGGACAGTAGTGAAGCATATTATATATTCAATATATAAATTATATGGATGGCAAAAATAGAATATTTAAATATGGACAAAAGTATGGTTATCAGGTATCTTTATGACTGAAGACCGGCCGAATGACTTTGTTTGGGATGCCAAAAAAGAACGGTTGAATATTTTGAAGCACGGCGTCAGCTTCCGATGAGCCATGCTGGCTTTTTTGGATCCTAAGCGGCAGATCATCATTGACGAGGTCCATAGCATCAACGAGCCAAGGTTCTTTTGCTATGAGGAAGTGGACGAAAGGATTTTGACGGTACCGTTTCACTTACCGCGGCGGCATGATACGCATTTTAGGCGCCGGTTATTGGCGAAAAGGAGAAAGGTTCTATGAAGATAAAAAGGAATAAGCGAGGACCCGACGGTTACGAGAATGACGATCCAACAGATCCGGATTTTCCCATCGGGAAGATGACCCGGGTTCCCGATTTTCTGCCTCCACCGGATCAACTCGTACTTCCCGGCGGTGAAACGGAAAAAGTGACCATTGTCCTTAAGAAATCGAGTGTCGATTTTTTCAGGAAAAAGGCCAAGCAGCATCGCACGAAATATCAGCGCATGATCCGGGAAGTGCTCGACCGTTATGTCTCCCGCTACGAAGCAGCCTGATGCGCTCGGGCGGTGTTGAGCGTATGAGGCGCAATATTAAGCTCATCCTGGAATACGACGGCGCGGCGTTTTTTGGGTTTCAGAGGCAGCCGAAGCACCCCACGATTCAAGAGCATCTCGAGAAGGCGCTTTCGCAATTATTCAATCGCAAGATGAAAATTTCGGCTGCGGCCGGACGCACCGACAGCGGTGTTCACGCCAAGCATCAGGTGGTGAATTTCTATGTAGGGGCGACTCGTCGAGTCGCCCCACCATTGGAACAAATTCAAAAAGGATTAAATGGAATCCTTCCCAAGCAAATTGCGGTGAAAAGTGTGCAGGAAGTCTCTGCTAACTTTCATGCCCGTTACGGCGCCAAATCTAAAACGTATGAATACCTCGTTTGGAATCATCCTGTCCGCTCGCCACTTCTTTTGCATCGGGCCCATCACGTGTCTTTCCGGCTTGATTTAAAAAAGATGCGCCTGACGGCCCGGTTTTTGATGGGGCGCCGTGATTTCCGTTCGTTTTGCGCCGCGGATCCCGCTCGGAAAAACGGAAAGGCCGCCGATACGATGCGCACAATCCGGAAATTTGAAATCAAAAAAGAAGGGGATTTGCTCCGCTTTCGAGTCCAAGCCGACGGGTTTCTTTATCATATGGTACGCAATCTCGTGGGGACCCTGCTTGAAGTGGGAAGGGGGAAAATAGCGCCGGAGGAGGTCCAGAAGATCCTCCTTGCCAAGGATCGCAGGAAGGCCGGCCCGACCGCTCCCAGCACCGGCTTAACTCTCGTCAACGTGTCTTATTGAACTCACTTTTCAATTTCCCCCTACCCTAACCCTCTCCCTCAGGGGGAGAGGAAAAAATTGCAAGGCGCAACCCCTTGATTGCTAAGGAGTTACCATAATTTTAAAGATTTTGACACTGAGACAAGGTTTTGTTATACTTTCACCTCTTTTTTCCTAAGAGCTAAAATTATGAAAACCTATCTCCCCAAAGAAAAAGATTTTAACCGGAAGACTTACCTCGTGAATGCCTCGGGCAAGACCCTCGGCCGAATGGCGACCCGCATTGCCACGGTTTTGATCGGAAAAGGCAAGCCTGTTTTTGCCTACGACCAGCTTTGCGGCGATCAAGTTGTCGTCGTAAACGCTAAGGAGGTTTTTGTCACGGGGAAAAAGGCCTCGCAGAAAATTTATAAGCACTACACGGGCTACCCCGGCGGGCACAGGACTTATACCTTCGATGAATTAATGGTAAAGAGGCCGGAAGAAATTATTAAACGGGCCGTCTCCCGAATGCTTCCCAAGAATAAACTGGGCCGGGAAATGTTAAGAAGACTTCGAGTCTACGCCGGCCCCCTTCACACACAGGCAGCGCAAAAACCCGTTGCCTTAGAGGTTTAATTTTATGAGCCAAGCCGCTCTCTACGCCACCGGAAGAAGAAAGCAAGCGATTGCCAGGGTCTGGCTTTTTTCCGGCCAAAAAGGAATCTCGGTGAACGGACGAGATCTTTCCGAATACGTGAGGCGTTCCAATCTTCAAACCCTTGTCGAGCAGCCGCTGCGCGCCGTTCAACTTCTTGACCAATTCCGAGTTCGCGCCAGAGTCTTGGGCGGCGGAGTCGCCGGACAGGCGGGCGCGATCCAACTCGGTATCTCCCGGGCGCTTCTCAAGCACGACGAAAAACTGCGCCATGCCCTCCGCCAAGGGGGATTTCTCACCCGCGACCCGCGCGAGAAAGAACGCAAGAAGCCCGGTCGCAAGGGAGCGCGTAGAAGCTTTCAATACACCAAGCGCTGATGAGGAATCTCCTCTTCCTGGTCCTCTGGATCGTTCTTGGTTTGAGCCTCTCGGCCTGTCAGGGTTTTCTCGAAGATTACGACTACAGTCCCGTCGGCCCTGTATCCTCAACCCCCTCTTACTAACCTTCTCGGGGTTATGTCACAATTCAAGAGCGTTCTCAAGACTCTCCTCATCGTCTTTGCCGCATCCGCCTTGGTCTTCTCGGCCTTGATCCCATTCCTGATCAAGTCCGAACTCCTGGAAAAGGCACTCATCCGGCGGACAGAAGAAGTGGCCCACGGTGCATTTATTTTTGATCACTTGACCCCTTCTTTCTGGCCGCGCCTTCAGATTACAGTTCATGACGCGATGCTCTTATCGGCGGCGGAAAAGGGATTTCAATTTAAGGCGAAGGAGATTAAGATTCATTTGAATCTTCTGGCGGCCCTTATGAAACGGCTCGACATTGAAAGCCTGGAAATTAAGGAAGGGGAATTTGAAATTCCGCTTTCGGATTCCTTTCTTCTTGAAAAGCTGGTGATTCGGCCCGTGGCCCTGAAAGTCCGCTCTGTCCGCCACGGAGAACCGATGCAGGTGAGCGTCTCGGGAGGGCTGGAAGGGACTGCGAGGACCCTTGAAGGGAAATTCTTGCTCACCCTTGAACATTTCGAAAAATGGGACTGGGATCAGGCGGCCTTGCAGGGCCGTTTGACCCTGCGGCCCTTTGAACTTAACGGGCTTAAGAAAAGGATGAAATCGCGGGATTCCGCCATTCAAGAGGGATCTCTTTCGAGCACGCTCGAGGTTAGCAAGGCGAAAGGGGAGGCGGATCTCGCCGTGGAAGGACGCTTCGATTTAGCGGGTCTGGTCTATGAAATGCGGGATGAAGGGAACGCGGCCAAGTCTCCCTCCCTCGATACAGGCTTTGCTTTCAAAGCAAAATTCAATCTCGAGAAGGAGAGTTTTGTCTTAGACGAAAGCGTGTGGATCACCCCCGTGGGCCGGGCGGAAATAAAGGCCAACGGTTCTTTTGGCGCCTGGGAAATTCAGGACATGCGCCTTACGGCCACCAACCTTTTGCTTGAAGCGATTCCGCAATACGCGCTTTCGCTTAAGAGTTTTATTCCGTCCAACGTGGGTTTTTCGGGCGTAAGCGATTTGGAATTGTTTGTCAAAGGGACGCCGGATCATTTATCGCTTCACGGCAACTGGGATCTGACTCCCACCCTCTTGACTTACGGCCGCTTTTTTTCAAAGCCGAAGGATGTGCCGATTCAATTGATCTTTGACTATCTGGTGAAGGATCAGAAGATTTTATCCGGCGACTTTTCGACGCGGTTTCAGGATCTTTCGGTGAAGGGGAGTTTTTCAAATTGGGATTTTGTGAAAGACGAAGGGCAGGTCAATCTGATCACGAATAAATTTTCGCTGGAAGGATGGGAGGCCTTTTTGCCCCTCATTCAGCCTTGTCGGCTTCACGGCGAGATGAAAATTCTTGCCAACTTTAAGGGGAGTCCGGCCGAGGCCCGCAAGGCCGAGACCATGCTCAACATTACGCTCGAAGACGCTGAGATGGTGAATGACAAAGGGAAGGGGATTCGGCGTGTCCATCTGGCCTTCGATTATGGGCCGGTGATGCTTCAGGCCAAACAAGTGGAGCTGACCCTTGACGATGCGGCCCTGACCGGTGAGTTTTCAATTCGCCAGATCTTAAGTCACCCGGAGGCGAAATGGGCCTGGAAGTCTCCCAGTCTTGAACCGGCGGCATTTTTGGAGGCCCTTCAGCAGCATGCGGGGCGGTGGTTTTCAAAGGAAACCAACGAAACCTTAGGAAGGTCCAAGATGCTTTTTCGGAAAATCTTTCCCGTGGCGGAGCCTTTTGAAAATATTTCGGCGGAGGGAGAATGGAAAGCGGGGCGCCTCCATATTCAGAATCTTGATTTTGAGGCCTACAGCGGAGCCGTTCATGCCGAGGCCAGTTTGAATTCAAGCGAAGGGATTCCGGCGTACTGGGTTGAAGGGGAGGCGACGCGCTTGAGCCTCGCCCGCTTTTTTCCTAAGGGAGAGGATGGGAAAAGTTGGGTGGAGGGAAATCTGTTTTTGAAGGGACATCTCGAAGGGGCGGGTTTTGAGTGGAGCGGGGGTGGAAGCAGCCTTTCGGGCCGCGGAACGATTTCGATGACCAACGGTGAATTCCCGGGCTTTGACCTCCTTGCCTCGGTGGGGGGGATCGAAGGATTTTCGGGGTTGAATGCCTTTCTCACCCAAAAGACCTCTTTCGATGACCTGAGATTCGATTACGAAATCGCCAAAGACAAGATTATGGCCACGCAGTTAAATGTGAGCTCCGCCGATCTTACGGCGCAGGGAAACGGGGATATTTCGTGGGACGGGCATTTGAATCATCGCCTCGATGTCTTTTTATCTCCGGCGCTGACGGATAAAGTGATGGCCCCTCTTTTGGGGCGCAAAAGCGTGGAAGGAAATCAGCAGTTCGGGCCGGTGCCGCTTCTTTTATCGGGGCCCATCGCGAAGCCCGAAATCAAGCCGGACCCCAATCACTTACCCCGGCTTCTGGATGATTTACGAAACAAGCAGACTCAGCGGGTCTTGCGTAATTTTTTGCCGGAAGAAGCCCTTTTTAAACGGCGCGGCCCCTGACGCAGTTTGCGCAGAAGCAATCGCGCTGCCTTTTCTTCGGATTCGTGGCGGGATCGGGCGACGGCCACAGCCTTACGCGTGGCGCTCACAGAAACAGTGGTCCGGATCCCTCCCGGCGCCGACTCGCTCCTGTATTCGGGGAGTTTTTGCCACTGCTTTTGCGTGATTTCCTGCAGGGCACTTTTGGGATTGGGATCGAGATGGAAGAGCCGCCGCGAATCAAAATACGAGCTGAAATGGCGGAGGATAAAGACCTCCGTCCGAGCCAGCCCTTGATCGAAATAAAGGGAAGCGATCAAGGCCTCAAAGGCGTCGGCAAGGAGTTTAAACTTCATCCACTCTTTTTCCTTGCGCAAGCTCCTGCCGATGCGGAGCACCTTGGTAAGCTGAAGGGTTCGGGCGATGCGGCATAATATTCTTTTGGAAACAAGGATGGAGCGCAGGCGGCTTAACATGCCTTCATTAGCGTTGGGAAATACCTTAAAGAGTTTGCGGCAGATAATGTAGTTCAAGATGGCGTCGCCGAAAAATTCCAGACGATCGAAATCGACGAGTTTGGGACACGGACTTTCATTGCGATAGGAAGGGTGACTCAAGGCGGCTTCGAGAAGCAGCGGGTTACGGAATCGAATCTTGAGGATTTTAGAAGCGGCGGCGCAAATCGATGACGAACGAACGCGTTTCATGAGGCAACACGATAAGTTTTCCGACGGCGAAAGTCAATCGCATAAAATTGACAATAAATGAAGACGTTATCTTATAATACCCATTTTTAATATTGAAGGGAGCGGTGATTTTTTAAGATGCTTAATTGTGCAGTGATCGGCGCTACCGGCTATACGGGTTCTGAGCTTGTGAAAATTCTTGTGCGGCATCCTCATGTCCGCATCACTGCCCTCACCACACGGCAAAAGGAAACGATCCCCATTCATCGCCTGGCCCCCTCGCTTCCCAAGGATGTGTCTCTGGAAGTTCGTCCTTTTTCTTTCTCAGAGATCAAGCGCCGAGCGGACCTCGTCTTTCTTTGCCTGCCGCACACCGAGGCCATACAGGCCGCGGCCGAGTTTCGGGAGGCGGAAAAAATCGTGATCGATCTATCCGCGGACTTCAGGATTCGGGATTGGAAACTTTATGAAACCTGGTACGGGGTGAAGCACACGAACCGCACGCTTTTAAAGCACGCCGTTTACGGGCTGCCGGAATTTTACCGGGAAGATATTCAAAAGGCGGATTTGATCGCCAACCCGGGCTGTTATCCCACAGGTTCGATTTTGGGCATCGCCCCCTTGCTTAAGGAAAAGCTGATCGATCTTGATTCGATTGTGATCGATGCCAAATCTGGGGTGAGCGGAGCGGGAAAGAAACTGAATCCCGCAACCCAATTTTGTGAAGTTGATGAAAATTTTTATGCCTATAAGGTTAATCAGCATCAGCATACGCCGGAAATCGAGCAGACCCTCACGGATGCGGCTCATGAGAAGGTGCGCGTTACTTTTGTCCCGCACCTTTTGCCGATTCAAAGGGGAATCTTGACAAGCATTTATCTTAAACGGAAAAAAGGTGTCAGGCCGCAGGCCATTTCGGATACCTACAAAACGGCTTACGAAAAGGAACCTTTTGTCCGTATGAAGAGCGAAGGAATATTCCCGGCCCTTAAGGATGTGCAGGGAACGAATTACTGCGATATCGGATTTCGGCTGTATCCTGAAAGTGATCGGTTGATTGTGATCACGGCGATTGATAATCTTTTGAAAGGCGCTTCGGGACAGGCCGTCCAAAACATGAACATTCGCTGCGGATTTTCAGAGGAGGAAGGTCTTCGGGTATGGTAAAGCTATCGTGGGAAAAAAGAAGGCGCGGAGGCATCACCACCCCCATCGGGTTTTACGCAAGCGGTCTTCACGCGGGAATTAAGAAGAAGAAAAAAAGGTATGATTCTTCTTTGATTGTTTCACGCACGCCCTGCGTGGCGGCCGGGACCTTCACCAAAAATCGGGTGAAGGCCTGGTCTGTTCTTCATTCCATGAAGGCCATTCAAGGGCCCAAGCACCGGGCCATTCTCGCTTCGAGCGGGAACGCCAATTGCGTGAATGGACCGAACGGAAAGCACGCGGTCGAAGAGTGTGTGGCCGAGGCGGCCCGCCACCTTAATATCACGAAAGAAGAAATCCTGATCGCGCAAACGGGTTTGATTGGCGTCCCCTTTCCCGTGACGCGTTTCAAGAAAGCGATTCCAAAACTGGTTCACCGTTTGTCAGAAGACGGAGGACGCGCGGCCGCGAAGGGGATTATGACGACCGACCTTGCGGTGAAAGAAGTGGCGCTCTCTTTTATGCTGGGGGGAAAAAAAGTGACGATCGGCGCGATGGCCAAGGGAGCGGGGATGGTGCATCCCAATATGGCCACCATGCTTTGCTTTATCACCACCGATGTGGCGATTACCAAACCGCTTTTGAGGCGCGCCATCCGGCACGCGGTGGATGATACTTTTAATCAAATGGCGATCGACAACGACATGAGCACCAACGATATGGCGCTCGTACTCGCGAATGGAGAATCAAGGACGCCTTTGATTCAAAAGGTGGACCGGGACTACAGGACCTTTCGGGAAGTCTTAGAAGAAGTCTGCCGCATCATTGTCTACAAGATGGTCCACGACGGGGAGGGTGTCACGCATGTCTGCACGCTTCGGGTTTCGGGTGCCAAAAATCCTACAGAGGCTGAAATCGCGGCGAGGCAGATCGCGAACTCCATGCTTTTTAAAACCATGCTGGCCGGCGCGGACGCTAATTGGGGCCGCATCGTGGCCGCGATCGGAGCCAGCGGAGTGGATTTTAATTTGTCTCAGCTTAATATTTCCTTCGGAAAGGCGATGGCCGTGCATCACGGGAAATTGAGGGTGCTTAATTTGCCTAGGGCGCGCAGGGTCCTTCAGCGCAAGGAATACACAATTGATGTCAATATTGGTAAGGGAAGGGGGCGGGCGCAATTTGTCACTTCAGATCTGACGACCAAGTATGTCCAGATCAACGCGTCCTATTCCTAAGATGATGCAGGAGCTCGTTGAAAAGGCCAGTGTCCTGATCGAGGCGCTGCCCTACATTAAAAAATTCAGGGGTAAAGAGGTCCTCATTAAATACGGCGGGGCCGCGCTCACTTACGAAGACATCCGGCAGAATGTCCTGCAGGACCTTGTCTTCATGAATTACGTGGGGATGAAACCGATCTTAATCCACGGGGGCGGGATCACCATTACGGAGAATTTGAAGAAGCGGGGTATCCAGAGCCGGTTTGTGAACGGCCTTCGCGTGACCGACAAAGAAACCGTGAATGTCGTGATCGACACCCTGGCCGATCTCAATAAAAGTATTGTCCACGACATCAACCGCTTTGGCGCACGCTCCGTCGGGCTCTCGGGCCACGATGCCGAGATTTTAAATGTGACGAAATACGACGCGGATGGCGATGTGGGCTATGTGGGAGAAGTGAAATCGGTCAACATCATGCCCATTAAGGAGCTCACTGAGTTTAATATTATCCCCGTGATCTATCCCGTCGGCATTGATGAGCATGGCGAGTCCTACAATGTGAACGCCGATGAAGCGGCGGCCAAGATTGCGGTGGCGATGAACGTTCAAAAAATTATGGTGCTGACCAATGTCAAAGGCATCCTGCGGGATCCGAAAGATGAAAATTCTCTGATGTCGTCGCTGCACGTGAGCGAGGTCCAGGAGCTCATTGACAAAAAGGTGATCACGGGCGGCATGATTCCGAAGGTGAAGGCTTGTATCACGGCACTCGAAGGGGACGTCAAAAAGGCGCATATCATCGATGGGCGCATGAAACATTCCCTCCTCCTTGAAATCTTCACGGATCAGGGGATCGGAACCGAGATCTGCATTTAATATGAAAACTGAAGACGTCAAGAAACTTTATTCCGAATTTGTGCTGCCGACCTACACCCAGGTTTCTGTCTGCCTGGTCAAAGGCAAGGGCTCGCGGGTGTGGGACCTTGCCGGCAAAGAATACCTCGATTTTTTCCCGGGCTGGGCCGTTTCCGGCTTAGGCCATTGCCACCCGGAAGTGGTGCACGCCATCAAGGATCAGGCGCGAAAGATGCTTCATATCTCGAATAACTTTTTGAATCTTAAGCAGGTGCAATTAGCCGAGGTCATCTCCCAGGCCTCGTTTCCGGCGCGGGTCTTTTTTTCCAATAGCGGGGCCGAGGCCACCGAGGCGGCGCTCAAATTTGCCCGCAAATATGGCCACGATTCAGGCCGCTATGAAGTCATCACCATGAAACAGTCCTTTCACGGCCGAACGCTTGCCGCGATGACGGCGACCGGGCAGGAGAAGATTCAGAAGGGATTTGATCCTCTTCTAGTTGGTTTTCGCTATGCAGATTTTAATGATCTTGAATCCGTGAATAAGCAGGTGAGCGAGAAAACGATCGCGATTTTCCTCGAACCCATCCAAGGAGAAGGCGGGGTGAATGTCGCCACCCAGGAATTCATCCAGGGCTTGCGAAAACTCTGCGATGAAAAAGATCTCCTTCTTATTTTTGATGAGGTGCAGACAGGGATGGGCCGGACGGGAAAGATGTTTGCCTTTCAGCATTACGGCATCGAGCCTGATCTGATGACGCTCGCCAAGTCCTTGGGGGGCGGAGTTCCCATCGGAGCGTTTGTGGTGAACCGAAAGATCCAAAAAGAAGTTTTTACCCCGGGGACTCACGCCACCACTTACGGAGGCAATCCCCTTGTGTGCGCCGCGGCGCTTGCGGTCTTTCGGGCCATTCGCAAGGAAAGGCTGCTTCAGAATGCGGTTACGATGGGAAATTATTTGGGCGAAAAGCTGGAAGCCCTCAAGGGTCGATTTCCCGTCATCCAAAAAGTGAAAGGGATGGCTCTGATGCGGGCCCTTGAGCTCTCCATACCCGGAGGAGCGGTTGCGGACAAGGCTCGCGAGAAGGGTCTTTTGATTAATTGCACGCAGGAGAAAATCCTGCGTATCATGCCGGCTCTGACGGTGACTAAAAAGATGATCGATCGGGGCCTGCAAATTTTAGAAGAAAGTTTAAGCGAGGTCCAAGCCTCTTCATGAAAAAACATTTGATCTCGATAACGGACTTAAGCGCGGCAGAAATCCGAAAGATCTTTGATCAGACTCACGCCCTTAAGCGTGAGCCCGAGAAATTTCAAAACGTATTAAAGGGAAAAATGTTCGGACTTATTTTTGAGAAGCCCTCCACCCGCACCTGGATTTCCTTTGAAACGGGCATTTTTTCTCTCGGAGGCGGGACGATTTTTCTTGGGCCGGAGGATATGAAGCTCGGGGTCCGCGAGGAGGTGCGGGATGTGGCGCGTGTACTCAGCCGCTATCTCGCCGGGGTTGTCTTGAGGACCTTTTCTCACGAGACCCTCACGGAGTTTGGGAAATATTTTTCAAAACCCATCATTAACGGCTTAAGTGATTTTGAGCACCCCTGCCAGGCCCTGGCGGATTATTTTACGCTGGAAGAAAAATTTAAAGATGTCAAAAAACCTCTTCTTGTCTATGTAGGGGACGGCAATAATGTGCTTAACTCCTTGCTTCTTTTGGCTGCTACCTTGGGGGGGCGCCTGCGTTATGCCACGCCCGAAAAGTTTGAGCCGGACCCCAAGGTCCTTAAAACGGCTTTAAATCTTGCCGTGAAGACCGGGGCGCAGATTGAAGGGGGGAATGATCCGGCAAAGGCCGTTCAAGGGGCGGATGCGGTTTATGCGGACGTCTGGGTGAGCATGGGCGAAGAAAAAATGCGGGCTCAAAAACTAAAGGCCTTCAAAGGAATGCAGGTCAACGCCTCTTTAATGAAGAAGGCGAATCCGGGGGCGCTTGTGATGCACTGCCTGCCTGCGCACCGAGGCGAAGAAATTACAGATGAAGTGATGGAAAGCAAAAATTCCGTTATCTTTGATCAGGCTGAAAATCGATTGCACGTTCAAAAGGCCGTTTTATTGCAGTTGTGTTCATAACTTAACGTCATTGCGTAAAAGCTATAGGTGCCAGGCACGGTGCCAGGCACCGTGCCTGGCACCATTAGAAGGAAGGGGGATTTGAAACGATGAAAAAAGTTGTGCTTGCCTTTTCGGGCGGTCTCGATACCTCCTGTGCTGTGAAGTGGCTTCAGGAGCAGTATGGATTTGAAGTCATCTGTTTTTCAGCTTTTATCGGGGAAGTAACGGACAAGGCCAAACTCCGCAAAAAAGCGGAAGCAGCCGGCGCCTCGAAAATATTTATCGAGGATTTGAAAGAAGAATTTGCTAATGACTTTATCCTCCCCGCGCTTTTTGCCCACGCCCGTTACGAAATGGGATATCCCTTGGCCACGGCCCTGGGGCGGCCTTTGATCGCCAAGCACCTGGTGCGAATTGCCGAGAAGGAAAGGGCCCACTATGTGGCTCACGGCTGCACGGGGAAGGGTAATGATCAGGTTCGAATCGAGGTCGGTGTCAGGACGCTCAATCCCAAGCTTCAGATCATTGCACCCTTAAGAGAGTGGGAATTTAAGACGCGGGAAGCAGAAATCAAATACGCCAAGGCCCATAAAATTCCCGTAGAGGCCACGAAGGCCAGTCCCTATTCCATTGATAAGAATATTTGGGGGATCGCAATCGAAGCGGGTATTCTAGAAGACCCCTGGCAGGAGCCGCCGGAAGAGGCCTATGTGATGACGCGGGGCCTTGACCAAGCGCCTAAAAAAGCGCGTTACCTTGAAATTGATTTTGAAAATGGCATTCCCGTGAAATTAAACGGGACCCCCCGATCCTTTGTCGAGATGATCGAGTCTCTCAATGACATCGCGGGCGAATACGGCGTCGGCCGCTACGATCAAATCGAAAATCGCCTGGTCGGGATCAAGAGCCGGGAGGTCTACGAGGCCCCGGCCGCCCATGTACTCTTGAAGGCCCACGAAGAGCTCGAGGGAATGGTGATGGACCGCGAGTTCCTTCACTATAAAAAAGTGCTCTCAGAAAAATATGCCGAGCTGGTTTACTTCGGGCTTTGGTTTTCGCCTTTAAAGGACGCCCTCGATCAATTTTTTAAGTCGAATCAAAATCGCGTCACGGGAAAGATTCGAATCAAGCTGGATCGTGGACACGCAACCTGTGTAGGCCGGCGCTCACCTTACTCGCTTTATTCCGAGAAACTAGCCACCTATTCCAAAGGCGATGTCTTTGACCGGAAAATGGCGGAAGGATTCCTGAAACTCTGGGGCCTTCCCTACGAGGGGATGAAAAAGTGATGCGTTGCAACCTCTTGCAACCTATTGTAACTTTGAGGATTTTTTTATGAAGAAACTATGGGGTGGACGATTTAAAAAGGAAATGCATCCGGTGCTCAAGTGTTTCAGCTACTCGCTATTTATCGATTTCGAGTTGCTTCAGGCAGAACTCCGCGTGAACGAAGCGTGGGTGCGGATGCTGGCCCGCGCAAAATTGATGACTTCCACCGAAGCGGCTCGGCTCTTGAGAGGGCTTCGGGCCATCGCGCGGGAGTTTCAAAAAAGGGATCCCCACGCCCCGATCAAGGCGCAATTCCTCAATCGATACGAAGATGTTCACACCCTGATTCAGGGCGAGCTTGAAAAAAGGGTGGGTTCTGTTGCCAAGAAACTCCACACCGGCCGAAGCCGCAATGATCTTGTGGTTACGTCCACGCGGGTCTATTTGCGGGATAAAGTGATCAACATTCAAAATCGTATTCGGAAAATTGAGAAGGCGCTCCTCCGGCTGGCCAAGAAGGCGGAAGGTGCCATCGTGGCTGGGATGACCCATCTGAAATATGCCCAACCCGTGCTCTTTGCCCATCATCTGCTCGCCTACATTGAGATGCTTGAGGAGGATTACGGGCGCCTCGAAGATTCGCTTAAAAGAATTGATGTGCTCCCGCTCGGGGCCGCGGCGCTTGCGGGCTCAGGCCTGGCCATCGATCAGAAATTCCTTCAACGCTCACTTGGTTTTTCAAAGATCGCAGCCAACAGCCTTGCGGCCGTAAGCGACCGCGCCTTTCTCACCGAAGCGGTTTCGCATCTGGCCCTTCTTTGGGTGCATTTATCCCGCTTAAGTGAGGATTTTGTCCTTTGGAATTCAGAACCCTTTGGTTACATCGAGCTGGACGATGCCTTTTCAACCGGCTCGAGCCTGATGCCTCAGAAAAAAAATCCGGATGTTTTTGAACTCACACGCGCCCGCTCGGCGGCTATTTTTGGCCACTTGCAGTCCCTTCTAACACTGCAAAAAGGACTTCCTTTGGCCTACAATCGGGATCTTCAGGAAGACAAACCCGCTTTGTTTGATGCGGTGAGAAAAACGGAGCTGGTTTTGGATGTCCTTTCCCTGACGATTGAAAGCGCGCGCCTTAACCCGGAGGCGATGGCGCGCTCCCTGGAAGACGACAATCTCTACGCCACAGACCTCCTCGATTACCTGATTCGCAAGGGTGTGGCTTCGAGCGAGGCGCATGCGGTGGTGGGAAAAGTGGTTCACTATGCGGCCGAGCAGGATCGGTCCCTGCGGGAGCTTTCGCTTGCCGAGTGGCGGCGTTTCTCGCATGAATTTGGCGCCGATGTCGAACGAGTTTTCGATGCCAGGCGCTCGGTTTCCTCCAAAACGACGATCGGGAGCACGCACCCCGTGCGCGTGAAGAATGAAATCAGAAAGTGGGGGCGCGAACTTAGTGCATGATTTTTATTATGTGGGCAAGGACCTTTACTGCGAAAAGGTCCGCGTACGCGATATCGTAAAGAAAGTCGGGACGCCGGCCTATATTTACAGCCACAAGACCTTTGTCGAACACATCGAGAAGATTCAAAAGGCCTTCCGGAGCGTCAAGCCCCTTATCTGCTATTCCGTGAAGGCCAATTCCAATCTTGCGATTCTGAAGGTCCTTGTTTCCAAGGGGGCCGGCCTGGATATTGTCTCGGGCGGCGAACTCTTCCGGGCGAAGCGGGTTGAATGCGATCCCCGTAAAATTGTGTATGCCGGCGTGGGAAAAACAGAGGAAGAAATCGTCGAGGCCATTCGCGCCAACATCCTTCTTTTTAATGTGGAATCAGTGCCCGAACTTGAAACCATCGATACGGTTGCAAGGCGTCTTAAGAAGAAGGTGAGTGTTTCGCTACGCGTGAACCCCGGCATTGACCCCAAGACCCATGATCACATTGCGACCGGGAAGGCGGAGAGCAAATTCGGGATGGATTTGGAGGCCGCAGAGAAAATTTTTCTGAGCCGCTCCCGCACCTCCGCCCTCGAGCTTTGCGGGATTCATGTTCATATCGGTTCTCAAATCATTACGGGTGAGCCTTTTGTCGAGGCCTTCCGCAAGGTGCTTAAGTTTATCGAGGGCCTCGAGAAAAAAGGAATCAAGATTCGATTTTTGAACTTAGGCGGCGGGCTGGGTGTGATTTACAGCAATGAAAATCCGCAGACGGCGGAGCAATTCGCCAAGAAAATCCTGCCCCTTTTTAAGGGAAAAAAATTCCGCATTATTTTTGAGCCCGGCCGCTTTGTCTCGGCCAACGGCGGTATTCTGGTGACTCAAATCCTTTATATCAAGCAGACCAAGCTCAAAAATTTTGCCATCGTGGATGCCGGGATGAGCGAACTCATTCGCCCTACCCTTTACGGGGCGCATCACGAGGTCTGGCCGCTTGAAAAAAATGAGAAGGCCCCCAAATGGATTTATGATGTGGTAGGCCCCCTTTGCGAGAGCGGGGACTTTCTGGCCAAAGACCGCCACATTCAGGAGCTTTACAAGGGAGATTACCTTGCCTTGATGACGGCCGGGGCCTACGGATTTGTGATGGCCTCCAATTACAATTCCCGCCCCCGTCCCTGTGAAGTGCTTGTCAAAGGCAGTCAGTTTGCAGTGGTTCGCAAGCGCGAAACACTTCAGGCCCTTGCGGCCGGCGAAACCCTCCCGTCTTTCGTCTAAATCCCAGCCCTGCTTCGGACGATAATCGTAGTCCAATGGCGAAGCGTATTGTTGTGGTCGATGATGAGCCGGGTGTCGTCGAAGAACTGGAGGCGTGGCTCGAGGATGAGGGGTATGATGTTGAGACTTCGACCGACTCCGCCCAGGGTCTCAAGAAAATTAGGGAAACCAACCCACATTTGGTGATTCTTGATATCGTGATGCCCGAAATGGATGGTTTTGAAGTCTTAAGCGAAATCAAAAAAGACTCCCAGACCGCGGATATCCCCGTCATCATGCTGACCGCCAAGCCCGAAACCCGTTCGATTATGAAGGCAAAAGACCTTCGCGCCTCGGATTACGTGATCAAGCCCTTCAAGCCGCAAGAGTTCCTCCGCACCATCCAAAGGCACATTTAATTCGACTTCACGGCTCTCTCGAGGTCTTCTTGAATCCTCTCCGTAATTTCTCTATAATCCATGCCATCGGTCGGGGGGTTGCTTGATCTGGATTCCGGTTTTAGGTCTTTCTTTTGCCGCCTTTCTATTGCAGCTTTTTTTCCTCCGAGAGTGCCGAAAATACCCCGGCGTTGCCAATCTTACGGGCTGTGAGATTGCGCGGCGGCTCTTGGACATGAAAGGTTTCTCTCAAGTGGCCGTGGAGGAGGTTTCAGGGCGGAACCGATTTAAGTCGCCCAAGGTCAATCAACTTTGTTTGGATGCCGAGATTTATCGGGGAAAAAATTTAGCGGCCATTGCCCGGGCCGCGAGAGGGGCCTGCCTGATGATGAAAGTCAAAAGTTTAACCATTCCCCTTGATGCCCGAATGCTACTCTGGGCTCTGTTTCGATACCTCATCCTGGGAGGGTGGGCGGTTCTCGTCGTCAATCAATTTTACCTTCTCTTCATCGGCGGGACCCAGGCAGCTATCACGATTTTTACGGTTATTTTTGTTGTGGCGGTGGCAAGTCTTCCCTCGGAGTGGGAGGCAAGCGATCAGGCCTTCTCCTTACTCAAGGAATCGGACGCGCTTCGGGCCGATGAGCTTGCCCGTATTAAAAATATTCTCCGTGCAGAGAGGATTCACCAGCTGGCTTACATTTTTCGAGCCCCCTTTGACTTTCTTTACCCAATGCTCGCAACCCCGCGGAAAAAATAAATGCCTTACAGAAATTTAAGCGAGTTTTTGGATGCCCTTCGCCGTCATGGAGAGCTCCACGAGATTGAGACGGAGGTGGATCCCGCGCTTGAAATCACAGAGGTCTACGATCGGGTGGTGAAGCAAGGCGGCCCGGCCCTGTTTTTTAAGAAAGTCAAATCCTCCGCCATCCCCTTAGCGATTAACCTCTTTGGTTCCAGCAAAAGAATGGCCCTTGCCCTGGGCGTGAAAGAGATCGGAGAAATCCCGCGGAGGATCGAAGAGTTTACGGAGATGAAACCACCTCAAGGTATTCTTGAAAAACTCCAACTGCTTCCCAAGCTCGGAGTTTTAAACGCCCTTGCGCCCAAAACGGTGGGGTCGGCTCCTTGTCAGGAAGTGGTGATCATGCCGGGCGAAGGCCCGATGCTGGATCGATTGCCCGTCATTCAATGCTGGCCCAAGGACGGCGGGAAATTTATCACGTTTCCTCTGGTGATTTCGCGGGACCCCGAGACCGGCAGGAGGAACGTCGGGCTTTATCGTATGCACATCTATGATAATCAGACTACAGGGATGCACTGGCAGATCCATAAAGACGGGGCGGAACATTATCGCCGGCTTCCCCAAGGGACGCGCAAGCGCCTTGAAGTGGCAGCCGTCCTGGGCACGGATCCTGCCACCATGTTTTCAGCGGCCTGCCCGCTTCCGAGCGGCATGGATGAGCTCATGCTCGCGGGTTTTCTTCGCAAGGAATCCGTGCCTCTTGTGAAATGTAAAACGATAGGTCTCGAAGTTCCGGCGGAGGCCGAGATCGTGTTGGAAGGTTACGTGGAAGAAGGGGACATGCGAACCGAGGGTCCCTTTGGAGATCACACGGGTTTTTATTCGCGCGCCAAGGAATTTCCCGTATTTCATGTGACCTGTATGACGCAACGCAGGAATCCCGTTTATGTGACGACCGTGGTGGGCCGTCCTCCCATGGAAGACTGCTACATGGGGAAGGCCATTGAGCGTATCTTCCTGCCGCTGATTCGAAAACAGGTCCCCGAGATCGTGGACATGAATCTCCCCTGGGAAGGCTGCTTTCATAATTTAATGGTGGTCTCGATCCGCAAAAGTTATCCCGAACAGGCCAAGAAGGTAATGAGCGCAATCTGGGGCCTCGGTCAGATGATGTTTTCCAAGTGCATTGTTGTTTTAGATCACGACGCCAATATTCAGGACGTGAAAGAAGTGGCCTGGCGCGCCTTCAATAACGTCGACCCCAAACGGGATATCGTTTTTACCGAAGGCCCTGTGGATGAGCTGGATCATTCCGCCAGCCAGGATTTCTTTGGCTCCAAAATGGGGATCGATGCGACGCGTAAAAGTGAGGCGGAAGGCATGAAGCGGCCCTGGCCCGAGGATATGGTGATGACCCAAGCCATCCGAAACCTTGTGACCCGCCGCTGGAAGGAATATGGCTTCTAGGATCCTTACCTTTCTTGAAATGATCAAGTGGGAGCATTCGGTTTTTGCACTTCCCTTTGCTTATCTTGGTCTTGTGCTGGCCGAAGGCGGCGTCCCGCGCCCCCGTCTTCTCCTTTGGGTCACGGTGGCCATGGTGGCCTTTCGAACCATGGGGATGGCCCTTAATCGTTTAATCGATCAGCCGATCGATGCCTTAAATCCCCGCACCCAAAATCGCGCCCTTCCGGCCGGAAAACTTCGACCTGCCTTTGTTTGGGGTGTCACGGCCTTTTCATTCCTTCTCTTTGAGCTTTCTTCTTTCGTGTTGGGGGATTTGTGTTTCAAACTTTCACCCATCCCGGTTTTGCTTGCGATTCTTTACCCCTGGATGAAAAGATTTACATGGTTCTCCCATATGGTTTTGGGTATCATACTGGGCATGGCTCCTTATGGGGCCTGGATCGCCAGCCGAAACGAATTTTCGTGGGTTCCGGGGCTCTTGATGCTCGGGGTGGCAAGCTGGGTGGCGGGATTCGATATCATTTATGCCCTTTTAGATGAGGAATTTGACCGCAAACAAGGGCTCTATTCCATCCCCGCCCGTTTCCGATCCCCGTTTGGATTACGGCTCACTCGATTTTTTCATATGATGACTTTGGCGGCATGGGGAGCGGCCGGATGGCTTGCGGGTTTGGGGTGGATTTATTTTTTAGGCATGGGATTCGTGGCCCTCTTTCTTTTGCGGGAACATTGGCTTGTGCGGAGCGCTGGCTTGGAAAAAATTGAAGAGGCCTTCTTTCATATGAATGCCATCGTGAGTCTTTCCGTCTTAGTGGCTGCCTGTGCCGATCTCCTCAAGGGGAGTTTTTAGATGAAGCCTTATATCGTGGCCATGACCGGCGCAAGCGGTGCCGTCTATGGCGTGCGCCTGGTAAAGGTTCTCCTCGAAATGGGTCACCGCATTGCCTTGGTGATCTCGGAACCCGCGCGCCTCGTCATCCGCGAAGAGTTAGGAATCGGCCTGAAGAGTTTGACCCGCCGCGAAGATCTTACCCCGCTATTCGGCACGGAACTTTCTTTGTTGGAAGCTTATTCTCCCAAAGACTTCGCCGCACCCATTGCCAGCGGCTCTTACCCTACGCAGGGGATGGTGATCCTGCCTTGCAGTATGGGGACCTTGGGTGCCATTGCCTCCGGCGTAAGCCAGAACCTCATCCATCGCGCTGCCGACTGCGTCCTCAAAGAAGGAAAAAAACTTATTCTTGCCCCCCGCGAGACCCCTTTAAATGCCATTCATCTTGAAAATATGCTGAAGCTCGCCCGGCTTGGCGTTCGCATCGTTCCCGCCATGCCCGGTTTTTATTCCGGGACAAAAACGCTGGAGGATGCCGTGGATTTTGTGGTGGGAAAGGTGCTGGATCAATGGGAAATTCCGCATGCCCTCTATCCGCGTTGGACAGGTCATTTGTCCGATCTCACCGGCGCTCCCCAAGCACACTCCGAGGGTTTTGAATCGCGATGAAAAGCGGACTTCGAGTCAAGGCCCGGGTGGGAAAAATTCGGTATACGAATTGTCTTCCTTTCTATCACGGTCTTGAGTCGGGCGACGGCCGCGCCTTTGATCTTGAATTTTACGAGGAGGTCCCGGCCCGCATCAATCTTGCCATGCACGAAGACCGCATCGATATGGCCCCCATTTCTTCCCTGGAATATCTCCATCACGGCAAGGAGTATGCTCTTCTTCCCGAGCTCGCCATCGGCTCCCGGGATTTTTCGGGAAGCGTCCTCCTGATTTCCAAAGAAAAAATCGAAGGTTTGGACGGCGCCTCGATTGCCCTCTCCCGGGAGAGCCTGAGCTCGGCGGCACTGCTTAAAATTCTTTTCAAATTCAAGTACAAATTCGAGAACGCCTTTCATGTTTCTGATTCCGACCCCGAGGAGATGCTGCGCCACCACAAGGCGGCCCTCATCATTGGGGATGACGCACTTTTTTTTGCCCCCCAAAAGTTTGTCTATCAATATGACTTAAGCGAGCTTTGGTGGAATTGGACGGAAAAGCCCTTTTGTTTTGCTTTGTGGGCGGTGCGCCGCGAATTTGCCGAGCGTTACCCTGAGGAAGTGGCAGCGTTCTTTAAAAAACTCAAGGGAAATCTTGAACGAAACCTTGCGGATATTCAAACCCTGCTCAAGGATTCCCTTGCGATGGATTTTATGGATCAACGTTTTTCTAAAGTATTTGGGTATCTTTTTAACTTGAGCTACGGCCTGGATGGCGCCATGAAAGAGGGTCTCGATCTTTTTTTTCGGCTTGCCAAAAGGCAGGGGCTTGTGGCTCATCACAAGAAACTGGATTTTTTTAAGGTTCCCTCATGATCGACGCCTGCGATCGGCTATTAGCCAAGCGCCTCGACGGGGGGCGGCTCACCTTTGAGGAAGGGGTGTCGCTTTATTCCTTGGATCTCTTAAAGCTTGGCCGCGCCGCCAATCAATTGGCCGAACCCTTCCGTCCGAACGGCCGCGTGACCTTTATCGTGGACCGCAACGTGAGCTATACCAATGCCTGTGTGGTGGATTGTGATTTCTGCGCCTTTTACCGCAGCCCCGGCGACAAGGAGGCCTACACGCTTTCCTATGAAGAGATCTTTGGAAAGATTCAGGAGCTGGTCGATATGGGAGGAACGCAGGTACTCATTCAAGGTGGGGTGAATCCCGAGCTGCCCCTCGAGTATTATCTCGACCTCATTCGCGCTATCCGGGAAAAATTCCCTCAGGTTCAGATTCACTCTTTTTCGGTCGTGGAGTTTGATATGATTTCAAAAAAATTCCGTCTCCCGCTCGCAGAAGTTTTTCGGCGTTTCAAAGAGGCCGGGTTGAATTCACTTCCCGGGGGAGGCGCCGAGATTTTGGTGGAGCGGGTGCGCAAACTCATCAGCCCGAAAAAAGCATCCTCGGATAGGTGGATTGAAGTCATGCGCACGGCTCATGAGGCCGGTCTGAAATCCACCGCGACCATGGTCTTTGGCCACCTTGAAACTATAGAAGAACGCATTCAGCACCTCCTCAAGATCCGTGAGCTGCAGGATCAAACCCACGGTTTTCGCGCCTTCATTCCCTGGACCCTTTCACCCCAGGGAACTCCCCGCATGAGTCAGTTTCGTCCCGCCGGAGGGGAGGATTATCTTAAGACCATCGCCATCTCACGGCTCATGCTGGATAATTTCGAGCATATTCAGAGCGGATGGCTGACGGAAGGGCTTAAGCTGGGTCAAGTTGCGCTTGGGTTCGGCTGCGATGATATAGGAGGGACGCTCCTTGAGGATAAAGTTTTGGAGCCCACCGGAATTCAGGTTCACACGCGCCGCGAGGATCTCATCCGCCTGATTCGCGAAGCGGGGTTCATTCCGGCGCAGCGCAATACCAATTATGAAATTCTCCAGATCTTCAACTGAACTCGTTGGGACGGACGGCCGGATCCTCCAGCAGTTCTTTGATTCCATCGCGCTCCGCTACGACTTCTTAAATCATCTCCTCAGCTTTCGCTTGGATGAATCCTGGCGAAGGCGTTCCCGCGACCTCGTGCTGGAAGGATCCGAGGAGCGTCTCCTTGATCTTGGGACGGGGACGGGGAAGTTTCTTGAGTTGTTTCTTGAGGCAAAGTCCTGGAAGAGGCTGGCCGGGCTCGATTTCTCGTCAAGGATGCTTCAGGGTGCACGTGAGATCCTGCCGGATGAAGTGGCCCTTGTGAGCGGTGACTTCGAGGCCCTTCCTTTTCAGCCCCAAACCTTCGACCTCGTCATTTCAAGTTTTACGCTTCGGAGCATTCGCGAGATGGAGGTTTTTCTCAAAGGCGTTTTCGACCTTTTGGCGGATGGCGGAAAGGCCGCGTTTCTTTGTCTGACGCGACCCGAAAATCCGTTTTGGCGCGGCCTTTGCTATCCTTATTTAAAATTTTACCTGCCATTTGTCGGAGGGCTTCTCACGGGCCATCGAAAGGCCTACCAATTTTTAGCGGATTCCATTCTGACTTTTCAGGAGCCCATCGAGACAGCCGAGATGATGAAAGCAAGCGGTTTTTCATCCGTCTCGATTCACCGCTTCACCCTGGGTCTTGCGACGCTTATTGTCGGGAAGAAAGAAACAAAATAGGCCTTCCTTTGGATTACGCAAGCCGAATCAAATCTCTCAATCTCACGCTTTCTCAGCCGGCCAAGCCCGTGGGCTCTTATCGTCCCGTGGTGTTTTCGGGACATCTGGCCTTTTTAAGCGGACAAATCTCACGAACCTCCGAAGGAAAAATTCTTACGGGGAAGGCCGGCAAAGATTTAACGCTTCGTGAGGCCGAGGGCGCAGCCCGCGCGGCGGCCGTGAATGTCTTAAGCGTCATCCAACACCACATCGGCTTCGATCGCTTTGACCATTTCGTACGAGTCGTGGGGTACGTGCAGTCCCAGAGCGATTTCTACGAGATTTCTCAGGTAATGAATGCGGCCTCCGATCTTTTTCTTGAGGTCTTTGGTGAAAAGGGGATTCATGCCCGTTCGGCCGTGGGTATGATGAGCCTTCCCCTTAATGCCGCGGTTGAAATCGAAGCCACCTTGGCCGTAAAACCGTGAAGTCATTTTTTAAATTTCTTCTAATTTTTTCTTCGATTCTCCTTGTAAGCGCCACTCTCGCCCCCATTCTTTTTGACTTTCTCCCTTTTAAATTCGAAAGGATCTTTAATCGTCTTGTGATGGTATTTAGCCTGATCGCCATTTTTGTGAACGTGCGTATCCGGCGTGAAACCTTTATACAGTACGGTCTTTTGGGAAATCAAAATAAAATGAAGCATTTCTGGAAGGGCTTCGCCTCGGCCTGGGTTGTTTTATCGCTTTTTGGACTGGCCGCTGTTTTAGCCGGCCAGGCCCGCTGGGCACCCCGGCTTGAGGCGGGACTTCTTGTATTTTCATTTTTCAAAAATATGACGGCGGCGGTGCTGATTGGATTCATCGAAGAATTTTTTTTCCGCGGGTTTATCTTCTCCACCTTGAAAAACAGGCTGGGCTTGGGTTTAGGAGTGAGTTTTGTGGCCACTAGCCTCTTTTATTCCCTGATTCATTTTGTAAGCGGGGAGTCTCCTTTCGTAGGACCCGATCCGACTTTCTGGGACAGCCTACGGCTTATGTCCGCACCCTTCTCTAGTCTTCTTAACTGGCGTCCCATCTGGACAGGAGCGGTAGGTCTTTTTCTCTTCGGCCTGATTCTGAACGGCCTCTTCTTAAGGACCCAGTCCCTCTATCCCTCCATCGGGCTCCACGCGGGCTGCGTTTTTTTTGTTAAGATGGATTCACTTTTCGTCGATTTTCTAGGAAAGGCCCCGCTCTGGTGGGGGTCCTCACAAATCTATGACGGGGTGATAGGGTGGGTATTCCTTGGCCTCCTTGGTTTGGGTGTGATGGGGTTTATGTTTAAGTCAGTCCGTGAACGTGAATTAAAACAAAGGGTGGGGTTGGGATGAAAAAAATTGCGTGGCTCATCATCGCCTGTTGGATGAACGGTAGTGTTTTGTCGACGGTCTTAATGGCTCAGGAGGGATCCTCCGCCTCGGAGTCAAAAAAAGAGTCGCTAGAACCATCAGAGGAGGCCGGCATGGATGAGCTGGACAGCCTTTTTGCCGATCTCGATGAGCTAGAGTTTACGAAGGCAAAAAAAGCCCCCCGCATTTCAAAAACAAGGAAAAAGATGATTCAGAAAGCGCCGCAACCCCTCACCACAAAAACCAATGTTTCAGAAGAAGGAAATCAATCCGCCGTTGCATTGTCCCCGAAGACAGAGAGGCAGCCCGAGCCGCCCTTACCCATCCAGGAGGCGAACCCAACCCAACCTGTCGAGATGAATCCTGTGAGCGCAGAAGCAGCCTTGGTCACGGTGCCGGGTCAAAGCGCAGGCAGCGCTCTCACAGATCTCTTGCCTATTGATCCCTTATCGGAGACAGTGCTGCCGTCGGTTCCGGGGGCCGCTGCTTCGTCGGTGACGATGACCGCTTTGCCTGAAGAAAAAAAGAGCGAAAATAAAACGACCGCGGAAAAACAAGTCGAAGAAAATCCGGAGGAAGACACTCCGCTCATTCTGGATCAAAGCCTTCTTGAAAGCAAGGCAGAGCCTAAGAAAAAGGGACCGCAAAAAGTCGAATCCGTTGTTTTATTCCGATTGGAAGATCATCTGGGAGAGGCGGAGGCGACTTACTTTCTCAAAAAGCAGAATTACCCGATCTCAGGCCTATGGAAGAACAATATTTTTTCCTTCACCGGATTAAGTCCGGAGACAGAAATTAAAGTGTCAGAGGGAAAATTTAGCGGGGTCGCACAGCGTGGCATCCGGCTTTTTGCGGCCAGGGATTTGATGTTGAGGCTTCGATTTTCGTCCGTCCCTGCGGGGGAGAGACTCCGTCTGCAGTATGGAATCGAAGATGCGAAAGTTGTTGCGGATGTTCCCGCTAAGCTCTATCTCCGGGTTTGGATAGGAAGCCATGAACTCAGGAGGGTTCAGATTCGTAATGAAAAAGGCTGGAAGGAAGAAATATTCCCAGCCGGTATTGCGGCCTTTACCCATCGGGCAACGCATATAACGTTTGAGATGACCGCCGATATCGAAGACGGCAAGCCCTTTTTCCTCAGCGCGGAAGTGCGAACCTAGGAAAATCAAGTTTTTCATAGATCAATTTATATCAAAATATAGCAACGTGATGTTTTTCTCTCAGTCTATTCAAATGCAGGATACACTTCTTATATAGGCGAAAAAGCCTCCAAAAAGGGGTCGTATCTGAAAATGCTGCATGCGGAGTGTTCTATGCAAGGCAGAGGTGACCGTTATCTCTATGGGGTTGCGAGAGGGTGTCTTGTCCTTTGGCTCTCTTCCGGGATTTTTCTTTCTTCTAATACCTTCGCAAACAAACAAAGCATTCTTCTGGAAGATGATCTTCTCCTGTCCTCGCAGGTGATCCCCTTACCGGTTGTCCCCCGGGAAATTTCCACAGCTTCTTCCGCCGGGAAAATTCGCAATTTTCAAACCATGGCGGAGCCGCGCTGCGGCAACCGATTTGTCGAGGGTGTGGAGCAATGCGATGATGGAAATGTTATGAATAGTGACGGCTGTTCTTCAGAGTGCAGGATGGAAATTATTAAAACAACGACATCTCAATGCACGACAGATCGGGATTGCGATGATGACAATGCTTGCAATGGAGAAGAGAGATGCTCCAATGGTACCTGCTCTGCCGGGACGGCCTTAACTTGCTCGGACGATGGCAATGCCTGCACAACGGAAGTCTGCAATCCAACGTCGGGTTGCGTGTCCGAGCAGAATAGCAAACCCTGCAATGATTTTAATGCCTGCACGGTGGAAGATAGATGCGCCGGAGGCACCTGCGGGAGCACGGCCATGCAGTGTCCCTCCGGCCACGCCTGCCAAGAGGGGGAATGCATTTGTACGGAACCGAAGGTGACCATTTCGGGAGGAGGTTCCGGCTCCGTCGGATCTTCGCTCAGTTTTTCAGTGACGACGACGTGCGGCGGTTCGAGCGGTGAAGCGGAAGCGGAGGCCTGGCAGGAGACTTCCTGGCTGAGTCAATTTTTCGGAGTTCCATCCGCCTTTGCAGAACCCGGCCCTAATGCAGTAGCGGGTAAATCCGATTCTACGGATAAGAAGAAGGGAAAAAAAGTCAGAAAGGCAAACAGTGATTTTGTGGCGAACTCAAATCTTCAGAATTCCCCTTCGATGGGGACGCCGCAAGAGGGATTGGAAAATCTGGGCCAGGCGAGACTTGAAATGATGATCAAAAACCTCGGGGATGTGCTATCGATTTCAGGGCTGGCCAATATGGGGTTCATGCTGGAGGGAGAAGAACAGACTTTACTCTTCTTTGAGGCCGAAGAAGATATGAGAAATGAAAACATGGCCCAAACAAACATTATATTTCAAAATATTCCATTTCTTCAGTCGGCCGAGTTCGGTCCTGAGGATGAGGAGGAGGGTAACGAGGCGATAGAAGGCGGGGCGAATAAGGTTTTAGCGGTTGAGAATACCTCCAAAGGAAAAAAAAGGGCGGTCGTTCAGCTTGGATCGGGCAAGGATGCACAACCCACAGATTCGGATCAGGGATCCGTCGGTGGAACGCGGCCCCCCCCGTCACCAGCACCTTCAGTTCAAGTGAGCGTGACCTACAGCGATAACCTCGCCATGGACAGCTCTTCAGGGCAGTCTCTGAGTTTTAAATGCGTCAAACCGGGGATGGGCACCGTGACGATTTCTCTAAGCACGGGGGCAAGTTCTTCTACGGAAATCAACTGCGCCTGCCCCGCCGATAAACCCAATTACAATCCGGTACAAAACGAGTGCATGTCTTGCCCTTCCGATAAACCTTTTCTCGATGCCGCCACCAAAACTTGCAGGGCTTGTACCAATGACAGTCACTGTAAGGATGCCAACCCCTGCACAAAAAACGAGGCCTGTGATTCCTCGACGGGTCAGTGCAAGGCGGAGGTCATCCCGAATTGTTCCTGTTCGGCGAATTCAGAATGCGTGGATGGCGACCCTTGCACGAAGGATGTTTGCAGCACCGATAAAGCGTGCCTGCATACCGCGGTTTCCGGATGCCCCAAGACCTGCGAGGATGCCGGTTTTTATTCCAATGCCTCTTCGCTCGTTTGTCCTCAGGACAAGGCCGTCACTTTCACGAATTCAGACACGGGAGAGCGGCGGGCCCTGTCCTGCTTTGTTGAATCTGGCTGCCCGACCGGGTTTTCCTCTTCCAGCAGTTCCTGCGATAAATGTGTGGAGACCAAAAGCATGAGTTGTGCCGGCGGTAAAAACCTAACCTGTTATCAATGCGCCGATGCCCAGTGGAAAACCAGCAAAGATCAGGTGTGTGTCAATGCCGGTTACGCGGGAGAAAAGTCAGGAACCTGCCCCGGTGTTGCAAGCGGAAACTCGGATGAATTCGGAAATCAATGTCAGTCTTCCGTAACGCGTGAAATGACTTGCACGGCGCCGGCGATCCCGAAGCCGGGGCTGTCGGATCCGGTTGCAACTGAGAAAGTTGATTGTTGTAAGTGCAGCTCAGGTTTTTCTTCCGGTTCCTGCACGGCCACATCCTGTACGGAACCCAGGGGCGAGGTGGAGATTTGTACGGCTTGTGTGGCAAGCTGCAGCACGTGCTCCAGCCAGGCTGTGCAAAGAACCTGCACTCAAACCGGAGGCAACTGGTCTGGAAGGGGTTGCCTTAATTCGGTTGCGTGAAAAATCTTAAACTCTTTTTCAAGTCGCAGTTCGAGCTTCTTTTTCTTGCTTACCTCCTCTCTTTTTTTCTTACCCTAGGAACCGATCATACCCCCCAGGTGTTTCTCCGCATGGTCTGGGGAGGCATTCTCATCGGCGCGTCATTTATTTTGTTCGGCAAAAGAAGCGGGGAAGGTTCATTTAAAAATGTTGCTTCGCTTCTTTTCGTCACTTTTTTTGTCTTTGAGCTGATACGCTCTCTGTGGGCGGGGTGGGGACTTCGCACCGCACCGGAAGGACTCGATTATTTGATTCATCGCCAACGGCTCGTCTCACCCCTCAAATGGTTTTTTTATTTGGGTTTCTTCAACCTGAGTTACTCTTTTTTCTCAGAAAAGAAGAAACTTTATCATCTCTTCTGGCTCCTCGCCTGGGCCGCCTTTTTTTTGGCCTTAAACGGCATTCCGCCTCTTCTGAGGGAAACGCATCACGCGGGTTACGAAAATCCCCATGGCGGGTATGTGTTCTTCTGGCCTCCGCTTTATTTTTCAAAGTCCGTGTCCGATTATGTGCTGGGATGGGTTTATCAAAGTAATTATACCGGCGATATCGTCGCCTTAGGTTTCTTCGCGGCCTTCGCGATATTTCTTTATGCCTTTCAGATGGCTTGCGAAAAGAATCGTTATTCCGAAGAAGAGAGAAAATATCTTTCTGCCACCACCCTGGGAATGCCGCCTCTTTTTGTAGGGACAATCGCCCTGGCCACCCTCCTTTTTAATTCCCGCGGAACCATCCTGTCCTTTGCCCTCACCCTCGTCCTTTATTTTCTTTCCCTTCTCCTTAAATTTCGCTCTAAAAGCCAGCTTTTTATAAGCGGATTGGCGGCGGTCTTCATCTTCGGCTTCTTTGCCTGGGCCGGGAATCCGGCCGGCACCCTCAAGGAACTTCAGACGATTCAGGAAGAAACGGATCCGCACACTCAGAAGAGTTTTATCGCGAATGTAGAAGGCGCTCAGAGGGCCGTAGCTATCTATCGCGCTTACCCGATCTGGGGCGTAGGCACAGATGGCTATGAAAAAGTATCCGAGCATTTTGCTACCGAAAAAAGCAGGCAAGCAACGGAAAGACGCGGGGCCTATCAACTCGCGCAATTTAAGGCAATGTCCCATTATCTGCAGATCCTTGCCGAAGAGGGCCTCGGCGCTTTTCTCTATGGTCTGTTTTTGATTGCCTACGCATGGATATTAATCAGCCGGTTGATCTGCGTAAAAAGCAGATTCCAATTTATTGCGGCTCTTTCGCTGGCAGCGCCGGTTTTTTTAATTTTGGTCCACGCAAGTTTTGGATTTCTTATGCAGCAATTTTCTGTTTCCATGCTAGTCTATTCCCTCATGGGCGCAAGCCTGGGCGCCCTGCGCCGTGATTTTGTCCACTCTTAAGAGCTTTTCGTTTTCATGAAGGTGCCGAGGAGCTGGATTCTTATCCTTTCTTTGATGGGAGCGGGTTGCGCACTGCAGGGCTGGCCCTTCCCGGCGGATTCAGCTGTTGAGGTCACACGGCATTCTTTTTTGTTCACGTCTTCCTTGATCCCCGGGCATGAAGAGGCATTGGATTATCATTTGTTGGCATTCAAGGGGGATGCCTCCCGAAAAAAATATCCCCTCCTCGTTGTCTTCCATGGAACCGGGCAAAAGGGATTGAGTTATCTTGACCTTTGGAAACAAGGGGCTGCGGATCACGGATTTATGGTTGCCGCGCCTGAATTGCAGCGGTCCTACGGGGAATTGCCGGCGGACCTAGAATTTTTGCGCTCTTTCGTTCAAGAAGTGGCCCGTCTTTATCCCGTCGACCGAAACAAAATTGTGCTGGCCGGCGTCTCCTCCGGGGCAGCGATGGTGCGATGGCTCGCGAATCAGTATCCCGCGGAATGGCACGCCATCATTTTGATTGCCTCGCCCATGCCGTCCAGCTCAAAGGAAGGTCAACCCTACCCGCCTTTTCTATTTGTGCACGGGGGCAACGATTCAGCATTTCCTCTATCGGGAGTCCTCCAGGAATCAGAGAAGCTTAAAGATTTGGGTATCCGGGTCAACCTGCTCGTTTTTAAGGATGCCGGTCACGAGCAAAAGCCTGAGTGGACCGATGCGATTTTGGATTGGGTGGAGAGGGTTTAGCAGCGTGCGGGGTGCGGTAACGCCTACTCTTGAATGATATAAGAGCTCTCGTCCTTTTTTTTCACTTCTTTTTTAACTTCAATTCCCCGGGTCATACATTCAAAATAATCCGCAAAATCTTTTTTGGCGTTCGAGACGCCGGCAAGCCCGACCGAAAGAAGGGGAAATTTAACCGTAACGTCTTCACCCGTTTCCGTAAAACGCCGGCGGTCTTGGTGGAGGGTATAACCGAGATCAAGGTCGTCTTTTCGATAAATCGCCGTAAGGACCTCGGATTCAAAGAGTTTACATACACGCTCCGCAACATCCTTGGCTTTTTGCGGGCGGGTGATCATGACAAAGTCATCGCCCCCGTGATGCCCTACAAAATCATCCGAGGCGCCTTTTTCTCGAATGGCCTTCAAGAGAATTTCGGCTGTTTTTTTAATCGCCATGTCGCCGCGCCCTAATCCGAAGTGGTCGTTGAACACCTTAAAACGGTTGAGATCAACATGGAAGAAAACAAATTTCTGGCGCTCAAAGATCCGCTTATTAATTTCCTGAAAGATGGTGTCGTTTCCGGGAAGCCGCGTGAGGGGATTGGCCTCTTCGGCGCGCTGCTTGACCTCCTTCATGGCGTCACTCATCTGGTTGAAGGTTTGCGCCAGCATCTCAATTTCATCCCCCGTGTTCAGGGTGACATGCGTCCCCAGTTTTCCCTTGATGACCTCGCGGGTGCCCTCGTTCAATTGACGAATGGGATCGACGATCGACTTTGCCAATCCCCGCCCGATTAGTATTCCTACAAAAATAATCATACAGAGAATGACGGCAAGACTTCCGCGGGATTTCGAGAGGGCGTCCTGCATCGTCGCGAGCGAAAAGACAACGCGGGCGACCCAAGTTTTATCTGAATCAGCCGCCTTGAGAGGGATGTAGGCCATTAACTGTTTGTTTTGAGCATTGACCTTGGCATGATAAGCCCTTCCCAGCTGTTTTTCGTGGAGACTTTCCTCCAGCGCTTGATTGTCCACGGGGGTCCAGGGGATCGAGTTGTCTTCAAAGAGAAGCCGTTTATCGAAGACATCGATCATTTGAATGTGGGAAATCTCATAGGCCTGGATTAATTTGTCCATTTTTTCTTTCAAGGGAGCCGGGTCATTGAGGTCAGGCTGCTTTTTGATTTCAGCCGTCAAGACTTTGTGGATATCGCTCAGGGCAAGCCGGCTTTTGATTTCGAGGAATTCATTCATGATACGAAGCTGGATGGTGAGCTGCATGGCCGCAATAATGACCGCTAAAAGGAAAAGAGGGATGATCAGCCTGAGCAGGATTCGAGCGAGGACGGTTGTCTTCTTGTGGCGAGCGATATGCAGCATATAAGTTAGACTTAAACGTGTCTTCCCTTTACGGCCCATTTTTTGAAAAACTTAATGAATGAATGATTTGTCCGATAATAGGGATACAGCTTTGAACCCCAGGGATGAGTCTGTTACTCCCTCAAAGGGTAACACCTTGTCTAATAAGAGGTTATGAAAGCCGAGGGTAGCGATGAAAGGTATTCGAGCCTGGGTGGTAGCGATTTTTGGCGGCATCGGTCTTATCGCGGCAGGGTTTTCTTTTTATTCCAATTTTCTTCTTGATTACTCACTGGAAAATTTGGAAATCGCCCTTCAGGCGACCGATCAAAAGGCGGAAAATTTAAGTCCGTTGTACGAAAGCGTCTACAGCGCAGTGGCCCAAGACCTTGCCTTCGAAGAGGCTTCTAAGACAGAGTCCAATCTGCAAAGCCTCCTGCTTCTTGAACGCGCCTCCCAATCCTTTGAAGGAGCGATCGACCGGGGAGGAAGCCAGCGGGCCAATTTTTATCTGACGGAAGTGGCAAAGAAACAATCGGCGAAGCGGAGCCGTCCTCTCCAGGCCCTTGACTGGGCCTACAAAAGATGGAAACAGCTTTTTTCTTTTATTCGATCGTTTGTGGGTTATGTCCACGATCGGATTTCCCCGCCCAAGCAGAAGGAAGAAAAGCCTCTGGAGTATTCCGCCATGCTGCTTCTGAACCAGGCCGAACAATCAGAAAAAAATGGGATGCTGGTGGAAGCCGCCAATCTTTATCGAAAATTTCTTGCGGGAAACTTTGACAAGAGGGATCAAGGTCTCGTAAGTATTTCTCTCGCCCGCCTTTTAATCAAGCAAAAAAAATGGACGGAAGCAGAAAAAATTTTGCGTGACATTCAACAGAGATTTCCCGGAAGCGCCGAGTGGAATTTGGCCGCAGCCCTGCTTAAGAAGGTCAACCTGATACGGGTGCGGGATAAAACCATCGGAAAACTTCAATCGCTCATCGCCTCCCATCAGGGCAGTCCCAGGGCCGACGCTTATCAGTTTGAGATGGCCTTGGCCTATCTTTCCTCCAACCAGATCGCCCCGGCGCTAGAGGTTCTTAAAAAAATCGAAAATACGGGTTACCCGGGTTTGCGTCCCAAGACCATGTTTTATCTCGGCTGGCTCTACAAGTTAAATAGGCAATACGACGAAAGCGAAAAGGCCTTTCAAACTCTTTCAAAGGATCCTGCGGCAAAAGGGGAGCTCGGAGCGGCGATCAAAGCGCAGTTGGCCGACCTTTATTACCAGAAGAAAGATATGAAAAAATCCATGGCCCAATATCAGGAGTTGGCTAAGGGCAGCGATGAAGAAGGAAGCGAAGTCTGGGGGGCCTTGGCGGAGCTCGAACAGGCCAATATCTATTATTTTGATATGAATCTATCCAAGGAGGCCGAAGAAAAAATGTCACGGCTTCAAAGCCGCAATGCCTTTTCCCAATCTTTCAACACGTCCGGTTTAAAGAGAGAGATTAATCAAGCCTACCGGGGTTCTCTAAGGGATCGGGCATTTATCGAGATGCAAAAAGGAAAGACGCGCTCGGCCCTTGATCTATTTGAGCGGGATTTAACCAGTGCGCCAAAAGATGTTTGGACCCACGCGGGTCTCGCAACGGCGAATACGCTGGTTGGGGACCTACAGCAAGCGCAGATGTTTGCAGACCAGGCCTATCTTCTGAAGGCGGATGAATACACGGCCTCTGTCCGGGGTTACGTCTACGCCCTTCTCGATCGTCCCAATGAGGCCATCTCCATGTATCAAGAGGCCGCCGGTTTTAACCCGAGTTACTTCCCGGCACAATTTAACCTTTCCTGCGTTTATTTGCAGCTTGGACGGTATCAGGATGCGCTCAATCTTTTAACGGACCTTGATCGAAGGATACGGAAATCCAGCAGCGTGGTCCGGGCCAAAATTTTAAATAATATGGGATACGCCTTTTGGGGGATGGGACAGCGCGAAAAGGCGGTCGAGAAGTTCAAGCTTGCGCTTGAGCTGGCTCCCGGTCTGCAAACGATAAAAAAGAACATTGCACGATTGGAGGAATCCATCGCCGCAATGCCTGAGATCAAGAATAATAAAACGTGACTTTCTCGTCGTTTTTTTTTCGTAGACCCACAATAACACAGTATCGTATCATGCTTGTATTTTTGCTGACCCTGTCTTGTTATTCAAAGATGGCGGAGGCGGTCGTGGGTCAGGCGGAACGTTTTGATGAATTTAAGGAGGAAGAATTGAAAGAATTTCAAGACAATCTTACGCGTGAAGAAGCGAGCGAACAAACCGGGCAAGGGGGGAAAGATCTGACCGCCGTCTTATCTCGTAAGAGGAGCGAAGCCAAGAAAGCCAAGGGGGAAGAGAAGGATGCTCTAATGGCTGAAATCGAGGCGCTAAAAAAAACCCTTCTTCAGCTGCCTCCGCGGGATCGATTCAAGATTGAAATGAGCGGGCAGCAGAAATATGAATCCAATGTGGCCCGCAAACATCACCCCTTCGAAAAGGATGACAATATTTTTGATACAAAAACCACAGGTTTAGTTGATTTATCGGGTCGTAAGACTGATATGCGCTTTGAAAGCGGGTTTGGCCGGCAATGGAACATCACCTTCAGCGAAAAAGATACTTATCAGGTGGATGGGCGGCTTCGTTTCCGGAGAAATTATTTCAAGAAATTAACCAACTCGTCGCAGATGAACCTTAGCCGAAACAGTTCCAAAACGGTTGAAATTAATGACCCAAAAATCAGGTGGGACAATGCGCAATCCTCCGCCTGGAATTATGCCTTTTCTCAGAAAATGTCAATCAATAACGAAGGCACTTTCACCAAGAGGTATTTTCCTCAGGAGGCCTTTGATCAGGATTCCTCCTGGGAGTCTGCGGTTGCCCCCAGCGCTTTTTGGAATTTTACGCCCAAAAGCCGCATCTCAGCGGGCTACAGCGCGGCGACCAACCGCATTCGATCCAAGGCAGGGAATACCAATGCGCGCAATATTCGAATCGGATATTTTGGGAAGGTAACGAAAAAATCTTCAGCAAGCGTCGATCTCGCACTCAATCATCAAACGCCAAAATCAAAGGAAAGCGCCAAGAGCAATACTTACACGGCGGGTCTCGGTTTTATTTGGCAAATGACTCCCAAGACGCAGCTTACGACGCAGTACATTCGGTCTGTGCAGAATACCACCTCCGACCTTCTTAGCGGGGAAGTGAACGGATCCGGTACGACATCCAAGCAAGACAGTCATTTTTACAATGACAGCATTTCCTTTTCACTCAATAGCCGGCTGGCAAGCAAACTGACGGCTGTCCTGACTTTTAATATGTCAACGGTCAGAACGCGGGTGGAGAAGGACGGCAATAAAGAAAACGAAACACTCCAAATGTCTTTTCCCGCGACGTTTTCGGCCAATTACGTCTTGGCCCGGTGGGCGCGGTTATCGACCTCCTATACATTTGGTTACAGGACCGGCAATGAAAAGCCAGATAAAAACAGGGCTCATACCCTGATAACGAGCATGAATGTTTCCTACTAGAAAATTTCTCAGTCAACTGTTCGTGTTGATGCTGGCCATTGTCTGGGAGGCATTCTTTTCTCCTCTTCTTTGGGGAGTTGAGTCTTCTTTGCCTCAGCCCAAGAGTTCTTTGAGTGCCGCAAGCGAGGCAGAGGCAGAGGCAGAGGCTTCCCGGTTTCAATATGTTCTCCAGGCGGGAGACCACATCAAGGTGAAGATTTTTCCTGAAGATGAATATATACGAGGGGGCGAGACGGAGATTAGCGCGGAGGGAAATATCACATTACCCGTTATGGGAAAAGTCAAAGTGATGGGGCTGACGGCCATTGAGGCGGAAAAAATGATTGCCAAGGTTTTGGAGATGGATTACCTTGTCGATCCGGAAGTCGCGGTTGAGATTATCACGCGGCAGGCCTATCAATACTCCCTCCTCGTCTTGGGGCAAGTGAAGAAGCCCGGAAGCATCGAGTTTCCGACCGATACGAGGCGTCTTACCCTTTTGCAGGCCATCTCCCTTGCCGGGGGATTTACTGAGATTGCCAACATCAAGAAAATTCGGATTGTCCGTAAGGTCAACGAAAAGAACGAAATCATCAAAGCCAATGCGGAAGATATTTTGAGTGGAAAAGACCCCGATATTGAAGTCGAGCCGGGAGATACGGTCAATGTGGCGGAAAGTGTTTTTTAGGAGAGCGCGTTTGTGACGGATCCCAACTACATCCCCTACACGGAGGAGGTCGAAAAGCCCTTCGATTACAAACGCTATCTTTATCTCTTCAAGGTTTACTCTCACGTCGTTTTAACCTTCTTCGTTATCGTGATCACGCTTACTTTCATATCGGTATCCAAGATTGCTCCTTCCTACCAGGCAACCGCTCAAATTATCGTGGAACGTCCCCGGCCCGTATGGAAGGGCGATCCCTCCGATACCTCGATGTGGACGGAAGGATTCATGGATGAGTACTACAACACCCAAACGGAAATCATGAAAGGCAATACAGTCATGAGACAGGTGGTGGATGAACTCAAACTGGTTGATTATTTCGAAGTACCCAATGAGGATGTTGCGGCCGCGCAGTTATCGAAAATGATTTCCATTCAGAGGCTGAAAGAAAGCCGCCTCTTCAATATTACAACCACTGCCGGGGAAAGCAAATTCGCGGCTGAACTTGCCAATTCGGTGGCGAATGCTTATATCAGGAAAAATTTTGAGGATGTTTTGTATTATTCAAGAGAAGTTCTGGCGTGGCTTCCAACCGAAGGCCCACCCGATGAGACGATTACGATTAAGGATGTGACCGGCCGAGCGAGACAGATGACCCGGGAACAGCTTCTGGAGAGCCTTCCTTCCGTGCGGACGGACCCTACCATCCGTCAGCTTAAGGAAAAAATAAGTTCCCTGGAGGCCGAGCTTCAGCTTTTGGAAAGACAATACAAAGCCAAGCACCCCCTGATCGTAAAGACGCAGGCGAACTTAAAATTTTTACAGGAAAGCATCGAGCTGGAAAAAAGCCGGGTCATCGACGGCCTGAAATCCAAAGCCGAGGGAGCGCTCCAGGTCAGTCTCGCCCGTATTGTTGAAGAGGCCCAGTCTCCCAAAGCCCCTTTACCGATCGATCGAATCAAACCCCTTGTTGTTGCCGGGCTCGGCCAACTTTGTATCAGTTTTCTGATCATTTTTCTCATGGACTATTTTGACCCCTCCATCCATGCCATGGAGGATCTGGAAAGAAAGGGCGTCATGCTTCCTTTCCTTGGCCCCATCCCCTTGGTGAAGGGAAAATTCAAGGAGAACCTCCAACGGTCAATCATCAGTTATTATGAAAAAAATTCAGAGATTGCGGAAGCCTTCCGGTATCTTCGCGTCGCCATCAACTTTTCAACCACACCTGAATCGCTCAAAAATCTAATCATCTCGAGCAGTTTGCCTCATGAAGGTAAGTCCTTCGTCTCCAACAATCTGGCGGTCTCTTTTGCGCAAGACGGAAACCGCACCCTTTTAGTGGATGCGGATTTAAGACGTCCCATAGCTCACCGCATTTTCAAACTGGATAATCTAAACGGGCTGTCGAACTTTCTGACGAGCAACATTGATTTCACGGCCGTCCTCAAAGAAACATTTGTTGAAAATTTAATCGTGGTTCCGAGCGGTCCGACCTCTCCGAATCCGGGTGAAATCTTGGGATCGAACCGCATGAAAAAGTTTATCGAGGAAGCGCGCAGTCGTTTCGACCGGATTATCATTGATTGCCCGCCCCTGACGGGCATCGGCGACGGTTTTGTGGTCGGGTCTTTAATTGGTCAACTGATTTTAGTCATCGCCGCGCGTAAGACACCCGCTGATTTAATTAAGCATACGGATCAGCAGCTGCAAAAGTCAGGTATCAAGGTCATTGGGACGGTCCTCAATATGGTGGACGTCGAAAAGGAAAGGTATTACGGTTACTCCAAACACTATTATCATGTTTACGATCGCTATCATCCCGCCGCCGGAAAGGAAGAAAAGGCTTCCACCCCTTCTGATTGACCGATTCTCTTAAAAATGGCATAATGGCGCATCTCGCCTAAGTTGGAATATTTAACCCCCTAGACCGTCAGCACTTAGGATTTCTTTTCTTTGGAGATAATTTTCTCAAGATGAAAACCTTCTACTTTGACTATAACGCTACAACCCCGCTGGCCCCGGAAGTCCGCCGGGCCATGGAGCCCTTCTGGGCCGATTGTTTTGCGAATCCTTCCAGCCTCCACAGCCTGGGGCAGAAGGCTGCAAAGGCTGTGCGCCTTGCCAGAAAACAGGTAGCGCGATTCATCGGTGCCGTAAGCGATGAGGAAATTATTTTTACAAGCGGTGGAACGGAAAGCAACAACACGGCCATCCGCTCAGCCCTTGCGACATCGGGAAAGAAAAAAATTATCACAAGCGCCGTGGAACACTCCAGCGTTCTCAAACTCTGCCGCGAGCTTACCAAAGAGGGGTACAAAGTCTTTGAAATCCCCGTTCATGCTTCCGGGGCGCCTAATCTTCAAGCACTTAAAGAAATCCTCTGTGAGCAGACGGCGATCGTTTCACTTATGCTGGCCAATAATGAAACGGGTGTTTTGTTTCCCGTAGAAACGATGGGCCGGCTTGTGAAGGAGAAAGGAATCCTTTTTCATGTGGATGCCGTACAGGCCTTGGGGAAGTTTCCGCTTCGGGTCTCTCAAATGCCGATTGATTTTCTTTCTCTTTCCGCCCACAAAAATTATGGCCCAAAAGGGGTCGGGGCTCTTTATGTTAGGAAGGGAGTAACCTATCGACCCCTTATCCTCGGAGGAGGGCAGGAGCGCGGCCGCCGCGGCGGCACTGAAAATGTGGCGGGTCTCGTGGGTTTTGGAGAGGCCTGTGCGTTGAGTGAATCAAACCTATCTGCCGAAATTGAGCGCCTCACTTCTTTGCGTAATCACTTTGAAAAAAAAGTTTTGAGTTCTATTCCCGAGGTCGCAGTGAATGGTGCTGGTGTTGAACGCCTTTGCAATACAAGCAACCTTCGTTTTCGGGGTATCGAAGCCGAGACGCTGCTGCTTACCCTGGACCAAAAGGGCATTTGTGTGTCAAGCGGATCGGCCTGCATGAGCGGCGCCCACGATCCTTCTCATGTCTTGAAGGCCATGGGGCTTTCTGATGAGGAGGCAAACGCCTCGATTCGCTTCAGCTTCGGCCGGCCTACGACCGAAGACGACATCCAGCATCTTGTCGCTCAGCTTGCGGAGGCAGTTAAGCGGTTGCGGTCTCTTAAGGCGGCATCCCAACAAACCCGAACACCCATGGTTACGGTCTAGGACGTTATGACGGTTACAAAGGAAATGATCCTCGAAACGCTTCGCAAGGTCGAGGACCCCGAGCTTAAGCGGGATATTATTTCGCTTGGCATGCTGCGTGATATTGCAACCGATCACGGCAAGATTTTTATTCATCTTGAGATCACCACACCTTCGGAGCCATTAAAATCGTTACTCAAACAAAGCGTTCAAGAGCATGTAAGAAAAATTCCGGGCGTCTCGGATGTTACGGTGCAAATCTCAACACAGGCGAGCCGCCGGGGTCCCGCCTTCTCAAATCAATCGCCCGTGGCCGGGATTCGGCGCGTCATTGCGGTGGCGAGCGGAAAAGGAGGGGTCGGGAAGACGACCGTGGCCGTGAACCTTGCGCTTGCCGTGGCCCAACGCGGTTACAAAGTCGGCCTGATGGATGGTGATATTTACGGGCCCAACGTTCCTTTGATGCTGGGGGCTGCTGAGAACGCCAGGCCTTCGGTGACTCAAGATGAAAAAATGGGTCCGCTGGAACTCCACGGCATCAAGATGATTTCCATGGGGATTTTAGTACCGCCCGACCAGCCCATGATTTGGCGCGGCCCAATGCTTCACAATGCCGTCAGCCAATTTGTCCAAAAAGTAGATTGGGGGACACTCGATTTTCTTTTTGTGGATCTTCCTCCCGGGACGGGGGATGTCCAGTTATCGCTCGTGCAAGTGGTGCCCTTGACGGGCGCTGTGATCGTGACCACACCCCAAGAGGTGGCGCTCCTGGATGTCCGCAAGGGGATTGCCATGTTTCAGAAGACGGCAGTTCCGATCCTGGGAATGATTGAAAATATGACAGGTGAAATATTTGGACGAGGCGGGGGCAAAAAGGCTGCGGAACAGTTTCGAGTGCCCTTGCTATGTGAAATTCCTCTTGATCCACGCGTTCGCGAGGGAGGCGATGCGGGAATGCCCATTGTGGTGGGAGCGCCGTCCTCTCCAAGCGCACGCTGTTTTTTTAAGGCCGCGGACACCTTAATCGAAATTCTGGCGGAAAAAGATCAAACCGCACAAAGGAGGTAATTCGATGAGTTCTAATTTTGCTTCACTTAAAAAGATTCAGGAGTTTGAAAGAATGGAAGGGTTGGTTCACCAGCTTTTGGGTTTGCTGGGCGAAGACCAGAACCGCGAGGGCCTTGTGAAAACCCCGAGGCGGGTTGTGGAATCGCTTCGTTATCTTACTCAAGGGTATCGCCAGGACGTCAAAAAGGTTCTGAATAACGCTATTTTTTCCGAGCCCTACGATGAAATGGTGGTGGTCAAGGATATTGAAATTTTTTCCCTCTGCGAACATCACCTTCTTCCTTTTTATGGCAAGGCCCACGTGGCCTATATCCCCAACGGGAAAATCATCGGTTTGAGCAAAATTCCCCGGGTGGTGGAGGTCTTTGCAAAGCGGCTTCAAGTGCAGGAGCGTTTAACAAGCCAAGTTGCGGAATCTCTTATGGAGGCGCTGCGCCCTCGCGGTGTTGGGGTTGTGATTGAGGCCCTGCATCTTTGCATGGCCATGAGGGGTGTTGAAAAACGCAGTGCTTTTACCGTGACAAGTGCCATGTTAGGAAGTTTTCGAAGTTCCGAACGGGTTCGAGGAGAATTTTTGAGCTTGATCAACCGCAAAGGTTGAGGAGATTAAGATTTAGCGAGCTGCTTTTCTAATTCTTCTACACGCTTGCGAAGTTCGCGGATGTCTTCCAGCATTTCAGCCGATCGAAGCTGGGCTGCCAACTGCCTTCGTGCTTCCTGATAAGGCCGGGCGGGCTGTCCAAAAACAATTTGCTTGGCTGGAACTTTTTTCCCTGTAGGAAAACCGGCCCCTGCACCCACCAGGGTCCAATCGCCAATTTCTACGTGATCCCCCAATCCCACCTTGCCTCCCATGGTGACATGGGACCCAATTTTGCAGCTGCCTGAAATACCCGTTTGGGCGGAAATCACCGTGTGCGGCCCAATCGAGACATTATGTCCGACCTGGACCAGGTTATCGATCTTACACCCCCGTCCGATGCGGGTCGAACCAATCGTGGCGCGGTCAATGGTCACACAAGCCCCGAGCTCGACCTCATCCTCGATGATCACATTTCCCACCTGCTGAATTTTTTCCTGCCCCGTGCTGGTGGCGACATAGCCGAAGCCATCCGCCCCGACAATGCTTCCGGCATGAATAATGACCGAGGATCCGATCTGGCAGTTTTCATAAATTACCACACCCGGGTGCAGCACCGAATGGGCGCCGAGATGGACCTTGGGTCCGACATAGGCGTGGCTTTGAATCACGGCGCCGTCTCCGATTTGGGCCAGTTCGGAGATGACCGCAAAGGGTTCAATGGTGACACGCTTTCCGATCCGGGCCGTTTTGGCGATCGAGGCCTTTGGAGAAATTTTTTTGGAGTAAGCCGCGGCAGGGTGAAAGACCCGCAATAATTTTGCCCAGGCAAGCTTTGGCTCCGAAACCCGGATTAAACATTTAGCCGCCGATTGTAAGCTTGGCGGGACAATGAGGCAGGCAATCTCAGAGGATTCAAGTTTCTGCAGGCTCTTTTCGTCCTGAACAAACGTGATCAAGCCCGCGCCGGGGGTTTCGATATTGGTAATCCCACGAATGGGGGTTTTGCCGTCACCCATGACTTTTCCGTGGACTAAATCAGCCAATTCCTGTACAGTTTTCGACATAAGTGGCCGAGTATAACAACGGCCGTAGGGTTTGTCAACGAACCGACGGATCAAAGCATGAAATCAATGCACTCTTTTCAAAAACCCGCCTTTTTTTTGATTCTATCTTTCTGTCTCCTTGGATTTTCAGGCTGTTTTGAGACGCGGTTTGACTTTAAAACCGTTGTTCACAGAGACGGTTCTGTCGACCGAAAAACTCAGATCGACGGCCGCGGCGGATTTCTCTTTAAAATCCCTTCCGGGAAAGGCTGGCAAGCCAAGTCTTGGAAGAGCGAAGGCGACGCCGCTCTTTTGCCCGACGTTGAATATCACGTGCAGGCAGAGGGGAAATTTCCGTTCCGGCAGACGATTCCTTCGGACTATGAGTTTGATTTAGAGAAACAAAGAGAGCGGTGGGGGGAGAAAGAAAAGACGCGTCTTGAAGAGGCTGGGATTAAGCCCCCCTACGAAGAAAATCTTTATTCTAAAAATCTGATTCGAATCCACCGTGTGAAGGGCTGGCCCACGGATACCTTTTTTTACGAAGAAACCTTCGAAAACAAAGGGATTCTCGCCCTTCTTCTCCTCGATCTCAAAGATGAAGTCCGTAAGCAGAGTCAAGCCCGTGGGGAAGTCTTGAAGGAAGAAGAAATCGAGGTCCTGGCCCGATTAAGGCTAGAAGAAGAAAGTCTGCCCGAGATCCGATTTTCGAGTGAAGTGGTCATGCCCGGGAAAGTCATTTCCTCGAACGCCACCCAAATCGAAAAGGGAAAAACGGTCTGGCGGTTTTCGATGAAGGACTTCCAAAATGATCATTCTATCTACACCCTCAAGGTTGTCAGTCGATCCTTGGGCGGCGGTAGCACTGCCTTTACCGCGGTGGCGGGATTGGTTGGTGTCGGTATTTTGATTCTCGTGTGGATGGGTCTTCGCATGCGTTCTTTCGGGAACGCAAAAAACTCCCCTAAGAAAAAAAATCCCAAGAAATAATCAAGCCGGTTGGATTTCTCCCGCGGGTTCCGGGCGGGGAGTGAAATCCTTAAGCCTTGCCCTTTCATTGACCTCTTCCACCCAGCTGTTGAAACGCTCGAAACGCTTCTGATTTAAAATCTCATCTCGGTACTGGACCTTCTGATTTTCTTGAAGAGAGGTGCTCCCAACTGTTTCTTTGTTCAGCATTCGCAGGACTGCAAATTCATCACCGATTCCAAGGGGCTCCGAAATGGCTTCGCTTTTAAGTTGACGAAGCCTTTGCGCGCTGTTTTCCGAGAGTTTCCAGGATTGAATAAAGCTATCGAGATTGACATCGGAAAGCGTGGTAAAACGGGACGAATCTCTTTTTAATTCTTCCTCCCACTGCTTGGGGTCATTTGTTTTTTGGCGGAAGGCGTCAGCCTCCCCGCGGGACTTAAATCGGATCAGTTCAACCGACGTCGTTTTTTGCCCCGCCTCAAATTTTTTCAGAATTTCCTCATCGGTCGGGGGCGGGATCGGCGTCTCATTCATTTCTTGGATCAATCTTTGAACCCGCAACAACTCCCGAATCTGACTTTCGAAATCCCGCGCGGACTCTCGAAAAGCTCCCTCCACCCAACGCTTATAGGCTTGCGGGGATGGATTTTCTATTTTTTGCAGGGCAAGAAGACGCAGGACCTCCTGACGCACTTCCTCATCCGTGACCTCGACTCGGCGGCGATGAGCCTCTTTCGAAAAAATGAGGTTTTGCCAGGCGTGTTCTCGGACCGCCTCAGGGTCTTTGGGAGTGTTTCCCGTAAAGGTAAAAATTTCACTTGCCCTTAAGAAACGATTGAATTCCTGGAAAGAAACCTCCTTTCCAAAGATTTCACCGGCGACCCTGCCTTGTTTTTGAAATTGCTGTCCGACGCTATAACCACCCCATAAAGAAAAGGCGATAATGACGGTCCAAATAATTAATTTTGTATTTTTTCGGAGACTTTTTAACATAAACGCTCCAGGGTTAAATGAGTTTCACATCAGCCCCTTGCAGTCGATAATCCCAGCGCCACAGACCGTGGTGGGCGCATTCGACATAAACCTGAAGATGGTTGATAACGCCATTGATCCGTATTTCCGCTTCAAAAACTTTATCAACTTTTTCGAAGCCGCGATAACCCACCACAATGCCGTCTTTATCCAAAAGGTAGACGGCCTTAATGGAATCATCGTCATTCACCGCCGGGGGATGAGGAATTCGAACAAAGATGCGGCGAATATTCTCAAGGCCCTCCTTTCGGATCTTGCTGGTGAGGCGGGGGTCATGGAGGCCTTCGAGGCCGTGCCAGGGTCCTGGATCGGCTCGGGTATAAAGGGGCCGATTTTTAGGCAAGGCAATGACCGCGCCGGATGCCTCATCCAAGAAGTCGTTTTCACCCGCGGCTAAAGGTAAAGAAAAAAAAACGGCTCCGAGGAGATATCCCATGATGATTTGTGGGATGAAATAGTTCTGCCAGAACGGACGGAATATATTCATGGGTTCAGAGAGATTATACTTATCTTATGAAATTGGGGCAAATGCCGAAAATTAAATGAAGCATGCCCTTATCTTCGGACGAAGGAGAGAAACCTTGAAGACCATCGTGGGAAGGAAGCTTTTTTGCTGGCTGGGAATGATCCTTTTATGTTGTGCGAGCCTTTCGCCTTTGCTTTTCGCAAGCTACGATTACAAATTGGACTCGCGACAGGTCAAGATGGGTCAATTTGAATCTGAAATAGGGGCCAAGCTTGGTCGGGGGGCAACCAATATCCTCTACGGCTGGACGGAAATTGCGCGCACCGCGACGCGGTGGTCGGGAGAACCCGAGCACGGTTTCTGGGAGGCGGTGACGATCGGAATTCCTTACGGCGTCTTTCGTATGATGGGCCGCACGATCGTCGGGGTTTACGAGGTGGCCACCTGCTACGCGCCGCAGAAACCCATTTTTTCGCCCATCGAAGGAGATGTGGTGTGACCCCCTTCAGCAAAAAATCGATCTTCCTCTCTCTTTTTTTAATGGGATGCCTTGTGAGCGGATTAGTCTATGCCCTCGAATCCACCTATTCAGGCAATTATATTGTCCCGGAATTTCAGTCCGGGTTTTATCCCGAGCAGTATGAAGTGCGCGTCGGGAAAAAATTACAACGGGGTCTTGAAAACTTCTTCCTAGGCTGGCTCGAGATCCCTCACCAAATTCGATTGGAGATGGAGCGCGAAAAGAAAGAATACTACGACCGAAGGCCGATCGCTTTTTTCCGCGGTTTCGGGAAAGGTCTTGGGCGGGCGACTCTGAGGACCGCAGTAGGGTTTTATGAAATCTTTACACTTCCCTATGCCCAGGAGCCCATCTTGGAGGAGATGCACGAATGGTGGTAATCCTGCTTGCCGGATGGATGGCCTTATTTTTTTTAAACCCCGCCGCTCAAGCCAAAGAAGAACTCCCGCTCGCCATTCTCTTTGATCGAGGGAATGCCGAGCAATCGGTGGCCGCCTTAGGAGACCGCCTGCTCGCAAAAGATGATACTTATGAAAACTACCGCGTCCTTACTTTTGAACCTCACGAAATTGCCCTTGAAGATGAGCAAAGCCGCGAAATGCTTAAATGGGCAGAAAGGGGAATGACGAGTGACAGGATGATGCGGCGCGCACGTCATCTTTTTGTGGTCAAGCAGATGAAGGCGATCTATGAGTCTCAGATTCATTATTTTCACCAATTTTCTGAAGGCTATGCCCCGGATCTTGTGACCTTGATTCGTCAGGAATATCTGGCTGATGGGTTTGAGAATTTTCGAAAGCAGGAGTATGATTTCCGAATCACTGAAACCAGCGTCGAATTCAAGAAAGACCCGACTTTTTTAGCGATCGCGTCGCCCTCAGAAACAATCCGACCCGATTTTTATTTTTCAGTCGATCATCTAGGACTCGTGCGGTTTACCGAAATACCGGATCGCTTGAAGCAGGCCCCGGTTTGGGATTATACAGACCATGGATCCGGTCCTCCAAGCCGCTCTCTTGGCATTGAGGAAGATTAGGGTGGCGAAACGCCTGCAAAAAGTTTTTATCCGCCTGGGAGTTTTTTTTGCGTGCGGGATATTTTTTTTGCCTTTGAGTCTCAGGGCCGATTATGACGAGGAACTTCGAGATCAGATCCAATCCGTGCAAACACGGCACGTACGCTTCAAAACCCTTGAGTATTTTCATGACATGGGGATCCTTGCCCGCAAAGCGGATGAGGCCGAGCTTACTCCCCTCACGACTGAGATCGTAAAATCGCTGCTATTGAAAACAATGGAAGAGTATGTGACAGGAGAGTTAAAGCACATCAATGAACTTTATGTCACCGATCCCTCCGCTGCCACGGAGCTGCTTATCTCCCTCAATCGTTTTGAGCGTTTTTATCAGCCGACCGAAGATTACAAGGGGACGACTCACGGCCAGGTTTTGTCGGCGGAATTAGCGCGCTTGAGGGGCGAGGCCCTTCTTGATCTCGCCCACTCCTGCTCGGATGACTCCATCTTAAAAGGGCTTCACGCCCTGCGCGCCACAGGGGTTTTTGTCACGAATCATAGCGAAGAGGTTTCACGTTTGCAGGAAATCGCATCGGGTCTCGATTGCTGCCTCGGCTGGAAAACGCATCTTGATTTTCAAAGCCAGAAGGAATTTGAAAACGATTACGAAAAAGGTGTCTTGGTTGAAGAAGTTCATTTAAAATTGCTGACAAACCGGAAAAATTATCAGCGGGCAAAGTGGAGTGGGGAATGGATCTACCGGTTTAAAGGACGGGAAGGGGCGGGGGAGGGCTTGAGCCAGGCCACCTTTGAATACTTGAAGGGGAGCGATGTCGCCCAACTTGCGATTTCGGCCAGCAGGGTTTCCTCTGCAGGTCGCATTAATTTTCCCATGCGGCTTGCCGGTGAAAAACGCGAGGTGTCCATGGCGGGAAAACCGATTGTGCCTGAGGTTAACTTTCCAAACGCCACGACTCCTGTCGTGCTTGTCGGTTGCCTGCAGGCCAAGGGTAAAAATGAATAAACGCGCGCTTAGTGTGATAGGTGTTTCTTATGTGATTATTTTTTTCTTCCTCACCCTTCCCGCGACCTCCCTCCTTGCAAAAAAAACGGAGGAAGAAAAAACCATTCAGTATCCTTCGAGCGTTGAAGACCTAAGCGACCGCAATTATTTCATAAGGCTCCGGCAGCTGATCGCCTATTCCAAAAATACTATCGATGTTGCCATAAGCACGATGGCCGTAAGCGACATCCCGAATGATCCCGTGGCGACCCTCCTTGAGGATTTAATCCTTGCGACCAAGCGGGGAGTCCGCGTCCGATTTTTTTTAAATACTTTCAGTGGGAGCACGTTTGAGAGTTCGATTTTTCTTCGTGAGGATAAACTTCAGACCTTAAGAAGTCACAAAATCGAGATCCATTTTGTTCATCCCCGCTATCGATACATGGATCAACTCGTCATTTTTGACCGCGAGTGGGTGCTCGATGGCGGTCTTCCCTGGACGGCCGCGGCGTTAAATGAAGCCCTTGGATCCGCGACGTTGTCCTATTCCATGATCTTAGCGGACCAGAAAAGAGTTCGTCTCGAACTTTTGCCGCTCTGGGATGTCCAAATGGCGAAGGAGGAGCGCCGCGACGGGCGCCTCGCGGTTCCCTTCTTCCTCCTTAAGGAGATGAGACACTTTCCGGCTATGGCGAAAGTCGACGACGGGGATTCCATGAAAATCTATCTCGCGATTCTTCGCCTTTTTTATCTCGCCCATCAGGACCCGCTTCGAGTGAATTTCGAGGAATTGGGGCATCAAATTCCGGCCGCCAGTACGATTGATCGGGGGGCGTTGATTTTTCAGGTGGTCCAGTCTTTACGCCGTCTTGAAAAGGAGTATGAACTCATCACCTTGGTGAAAGAGGAAGCCGAGCGCTCAGAAATCCGACTCCTTTTACCTGAAAATAGGGCGCCCTTGGTCGGTGTGCCGCACGCTTTTTTTGACGAACACTACGCCAAAGAACTTTCTCCCGAGGCTATCTACACGTACCTCATTATCTTGTATCGATTGCAAATGAGCGGGGAGTCTCCGGTCTGGCTGGGTTCGGAGCGGAACATCGAGCAGGATTTTCCACTGACGCAGGAAAACTTTCGATTCGGTATGCGAGAATTGAAGCGTCAAAATTTAATCGAAACCTTTCCCTTTCGGCTTTCCTTCGGCAAAGGCTATGAAGGAGAAGAGACGCTCGAGGCACGCTACTTAATCAATCCCATCCCGGCTCTTTCGGAGCGGCTCCGTACTTGGAATCGCATGCATGAGGAATTTGGCCGCGATGAATTCTTAAAAGCCCGTGAACTTGCGGATCTCTTAGGCGAACCGGAAGACCCCAAGGTGGTAAGCGCCTATATTGAGTTCCTGAAAAAATATCCCGAGGAGCATGTGCGCTCATTGACGCAGCACGTGGCCGTGCTCACCCCGCGCAGCACCCCCGCCCTCTTGGATTATTTAAGCATGCTCCTCCACAACGAAACTCAGGCGAATGCCCAGCTTGCAACCACGTAAGGTCTCGAACAAACTTTCCGTCATCCTGACGATTTTTTTAAGCGCTCTTAGCTTTTTTTTTATCATCTGGCCCGCGGTTTCATTTTCTCAAGAGCCCGTCCGAGAGATTGCCATTAAGGCAGCCGTTTCGCCGGCCTTTAAGACGAATCCCGAGTGGGAAACGGATATCCGCGACAGGGTGCTTTTCGCAAACCGTCTCTTTGAGCCCGTTTTCGGAATTCATTTCACGGTTCGTCAAACGATTGAATGGACCCCGGAGGATGAAACCCGGCCCATGGATCTTCTGATAGAAGAACTCCGAAGTTTTATTGCCCTAAGTCCTGAGGAGGTGGTGGTAGGTTTTCACCGCATGTCTCGGCCCCTTTCGAAGGAGGTGCTCTCGGACATGGATACCGTGGGCCAAGCGCAATTTTTTCGCGGATTCGTCATGATCCGGGATCCCTTTACCGGACTCGATTCTCTTCATCGAGAAGTTGTCTTCACTCACGAGCTCGGCCATCTTTTTGGGGCGGTGCACGTCAGTGACGAGACGGCGATCATGAATGCAAAACTCCCCTTTCAACCCGCGCAGGTTTTTGATACGGACAATCAGGATATTATCCGCTCGACCCGCACCCTTGATTTCCAAAAGGGGCTGGACTCCATTCCGGGAGAATCGATTGACGGGTTGATCCGTGTCTATGAAAAATTAATTCGCCTTCATCCTCAAAGTGATTTTTATTTGCAGCTGGGTCATTTTTATGGGAAGCGAGGTCAGAGCGCCAAGGCCATTTCGGTTTGGGAAGAGGCGGTGCGCTACCACTACGACAACCCTTACATTCATCGCGAACTCGGGGTTCATTATTTTGAAAGCGCCCGTTATGAACAGGCCATCCGTTCACTTGGAAGTGCCGTGGCCCACTTCATTCTTCCGAGTCAAAAGAAGCAAAGGGCCCACACCTTTAATTTGCTCGGAGTAGCGTATTACGAGAAGGGCAATTTGGAGCAGGCCATTTTTAACTGGCTGCAGGGGCTTACGGCCGATCCCGACGACCCCACGCTCCAGGCGAATCTAGCCGTAACCTATTTGCAAAAAGGCGATACCGATCGCGGCATTGCAGAACTTTTAAAATTGGCTGCCAAAAATCAGAAAGATCCGACGACCTTAAGCAATTTAGGAGCCGCTTATTTAAATGTGCGGGATTATGAAAAGGCCTTGGACTATTTGAAACGCGCCCTCGAAAATCTGGCCTTGCCGCTTGCATCAATGGAACCAGGCTCAGCCGGCGAATCGCGGGCTCCATCTGCTTTAATGGGGGAGGTCTCAGAAGCGGAGGTTCGTCTCAATTTAGGAGTTGCGCTGCTTGAGCAGGGAAAGGCAGCCGATGCCGTAAGCGAACTTAAGCGCGCGAATGAGTTACACCCTGACAACGCCCTCGTCTACCGGCCCCTGGCCCGAGCCTACCTGACCCAGCAGGAGCATGAGCGCGCGATTAAAGAAATTGAAAACGGCTTACGATACACAAAGGATGATCCGTATCTTTATGCCATGCTGGGGCAGGCCTATGCCGAAACGGGACGAAGGGCGGAGGCCATGCAGGCCCTGCGGGAGGGTTTGCGATACGCCAAAGATGAATTAGCCGCTAACTTTCATAAGAATATGGCGGTTTTGTATGCTCAGGATCGGGATTTTACGCGAGCCATGGCGGAATTTAAGACAGCACTGAATCAAAATTGGAAAGATCCCGAGGCGCATACGCAGCTAGGAATGGTTTATGCGACCTTAGGAAAAATTGAGGACGCCAAGCGGTCGTTCGAAAACGCGCTTCGTATCGAGCCTCAACATGAGGCGGCCAAGCAGGCCCTCGATTCCTTGGCGAAAAACGGTTCCGGAAAATAGCAAGGCAGGTTCTCATGATCGACACAAAGGCTTTTTGGAAAAATCAGCGGCTCCTCGTTATCTCGCCTCACCCCGATGATGAGGTCTTTGGCTGCGGGGGGACTATGGCCAAGGCGAAGGCCTTGGGGTGCGGGGTTTATGTGATGATTTTTTCGGTGGGGGACTTAAAATTTTACGAGAAAAAAAGCCTGGTTAAAGCCAAAAAACGGGTGGGCGAGGTGGCCCGGGTGGCGAAGATCCTCCAATGGGATGGCTATGAAATTATTTATGAAGACACGGAAAAGCATTTGAGGCTGGATGCCCTGCCCCAGCGTGATCTCATCGCAAAAATTGAAAAAGAGAGCACGGTCTCCATGGAAAAGGTGAAGCCGACGATGATTGCGATCCCGGCGCCCTCTTATAATCAGGATCACCGGGCGGTTTATGAGGCCGCCTTCGCCGCCAACCGGATTCATGCCGGGGGATCCAAGGTGATTGCTGAGACCGTGCTCGTCTATGAAAGCCCCACGCTGAGTTGGAGCCCCAAAGGGAAGTCGTTTCGTCCCAATTTTTATGTTGATATCTCGGATTATCTGGCAGTGAGAAGGAGAACCATCCAAACGTATGTCTCTCAGCGCCGCGATTCTCGCGATCCCTGCGGCCTGGAAAATTTAGAAGACCTGGCTCGCGTGCGCGGCCGTGAAGCGGGCCGGGGATCTTGCGAGGCCTACGAACTTTGCCGTTTTATTGTCTAGAGGCACATGATCCTTGCCGGGCATCAACCCAATTACCTGCCCTATCTCGGCTTTTTTCATAAGATTTACCACTGCGATCTTTTTGTCATCGTGGATAACGTGCAGTATGTCAAACGGGGCCCCTTCGGCTGGGTCAACCGCAATAAGATCAGGACACAAGATGGCTGGCAATGGCTCACGGTCCCCGTGCTGGTGAAAGGCAAGTTCCACCAGAGCATTCTGGAAACCCGCATCAATACCGTCCTGCCCTGGGCCCGCAAACATTGGAAAAGCCTCCTTGTGAATTACGAAAAGTGCCCTTATTTTTCTCAGTATGCCGATTTTTTTGACGATACCTATAACAATAAGAAATGGGAGAGTTTTGCTGATTTAAGCGTGCATCTTATCTTGCATCTGATGAAGCTCTTGGGGATCGAAAGGCCCGTCAAAAGGGCCTCCGAGATCAAAGCCGAGGGCAAGGGGGATGACCTGATTCTGGACATGTGTCATAAAACGGGGGCGGATGCCTATTTGCATGGCGTGCACGGCAAAGACTACATTGATGAAAATAAATTCAAGCAGCAGAATATCCGGAGCCTGTATCAGGATTTTCAGCACCCGGTTTATCGTCAGCGTTTCGAACCCTTTGTCTCTCATATGTCGGTGATCGATCTTTTGTTTAATCACGGGGCCGCCAGTTCGGATATCCTCCTCGGCCGCCAAAAAGTGGCGTGAATCGATGATCGACCTCTCATGGCTGCATCATTCCTATTTAAAAATTTTTTTAGTGGCCGTGGGCGTCACGCTCCTGACAACGCCTTTCGTAAGGGCCCTCGCCATCCGCATGGGGGCCATGGATCTTCCATCAGACGTCAAGGTTCACAAGAAAGCCACCCCCCGGCTCGGAGGTCTTGCTATTTTTCTTGGGTTTCTATTCTCCCTTCTTTTTGTGGAGTCGCTTAGCCCCCAACAAAAAACGATCATCATGAGCGCGGCCTTTGCCCATCTCATCGGGATTTTGGATGATACGCGATCTGTTCCCGCCGCGGTCAAGCTGCTTTCCCTTTTCGCCATCACGGCCTTTCTGGCTTACCGCGGCATCATGCTTCATTTAACGCCCTGGCTGCCAGTCGATTTGTTTCTCACCCTTTTCTGGATCGTGGGAGTGACTAGCGCCTTTAATGCCATGGATAATATGGATGGCTTGGCCGCGGGGTTGACCTTCTTTGCTTCACTCGCCTACGCCTATATTGCGGTGCAAAATAACCAGTGGGGGTGGGGTGCCCTGGCCGTGGCGCTCATGGGGAGCTCCTTGGGATTTCTATTTTATAATCTTCCGCCGGCCTCCATTTTTATGGGCGATTCGGGAAGTTTTTTCCTGGGCTATTCCTTGGCCGCGATCAGTGTGATGGGTGTTTGGTCGACTCATCCCTTAAAGGCCATCGCCGTTCCCGTCTTCATTTTAGGGCTCCCCATTTTTGATTTGATTTATGTCGTGAGCAAACGGCATCATCACCGAATCACAAGGTCGCTGCGTCAGATCGTAACCTTCAGCGCGAAAGATCATTTCTCTCATCGTCTTGTCAAGCTCGGTTTGTCGCAGCGCTCAGCCCTCTTTTTTATGCTTGCGGCCGGATTGGCCTTAAGCCTCGGGGCCGTTTCCATGCGTTATGTGCAAAAAATCGAGGCCATCCTTCTTTGCGTTCAATACGTTATTACGATCCTGCTCATTGTTTTTTTGATGGAATTGATCGATCAGAACACTCAAAAACGTAAAAATGATTTCGATTAAAGGAGATTGATCAAACGTGATCGAGAGAATTCGTTGCGGTGAGATCAAAAAATCGATAAACTCTGCCTATGTATCTTGACTATTGGGGACTCAGCGACAAGCCGTTTAGGAACACCACGGACCCGCGGTTTCTTTGCCTCTCCGAGCAGCACGAGGAGGCGCTAACGCGCCTTAAATTTGCGGTAGAAGAATTCAAGGCCTGCGCCCTGTTGACCGGTGTCTTTGGAACCGGGAAAACCCTCCTGGTTCAGGCCCTGCTCGAAGGCCTGCGGCCCGATCAGTTTGTCTCAGCCTATATCTTCAATCCTCAGCTTGATCACGTGGAACTGCTTCGCGAAATTCTTTATGAGTTGGGAGCGCGCGATCACATCCCGGAGCATAAAAGCGACGTCATGCACCGTCTCTCGGAGATATTAAATGACAACTATTCCGAAGGGCGCCATGCCGTGATCGTTATAGACGAGGCCCACTTAATTGAGGGCCGTCTCATTTTTGAAGAATTGCGCATGCTTCTCAATTTCCAGAAACCCGATAAGTTTTTGCTCACGCTCATTTTAGTGGGGCAGCCCGAACTTCGGGAGAAGATCGCAAACTTGAAGCCCCTTGATCAGCGCGTTTATATCCGCTTTCATTTAAAAGGCCTGAAGGCCGATGAAACAAAGGCCTACATCCTCCATCGGCTGGCGGTGGCGGGGGCGACCAAGGAAATTTTTGAGGAGGATACCTTCTCCGCGATCCATGAAGCAACGGGCGGAATCCCGCGGCGCATCAATCAGATCTGTGATTTGGCTCTGCTTGCTGGTTTTGGGATGAAGTTATCGACGATTAATCAGTCGGTTCTGAAGGAAGTGGTCATGGATTCTCAAGCGGTCTAAGTGAGGAATTTATAAAATGCGTTTTTCTGATATCGTCAAACCCAGAGACGAAGCGGAGGCAGCCTTTATCCAAAAAGAGACCCCTCCCAAGACAGCAAAACCGCCCCAACCCATCCCAAGTCCTCCACGCAAGGCACCTGCCCAGGCAGAACCCCTGCGCGTCGATCGTGCCGCCATTGAAAAAGAACTTCGCGCCCAGCTTGAGAAAGAATTTCAGATGAAGAGGGAGGGCATGGAAACAGAACTCAAGATGCTTTTTGAGAAAAAACGCCAGGAAGAAGTTGTGCGATTGCGTGAGCATGAAGACACCCTGCTCAGTCAGCAGGAAAAACTCAGCCGGATGTTCGAGGAGTTTCAAAAACAAAAGGAAGAAAAACAAAAGGAGGAGAAACGCAAAGAAGTTACGGAAAGCGAACGGCGGATGGAAGAGCTTCAAAAGAAAATTCTAGAACGGGACCAAACGCTTCGCAAAATGGAAGCGGAGATCAGGGGTCAAAAGGAAAAAACCGAGGAAAGAACTCCCACCGCGCCTGCGGCGCGACCAAAGGCTCCTGAGCAATACGAAACATCGGTTGAGACCGGACCTCCGCCCATTGTCGAGATCCCGCCTTTTACAAAACCCGTGGTGCGCGAGAAAGTCGATGTTTCGACGATCTTTGATCCGGTTCGTCACAAAAAGGCCAAGTCGATTGCGGAAGAATTGATAGCCCGCGGAAGTCCTGTCATTGAAAAAATTGCAAAGTCGGAGCCCTTTGAGGTCACAGGGTTGACTGCATCGCTCGCCTCACTCGTTGATCTGGCACTTCAAAGTGATGCAGAGTTGATTCATTTGCTTTTTCAACCTTATAGCGAAACCACCGAGTTTATTTCCCACGCCCTTAATTCTGCGATCCTATCCGTCATCCTCGGGCTTGATCTTCAACTGGCCTCAGATGAGCTTCGCGAGCTGGCCCTCGCCGCTTTTCTGCATGACGTCGGCCTTGTGAATATCAGAGAGAATCTTAATTATCCAAAACAATTGACGGATGATGTCCAAAAAGAAATCTTGAGCCATCCCATTCGCGGCGCTGATCTTTTGGCAGACAAGGTGAGCGAGCCGGCCGTAACTGCCATTCGTCAGCATCATGAAGTCTGTAACGGCAAGGGTTATCCGGAGGGGCTGACAGATAAGCAGATTCACCTTTACGCCAAGATTCTTCACGTGGCGGATGTCTTTGAGGCCCTGACCCATGAACGCCCTTACCGGAAAAAACCCTTTGAGGTGAATGAGGCGATGAAGGAAATCATCGAAAAGGGCCGCGGGGTCTATGACCCGGCGGTGATGAAGGTCCTGATGGGCCGCATTGGTCTCTATCCTCCCATGAGCCTCGTGGAACTCAGCAATAAACAAATCGCTCGCGTCATTCGGCTGAATCGAAAATTCCCCTTAAGCCCCGTGCTTCGCGTTGAGTTTGACGAAAACGGAAACAAGCTTGAAAGGCCCCCCGTCTTGGATTTAAGCGAATCTCGGGTCATCCACATTACGGGACCCGTGAGAGAATCCCCCTCTTTTCACGCCAAAAAGATGGCGGCGGAGACGTCTAGGACAGCTTCGGCGGCGGCCGGCAGCCCGCGATTTATCGAATTCATCCCTATGGTTCTCATTGCCATCGCTATTCTCCTCCTCCTCTATATTGTGGTAAAGATCTAACTGACCTACTGTTTGTAGTACCCCCCGCTCACTCCGGCCTAAAGTGTCGCAACCCCTTTTTCTTCAAAGGGTTGTCTTAAGAAATCCCCTCTGATTGCCGATCTTAGATAAGCAGCTTTCATGAGGTCCAAAGGGGATTTTTGTCCCCCGAAAGCCCTCAAAAATATAGGAATTCGGGATCCATGAGCTACTATCGAGTCCTTGGACTTGAAAGGGAACCTTTTTCGACGAGCCCGGACCCTGCCTTTTTTTATGAATCGAGGCATCACAAGGCAGCCCTGGCCAATCTGATGATCGAGCTTCGTCTCAAGCGCGGCCTGAGCGTGATCCTAGGGGATGTGGGAACGGGGAAAACGACCCTGGGTCGCAAGCTGATTCAAATGCTGCGCGACCGGGAGGGTTTTATTTTTCATCTTATCCTAGATCCCTCTTATAGCTCTGAGGAATTATTTCTCGAATCACTGATTCGCACCATGGGGATCGAGATTTCTCATCCCAAACCCAGCGTCATTGATTGCAAAGAAGCCCTTGAGCGGCATCTCTTTCGAATCGGAGCCGGCGGGGACAAAACACTTGTCCTGATTATCGACGAAGCGCAGAAGATGAATCCCATGTCGCTAGAAATCCTCCGCATGCTCCTCAATTACGAAACCAATGAATACAAATTGCTGCAGCTCGTTCTGCTTTCCCAGGTCGAGCTGATGCCCAATTTGGTCCACATGCAGAACCTGCTTGACCGCATCAGCCTGAAATGTATTTTGGAGCCCTTAAACGAGGAAGAGACCCGGGAAATGATTCATTTCCGTTTGCGCCAGGCAGGCTTCGGCGGGCGTTATCATCTTTTTGTAGACGAGGCTGCCCGGGAGATCTACCGCGCCACGCGCGGATATCCGAGAAAGATTGCAATGCTTTGCCACCGCGCCCTTAAAACTTTGGTGATGAAAAACCGAGAGATTGTGAATGCTGAAATGATAGAATCCCTGGTGGGTGAGGAGGTTCGAGCAGGATGGTACAACGCAAGTCCACTCCCGAAGAGCAACTTCTTAAGCTGATCGAAGGCTCAGGCGCCAAGCCGGAAGACTCAAAAATGGCTGGAGCCGCTAAGCCCAAGCGCGGATCAGTCTTTGGAAGGGCGCCGGGTTTTATTTCTTATTTCAAGACTCAATGGGGAAGACGTGAAATCGGGGCTCCCTGGAAAGGGATTTCGGTGACGACCCTTGATATCAAGGGAATCAACCGAATTCTCATGGGGATGATCTTTGCCACGGTGATTTATCTTCTGCTTGACCTCGTGATTTTAAAACCCAGTCACGCGAATTTTTTAGCGCAGGTGAGTACGAGCGACCCCGTCTACCCCGTCTTAGAAAAACAGCTTCAAACCTCGGAGCAGGATCTCGCGCTTTATAAGCAATCCTTTCAAAAACGAAATCCATTTTTCCTACCCTCGGCCCAACCGGCCGATGAATCTGGTGTTCCAGGTTCACTTGCCATGTCCACCGGATCCACAAGCCGTGTGGTGCAGGCGCTTCAGGGGTTGAAGCTGGTCGGTGTTTCACTCGGAGGCCGTGACCCCATCGCCATGGTGGAAGATGAATCCACGGGGCGGACTTATTTTCTCAGGCACGGCCAGGAGGTTCGGGGCGTCAAGGTCCAGTCGATTCGCCAAGAAAAGGTTACCGTGACCTTTGAAGGGGAAGAAGGAGAACTGCTTTAAATGAAAAAGCGATTCGTTTTCTTTTTATTTCTATCCTTTCTCCTGAATAGTTCGAAACAAGCCGCTTTCTTGAGGGCCCAGGACTTGGGATCCGACTCGGGGATCCACTTGAATCAGATTCCGGCGCGTATTGCCATTGACGCAAACGCCCCTGCCCTGAAGGAGCGCGTCACACTCGACCTGCGCAACATTGAAATTGGGGAGGCGCTGAAATTTCTTGCCCTTAAGGGAAATTTAAATCTTGTCATCGGTAAAAATGTAACGGGGCGCATCTCGCTGTATCTCACGGATGTCACGGTGGGGGATGTGCTTGAAATCATGCTTTTGAGCAATAGCCTGGCCATTGCAAAGCAGGGCGAAATTTACAATGTGATGAGCGAAACGGAATACCAGGCCCTTTATGGAAAACGTTTTTCAGATCTTCGGGAGGCTAAAATTTATAAGGTCCGATACGCCGTCCCGAGCCAAATGTTTACCGTTTTAAGCTCCGTCAAAAGTGACATCGGGAAAGTGGTCATCGATGAAGATTCTGCCACGCTTATCTTGATGGATATCCCTGAGAAAATTGAGGAGATGGACAAAATTATTTATGAAATGGAAAAAGGTCAGAGCCTTCGGATTTTTAATTTGCGCTATGCGAAGGCGGCGGATGTCGAGGCCAACTTGAAAGAACGGCTTGATGCCTTGAAGCTCGGTACGGCACGCTCAGATGAGCGGAGCAATACGATTATCGTCTCGGCCCTCTCCAAGCGGATGGAAGAAGTTGAAAAAATTGTTCAAGCCCTCGATGAGAAGACAAGAGAAGTCTTAATCGAAGCAAAAATTATCAAGGTTACTTTAAGTGACGATTACGATCAGGGCATTGACTGGAAGAGAGTGATCAGAGATGCAGGCAATGACTATCATCTAGAGAAATTTCGGCCGATACTGTCCGGTACCTTTACAAAACCTGCGGCCGTGACACAATTTGGGCGACTTCAAATCGGAAATACCAGCACGGATGCCTTGAGCGCTACGATCGATTTTCTTCAGACGGTGGGGCAGACCAAGGTGCTGGCGAGTCCCCGAATCATGGCGATTAATAATGAATCGGCTAGAATTTTAATCGGGACGCGAGAGGCATTTGTGACCACGACAACGACCACGGGACAAACGACGTCAACGACTGCCGAAAACGTAACCTTTGTCGATGTGGGCATTTCTTTGGAGGTGACGCCCACGATCAATGATGACGGTTACGTGACCATGAAGATCAAGCCTGAAATATCCAACGTAGCCCGCACGCTTACGACCCCGACTGCGAACCAGATTCCCATTATCGATACCACGCTGGCTGAGACGAGTGTGATGGTCAAGGATGGCACGACGATTATTATTGGCGGCCTCCGGAAAAATGAAAAGGTAAAAACGGTCACTAAAATTCCCGTGCTTGGCAGCATCCCTATTTTAGGGGCGCCCTTCCGCAGAACGGACGAGGACCTGGAGAAAATCGAGCTCGTGGTTTTTTTGACCCCGTACATTATCACGGGAGACACCACGTTTACGGACCGCCAGATTTTGGATAAACAGGTCAAACCGTTTAAGACGTATTAAAGGCAAAAGGCAAAAGGGAAAAGGGAAAAGGGGAAAGGGGAAAGGCAAAAGTGGACAAAAGAAAGCTGGTATCGCGTTTGACAAGTTTGGATGATATTTCCGAAGGTGTCATCCCCGCATGCTTTAAGCGGGGATCCATGGATTCCGGCTTTCGCCGGAATGACAAAACTTACTCGAGTACAATGAACGGTAACCCAGCTGCTCATCAAGCACGGTTCTTCTTAAAATTATTTGCGATTCTTTTCTCTTTTATTTTTTCTCTCTTACCCTTCTCCTATGCCCTTTTTGAAAACCCTGACAAACAAAAAGTGGTCGAACTGGAAGCTCAAATGCAGAAACTGAATGAAAAAATCCGCACCGTGACCTTGGATCGCGATAATCTGCTTAAGCAGGCGAAGGCGATCCAAGTGGAAAAAGATGAACTCGGCAAAAAAATAGAGCAGATCAATAACGCGAGCTCAGGCGCCGCCCTTGAAGTTGATTCTTTAAAAAAAGAAACAGGCGTTCTCAAAGTCGAGCTTGAAAAGATGAAGGCGGCCCGTGAAAAAGATGCCAAGCTTTACCAGGAAGAGAAGGGCAACCTGGAAAAGCAATTGACCGACGAAAAGGCGAGGGCCGATTCTGTGGCCTTGATGATGAAAGAATATACTCCCGAACGCATCCAGGGCCTGATTGAAGACAGAAACCGCCTCGAGGAAGAGAGCAAGCGGATGGCGCAGCGGGTTTTTGAATATGAAAAACGCATGGAAGAAATGCGTAAACAGATGACCCCGCTTGAACTCGACCGCGAGGAACTTCACCGCGTGCAGGCGGAGAATCGCGAATGGCGGAACAAATTAGGTTATGTGCAGACCATTGAAAAGCGGCAGAAGCAGTTGATCGCAGAAAACGCAGAATACCGCAATCAGATTGAAATTTTGAAGGCCAAGTTCAAAGACGCGGCGCCGGGCCTTGCCAAATCGAGCCGCATCTCCCAGAAAATGATGAGAGAAAACGCGGACATGCACTATAATCTCGCGAACATTTTTTTAAACAACAAGCAATATCGTGAAGCCATGCGAGAATATGAGCGCGTTTTGGAATTGCGACCCTCCGACCCCGAAACCCATTACAACCTCGGAATCCTTTACGATGATTATTTGAAAGACCGCGACAAGGCCCTGTACCATTACCAAAAATATTTAACGATTAACCCCAAGGCCCCGGATGCCAAGCACGTGGAGTCCTATATCTTGAATCTTGAATTAGAGCAAAAGGTCCGCTGAGCGTGATCGTGAAGAAAAGCATTCACCTTTTTTATGCGCTTTTCATTCCCGCCTTTTTTCTTCTCCCTTTTTCTGCCTTTGCCAAAATCGAGCAGTGGGACTTTCAAAACCCGATCGATTACCGTTATGAGCCGCAAAAAATAAAAGTGGGGGACGGCACAGCCCGGCTCCTGCAGCATGCCCCTTACCGGGATAACAAGGGTGAGGCCTTTGACCGGGGCACTTATCAAGGGGCGTGGGCCCCATCGGGTGCGGTGGAACCCCAGCGTTACCCCTTAGAAGAAAAGAATCCCCGCCAAGTCTCAGCGCCGCTTGCCAATCAGACCCCGGGACTGCTCGCCCTCTGGCATTTTGATGAGCCGAGCGGCACCCATCTTCTTGATGAAATAAACCGCAACGTGGCTAAGGGCAGCGATCTTCAAGTCGTGAGCGGCCAAACAAACTTTCAATATGCGCGTCAGTTTGACGGGCACAAGAGCCACGTCTTTATTCCTCACTATCAAAGGTTTGAACTGAAAGGCCCTTTCACGCTCGAGGCCTGGGTCCGGCCGGGAGCGGTCCCAAGCGCCAAGCCCCAGACCATTCTTTCCCGCTGGCAGAGTGTGGGTTCCCAAAAAGTTTTTGCCTTGCAGATCAATCCCGAAGGCAAAATCGATTTTCTTGTTTCTTCCAACGGCTCGACTGTGGTTCATCACTTAAGTGAATCAGCGGTGGCGGCGGGATTTTGGTATCACGTGGCAGCCGTCTTTACGGGCTCGGATCTTAGAATTCATTTAAATGGCGTGCTGGACGGGGAGCCGACGCCCTTTCGCGATAAGATTTATCAAGCCGCCAATCCCATGTACCTGGGCGCTCTCGTGGACAATCGCATCGATGAACTTTTCCGCGGCTCCATGGATGAAGTGGCGATTTATGACCGCGTCCTTTCTGAAATGGAGACCTTAAGCCACGCCGGCAATGCCGAGGCCCTGGTCGCGCTCTGGCACTTAAATGAGAGGGGCGGCGTTCTGATGGATCGTTCCGGCTTGGGTCATAATGCCATTGCCCACGGCAACCCGGAATATGAGGCCGAAGGAAAGCTGGGTTCTTCGCTTCATTTTGACGGGAAAGATCAATTCCTTGAAACGCCGGAGACTTTTCGTTTTGGACCGAACGATGAATTAACCCTCGAGGCCTGGATCAAGCCCGACAAACTTCCTTACCCCGAACGATTCGTGACCCTCCTCTCGGGTCGCGGCGAAAAAAGCGAATATGTCCTGTCTCTTGTCGGTCCCGAGGGACGTCTCCGTGCTTTTGCCCCCACGCTTACGCCCGCTGAAGTGATAAGCCAACATAAGGTGGTGCCGGATGTTTGGCAGCATGCGGCCGTGACCTGGTCTAAAGGAACGGTTCGTCTTTATTTGAACGGATTACTCGACACCTCTGCTCCGTACCACGGCGTGCTTGAGACGGGTAAAACAGAGGTGCGCCTCGGCATGGACTTTTTAAAAACAGCCCCCTTTAAGGGTTCGATCGATGAGGTGGCCATTTACCGGCGTGCCAAGAGTGCTTATGAAATGGCCAAAACCGCGGGGCTCTTTTCTCCCTATGCCCTTTATGAATCCTCGATCAAGGATGCGGGAGGCGTTGTCCCCTGGCAGTCGCTTTCCTGGAAAGAGTCTCTGCCCTACGGGGATGAATTTTCCACGAATGCCAAGGGGCTTGTGCATCTTTATCATTTGAATGAACCGGACGGCCAGATCTTGGGAGACAGCCGCGTCATCTCGGCCCTGCACGCCACGGGCACCTACGAAGTCCCGGGACTTTTTTCGCGCGCCCGCTGGTTCGCCGAAAAAGGGAGCGATAAGATGATCTCCGAAAGAGAGATCCCTTCCTTTAATACCTTTACCGTTTCCTTTTGGTTTCAGTTTGCCTCGCCCGTGGCAGGGGCCTCAGACAGGCTTTTTAGCATCGGGGATGAAAATCCCTCGATGGTTCGCGCCGCCCCGGACGGGCGTCTTCATGTGATGGCCGGCGGTCAGCGAAAAATGACGAGCGCAAGTTCGCTTACGGATACCCATTGGCATCACGCGGCGCTTAGTTCGGATGGCCAGCAGCTTTTTCTATATTTGGACGGTGTCTTAAATGCCGTAAGCCCCTTCACGACCGAGACGGCCAACCAGCCCCTTGTGCTGGGGAACCTAAAATCCTCCGACACCTTTCAGGGGGCCATTGATGAATTTGCCTTCTTTAATTATGCCCTGGCGCATGAAGAGATTTGGAATCATTTCCTTGCGGGAAAACTCGATCTTCGATTTCTGGTCCGCTCCTCCCAAGAGGCGGTGGTGGCGAACGCCCCGTGGTACGGACCGCGGGGGGTTCAAAAAGGGGATCGTGAGGCCAGTGTCTTCACCATCGGCCTCTGGCACTTTAATGAAGGCAGCACGCCTGACGGTTCCCTTAAAATAGCGGATGCAAGCCGCTATGGTCATCATGCCGCTGTCTACGGAAACGTTTCGATGGTGCCGGGCGGGATCCTCGACGGCGGCTTACTTTTTAATGGATCAACGGATTTTCTCGAGATCCCCGATTCAGAAATCATGCATCTTACGGACCAATTCACGCTTTCAGGTTGGGTCCGGCCTTTTGAAATGACGACGCAGGATTCCCGCATTTTGGATAAACATTATCACGCAGACGCACCTGTCTTTTCCTCGTTTGCTTTGGAACTCACCTCCGGAAACCGCCTGGCCCTCAAAGTAGGCCGCCCGGGCGGTTATCAGGTGATAACCACGGATCGTGATGGCGAGATTGCGGTTGACCGATGGAATCATGTGGCGGCAACTTACGACGGAAAAGAAATAAAACTCTTTATTAATGGAAAGCTCAAAAAATCGTCCTCCTTTGATGAGCGTATTCCTTACGACGGGGGCGCGCTATTCATCGGCCGAAGCGGCGGCGGAGAAGCCGCCTATTTCAACGGTTTGCTGGATGAAGTCGGCATCGAGAATCAGGCCTTAAGCGATGAGGAAATCCTTTCTCTCTATCAGCGGGCGGATCCGGAGAACTTTTATCGAAGAAGCGAACTTGAAAAGTTAAAAGTTGCGCCGGGCCGTTACTTCCAATATCAGGCCCATCTCTCTACGGATTATTTTGCGGCAAGGCCTCTCCTTGCTTCGGCGGAGGTCCGCGGCGCCAGTTTTCCCACGGACCTGCCTTTCATTTCAAATAATGTCAGCGTCTCTTATGCCGAGATTCAACATTTTGCGGAAAGGCCCGGCAAAAAGCATGGAGGGGCGCTCAGTTATCAGTTTTCCAATGACGGATCCAACTGGTTTTATCATAACGGCCGTCACTGGGTTTTGGCGGCAGATCCGCTTGAATCCAATACCGCCGCGCAGGCAGCCTCGCGCATTCGTGATTTTGCAAGAGAAGTCGGCATCGGAAGTTTTTATTTCAAGGCTTTTCTTCACTCGCCCACGGGTCTCGAACCTGCCGAATTGGATGCCGTTGAGGTCGACTATCTTCCGAATAAACTGACGGTCTTAAGCCCTAATGGCGGCGAGGCCTGGCTCGTAGGTTCTCAGCAGCAAATTGTTTGGAGTTCTACGGGCGAGGTTCAACAGATCAGTCTTGAATATTCCAAAGATAATTTTGAAAAGGATTTTCAGGCCATCGCCAGGGATATTGCAAACACAGGAGCCTATGCCTGGAAAGTTCCCGACGATCTTACGCCGCAAGCCAGGATCCGCGTTTCCGATATTTCAGATCCCCGCATCTATGACAAATCGGACACCGGTTTTCGCATCATCGGTGCCTTTGAGGTCGTGAGTCCCAATTATGCGGAGCGCTGGGCGGTTGATTCCGAGCAAGAGATTTCCTGGCGCACTCTGGGCGCGATTCCGCAGGTGAAACTCGAATATTCAACCGATGAGTTTGAACAGGCCGTTTTCCCGATTGTGGACTCGGTAGAAAATGAAGGCCGATACGACTGGAAGATCCCCGATCTCATTTCTCCTTCGGCCAAGGTCCGGGTTTCGGACGTTCGCGATCCGCTCACTTATGATCAATCAAACGACACCTTTGCCATCGTGGGCACGCTTTCGCTGGTTAGTCCCCAGGCAAAAATGCGCTGGGCGGTTGATTCCGAGCAGGAGATCCGCTGGCAGACCCTGGGCAATGTCCCCTCGGTAAAGATTGAATATTCTCTGAGTGAAAATAATCCGAATCACATCTGGCGCGCCATTGAAGACGCCTATCTCAATCGGGGGGTCCTTCTATGGAAGGTGCCCGATGCCATTGATCCCGCCGTTCGAATCCGGATCTCTGATGTTCGTGACAAGCAGGTGGCCGTCGAGAGCCCTCCCTTTGCCGTTACAGGAGGCCTGAAGCTCCTTCTCCCTAAGGGAGGAGAGAAGTGGACGGTGGGGAGCCGCCGAAAAATTGCCTGGCAGACGCGAGGGACGGTTCCTGCGGTTTATTTGAAATACGCGCGCTTGGATTCCGTGTTTGAGACAACGGCGTCGGAAGACTCGCTTGCCAAAGTGAAATGGCAGACCTTCGGTGACGCGATCCCCAACACCGGGAGCTTTGCGTGGGACGTTCCCGATGAAATTTCGGAACGGGTCGTGATTCGCATCGTGGATGCCAAGGATTCTCGGGTGATGGCTCAGAACCAGGCCGCCATTCAAATCATTCCCGGTTTTGTGCTGAAAGTTCCGAACGGGAATGAATCGTGGAAGGTGGGCTCTGAGGTGGACCTTCTCTGGGAAACCAAGGGAAGCATTCCCTATGTGAAGCTGGAATATTCCAAAGATCGTTTTGTCAGTGACCTTCAAACCATTATTCCGAGCGCCTCCAACATCGGGCGATTCGCCTGGAAGGTGCCGGATGATCCCGCCAAGCAGATTCGAGTCCGCGTCTCCGACCCGAGCGTTCCCGAGGCCTCGGATCTCTCGGATGTGCCCTTTCGCGTTTTCGCCGATTTCAAAATCAAAACGCCGCACGGGGGTGAAAAATTTGAAGTGGGAAGTATCGCCCCCTTGGCTTGGAAGACGCTCGGAACGGTCCCTCAAGTACGGCTTGAATTTTCAGGCGATGATTTTGCCAAGGACATCCGCGTCATTAGCGAATCGACTGTCAATCGCGGGCAATTCAATTGGACGGTTCCCGATAATCTGGGCGCCGGATACCGCTTGCGCATCCTGGATGTCCGCGACCCTGAGGCGAACGTCGTCTCCAAGGGTGAATTCTCCATCGTGGGAAGTTTTCATTTGACGGTGCCCGCAGGGGGCGAGAACGTGATGGTCGGGACCTCGCTTCCTATTAGTTGGAAAGGGGCCGGGTCTATTCCTTATGTGAGGATTGATTATTCCGAGGACCATTTCAAACGCAGTTTTGTGACCTTAGCCGAGACGGCCCCGAACACGGGCGCCTTTGACTGGGTAGTTCCCAACCGGGTGGGCCAGACGTTTAAAATCCGCATTTGGGATCCCGCCCAGCCCGAAACCATGTTTATCATGGAAAAAGCGGCGCGAATTATCGGGGGCTTTACGCTCAATGCCCCGAACGGAGGAGAAGTCCTTTTTGTGGGAGAGCCCTTCGAGATGACATGGCAGACGCACGGATCGATTCCGCGCGTCAAACTCGAATTCTCAGGAGATCACTTCAATCATGATATTCAAGAAATCGCAGATACCTATGAAAATCTGGGCCGCTACAAATGGAACGTGCCCGACACCGTCAGCGGGTCCTACCGAATCAGGATCTCGGATCCAAGCGATGTCACGGCCTATGATCTCTCCAATGCCGATTTCCGTATTCGCTCACGCCTGATCTTAAAAAATCCCGTGGGGGGAGAGGGATGGGCGGTGGGTGAAACCAAAGCCATTGAATGGCAGACGAGCGGTTATGTGCCGGAAGTGGCCCTCGAATATTCCACCGACGGTTTTAAATCAAGTGCGACGATTGCCGCAAACGCCCCAAACACGGGCCGCTACGAATGGACCATCCCGGATCATGTCTCTTTACATGTCCAGATTCGAGTTTCGGATGCCAAGGATCCGGCTGCGGCTGCGATTTCTAAGACGCCCTTTCGCATTCAGGGCATCCTGACTTTGACGGCCCCCAATGGCGGGGAATCCTGGCGGGTCGGCCAAGCGAATCCTATTACCTGGACCACACGCGGAAATGTGCCGGCCGTGCGCCTCGAATATTCCCGTGACGGCTTTGTTTCAGAAGCCAAGGTCATTGCCGAATCGGTTCAGAACACGGGTTTCTATTCTTGGACCGCTCCCGATGATCTATCTCCTTATACCCAAGTGCGCGTGATGGATGCGAGCGATTTTCAGGTTCGGGATGTTTCGAACCAGGTCTTTCAGCTGGCGGCTTCCTTTATGATGATGAGCCCGAATGGGGGAGAGGTCTGGCACGCCACTGAAAAGCGTGAGATTGATTGGGTGACGGTGGGAACCGTTCCCGAAGTCAACCTTGCTTATTGTGTTTCTAAGGATCATCAAGCCCAAGGCAAGCCCGATTGTTCTGATCAGGAATGGACGCTGATCGACCGCGGGATCCTCAACGCGGGGCGTTATCTCTGGGACATCCCGCGATTGGCGGAAGATTCCTTGAGGATCAAGGTTTGCGATACGCAAAGTCCTTCGGTCTGTGATATCTCAGATGGCGTTTTTGCCGTGCGTTCTCCGCTTGAAATCGTTTATCCCCGCGGGGGAGAGGTTTGGCCGGTGGCGAGCAATCAGGAAATTCGCTGGAATACTTACGGCCGCATCGATCGCGTCCTTGTCCAATATGCGGTTTATGATGAGACGGCGCGCAATCAAAAACTCATTTGGAAAAAAATGGCAGAGGAACTTGAAAATCAGGGCCACTTTCTATTTAAGGTTCCGGACAACATCTCCAAAAAAGTATTCTTCCGCGTGGCGGATTGGGAAGATGATTCCATCGGTTCTCACACCCGTGAACCGGTTAAATTTGTTGCCACCTTCAAGCTGCTTACCCCGAACGGAGGAGAAAAGTGGGCGGCCGGCACGACGCAGAAAATTGCCTGGGATACACTGGGGAGCGCCCCCAATGTTCGGTTGGAATATTCGAATGATGATTTCATTAAGGATGTTCGTTTAATCGAGTCTTCGTATGCCAATAAAGGCTATTATGAATGGCGCGTCCCTTCCGATCTCGGGGTCACGATTAAGGTGCGCGTGATGGATGCCCACGACCCTTCCATTTTTGATGCCTCGGATAGTCCTTTCAAGGTGATGGCGGGCTTTACGCTTGTTACACCCAATGGCGATGAGTCGTGGGTGGTCGGAAGCAAGCAGAAAATTCAATGGAAGATCGAAGGGCGTGCAGACGCCGTGAGGCTGGAATATGCGGCGGTAGGAGCGGGCTTGAAACCTGCCGCTTCCGCCGAATCCACTTTGACTTGGGATTTAATCGCTGAAAAAGTTCCAAATGCAGGCGAATTTGAATGGACTATCCCGAATCGGGTCAGCCAGGCGGTTTTAGTTCGCCTTACCGATGATCGGGATGGGGACGCCTCGGATATTTCAGACCAGGCGTTTGAAATTCGCTCGGACATTTTGATGATAGCTCCGAATGGAAGTGAAAATCTGCTCATCGGAGTTCCGTATAAAATCCGCTGGGCAACCGTCGGCGCTCCGGCCAATGTCAGAATCGAATATTCAAAAGACAATTTTCAAAAAGATTTACGCCTGATTACTGCAAGCGCCCCGGACCAGGGATTTTTCTTCTGGACCCCTACGGATGATGTGACGGAGGCGGCCTCGATTCGTGTGATCAGTTCCGAAAACGCTAAAGTGACGGATGTCTCCGACAAACCGTTTAAAATTTTACCCTCCATCAAAGTTTTGAGTCCCGCGGCCGGGGATCAATGGACCGTAGGAGATGAAAAGCTCCTTAAGTGGGATTGGCGCGGGAGCCTCGATCTTGTAAAGCTTGAATACTCGACAGATGATTTTGCCTCCTCCAAGACAATTGCCGAGAACGTTCCCAATACGGGAAATTATAAATGGAAAATTCCGGATGCCGTTGGCCCGCGCTTGAAAATTCGTGTCTCTGCGGCGAAACACCCTGAAACGTTTTCCGACTCAGAGGGTTTCGTAAAGGTTCGGCCCGGATTTAAAATCGTCGGTCCCAATGGGGGTGAAAAATGGACCTCGGGTGAGCGTGAAACGATTCAATGGGAAACGGCCGGGACAAGTCCGCGTGTCCAGCTGGACTATGGTCTTTCAGAAAATGGAAAGTGGGTCTGGAAACCCGTGACGGAGGTGCTGCAAAATACGGGTCGCTATGAATGGACGCTTCCTCCCGACGTTTCGGCCGAGGTCAAGGCGCGTGTTTCGGATGTCGCAGACGCCGAAGCCTTTGCCGAAAGCAGGATGCCCTTTAAGATTCTGGCCAGTTTTAAATTTTTGGGCCCTCAGGCGGATGAAGTGCTTCTTGTGGGGGATAAGTACCAAATTCGCTGGGAAACTACCGGCCGTGTCCCGAGCGTGAAATTGGAATTCTTGCCCGCGGGCAAGAATCTGGGAATGGGTGCAGGAGCGGGTTCAAAACATGCCCTGACAACCGTGATCGAACCCGCCTGGCTGAACAACGCTTCCTATTATTGGACTGTCCCGGATGCCATTAGCGAAGAGGTGTGGCTCCGGGTCTCGGACACCGCAGATCCTGACGCCTCTTATGAGTCCGATAAACCCTTTAAGATTCGCGGCAAACTTGAGCTTCAGATTCCGGAGGGAAAAAATAACTGGCCTATCGGGAGCGTTCAAACCCTCAAGTGGAAAACTTGGGGAAGTATTCCCAATGTGAACCTGGAATATTCAGCCGACGGTGAAACATGGAAGCCGATCGCAAAGGCCCTTCCCAATGCCGGAAGCTACGGATGGACGATTCCGGATGATGCCTCGCTCGCGGTTAAA
>CAYJSI010000006.1:0-65165 GCA_964373045.1 uncultured bacterium
ACTTTTGAGGCCATCAACGTTGAAATGCTCATTACCTTGGTCCTGGAAGAATTGAGATTCAAGCACCAGAGAACGAATCACTTCCTGGCGGAGATGGAGGTGCAAATCGAGAAGAATTTGCCGGCCCTAGGCGGAGATCAAAATGCGCTCGTTCAAGTTTTTTTTAACCTTCTTTCCAATGCCCATGACGCCATGAGGCAAAGCAAGGAAAAAAAGATCGTCATCCGGGCCTCCCTCGCGCCTCAGGGCGAGGGGCAGGTTCATTTGGAATTTCGGGATACGGGCTGCGGCATTCCCGATGAGGAAAGGGAAAAGGTGTGGGATTATTTATTTACGACCAAAAAAAAGGAAGGCGGTTCGGGGATCGGGCTCTTTTGGTGTAAAACGATCGTGGAGGATATTCATGAGGGTAAGATCTGGTTTACATCGCAGCCGGGGGAGGGCACCGTTTTCCACCTGACCCTTCCGGCATGGAAGGACAGCCCCAAAGAAGTCGTATGAGCAAAATCCTTGCCATCGATGATGACCCCGTCTTGCTTGACATGCTGCAGGAGTATTTAGAGGCGCATGGGCATTTGGTTTTGAAGGCGACAAAACCGCAGGAAGCCCACCGATTATTCCAGGACACAAAGCCCGATCTCGTCATCCTGGATGTCATTATGCCGCGGACGGATGGGTTTAAACTTTTGAAGCAATTTAAGGAGAGCAGCCATCCTTTTAAGTCCATCGTGCTTTCAGGTCTTGCGGATGAAACGTGCAGGCAGCAAGCCGAGGCCCTGGCGGCGGACAGGTATCTTGTCAAACCCGTGGATCTAGAAAAGTTTAAAATGATTATTGAAAGTCTCTTACGATAACGACAAAGGAGTCTCCTGTGAGAAAACCTAAAATGATTATGACGGTCGATGATGATCCGAATCTTGTGATGTTTTTTAAAGAATTTTTCAAACAGGAAGGTTACAATTCCTTGTGTCTGGAGGATGCGGAAAGAGCCGTTCGGATAGCGAATCTTGTCCATCCCGATCTCCTGATCATTGATGTGCGCATGCCCAAGATCGACGGTTTCGGGGTGCTTGCCAAGGTCCGTGAACATACCCCTGAAATCAAAACGATTATCATCAGCGCCTATGTGGACTCGTTTCAGGATAAGATTAAAGAAGCCAAGGTCCAAGCGGTGCTTAAAAAACCGGTACAATTTGAAGAGCTTGAAAAGTGGATTTTAAAATTACTCGCAGCGACCAAAGAGGAGATTCAGGAAAAAATTCTGCCGGGGGAAAGACCAACGATTCGCGTTTTATTCGTCGAGGATGAAGCGGAGATCGCCCACCCGGTCGCCGAGGCGTTTAATGAATACGGCTTCTTAACCGACACGGCGCTTTCCGGCGAGGAAGGTTTAGAAAAGGCTAGAAATAAAAATTATGACATCCTCATTACCGATAATTCCATGCGAAGCATGTCCGGACTCGAGATGGTCGGGAAAATTTTGTCTGAAGCGCGCGTTAAACCGCATGTGATTGCCATATTCTCGGCCAATTTGACGAACCCACTCAAGGAAAAATACGCCGCCTTGGGGGTCTCCCATTTTCTTCCAAAACCGGCCACCTTGCAGCAGCTGATTGATTGGCTGGAATCGCAAATTCCCGTGATCGTCAAAAAAAAGAGGGCAGGCTAAAAGAGCGGCGGCTGGGTAAATAAAAACAGTTTTGATTCTTGATGCTCCAGATTATGCATAACCAGTTCCAAATTTCCGTCGAGGTAAACAGAGTCGCCGGTCGAAAGCTTTTCCTTTTTTCTCTGGCCGTATTCCAGTAAAATTCTTCCGTCTTGCACGAAGGCGCACATCATGGCATTGGTTTTGTATCGCCAGCGCCTTCTCATGCTCGGCACGGCCGCCCGTTTATTGAGAAAGACTTGTCCGATGAAAAATCGCCTTCTGGCGGTGCCGGGCCTCGCGGCAGAATAAATCTTCAACCCGAACTGATCCCCATAATCGAGATAGCCCCGGTAGAGGGCGTTACAAATCTCAAATCTTCCGGCTGTTTTTCCCAAAGCCACGTCCATGATCTCCTCAAGTGGAATGCCCGTTCCCTGTGCCAGCGCCTCAAGTTTATTCCAGTAAACGATTTCAGTTTTGCCGCTGTTTAAGTGCATGAGCGCCCTCATCGGTATCCCGGTCATCTCAGACAGCATATTCCAGGGTAAAGGGATCGAGGGCGCGGGGCTTGCCTTTCGTCTGACATAATCGAGCGCGGAAGCAAGATCCAATCCCTCCTTTCTCACAAGCGCACCGTCGTCGGGTTTCTCAGGAGCCGGCGGCGGATTGAGACAAAGAAAAAACTCGATGGTTTTATCTTTACTCTCATTAAAAAATCCGTGCTCGACCGCGCCGTCAAAGAAAAAGCTTTGGTTGGCTTTGAGTTCATGGCCTTGACTTCCAAACTTAAATTTTAGAGGCCCTTCCAGGACGTAGCAGGCAATTTCGCTGCTCTGAAAATGAATACACGGACTCAACCGCTTATGCGGGCTGAGGGCAATTTTTAAAATGAGAAAATCGCTTCGGGTCGCTATGGGAGGAGAAAGGGGATAAACGCTCAGGCCGTCATAATCCAAGCGCAAGTAGCCGTCTTTTCTCTGAACGAAGCAATTATTCGGGAATTCCTCGCGGCTTCTTTGCAGGAGTGTTTCGACGGGAACCTGAAGGGCTTTTGCGAGACCGATGACGTTTTCCCATGTGGAGTAGGCCTCCCGTTTGGTTTCGATGGCCTTCAAAAGCGAGAGCCCAACCCCGGATTCATGGGCAACCGCCTGCCTGCCTTTGCGGATTTCTTCACGGAGAAATCGGATGGCTTGTCCAAGATAAAGGGTGCGTTCTGTCGGCGTGCCCTTTAGTTTTGATAGGTAATCTCTCCAAATCCGTTGATACATGAGGGCCCTCCTTGCAGACTAAAGGGTACCCCACCGCCAGTAGGTAGTCAAGTGGTGTATTAAATTCATAATAATGACTATTATGGGAGAGCCATTGACAGCGTGAAATCCGTCAGGCATATTCCTTTTTAGAAGGAGAAATACATGAAATCAGCCCTCGAGATGTTGAAAGGAACTCAGGAAGGACAAGGCGGGGTAGTCTCATTTATATGTAATAATATATACAAATTGTTATCGTATCCCTTTGACCCCCTTAGTGAACAGTCAACTCCTTCGGAGGCAAGCGAGGCGCCCGCCCTTGAAGTGAGTCGAGAAGGGCAATTTCAGGCTTATGTCAATAACCGGATGAACATCCTCGTCATGTGGGTGCAGCATATGAAACTTCGGGAAATCAACACGGCAAAACAGCATTTAGAATTCTTTCTTTACGATATGGAACATCATTTTGTGGATCCTTACGCCGGAAGGGAAATAAGAAACGCCTTCCGGTGGCTCAAGGTTTACGTGAGAATTTATCCTGAAGTTTTCCGGAAAAACCGCGCTCAAAGGGCCTATGAAATGATTGCCAGCATTTATGATGCTTTGGGCTTTAAGTTTCCCTTGGCGGAAAGGGAGGACCATGATCGACTTGCACCATAACATTGTGAACATTCTTTACCTCATTAAAGAGATGAGCGGTTCGCATCTTGCCCAGGCTCGGGAGGAGGGGAGATTTGTAAGCGAGGGTGAGCGCCTCTGCCATGCCGAGTGCGTGCTTGAGAAAATCGCGGCGCAGGCCGAGCGTGCCCTTGCGGTCACAAGGCGCCTCGGTGAGATCATGAAAGGGGAGGGGGCTGAAAGAAAAGGAAAGGCCAGGCATAAGGCCTCGCTTCCTTTTGTCTGGCGCCGGGTGAAGCGTCTTTTAGCGGAGGAATGCTCGCTTTCAGGTTTTGAGATCTTGGAAAGAATCCCGGAGCGCTTTCCTGTCATTGACTGCGACCGGGACGCGCTCGCGGAAATTCTCTTTCACCTCGCCAAAAATGCCCTGCAGGCGATGCGGCCAAGTGACCAGAAACCAGTTGCCAGCCCCCTGAATGATTCGGTCCACTCACGCCTCATCCTACGCGCCGCTTTGAGTTTTTCCACCCAAGAAGAGCCGGTCGCTTTAATTACGCTTTCAGATACCGGCCCCGGTATCCCGGAGGAGTGCTTGGCGAAATTATTCTCCCCCTTTTACACCACCAAACCCGAAGGAGTGGGTAACGGCTTAGGGCTTTATCTTACCCGCGAGCTTGTCTTAAAAAACAAGGGCCAGATTAAAGTCTCAAGCTTTCCCGGCCAGGGGACGAGTTTTACCTTGGAGTTTGGGATCCAGAAGGCGGAGGGAAAAAAGAGTGAAAGACGGACTGCGATTCGTTAGAATGACCCTCAAATTTGAAGAAGGTGTTTTGATGAAAAAACTTGTCATCGGGAGAGCCGAAAATTGATCGTTGTTTATTCGAAAAATTCAGTCCCCATCCGATTAACGCAAGAGCGTTGGGCGCATATCACAGGGCGGCATCCAGAGCTGGAAAATCAAAAGGAAAAAGTGGGTGAGACGGTCTCAAACCCCGATCTCATCCAGAAAGGCGACTTTGGTGAGTTTTTAGCGATTCGATTTTATACGACCACCCCCCTTGCACAAAAGTATCTCGTGGTTGCTTACAAAGAAGCAGGGCAAGACGGATTTATTTTAACCGCTTATTTTACACATGCATTTTTAAAAAGGAGACCCATGATATGGAAGCGTTAAAAATTCTTGAAGGCAAGCCTTCTCTTAACTGGGAATATGACGGGGAGGCCGACGTGCTTTATATTTCTGTTGGCAAGCCCCGGCCGGCGGTAGGGATTGATATCGGGGAAGGAGTCGTCGTCCGTTACGATGACAAAAAGAAAGAAGTGGTCGGGTTGACTATCCTTGGATTCCGCGTGCGGACACTCGAAGGATTAAAAACCGCGGCTTAGCCCTTTAAAATAGGACAGGGCTGCCTTCCATTTAACATGAGGACTAAAACTGTCCTTCGCCCCCTCTCGCTTCTCCTTCTTCTTACTTTTTCCCTCCAATCGATTTTGCTTGCCTCCCCCGGCTTCCCCGCCCTGGCCAATATCGAAGAGAGGCATTTTATCGTTATCACTCAAATAGAAGGCGCGGGCTGCGCTGTCATTGCCGCGCCGGCGGGAATCCAGGACTGCCGGGTGCATTTTAAAGAAGAACCCTCCGCTGTCATCACGGTTTCAGATACCGGCCCCGGTATCCCGGAGGAGTGCTTGGCGAAATTATTCTCCCCCTTTTACACCACCAAACCCGAAGGAGTGGGTAACGGCTTAGGGCTTTATCTTACCCGCGAGCTTGTCTTAAAAAACAAGGGCCAGATTAAAGTCTCAAGCTTTCCTTTGATGGGGACGAGTTTTACCTTGGAGTTTGGGGTCATTCGCTCGAAGGTGCCGAAGGCGGGAAGTTTACAGGAGGGAAGCGCTGCCGCTTAGGCTGCTTGAAATAAACCCGCAGAGCATTTCCACGAAGCCCTCGCGTCTCTTTTACCACCGCATTTTTCCACGCACGAATCATTTTATGACCAAGCCTTGACCCGCACCGAGGGGGCCTTTAAGATAGCAGCATGCTCCTCCTCCTGCGCAAAATTACCTTTTACCTTCTTCTCGCCCTTTACCTCCTTTTAACCCCCTATGCCATTTTGTATGCCTTAGGCTACCTTTATAATCCGCTGGAAGGCGAGCTCGTTAAAACCGGCCTTATCTCAATTGTCTCTTTCCCGAGAGGGGCCACGGTTTTCATTCAGGGAAAAAAATTTTCGCACAAAACTCCGGCCATCCTTCGGGACCTCTTGCCGGGTTCCTACTCGGTGCGGGTGTTTCACAAGGGATTTGATCCCTGGGAAAAGGAGATTCATGTTCAACCCGAAAAGGCGACTCGTCTCGAGCCCATCCTCCTTCTTCCCAGGAAGCCCGAGATCGAAACCGTTCTTTTTCAATCGTTTCAAGGGCTCGTTCCTTGCACGGCAGACGCTAAAATCCTGGCCTGGCAGGGAAAGACCTTGGACGGGTTGTGGAAGATCGACTCCTTTTTTAAGAAGGGAGTCCCTCTTGGAAAAAAAATAGTCAAGGGGTCTCAAGCGGAGATCCTAAATGTGGATTGCAAGGCGCTCTCCCCTCTCCTCCTTTTTCGGGTCCAAGCGGACGGGAAAAAAAGTTTTCGATCGATCCTGTTGAATCGAGAGCCAAAAAAAACCGGGGAAATTTGGAAAAGCGTTCCCGAAGACGTGGAAAAAATGGATTGGGATTCAAAGGATCCCACGCAGCTTTATTATTTAAGAGGAGGCCAGCTTACGCGCCTTGATCTTTCTGAAGACAAAGTGCACGCCAGCCTGGCCTCGCAGGTGCTGGGTTTTGGCGTCAAGCATCACCGCCTTTATCTTCTTAACAGTGATTTTTCCCTTATCGAAACCAATCAGCAGGGGACGAATCCCCGCCCTCTTTTGGAAGACCCGTCGCTTGGACGTAAAATTTTTAGCCCGCTTCAAGCTCAAAACTATGAAATCAACGTTTTTCGCGGAGACCTTCTTGAGCGCGATCTCATGCTTTTTCGAAGCGATGGTGGGGCGCTTCTAAGCAACCGCCTTCCCTATCTTTTAGTCGATGAAGGGGTGCGCGGTCTGGAGTATGCCTCACGCTCGGACGAAGAAAAAATTCTCTATTGGACGAAAGATCAAATCGGCGTCGTTTATTTCACCAGAGATTCGGAGGGTCTTTTTGAGGAAGCGCCCGTCAAAAGAATTCTTTATCAAACCGGAAGGGATATCCGGCAAGTTTTCTGGGCCTACGAGGATTCGCACATTCTCTTTTTGGATGAAGATACGATTTATCTTTTGGAGGCGAGCGGCCCCGAAACCCATCCGGCAAAGCCCTTAGAGCGCGTGCGTGAGAAGACCTCCATCCTTTATCAGGAGAAAAATCATTTGATTTATTTTCTCGATCCCATGAACGGGTTTCTTCTTAAGCGCAGGGTGGTGGATTGATGGCGACGTTTTATTTTTCGCACAAGACCCAGTCTGACGCTGAGGAAAATCTCGAACGGCTTTTTTGCGCCCTTCCGGCACTGATGAGCTGGACCCTCTTGCTCAGTCTCACCGTCCTTTCCTTTGTGAAACCGATTGTTGCGGCCGGTATCATCATTGTGATCGATATGTATTGGCTCTTCCGGCTTTTTTACATGACCCTCTTTATGTCGCTCGCTTACGGTGTCCTCGCCATCGAAAAGGAAACCGATTGGATTGAGCGCTGCCGTATGCTCGAAAAGGGAGTTGCGTCTTTGCCCATGCTTCATGAACGCCTTCGGAAGGCGCGTCGTAAAAAAAAGATTCAGGCGTGGTTTTCGCTCAAAAACCAGGAGCGCGAATTAAAACGCGTCCTTCGGCATGAGACCTCAGTTCCTCCCTTCGATTCCATCTTTCACCTTGTGATCATTGCGGCGGCCCAAGAGGGAAGGGAGGTTTTGGAGCCGGCCTTGGAGGCCCTTCGAGTGAGCCAGTTTCCAACCGAGAGGATCATCCCCCTTCTGGCGGTTGAAGAAAGGTCGGGAAGCAAGCACCAGGAGATGGCCGAGACGCTCAAAAAAAAGTTTGCGCGCCATTTTTATGATTTCCTGGTAACGGTACACCCAGAAGGGACGCCGGGGGAGGCCAAGGTGAAAGGGGCCAACGTTACCTTTGCCGCCAAGCAGGGTGCCGCGTATCTGAAGGAGAAGAAAATCAATTTTGAAAATGTGATTGCCTCTTGTTTCGATGCAGATACCGTCGCCAGCCGAGAGTATTTCACCTGTCTCACGTATCACTTTATGCGCCACCCGAAGCGCGCACGCGCCAGCTTTCAGCCCATTCCGGTTTATCACAACAATGTATGGGAGGCCCCGGGATTTGCGCGCGTGCTCGAAATGGGTTCCTCCTTTTTTCAATTGGTGGAGGCCACGAATCCGGAAAAGCTCGTGACCTTTTCAAGTCACAGCATGAGTTTTAAGGCTCTTGTAGAAATCGGCTATTGGCCGGTCGATATGATTTCAGACGACTCGGCCATTTTTTGGAAGGCCCTGCTTCATTATGAAGGAGATTACCGGGTGGTCCCGATGTATGTCACCCTTTCCATGGATGTGGTGATGGCGGGTTCCCTTTGGCAGTCGCTTGTGAATGTCTACCTTCAAAAGAGGCGCTGGGCGTGGGGAGTCGAGAATTTTCCGATTGTCATGAGGGGATTTCTCAAGACCAAGAAAATCTCACTCCTCCATAAATTCCGGTATACCCTAAAACTTGTCGAGATGCACGTTTCCTGGGCAACCGTGGGATTTGTCCTTACCTTGATCGGATGGCTGCCGGCCATTTTTGCGGGGCAGGAGTTTTCCAGCTCGGTGGTGTACTACAACTCGCCTCGTATCACGGCTCTTATTTTTAACCTTGCGGCAGCAAGCCTTGTGGTGACTATTGTCCTTTCGCTCCTCCTCCTTCCGAAACACAAGACCCGGGATTCCTTCTGGCATCGGGCCCTGCTTGCCCTGGAGTGGCTTTTTGTCCCGTTTGTTTTTACTTTCTTAAGCACGCTTCCGGCCCTGGATGCCCAGACCCGGCTTGCCCGGGCCCGGCATATGGAATTTTGGGTGACTGAAAAAAAACGCAGATCTGATCCGCGTTAGATCGGCGTTTTGCGGTATTTTTGCTTTACTCTTTTCGCGATTACTGGGATAATTCCTTCATCAACCCCTAGAGGAGATCTCCCCCATGGCCAAGAAACGTGATGATCTTGAAGAGAAAATACTGGATGTCGACGCCAGTATGCAGGGCACCATTGCCTTTAAAGACCCCGTGAACCTTCGTATTAATGGAAGCTTTGAAGGAAAGCTCGATACCCGAGGCACTCTCACCATCGGTGAAAATGCCAAGGTGAAGGCTAATATTACCGGTGATCGGATCATCGTTGCGGGGAAGGTCACAGGGGATGTTCAAGCCACTCAGAGCATCTCGGTCGTCACACCCGCCATCATTCAGGGCAATATCACCTCTCCCAAGCTGAGCGTGACGGAGGGGGCCGTGATTGAAGGCCGGGTTTCTATGATCAATGTCCCTCAGGCCGGGGATGCGCAAGATGTTCTCCTTACCCTGAAAGATGTGGCTCAGTATCTCGAAGTCGAGGCCAAGATTGTCGAGGATTGGGCCCAGAAAAAGAAAATTCCGGGCCGTTTTGAGAATGGAAACTGGGTTTTCTCAAAATCAGAGATTGACCGCTGGATTCAGCAGGAGAATGTCAAAGTTTGATCCATGAACAGTCTGTTGACCGTCGAAGAGGTCAAAGGTTATCTCGATATTGATCAGCATCAAATCGAAAAGTATTTGAAAGACGGTTCTTTACAAGCCTACAAGATTGGCGGCACCTACTTAAGATTTCGCAAAGAAGAGGTGCTCCTCATCCGCGAGCGGCTGCTGAAGAAGATAAAGCACAGCTCCCCAGTTTCAGTTATTTCCCGCATCTGGGATTTTTGGCGTTTCAATAATTTTTATATCGTTTCCCTCCTCATTGTGATTGCCCTTGCCATCCTCGTCGTCAAAACTTAGTTTAATCTTTTATGGAAATCCGCCAGGGGGTTGATATTACGAGCGTTCGGCGGATGAAAGAGGCGATCGAACGCCGCGGCCGGCTTTTCATCCGCCGCATCTTCACCCCCGCTGAAGAGGTTTACTGCGAATCCAAGCGGATGAAGTATGAACACTATGCCGCCCGCTTTGCCGCTAAAGAAGCGGCCATGAAGGCCTTTGAGGTGCGGCGCGAACACCGTTATCGCTTCCGGGAGATTGAAATTCGGCGTCGTCCCACTGGCAAGCCCACCCTTTATTTGTCGAAAACCTCTGCGAAGCGCTTCCGGCTGCCAAAAAAATGCCAGCTTGAACTTTCCTTTGCTCACGAGCGTGAGTATGCCATTGCGACCGTGCTGCTTTTGATCCCGTAGGAGATAGAATCTTGAAACGTGTCCTGATTGTCAATGCGGATGACTGCAATCTCACCCACGGCGTGACCCAAGCTATCCTCGACTGCCACGATCGCGGCATCGTGACGAGCACCACATTCCTTGTGAATCTTCCGGTGGATTCCTCGACCCTCCATGCCGTCAAAAAAAGAAAATCCCTTGGGGTAGGAATCCACCTGAATATTACTCTTGATGAGCCCGTATCAGCGTCTTCTCGTGTGCGCTCCCTTTTAGGGGAGGACGGAAGATTCAAAAAAATTAAGACGCTCTTGCTGAAACCGCCGAAACCCAAAGAACTTTGGCTTGAGTACGAAAATCAAATCAAGCGCTTTAAAAAAATTTTCAATTGTATGCCGACACACCTCGACACCCACCACCATCACCACGATCATCCTTTTTTCTTTGAGGTATTTGCGGAGATTGCCAGGTGCCACCGGCTCGCGGTCCGCCGCTCGCATCCTTTTTTTCAAAAAAAGAAGCGGGAGATTCGGACCACGGATTATTTCTTTGGCAATTTAAGCCCGGAGGGTTATTGGAGGCCGGAGACGCTTCGGACGATTTTAACGTACCTTCCCGGAGAGGTCAGCGAAATCATGTGTCACCCCGGCCGCTGCGATCGGGACTTAGAATCGATCAGCTCTTTTACCCACGGCCGCGAAGCCGAGTGGAAATTATTCGCATCCTCGGAACTAAAACGGTTCGTCCTAAAAAACGGCATCACTTTAAGCCATTTTGGCCTGTGCTATACTTGTACATATGAAAATTTTACTCACCAATGATGACGGAATTCACGCGCCGGGTTTGAAGGCCCTTGCCAAGGCCGTGCCGGAGGGGCTTGAGTTTAGAGTCGTGGCCCCAGCCAATGAAAGATCAGCCTCGAGCCACTCCATTTCTCTTGGCCAGAAACTTCGCGTGGAAGAATCTGAAGTGGAGGGTATCCGGCACTATGCCGTTTACGGGACCCCAGTTGACTGCGTGAAATTTGCTTTAAACGAAATCCTCGATTTTTCTCCGGATCTGATTGTCTCGGGGATTAACCAGGGTTCCAACACGGGGGTCAGCGTTTACTATTCCGGGACGATCTCGGCCGCGCGCGAGGGTTTTATCAATCGTGTGCCCGCGGTCGCCGTGTCGCTTGCGAGCAAAACCTTTTCTGATTTTGGAGTCAGTATCGATATCACGCGAAACCTCATTGAGGCCTACAAGGCTGGTTTGTTACCACTTCACGTCATGCTGAATGTCAATGTGCCGGCTCTTTATCCCGAAGAAATCAAGGGGATAAAAATCACCAAGCAGGCCGCCTCCCGATTTGTTGAGGAGTTTGTCTCCGAAAAGCTCGATTCGGGGAAAAAGGTCTACACCCTGGTCGGAGAGATCGAAGTCTTTGATGCCGATGGAACAAGCGATGAAGAAGCCGTGGCGGACGGCTTTATTTCGATCACCCCTCTTAAGATCGATCTTACCGATTACGGGGCCATTCCAACCTTCGAGCGGTGGCTGAATCATCAAAGAAGGGAAGACGCGTAGCTATGGCCAAGACCCATCTCAATTTTATACAAGGTCAATGGGTAAAACCCTCGGGCGGTCAATACTTTAAGGACCGTAACCCGGCGGACACGCGTGACCTCATCGGCCTTTTTCCCGAGTCTGGCCGCGAGGATGTTGAGAAGGCAGTATCGGCTGCTCAGGCCGCCTACGATGCCTGGCGTCTTACACCTGCGCCGCGCCGAGGTGAAATTATTTTGCAGGCGGGGCTTCTCATGAAGAAACGCAAGGAGGAATTGGCACGCCTGATGACGCGCGAAATGGGAAAAGTATTAAAGGAAGCGCTGGGAGACGTTCAAGAAGCGATCGATATGGCCTATTATGTGGCCGGCGAAGGGAGGAGGCTTTTCGGCCAGACCACGACAAGCGAACTTAAAAATAAATTTGCCATGTCGGTCCGCATGCCGATCGGCGTCTGCGGGCTCATTACGCCCTGGAATTTTCCCGTCGCCATCCCCTCCTGGAAAATTTTTCCGGCCCTCATCTGCGGGAATGCGCTTGTTTTTAAACCGGCGGAAGACACACCTTTATGCGCTGCAAAATTTGTTGAGATCTTAACCGAGGCCGGCGTTCCGGCCGGCGTGTTAAATTTAATTCACGGAGGCGCCTCGGCGGGCGAGGCCTTGGTGCGTCACCCCCGCGTCCGGCTCATTTCTTTTACGGGCTCCTGCGAAGTCGGGCGTCTTGTGGCCGAGCATTGCGGTCGCACGCTCAAGCGCTGCTCGCTTGAAATGGGCGGAAAAAATGCTCAAATCGTCATGGCAGATGCCGATTTGGACCTTGCCCTGAATGGGGCACTTTGGGGAGCCTTTGGGACGACGGGGCAGCGCTGCACCGCCACCAGCCGCATTTATCTTGAAAAGAAAATTTTTAATGATTTTCGCCGCGTGATGATTGCCAAGGCCAAAAAAATTCGTATCGGCAATGGCCTCAAAACAGGAATCGAGATGGGGCCTCTCATTAATCAAGCTCAGCTGGAGCGGGTTCATGGTTACGTTCAAAGCGGGGTCAAGGAAGGTGCGCGCCTTGAATGCGGCGGCAAAATCAAAAAGGGTTCCGGCCTTCAACGCGGCTTTTTCTTTGAGCCCACGATCTTTACGGAAGTCGACCCCAGTATGAAAATCATCCGTGAAGAAATTTTTGGTCCGGTGACTTGCCTGATCCCCGTGAAAAATTTAGAAGAGGCCATTCGGCAGGTGAATGACACCGCCTACGGCCTTTCCTCCTCGCTTTACTCGCGGGATATCAACCGAGCCATGAAGGCCATCCGTGATATCGAGGCCGGGATTACCTATATTAATGGTCCCACGATCGGGGCCGAGGTCCATCTTCCCTTTGGGGGAGTGAAAAACACCGGCAATGGCCATCGCGAGGCGGGGGAGACCGCTTTGGATATCTTCAGCGAATGGAAAAGTGTTTTTGTGGATTTCAGCGGGCGACTTCAAAAAGCCCAGATCGATGTCGATTAGGTTAGCGTGAAACGTCCGCGAATCAGACGCCCGCTCCCGGGTCCCAAGGCCAGAAAAATCATCCGCCAGGACCGTGCCCTTCTCTCGCCTTCGTTCACTCGTTCTTATCCTCTGGTGGCTCATCGCGGCCGAGGGGTTTGGATTGAAGATCCGGACGGGAATGTCTTTCTCGATTTTACGGCGGGGATTGCCGTAACCTCCACCGGCCATTGTCACCCCGACGTCATCCGTGCGATCAAAAAACAGGCCGACAAGCTGCTCCACATGTCAGGCACGGATTTTTATTATGATGCCCAGGTGAAACTCGCCAAAAAATTAACCGAAATCACACCCGGAAAGTTTAAAAAAAGAGTTTTTCTTACGAATTCCGGCACCGAGGCCGTGGAGGCCGCCTTTAAGCTGGCGCGTTACAAGACAAAACGCGAACGCATGATCTCCTTTTTCGGGGCCTTTCACGGCAGGACCCTCGGATCACTTTCCCTTGCGGGAAGCAAGGTCCGCCAGAAGGAAAACTTTGGCTCCCTTGTCCCCGGCGTCACCCACGTCGGCTATGGCTACTGTTACCGTTGTCCCTACCACCTGGCCTATCCGGATTGCGGCATTGATTGCGTGAACTACATCGAACACACCCTCTTTAAAAGAACCGTCCCTCCCGAAGAGGTGGCCGCCATTATTGTCGAACCCATTCAAGGCGAGGGCGGATACGTGGTGCCGCCCCCGGGTTATCATCAAAGGCTGAGGGAGCTTACGCAAAAATACGGCATTCTCCTGATTGCGGATGAAGTGCAAAGCGGCATGGGCCGCACGGGAAAGATGTTTGCGATCGAACACTGGGGAGTCGAGCCCGACATTATCACGGTGGCCAAGGGGATTGCCTCAGGGCTTCCTTTGGGGGCCATGATTGCCCGTGCCGATCTCATGGACTGGGAACCGGGGTCGCATGCCAATACCTTCGGCGGAAATCCGTTGGCATGTGCCGCGGCGCTTGAGACGATTCGTTTGCTTGAAGAGGGGCTCGTTCAAAATGCCGCGGTTGTTGGGAGTCACCTTAAAGGAAGACTTCAGGAGTTAGCGAGACAATATCCCTTGGTGGGGGATGTACGCGGCGAAGGGCTCATGATCGGAGTCGAGTTTGTGCGGAGCCGAGAAACGAAGGAGCCTGCCATTTATGAGCGCGATCAAGTCATCAAGCAAGCCTTCAAGCGCGGGCTTCTTCTTTTAGGGTGCGGTGAAAGTTCGATTCGGTTTTCTCCAGCGCTCACCGTCACAAAAAAAGAAGTGGATGTTGCCGTAGGAATTTTCGAAAAAAGTTTACGGGAAGTGAGCGCCTGATTTATTTCGGGACGGCGCCGTCTAAGGTTTCAAAAATAATGGTCACGAGGTTGTGACACTTGGGGCACTTGATTTGTTTGAAGGCCTGGATGTTTTCGTGCTTCGGGCGGTACATGATGGAGAGGATCTTGGTGATGAAATGGGTTTCATCCCCAGACCAATGACAACTTGAACATGCGTAGAGCGGTTTCACGGGTTTTCCTCACCTTCAATGAGTTTGATCACGTATAAGACACCATCGGCTGCGGCCCCCAAAACTTTACCTCGTCTGCTCCTTCATACAGAGCCGTCGGCGGGGTTTACCCGTAGCTTTCTCGTGAATAAAAGACTCCTTGCAGGATGTTTGATGGCCTGGTTTGCCTTCTCAGGAGGGACCGTCTGGGCGGATGAATACGGCAAACTTCTTCGAAGAGACCTGCGAAGAGGAACGGTGAACCTTTTGACGTTTCCCCTCGAGATTCCGATTGCCGTTCAGGACTATCATGAACAGTCCGGCCTTCCCTTTATTCGTCACACCGTCGGGATGGCGGAGGGAATGGGGAGGAGTGTCATGCGCCTCGGAAGCGGGCTGTGTGATTTCGCCGCGGCATTTCTTCCCGGTTTACAAAAAGGAATTCCGGTCCAACCAGAAACGCTTTTCTAAAGTTACTTGCGGATGCGACCGAAAAAGGGCATAATAAAACAAATTCGCCTCTTTACTTTTCAACGCTGAACTTATCTGAAAGGAGTCATTCATGGAACCCTATGTGAGCGGAGGAGCTGCTACAACCCCAGCGCCAAAGGGGAAACGTTTTGCCGCAGGCGTGATTGATCTTATTATTATTCCAATTATCTTAGGCATTATCATTGGTCTCCTTCTCCTCGCCGTCCCTGAGGGGCTTCGCAGCATTATTCTGATTGTTGTCAATATCGGGTGGCTGCTTTTTCGCGATGCCGTCTATTCTCCCGGCCGCGCCATGGTCGGTTTGAAAGTCGTCAGTCTCACAGGGGACAAGGTGACCCTAGGGCAGTCCTTTATTCGGAATGTCCTTCTTATTATTCCGTTTGTCCTTGTGATTGGGTATATCGTCGAGATCGTTGCCCTATTGGCCAAAGGCCAGCGGGTGGCCGACGGCTGGGCCAAAACACAGGTTGTGCAAGCTTAATTGACTGATTCCCCAAAACTTTCCGAGATCGTCCGTTTTTCCTTCACTAAGACTCGGGAGATTTTTTTTCCTTTCCAACTGAAACGCTGGATGCAGTGCCTTTTGGTGGTATGGCTCTGCGGGCACACCGCCTCCTTAGTTTGGAACGCCGTCATTTGGCCGCAGCCGAAGACCCCCGTTGTTTCCATGTTTGCTCCTCCTCCCATGCCCGCTTACGGCATTCCGGCCCCGGGCTTGGATGCTGCGCTGCCGGAATCTTTTATCCGAATGATGCAGGCCCCGGCGGGGGCTTCTCCGTCTCAGGAGGCGCTGCCCCTTGATTTGGCGCAAATTCAATCCACCATCCAATCGCTTACCTCTTATTTGATCCCGATTTTTTTGGCCCTGGGTTTTATTTTGGCCTGGCTCAGTTCACGTTTTGACTTCCTCTTACTTGCATTTCTTCAGCAAAAAAAGGACTTCTCCATTCGCTCTTCCTTTTCTCAATTCAAATCCCTCGGCAACTCTTATCTTTTAAGCTCCCTCGTACTTTTTGCCGGGATTCTTGTGTTGAGCTGGCTGGTCTCGACCGGGATCGAAAAAATATCGAACGCTTTTTTTATCGTGAAGCCGATCGGGTATTTTTTTCTAACCTTACTCTCAGCCACTTCATTTCTTACGGCCTCTGTCGGAAGGGATTTTGTTCTCCCCATGATGTACCGCGATCAAATGAATTTTGTCTCGGCCTGCAGGAAATTCGTCTCGACAAAACCGCGCATTAGCAGTCTCATTCTCTATTTTATAAGTTTGTTAGGTTTGAGCTTCCTCGCTTTCTTGGTGATGGCGCTCCTTTTGGCGGTGGCGTTCCTAGTTTTGATTTTTGTTTCAATCATCACAGGTTTCACCGTGGGATTTACGGGAGTCCTCCTTCCTTTTTTGCGTGATGCGATGCCTTTTCTCTCCGTCCTGATTTTGATTCCTTTTTTAGTGGTCGTTGTGCATGTATTATTCATGCTGCTTACGCCCATCCCCGTATTTTTTAGGATTTTCTCACTCACTTATCTGAACCGTCTCAGTCCTGAGTATGATTTATTAGGATTCCAAAAACGTTGACCGTTATCTCAAGGAAAGGGTTACCCGCGTTAAGATCCATTCATGCCTGCGCATTCGGAATCCTTTCGGGCATGTGGTATCATTGAGCACAAAGGGGGAGAGCGCATGCGAAAACACAGGCGGGTGACAAGGGCGCAGGCGAGAAGGGCGGCCGCGATTCCGGCGTCAGTCGATGAGTCTCTTGGTCTTTATTCCAAAATTGCCCACTTAAAATCCCGCATCGAGAAGCTTGCTGAATCCACAGTAAAGTCAGAGGAGAGGCTGCAGGATATTGAAATCCACCTCAACCTTCTAACCCGTTTAATTACAACCCTTTGTGTTGAAAAGTTTGGGATGAGAATTGGCGTCCTGAAGCGGTTGATTAAGCGCATCGAAAAAGAAGCCATTCGCGATTCGCAAATTCTCCACCTCGAGTCCCTTTACAAACTGCCCGTCCCTGAGAAGAAGAGCGGCGCACCACCCCCTCCCTCCAAAAACGACCCCTGGGAAGATATTTCCTAACTTGTTCTAAATAAATAGGTTAGGATTCCATCTGTACGTCCGATAAACATAAGGATTGCAAGCTCTTGTATTTTGATTAAAATACACACGTTTTTTTACTGTAGGGGCGGACCCAAGTGTCCGCCCCTAAACATGAGGGCCGACACACAGGTCCGCCCCTACATCAGCCAGGAACATTCCTTATGAAACTTGTTGTGAACGGTGAAAACAAAGCGATTCAGGGAGCTGCCACGCTTTCTGAGTTATTAACAGAATTTCGGATTAATCCAAAGACTGTCGTGGTGGAACATAATCGAGCTGTTGTTCCCCGCGAAAGGTTTCCATCCCAAAGGCTACAGGAGGGGGATACCGTTGAAATTGTGCGTTTTGTCGGCGGCGGGTCGGAGGGAGCCCGAAAAAAACCCAGCCATCTTGTCATCGTAGAGTCTCCCGCCAAGGCCAAGACCATCAATAAGTATCTCGGAGGCGATTATCAAGTCGAGGCCTCCATGGGCCACGTTCGCGACCTCCCCAAAAGCAAAATGGGGGTCGATATGAATGCTGAATTTGCCCCGCAGTATATCGTCATGAAAAAGGCTACGAAGACGGTCAGTCATCTCAAAAAACAGGCGAAGGGAAAAAAGGGAATTTACCTTGCCCCCGATCCTGACCGCGAGGGCGAGGCCATCAGCTGGCATCTCGCCCATATTTTTAAGGAGCAAGACGGCGATGTGACGATTCGCCGGGTGGTGTTTAACGAAATCACCAAAGAGGCTGTTCAGGAGGCCTTTCGTCATCCCCGTGAAATTGAAATGAATCTTGTCAATGCCCAGCAGGCACGCCGCGTGGTGGACCGGCTTGTGGGTTACGAATTAAGTCCTTTGCTCTGGCGCAAGGTGGGCCGCGGCCTGAGTGCGGGGCGCGTGCAATCGGTGGCGCTGCGATTGATTGTGGACCGCGAACGCGAAGTCAAAAATTTCGTGCCTCAGGAATATTGGTCAATTATCGCCAAGCTTTCCTCCGAGCAAACGGAAAATGCGGGAAAAATTTTCCAGGCTAAGCTCGATAAAATCGGCAAAGAAAAAGCCGATCTTAAGAATCAGGCCGATTCGGAAAATATCCGGGAAGAAATTCTCAAACTCCCTTTCAAGGTTGAAAATGTAGAAAAAAAAGAGCGGCAGCGGCGCCCCCAGCCTCCCTTTACGACCAGCAAACTTCAGCAGGAGGCCTACAATCGCCTCGGATTTCCCGCGGCCAAAACCATGAAGGTTGCCCAGAAGCTCTACGAGGGGGTCGAGCTCGGTTCGGAAGGCCCGGTCGGTTTAATCACCTACATGAGAACGGATTCGGTCCATGTGGCGGCTTCTGCCCGCGCGGAGGCAGCTCAATATGTCCGAAAGAAATTCGGCGACCCCTATCTCCCCAAAGAACCTCCCGTGTATAAATCCAAGAAGGGGGCCCAAGAGGCCCATGAGGCCATCCGTCCTTCCTCGGTTCATCGAGAACCCGAAACGCTGCGTTCTGTTTTGTCGGCGGATGAATTCAAACTTTATGATTTGATCTGGCGAAAATTTCTTGCTTCTCAAATGACGCCTGCGATCGACGAAAATATTTCCGTTTCGATCATGGCAGGGGAGCGGTACTTCTTTAAAACCACGGGCCGCCGCAATCTTTTCCCCGGTTTCGCCATTTTATTCGGGGAAGGGAAGCCGGCCAAAGAGGAGGAAGACGAAAAGGCGGAGAAAGATGAGGAGATCGAGCTTTCGGCGGAGGAGCTTCCATCGCTTATGGCAGGGGAAATCCTCAAGCTGCATGAACTTCTCGCCAACCAGCATTTTACAAAGCCCCCGGGCCGTTTTAACGATGCCAGCCTTGTGAAAACCCTGGAAGAAAAAGGAATCGGCCGGCCCAGCACTTATGCCCCGACCCTCTATACACTTCTTGCGCGTGAGTATGTCAATCGTAATGGGGGAGCGCTGATCCCCTCCGAGCTCGGTCAAACCGTGGCCGATCTTCTGGTGCAGCATTTTCCCAGAATTCTTGATTTTCAATTTACCGCCACCATGGAAGAAGAGCTCGATAAGATTGAAGACGGAGAACTCGATTGGGTTCGGGTGGTGAAGGATTTCTACGGGCCCTTTAAGATCGACATGGATGCCGCCCACGAAGAGATGAAAAATATTCGAAGAGAAGTTATCCCCACCGACCATGTCTGCGATATCTGCGGCAAGGGGATGGTGATTAAGTGGGGACGTTTTGGAAAATTTCTGGCTTGTTCGGGTTTTCCCGATTGTAAATATACGCGATCGATTCCGACGGGATTTCGTTGTCCTGAGCCGGGCTGCGGCGGGGACCTTGTGAAAAGGATGTCTAAAAATAGGCGCACCTTTTATGGCTGTTCCAAGTATCCCAAGTGCACCCACATTTCGAATAAACTCCCCAAGCAGGAATCCGGCATCGGTGAGGATGATACGATTTCTGAGAGCGATCGCGAGACCCTGGATGCTTAATGGAAAAAGAAATCTCGAAATTTTTGGATTTCCTGGTCGCTGAGAAAAACGCTTCCCCCCACACGGTTAAAAATTACCATATTGATCTGAGGGAATTTGTCATATCTCAAGGGAAAAAAGGTGTCGTGGAGATTACCTACCTTGATATCCGCTCCTTTCTTGCTTTCTTAAAGGATCGGGATTATTCCAAAAGCTCGATTGCAAGGAAAGTGGCCTGCCTGCGCTCTTTCTTCAAGTATCTTGCCCGCGAAAATATTTTAAAGACAAATCCTGCGGCCGGTGTATCCATTCCCAAGCGTGATAAGCGGCTGCCCAAATTTCTCGATGCCGAGGAAGTGACACAACTCCTCGAGGCCCCCTCCAAAAATAACTGGGAAGAGAAAAGGGACCGTGCCATCTTAGAAACGCTTTATAGCTCGGGCCTGCGGGTCAGTGAACTCGTGGGCTTAAATCACGATGACTTGGACGGCTTCGGGGGGCTTTTGCGCGTGCGGGGAAAAGGCAAGAAGGAGCGGATCGTGCCCGTGGGCCATGTCGCCCTGAAGGCGATTCAGGAATACGTGGAAAAAAAGCCTCCCAAAGACGGCGAGCCGGCCCTTAAGCGTGCCCTTTATATGAATCGCTCGGGCGGCCGGCTTACGGATCGCAGTGTGCGGCGCGTCATTATAAAATATGTCCGCAGGTCAGGCCTCAAGAAAGAAGTCTCGCCCCATATGCTGCGCCACTCCTTTGCCACCCACATGCTGGATCGAGGGGCCGATCTTCGCAGTGTCCAAGAACTTCTGGGGCACGCCAATTTATCCACGACGCAGATCTACACCCACATTACGACGAAACGTCTTAAAGAAGCTTACGATGCCTCCCACCCCCGCGCTTAATTTATTTCTCGCCTTCCTTTATAACGCGGCCTTCCTCGTTTTCGGAATGGGTTACCTGCCGATTTTTCTCACAAAAATCAGGCAGGCGGAAAGCCCGGCCCGGCTTCTGCGGGAGCGCCTCGGACTCCTTTCTGACTCTCTTTCTCAAAAATGCCGGGGAAAGGAAGTCATCTGGGTGCATGGCGTGAGCGTAGGCGAAGTCATGGCCGCCCGAAAATTGATTCAGGGTTTCTTGGATCGCGCCCCGGCTTACCGCGTGGTGCTTACCACCGTGACGCCGACCGGTCAAAGGATTGCAAAGGAAATGGAAGGCGAACGCCTTTCCGTATGTTATTTTCCTTTCGATTTGACCTTTGCGGTTGAGCGATTCTTCAAAGCCATTCGGCCCCGGTGCCTCCTCTTGGTTGAAACCGAGATTTGGCCGAATCTTTTGTCGGCCGCCAAGCGATTCTCCGTGCCGGTCGGTATTGTGAACGCCCGCCTTTCCCCCAGATCAAGCGCCCGTTACGGGCGTCTTCCGTTTATTTTTCGGCCTCTCTTCTCCGGCCTTGATTTTGTCCTGGCTCAAAGCGAGGAAGATGCGCTTCGATTTGTGTCCCTGGGGGTTGCAAGGGATCGGGTCCAGAGCCTTGGCAATATCAAATTTGACGGTGTTGATTTGGCAGACGCGTTTGCTGCCCCCTCTGAAGCATTAAAAAAACAATGGGGATTTCATCCCCAAGACCGGATCTGGATTTGCGGCAGCACCCATCCGGGTGAAGAAGAAATCCTGCTGCAAGTTTATGAACGTCTTCAACCCATTTTTCCATCTCTCAAACTCATTCTGGCCCCGCGCCACATTGAGCGATCGACGAAGCTTGCCCAGCGCATCCGCGCCTCCGGTTGGAAGGTGCGATGTGCAACGGACACCGAGTCCCAAGGTCCTTTGGATGTTCTCTTGTTGGATCGGCTCGGAATCTTGAAGCAGCTTTATGCCATCGCGGATGTGGTCTTTGTGGGCGGAAGTTTAATCCACCACGGCGGACAAAATCCCATCGAGGCGGCCTGCTTCAAGCGTGCCATCCTTCACGGGCCCCACACCTTTCATTTTGAAAAGGTTTATCAGGCCCTTGATTCGGAGGCGGCGGCGCTTGCGGTGCGGGATGCCGAAGGGCTTCATTTGACTCTGAAGCGTCTTCTCCATGACGAAGCAGCCTGTACGAGGCTGGGCGAGAGCGCTTTTCGCGTCATCTCGGCACTTCAAGGAGCGACTCAGCGGCACCTCGATTGGATTTTTGATTTTTTGACTCCGTCGGCACAAGAAAGGATCCACGATGTTGAATTCCATGAAAAGTTATTTCCGTCGGCTGGCGGAAGGATATGAAAATGGTCTTGTCTCTTCCCTCCTTTTTCCCGTCCTGGGAGCGAGCGAAAAAGTCTACGGGGGCGCCGTAGGGGCGACCCGGTTTTTGTACGAAAAAAAGGTTTTACGCCGGACCCGACTGCCTTTTCCCGTCGTGAGTGTCGGGAACCTCACCTGGGGCGGGACGGGGAAGACTCCCTTTGTGGAGTATCTTGCCCGTAAGATAGGAGAACAAAACAAAACCCCTCTTATCCTCACGCGCGGATACAGCCACGATGAAATTGAGCAATTTCGCCGCCATCTTCCGAGGGCCATTGTGGGGGTGGGGAAGCATCGAGGCCGGGTGGCGAAAAATCTCGCGAAGCAGCATCCAATCGATCTCGCCATCTTGGACGACGGTTTCCAGCATTGGCCCCTTGAACGCAATTTTGAAATCGTGATGGTGAATGCCTTGAACCCTTTTGGCAACGGGCGGGTTCTGCCGCGCGGGATCTTAAGGGAGCCTCGAACCGTGCTCCGGAAAGCCCACCTGGTTGCGATCTCGCACTCGAATCTCATCACGAGCCAGGACCTGACAGCCCTGAAAGAAGAAATTCGCAAAGCGGCCCCGGAGGCGATCGTAATCGAAACCTACCTCGAGCCGCTCTTTTTTTACCGCGCGCGCAAGGGGGCTCGCGTTTCTCTGGACCGGCTTCAAAAACAGCGTGTGACGACTTTCTCTGCGGTCGGTTCCCCGCGCTCCTTTCAATTGCTGCTTGCCAAGCACCAGATTAAAGCCGTGCGTAATTTTGAATTTACCGATCATCACGCCTATTCGCGCCCCGAGCTTGAAGAGATTAAGGAAGTAAGCCATGCGGCCGCGGTGGATGAGGTCGTTACGACCGAAAAAGATTTTTACCGCTCCTCCCAGATGATCAGCGACCTCTTAAATCCGCTTGTCCTGGCCACGCGGCTTCGCATCGCCTCAGGTGAAGAGCTTCTCTGGAACCGGATCTTTCAATTGATGGGGGCAGTGCGGCCGTGACCCAATGGATCGACGAAGCGGCTCACCTCGCCCTTCGTCTTTTAGCTCAAATCTTAAGTAAGATGGCGCCCGAAAAGGCGCTTGCCATCGGAAAGATTTTGGGCCGCATCGCGTTCTATCTTTCAAGCCGCCGCTCGGTTGCCTATGCGGACTTGAAGGCGGCCTTGGGGAATCAACTGACAGAAAAGGAAAGATGGAGGGTGATTCGTGAGCACTACGGGCATTTGGGTGAAATGCTGGTCGAGATCCTGCGTTTTCCTTTACTTGATCGAGCCGCAGTTGAAGGCATTTTTTCTGAAGATCACCCCGAAAGAGTGCGAGACGTTTTTGAAGGGAAGCGCGGGGCCATTCTTTTGTCAGCCCATTTGGGAAATTGGGAGTTTGCCCAAATGGCTCTCGGTATTCTTCACCAGACCATGCATGTTCTTGCCCGTGATCAAAAATGGGTGCGCGTGAATGAATTCTTAAATCAACTTCGAGAGAGTCATGGAAGTGTCGCGGTCGGCCGCGGCATGGGAGTGCGTCATCTGATGAAATGCCTTCGCCGCAACGAATGGATTGGGTTTTTGGGAGATCAGGATGCGGGAAAATCCGAGGGACTGATCCTGCCTTTTTTTGGACGTAAGACGACGATTCCAACCGGGGCTTTTGAACTGGCAGCTCGCACCGGTGTCCCCCTCTTTCCATCCCTCATTGTTCGAACCGGCGGGCTCAATCACAGATTCCATTACGAAGATAAAATTGAGTGCGAGGACGGGGAAAATCGCGCCGCCTCCATCGAAAGGGGAGTGCGGAAATATGTCAGCCTACTTGAAGATTACATCCGCCGCTATCCAAGTCAGTGGCTTTGGGAGAGCAAGCGCTGGAAATACACCTGGACGAAGCGCCTGCTTATTTTATCCGACGGCAAGGCGGGACACATTAAACAATCCGAGGCCTTGGCCGATCAATTCCGAGCAATCCAAACACAGTATGGACGTCCTGGGATGGAGTATCCGACCAAAACTCTGCTAGTTCGGTATAAATCAAGCTGGCACAAAAAACTCTTTTCCTTATTTGCCCTGTGTTTTATTCCGTTTGCACAAGGACGGCTCCGGTGGCTTGGATTTTTCTTCAAGCCTGAGTCTCAAAAAGCCCTTGCAGAGGCGAGCGCAGATTTTGTGATTTCGGCGGGCTCGAGCCTTGCCCCTCTCAATTTGATCCTGGCCCGCGATTCGAGGGCCAAAAGCATCGTCCTTATGAATCCCAGTTTTCCTTTTAACTTTTTCCGCTACGACCTTGCCGTCATTCCCTTTCATGATCAGGGCCGCGTGCCGGAAAAGACTCTTCGCACCCTTTTGACTCCGAGCGCCTTTGAGGAAGAGGCATTAAGCCGCGCCGCCGAGAAGCTAAAGTCCCGATTAAGACAGCCGGAGCGGGTGAAGTTTGGGGTCTTCTTGGGAGGGCCGACGAGAAATTTCCGCATGGAACTATCCGATATCGAAAAATTGTTCACCTCTCTTGAAAAACTTTCAAAACGGTGCGGCGATTATTTGGTGACTACCTCGAGACGCACTCCTGAATTTATTTCGCGCTTTCTTAAAACAAAAGTGGCCCGCGACCCGTCTTGTCAATTGCTTGTGGTGGCGAACGAGCATAATCCGCCGGAGACAACCGGAGGAATGGTTTCGCTCGCGGACGTTCTGATGGTGACCGAAGATAGTATTTCTATGATCTCGGAAGCGGTCAGCGCGGGGAAAAAGGTCATCGTCATCACGTTGGGATCCAATGGGCTCCCCGCGAAACACGCACGTTTTAAAAAACTCCTCGAGGAGAAATCGGCCATCACCCTAGCAAAACCCCATGAACTCATTGCCAAGTATGACGCCGTTGAAAAACAGCAGGTTCAGGAGATTGCGAAGCGTGAACGGGAAGCGCTGCAAAGGAGGCTGCAAGAAATTTTATGAAGGTTCTTCAGATTCTTCCCTCGCTGGAAGTGGGCGGTGTGGAACGAGGTGTCCTTGATCTTGTTCGTGCCATGAAAAAAAGAGGGGATGAGTCCGTCGTCATTTCCTCCGGGGGCGAGCTTGTGGCAGAACTTCAAAAGTTGGGAATCCCGCATTATTCTCTTCCCGTTCACAAAAAATCGATTTTTTCACTCTCCCTTATCCCGAAAATTGCGGAAGTGATTGAGCGTGAGCGGATTGATCTCGTTCATGCCAGGAGCCGTGTCCCTGCGTGGCTTGCCTGGTTGGCTGCGCGCAAAACCGCCCGACCCTTTGTCACAACCTGTCACGGTTATTATTCTCATCATCTTTTAAGTCACGTGATGGGATGGGGTAAGCGTGTCATCGTGATTTCCCGCGTGATCGGCCGCCACATGATCGATGACTTTGGGGTGGCGCCGGATCGGATTTCTCTCATTCATCGCGGGGTCGATCTTTCTCAGTTTCCATTTCGTAGCACTCAATACGATCCTCATCGGGAAGCGAAACCGCGTCCTTTTCGTGTGATCAATATCGGCCGCTTTTCTCCGATCAAGGGTCAGGTTGAATTTTTGAAGGCGGTGCATCAGGCCTGGCGGGAGGTGCCGAATTTAGAAGTCTGGCTTGTGGGCTCTGAGGCCAAGGGAAAGCGTAAATACACAGATTTGATTGAGCGCACCATCCGTCAGCTTGGGCTCGGCCATATGGTGAAGCTTCTTGGGACACGGCGTGATATCCCGGAACTTTTGTGGCAGTCGGATCTCCTCGTCCTTTCAACCCTTGTCCCGGAGGCCTTTGGCCGTGTGGTGATCGAAGCAGGCGCAGTGGGCACCCCCGTGGTTGCCACGAAGGTGGGAGGCGTCCTGGATATCATTGATTCCGAGGACAACGGCATGCTGGTTCCGCCCGGAGATATTCACGCCATGGCGGAGGCGATGGTGCATCTTTTAAAGGATCGCGAGAAGGCTCAGGCCTTTGCTGTGAAATTGCGCGCGAAGGTGGAGCAGCAATTTACGCTCGATGAGATGGTTGAGAAGACGCTTGCGGTTTACCGCGAGGCCAAGGATGAGAAAAAGATCTTGGTGATCAAACTGGGCGCTGTGGGGGATGTGATCCTTGCCGTGCCGAGCCTTCGCATGCTCCGGGAGCGTTTCCCTAAGGCCACGATTTCACTATTAGTCGATCGAAAATTTTCCTCTCTTGTTTCAGTCTCTCCTTATCTCGATGATGTGATTCCTATTGATCGCGAGAGGCTGCATGAATGGCCCTATCTCTTTCGTCTTGCTAAGCGGCTTCGCCGGGAAGGATTTGATGTTTCGGTTGACCTGCAGAATTCCAAATGGACTCATCTCCTGGCGATCCTTTCAGGGATTGGCGAACGCTCAGGTTTCCGGCGGGGGATGTTTGGTTTCCTCCTCAATCGTGCCGATTGGACTTATCATGTGACGGACGCCCCCGTCAAACATCAATTCCGGGTGCTCTCAAAGCTCGGTGTGCGAAAGTTAGACGAGACGCTTGAGCTTTGGCCGGATAGCGAAGCAGAAAAACGTGCGGCCGAGATCCTCCCGAACGGTTCTGCGGCTTCCCAAGAAAAATTAGTGGGCCTCGTCTTAGGATCGAGCCCCAAGTGGCCAACCAAACGATGGCCCCTTGAAAATTTTCAGAAGTTGAGTGAGCGCCTGATTCAAGAATTAAAATGCCGCATCGTTTTGATTGGCTCAAGCGAAGAGGAAGGGTGGACCCAACCACTTGCAGCAGCGAATCCGGATTCGGTAATTAACCTTGTAGGAAAGACCTCGCTCCTTGATCTTGTTTCGGTGATCAAGCGCTTGAATGTCCTTGTGACGGGGGACACCGCACCCTTGCATGTGGCAGGTGCCATGAACACTAAAATCGTTGCTCTTTTTGGACCGACGGATTCAAAACGTCATATGCCACCCAGCAATGGATCAATCGTGCTTCAGCGCTCACTCGCGTGCCAGCCCTGCTACCGCGGGGTTTGTCACAACCCGGAGAAACTGGCCTGTCTGACTCATATTTCCGTGAAGGAAGTCTTTGAAGCCGTGGCGAGGCAACTCGCGTGTTGACACCATGAAGATCCTGATCGTGACCAAGAATTGGCTGGGGGATGTGCTTTTCCAAATGCCTGCCATTGAGCTCATCCGGAAAAATAATCCGAACGCGATCATCGCCTGCGTGGCCCCGAAACGCTGCCATGAAATTTTAAAAGCACATCCCGCGGTCGACGAAGTCCTTCTCTTTGACGAAAAGGGGGAGCATCGGTCCTGGTGGAAGCGACTTAGTTTTGTTTTTTCGCTTCGCAGGGGGGCGTGGGACCGGGCCTACTTTATGCATCGCTCCCGCACGCGGGCTTTTCTTTTCTGGCTGGGAGGCGTTCAGGAAAGAATCGGATTTGAGGGAAAAAGCGGGGCCTTTTTGACGAAAACCATTCCAAACCCAAAGACCCAGTTGCATCAGGTCGACTACTTTCTCGAACTTCTAAAGGGAGACGGAATGAAGCCGCCCATGGAGAGCCGGTATCGCTTTTATGATTCGGAGACAGACCGCCAATCTGTTGCAAGATTTCTCGTGGATCATCAATTGGATACCTTTGTCTGCTTTCATTTGGGAGCCAATTGGTCCCCCAAAAGGTGGCCCACGGCTCATTTTGCAAAATTAGCTGACCTTTTATTTGAAAAATGGGGACTTTCTGTCGTGCTCACAGGTGGGCCGGGAGATGAGGCGCTTGCCGAGGAAGTGATGCGTGAGGCAAAACGCGCCAAGATTATCTCCGTTGCAGGGCAGACAAAATTAGGAGAACTCGGCGCCCTTTATCGTCACGCGAAATTCGTGGTTTCCGGCGACTCTGGTCCCATGCACATCGCAAGCGGTGTCGGGACGCGCACGGTGGCGCTCTTTGGGCCCACCGACCCGAAACTGACAGGTCCCCGGGGAGTGGGCGAGGTGATTCTTTTAAGTTATGTGCCGAAGGGTTGTCACACGCCCTGTTATGACGAAGCTGAAAAACCGGGTGAATGGCTCTCACATATTCAGCCGCATGAGGTGATGGAAGCCATTCATGGCCGGTTTTGGATTCAGCCGAGCGCTTCGGATGAATCTCAGTCCAAGGACACGGCCAAAGCGGATCAAAAGAAAACATTCTCGAAAGCCTCTGTTCAAAAAATTCTGGTTATTACTTTGACTAATATCGGGGATGTTATTTTAAATACTGCTGTGATTATGGCCCTGGTTTGGGAATTCCCCAAGGCCCAGATCACGGTTGTGACGGGGCCTAAGGGCGAGCACCTCTTGCGAGAGAGTCGATTTATTCACCGGCTCGTGATCTATGATAAACGGGCTTCATGGCGGCAGAAGTGGAAATTTCTTAAAGAGGTTCGTCAGGATCGCTATGATTGGGTGGTCGATTTAAAAAATACTGCCATTCCCTATCTCGTGCGGGCCAAAAAGAGGAGTTCGCTTTTTCGGCCTCATCGCGAGGTCTTGCTGCGCGCCCGCCACCTCGAAGTTCTGCAGATGATGGGGCTTGAAGTGAATCCCAGGACCCCCTTCTTTGATTTTTATAATGATCAGGATGAGGTGAGTATCCTTCGGAAAATCCAATCTAAGGGAATTCAAGCCAAAGACGGATGGATCCTTCTTGCGCCGATTGCAGGCAATGAACTTAAGACCTGGAAATTGGAGGGATTTCGGCAGGTGATGGAAAAGCTGCTTCAAGAAAACGGTGAGGACATTTTTTTGATCGGCGGAGATCGCGAGCGATCCATGATCGAATCTCTTTGCGAGGTGAATCCCTCCCGCGTCCGTAATCTTGCGGGCATGACGACACTCAGAGAACTTGCTTTTCTTATAGATAAATCGTCTCTTTTATTGAGCAATGACAGCTCGGCCATGCACATGGGGTTTGAATTGCGGGCGCGTGTCGTGGCGATCTTTGGGCCGACCAACCCTGCCAAGGCGGCGCAAAAAGGGCCAACCTTCCGCGTGGTCACCAACCCTATTTTTTGCGTCCCGTGCGACAAGCCGCGGTGCCGCTTTGAACGCAGGGCTTGTCTCGACGATCTTACCTCTCAAAAAGTTCTGCAGGCCTGTCAGGAGCTTCTGCATGCCAGTCAAGTTGCCTGAGTCCTGCCGCATTCTTGCCACCCGCTCAGACCGCATCGGGGATCTTGTCTTGAGCACGCCTGTTTTTTCTGCCCTGCGGGCACGATATCCCAAGGCTTGGATCGCGTGTCTGACGCTCATAGAGAACCGGGAAATTGTTGATGGGAATCCTTTTTTAAATGAAGTCATCCTTTACGACAAAAAGGGTTCTGAAAGAGGGGTATGGGGAAATCTTCTTTTCGCCGGGAAACTGGCCCAAAAAAAATTTGATATCGTGATCCATCTTCACGCCACCCATCGTATGCACCTTGTGACTTGGCTGGCGCGTATTCCCATTCGGATTGGATGGGAGCGTAAGTGCGCCTCGGCGCTTACAAAAAGCTACCCCGATTTCAAAAAAGAGGGAAAAAAGCACGAAGCAGAATATAATTTCGACCTTTTTGAATCTCTTGGGATGGCGTACCCCGAGAACCTGGAAACTTATTTTCCGGTACACCCCAATGCAGAACGTTCACTCGAGGAGCTTTTGCTTCATCACCGTATTGATCACGACCTTCCCTGGATTGTTTTAAACCCTTCGGCGAGCTGTCTTTCCAAGAAGTGGTCCGCGGTCCGGTTTGGAGAACTCGTGGGGCGTCTAACAGATCGCTTCAAAGCCCGTTTTCTGGCCATCGGCACCCTCAAAGATCGGCCGCTGATTCATCGCATGCAGCAGACGGCGGGAGCGCCAATGGATGATCTAAGCGGAAGACTCAGCCTTGGCATGTTAGGTGCGCTTTTAAAAAAATCAGCCGTGCTCATTTCAAATGATTCGGGCCCGGTGCATATCGCGCAGGCCCTCGGGACCCCCGTGATTTCAATTTTTGGGCGTAAACTTCCGGGACTTTCGCCTGCTCGTTGGCGGCCGCTTGGATCAAAGTCAAGGATCCTGTGGGAGGATGTGGGTTGTGAAGAGTGTCTGGCGCACCGCTGTGAAATCAATTTTCTCTGTCTGGACGCCATTTCCGTTGACGCCGTCTTAAAGGAAACCCTGGATTTGCTTGAGGCCTCTTGCTTGGGGCAGCTTGGTTCGTTAAATCGATGAGTTCCCTCAGGCGTGTCCTCATTGTCCAGCCTTACGGGATCGGCGACCTTCTTTTTATCACGCCCGTCCTGCGGGCCCTTCGCCTTATTCCGACTGTTGAGAGGGTTGATCTTCTTTTAGGGTCGCGCACGGATATTCTGATCCGTTCCAATCCTCACGTGGATGATCTGGAGGTAGTCAATAAAGATCTCTTTCATCGCCGCTCCCCCCTTGAAAATGCAAAAGAAATTTTAAAACTCGGCAAAAAGCTTAAAGGCAGGCGCTACGACCTTCTCTTGGATTATTCCTTGCGAGGTGAATACGCATTTTTTAGTCAATTTTTTCTCGGGATCCCAAAACGTGCAGGTTTCAATTATAAAAGGCGCGGGTTTTTCCACACCCATCGGCTTGCTCTCCCAAATGGTTTCGCGGGAGAACATGTAGTGGATTATGTGTGCGACCTTGCCGAGCTTGCCGGGATTCCGGTAGAGGACCGTTTCCTTGAGTATTATCCTGAAGGAGATACGCGCCAGGAAGCTCAAGGGATTCTTCGCTCAAAGCTGGGCGGTTCTCAGGAACGTTTCCTTGTTGTAAGCCCGGGTGGCGGAGAATCCTGGGGAAAGGACGCTCATTTTAAGCGCTGGCCGGCACGTTTTTTTGGAGAATTCATTGAACGGCTCAGCCGGCCGCTCGGCATTCGGCATGCCGTCATCCTCGGAAGTGCAGGCGAAAGGGGATTGGCCGAAGAGCTCAAGAAAAATTGTTCGATCTCTTGTGTAAATCTGGCGGCAGAGACATCGCTTGCTATTTCCGCCGCCATCCTTGAAAAGGCGTCTTATTTTGTGGGCAATGACGGCGGGCTTCTTCATATCGCGCACGCGCTTCGGATCCCCGTGATCGGTTTCTATGGCCCCGTGGACCCCGTTGTTTATGGTCCTTACCCGGCCTCCGACGATGCCGTGGCCATTGTCAAAGAGGACCTCGCCTGCCGTCCGTGCTATCAGAAATTTCGTTACCAAAGCGACTGTCCGCATCGGGATTGTCTTCAGGCCCTTACGCCGGAGGAGGCCTTTCAATTCTTGAGGAAAAAGGGATTTTTAAAAGGAGTCCTGCAGCCTTCATGAACATGAAAAAATTTTTCCGAGGTTTTATTTTTGCGGCCGCTTTTCTCCTGGCCTTTTTTTATACGGCCCTTAACCTGCTCCCGCTTCCGGGGCACGTTCCGATTCTGATGTACCACTTTTTTGGAAGCGCAGAAGATGCCGAGCGGGAAAAGAATTTTGTGAGTCGCCAGAGTTTTCAAAGGCAGATGGAATTTCTGAAGCGCTTCGGTTATCGCGTGATCAGTCTCGATCAACTTTATGCCATCAAGACGGGTAAGAGAAAACCCCGCGGAAAAGAAATCGTCATCACCATCGATGATGGCAACTATACGTTTGCTACCGAAGCGCTTCCGATTTTAAAGTCTTACCGATATCCGGTAACCCTTTTTCTTGTCAGCGAAAATGTGAAGGGCGGTTTACACGGCAGCATGAGCGAAGGAACCGTTCGGAGCTTCATCCGACATCCCTGGGTGAAACTGGGGGCTCACTCCAAAACACACCCGGTCTTATCGGAACTCAGTGAAGATCAAATGCGAGAAGAAATAGCGGGATCGAAAAGGGATCTGGAGGCAATGTTTGGGCAGACCTTGTATCACTTTGCCTATCCAAGCGGTATCCTCGATGAGCGCTCGGTCAAGATCGCCGAAGAGGTGGGATATCGAATGGCTTTTACCACGGCGTATAAAAAACTTGGGGAAATGCCCGAAGGCCTTCTGGCTACGACGCGGGTTAAGATCACAAGGAGTTCCGATCTAGCGCTCGTTTTTTGGTATTACGTCTCAGGCCTCCATCAGTGGATTAAAAAAGTGATTTGGCAAATCAAAACCCGTCTTCATCCTGCCCATGAGTCAATCTCGGAGCCCCGAAAAACAACTCTAACCTATTGAAACAAAATAAGTTAAGTATTATTCCTTTCGTTGACACCGCCCCCCCTGGATGATAAAATATCTAAGTTTTTTTGGGGTACTATTTTCCTAACACATTTAAAATCAATAAGTTATGAAAATGATAGAAAGAGCAAAAAGGCCTCTTGCGTGATTTCCTCCTCTGAGAAAAAAAATCTCGTTAAATGGCTCAGTTTTTTTAAAAAATCCCGCATTCTTGTGGTGGGGGATCTCATCCTCGATCACTTTATTTGGGGAACGGTGAATCGCATTTCTCCCGAGGCGCCGGTTCCCGTTGTGGAAGTCAAACGGGAATCCTATATGCCGGGGGGATCGCTGAATGTGGCGAATAATATTCGCACACTCGGCGGGACCGCCTACCCCTGCGGCGTTATTGGTCGGGATCGAGACGGCCAGATGTTGATGCAGGTGATCCGCAAAAAGGGTATCAACGCCGGTGGAATTATGGATGACGCAAGCCGTCCCACGACTCTTAAGACGCGAGTCATTGCCCATTCTCAGCAGGTGGTTCGCTTTGATCGTGAAAAGTCAGCGGAGATTGATCGGGACAATTTGGGCAAAATCGTTCGCTTTATTAAAAAGACAATCTCAACTATTGATGGGATCGTCATTGAAGATTATGGAAAAGGTGTGATTCAGCCTGCCCTCTTGAAGGAAATTGTGCGGCTGGCGAAACGCCACAAAAAGTTTGTTCTGGTGGATCCGAAGGAAAAACATTTTCCCTATTATGTGGGTGTGACGGCGATTACGCCGAATCGAAAAGAGGCCTACGGGGCGCTTGAAAATCATCAACCCTCTGAAAATTTATCGTACGCAGAAGTGAGCCGCAGCCTTCTTAAAAAGCTCAAGTGCGAAGCGGTTCTGATGACTCTTGGAGAGGACGGTATGATTCTTGTCGAAAAAAATGGTGCGACGACAAAAATTCCAACCGCCGCCCGCGAGGTGTATGACGTCTCGGGGGCAGGGGACACCGTCATTGCTGTTCTGAGTCTTGCCCTGGCGGCGGGGGCGAGCATGCGTGAGGCGGCAATTCTTTCAAATTTTGCAGCGGGAGTGGTGGTGGCGAAACTTGGGACTGCCACCGTTGAGCTCAAGGAACTTCAAGATGCCATTCTTGAGACTCACGAGGCATCGTCTCAAAAAGGCGGTCGACATTGAAAATTATCGGTGTAATCCCGGCCAGGCTTGGTTCCACGCGGCTGCGTGAAAAGGTGTTGGCTCCGATCCAAGGCCGCCCGATGATCCAGCACGTATGGGAGCGGGCCAAACGGGCAAAAAGATTGCACGACGTGATTGTGGCCTGCGATGATCTTCGCGTCCAAGATTGCGTTCATGCCTTTGGGGGGAAGGCCCTTCTCACACGCCAAGATCACCCCAACGGGAGCTCGCGAGTGGGTGAGGTAGCGGAGCGCGAAGAAGGAGATGTGTTTATCAATATTCAAGGCGATGAACCAGCGATTCACCCTGAGGCAATCGATCAGCTGGCAGCCGTTTTTGAACAAGATGAGGCGCTCCAGGTGGGAACGCTCGCCGTGCGGCGTAACGATCGGGAAGGCTATGAAAATCCGAACGTGGTCAAGGTGGTTTGTGACGGAAGCGGTAATGCCCTTTATTTTTCCCGTGCGCCCATTCCTCATTTTCGCGAAGGGGCCCCGGGCCCGTTTTCTTATTTAAAGCACCTTGGTATTTACGCTTATCGAAGGCATTTTGTGCTTCATTTCATTGAGTGGCCGTCTTCCTATCTCGAAGAGCGGGAAAAGCTGGAGCAGCTCAGGATTTTGGAAAAGGGTTTTGACCTCCGGATAGTTGAGACCATCCACGATTCTTTGAGCGTGGATACGGCTGAGGATCTTGCGGCCGTCGAGTCAAAGCTAAAAACCTTGCAGGCTTCTCGAGGCTGAATTTTTGAGCCGATTCGCTTATAATAGGCAGCGTTGAGGAAAAATATTATGCCTAAGCACATCTTTATCACTGGCGGTGTGGTTTCCTCCCTCGGAAAAGGGATTGCCTCTGCCTCCATTGGAAAGATCCTGGAAGCGAAAGGTCTCAAAATCACACTGCAGAAACTGGATCCTTATATCAATGTGGATCCCGGGACGATGAACCCTTACCAGCACGGAGAGGTTTATGTCACCGAGGATGGCGCGGAAACCGATCTTGATTTAGGACATTACGAACGCTTTACCAATATTTCAGTCAGCAAGGTCAACAATGTCACCACCGGCCAAATTTACTACGAGGTGATTTCCAAAGAGCGCAAGGGCGACTATCTCGGCGCAACCGTTCAAGTGGTGCCCCATATTACGGACGCCATCAAATCGCGGATCCGTGAGGTCTCGAAGGGGAAGCGTTTGGATGTGGTGATTACGGAAATCGGCGGGACGGTGGGCGATATCGAGTCGCTTCCCTTTCTTGAGGCGGTGCGTCAATTCCGGCACGAAGTCGGCCGTGAAAGCGCTATTTTTATCCATCTCACGCTCGTTCCTTTTATCCGCGCTGCGGGTGAACTCAAGACAAAACCGACTCAGCACAGCGTAGGGACGCTTCGCGAAATCGGTATTCAGCCCGACATCCTTCTTTGCCGCACTGAGAAAAGAATCTCCAAAGCCCTCAAAGACAAAATTGCCCTTTTCTGCAACGTGGATGATGACGCTGTGATCGAAGCCCGCGATGTGCGATCAATCTACGAAGTGCCTCTTATCTTTAAGGAGCAGAAGCTCGATGAAGTGATCTGCCGTTACCTCAAAATCGAGTACAAGGCCGGCAGTCTTCACGCTTGGAAGGAACAGGTCGTTGAAAGGGCCCTTCATCCCAAGCATGCGGTGAAGATTGCGGTCGTGGGAAAATACATGGATCTCCAGGATGCCTACAAATCGATTTATGAGGCCTTGAATCACGGGGGGATTGCCAATGATACAGCGGTGGTAGTTAAGCGCGTCAACTCGGAGAAATTGCTTAATAGCAACCTTGGTCAACATTTTAAGGACATCTCCGGCATTTTGGTGCCGGGTGGCTTCGGGATGCGCGGCATTGAAGGCAAGATCAAAGCCATTCAATATGCCCGCGAAAACAAAGTGCCCTTCTTTGGCATTTGTCTTGGAATGCAGTGCGCCACGATTGAATTTGCCCGTAACGTCCTCGGCTGGAAGGGGGCCAATTCCACCGAGTTTAACAAGAAAACGGCGTATCCTGTGATCAGCCTTCTGGAAGAGCAGGAGAAAGTTGAAAAATTAGGAGGGACGATGCGCCTCGGCGCGCTTCCCTGCCACGTTAAAAAAGATACGCAAACCCATAAGGCTTACCGTTCTGACGAGGTCATGGAGCGTCACCGCCATCGTTATGAATTTAATAATCAATACCGCGAAGATTTTCAAAAGCAGGGGTTAAAGATTTCGGGCGTTTCCCCGGGCGGCAAATTGGTCGAGATCGTCGAATTGGAAGATCACCCCTGGTTTGTGGCAAGTCAGTTTCACCCTGAATTTAAATCAAAACCCGATCGCGCTCATCCTCTCTTCCGCGCGTTTATTCATCACGCCCTTCATTATCAGGAAAATGGCAAGGTGACCAAATCGCTTGCCGCCGAAGCAGAATCCACCCGCGTCTCCGAGACAAGCGATCTTACCGTCGGAAAGGAAGCTTAATTCCATGCCGTTTCATCCCGTGCAGCTTGATTCCATCATTTTTGGTGATCCCAAATCGTTTGTGCTCATCGGCGGGCCTTGCGTCATCGAAAGCGAAGAAGGCGCGCTCAGGCATGCCGAGAAGATTTCGACAGTTGTCCGGGATATGAAAATTCCCTACGTTTTTAAGGCGAGCTATGACAAGGCCAATCGATCCTCTTCGCGCTCCTTCCGCGGCCCGGGTCTTGAGAAAGGCCTTAAAATCCTGGCCAAGGTTAAAAAGGAATTCGGTCTTCCTCTTTTAAGTGATATCCATAGCGAGCAAGAGGCCAAGTCGGCGAGTGAAGTCCTCGATATCCTGCAAATCCCTGCCTTTCTTTGTCGGCAAACCGATCTTCTTTTTGCCGCCGCCAAAACAGGCCGGGTCATCAACGTTAAAAAAGGGCAATTTCTTTCTCCTTGGGATGTCAAAAACATTGTGGAAAAGCTCGAAGAGGCCGGCTGCCGGAAAATCTTGCTCACCGAACGCGGGGTCTCTTTCGGTTACAACAATCTTGTCAGCGATTTTCGCGCCATTCCCATTATGCGCAATTTCGGGTACCCGGTCGTTTTTGATGCCACGCATTCGGTCCAGCTCCCCGGCGGAAAAGGGACGGCCTCGGGCGGGATGTCGGAGTTTATTCCCACTCTTGCCAGTTGCGGAATTGTAGCCGGCGCGGATGCGATCTTTATGGAAATTCACGAGAATCCCTCCGAGGCCCTCTCGGATGGTCCCAATGCCCTTCACCTTGAGAAGTTGCGGCCTCTCCTGGACACGCTCCTTCAACTTAAAAGTGTCGTGGCTGAGAAAAAGGAAGTTTTGGTATGACGAAAAAGATCCTTAAGACGGCACGCGAAGTTCTTGCCATGGAAGCCCGTGCGATTCAAAACTTGAGCCGGCGGGTGGGGAAGGATTTTGAAAAAGCGGTCGATCGAATGGCGCGCTGCAAGGGCCGAGTGATTGTTACCGGCATGGGGAAGCCGGGTTTCATTGCCCGCAAGATTGCCGCCACCCTGGCTTCAACAGGTACCCCCAGCCTTTATCTTCATCCGGCCGAAGCCGTTCACGGCGATCTCGGGATGGTAACTGAAGAAGATGTGATGATTGCCATTTCTCAGAGCGGGGAAACGGAAGAAATTGTTCAGCTTGTTTCCACCGTCAAAAAATTAGGCGTCCCGCTGATTGCCTTGACGAGCAGCCCCGCTTCCACCCTGGCTCGATACGCCAATGTTGTCCTCAACCTTGGGGTAACGCGCGAGGCCTGTCCTTTAAACCTGGCCCCTTCGGCTTCTACGACGGCGGCGCTTGCCTTAGGAGACGCCCTGGCCCTCTCCCTTCTTAAGCAAAAAGGATTTCGATCCGAGGATTTTGCTCTTCTTCATCCGGGGGGAAGCCTGGGAAAAAAACTTTTGAAGGTCAAAGATCTCATGCGTACCGGCAGAGATCATCCTGTGGTCAAAATCAAAACCCCCGTTCGTCAGGTTCTCTTTGCTATCACCAAGGCCCGGGCAGGCAGTTGTACGGTGGTGGACCCAAAAGGGAAACTGGTCGGAATTTTTACGGACGGTGACCTCAGGCGTCATCTTCGGGAAAACGGAGAAATGATTCTCAATGAACGCATTGAGAATCTTGCGACGCTCCGGCCGATTTCTATCCGCAAGGATCGGCTCGCGGCCGAGGCCCTGCATATTCTTAAGTCGAAGAAGATTGACGAACTTCCCGTGGTCGATGAAAAGGGAAGGGCCGTCGGGCTTTTGGACGTTCAAGATTTGCTTAAGGCAGGTTTCGTGTAGTGGCGAAAAAAAAGCCCTACCGTTTTGTTCTTTATCTGGCGGCGCGTGTCGTGGCTGCCGCCCTCAATGGGTTGCCTCGTCAAGCTGCGCTCAGTCTGGCGCGCTGGGGAGGGTGGATGGCCTATCGGCTGGTCCCGCGTCAGCGAGAGGCCATTTTGAAGAATCTGCGATTTGCCTTCGGCTCTTCGAAATCAGAGCAGGAAATTCAAGTCCTCGGCAGAAAAGTGCTGGAGCACTTCGCCGAAACCGGAATTGAAATTCTTCGCTTTCCGACGCTGACACCGGCCGCGATTCCAAAGTTCGTGGACATGGGAAATGTGATTGAAGTTTACCGCTCACTCCTTGCCGCGGGCAGGGGCCTCATTTCCATCACGGCTCATCTTGGAAATTGGGAACTTCTGGCGGGTGCTGTGGTGAGCCACGGCGTGGAGACGGCGGTCGTGGCCCGGCGCATTTACTATAAACCCTATGACCGCTGGGTTGTCGATTTAAGGCAAGCGCTGGGAGTACGCACCATTTATCGTGATAATTCGGCGCGGCAACTGTTAACTTTTTTGAAAAATAACGGAGTGGTCGGTATGCTGCCTGATCAAGATGTTGAGGGATTGTCCGGGGTCTTCGTTGATTTTTTAGGTCATCCGGCCTACACGCCCGTTGCGCCGGTGAAGCTCTCGCTTGCGAGCGGTGCACCCATTTTGACGAATTTTCTCGTTCGTGAGACAGGAGACCGTTACCGGGTTATTTTGGGTGAGATTATACGTCCGCAAATTGAAACGACTCGGGAAGAGGCCGTCCAAAAATACACCGAGGCCTGGATGAAGGAATTTGAAAAGGTGGTCTGTCAGTATCCTGAACAATGGGCATGGATGCATGACCGTTGGAAGACGACGCCTGAGCAACGTCAAAGCGTTCGGGGAGCCGTCCTCAAAGCCTCATGACAAAAAAAATTGTACTGGGTAGTTTTGCTTTTGTGCTGATCTATGCCGGGTTTGTGAACTTTCAGGTTTTCTGGATGCGCCGTGACCTACAAAACAGGGGCCCCGAGAATATTTCTTCTGAGAATCCAGTTCATCACAAAGTTTATTCGTTTTCCTTTGCCAAGTATGCTTCTGACGGAGAAAAAGAGATCGAAATTGAAGGGGACTCAGCCAATATCCTGACCCAAACAGTTTTTCTTTCCAATGTCGTGGCCAAGGCCTACGCGGAAGAAACCCCGGTGACCATTACAGCAGATCAAGGGGATTACAATAAGGCCACCGGCAAGGTGCATCTCCAAAAAAATGTGGTGGCAACCACCGAAGACGGGACGCGTCTCCTAACCGAGGCGCTCGATATTCATCCGACCAATCGCGTGATGGAAACCGAGGTGCAGGCCGAGGTTAAAAAGGAAAATATCAATGTCGAGGGAGTGGGTGCGCGCGGAGACTCCAATTTAAAAAAAGTGGAATTTAAAAAAGAGGTTACGGTTGTCATTCAAGATCCCGAAAATCAGACGGGAGGGCAGACGGTGATCACCTGCGACGGACCGCTAACGATTGATTATGAGAAAAATATCGCGCATTTTAAGGATCACGTTATCGCAAAAGATGCCCGCGGAAAACTGACGGGAGACACGATGGATGTCTACTACAACCGCGTGACACACCGTGTTTCTAAAATCGTGGCCCTTGGCAACGTGGTGATCGAAAACCCGGATGGGAATAAAACCTATAGTGACAACGTGATCTATCTGGCCGAAGAGGGAAGAGTCATTTTGGGGGGAGATGCCGAGGCCATTTATTTTGAAGGGGGAGGGCTTGATGAGGAGGTATGGATCTAATGTACTTACTTGAAACGCGACAACTCACAAAAGCCTATAAAGGTCGTACGGTGGTCAATCAGGTGAGCATCAACATTGCACGCGGGGAAATCGTCGGCCTTCTTGGGCCCAACGGTGCGGGCAAGACAACGACCTTCTATATGGTGGTCGGTGTTATCCGGCCGGAGGAAGGAGAAATTTTCTTTCGCGGGGAAAATATTACGGGCCTTCCGATGTATCAGCGTTCCCGCCTTGGGATCGGCTATTTGTCCCAGGAGCCTTCCATTTTCCGCAAGCTTACCGTCGAGGAAAATGTGATGGCCATCCTGGAGACGCTCGACATTCCCCAAACGGAACGCGACAAACGGCTTACACGGCTCTTGGATGAACTGGATATCGGTTACCTTGCGAAAAACAAGGCCTACACCCTTTCAGGCGGAGAACGCCGCCGGCTTGAGATTACGCGGGCGCTTGTGACCAATCCCTCCCTCATTCTTCTCGACGAACCTTTTAGCGGCGTGGATCCTATTGCTGTTTTTGAAGTGCAAAAGATTCTGCAAAAATTGAAGGCCCAGGGGCTCAGTATTCTTTTAACCGATCACAGCGTCCGTGAAACTTTGTCGATCACAGATCGTTCCTATCTTCTGTGTGAAGGCCGGGTGGAAGTCTCGGGCACCTCGAAGTTTCTGGCCTCAGACCCCAAGGCCCGAGAGCTTTATCTCGGAGAAAAATTCACACTCGCTTAAGGTTAAAAGTCTGAGAGTCCAAGACTTAGCAGGAGGTTTAAGAAATGGATATTCGTTATTCTGGGAAAAATTTGACCGTAACCGAGGGGATGAAAGAGCATCTTCAAGAAAAGCTTTTCAAGCTTGAAAAATATGCCCCCCGTCTTGTGGAGTCTCACGCTATCCTTAAGAAAGAGAAGTATTACTTCGAAGCCGAGGTGACCCTTTTGGCAAAAAATTTCAAGGCCTTTGGCGATGGCCAGAGCAAGGAGAATATTTTTACGGCGATTGATCAGGCGTACGCCCGTATCGAGAAGCAGCTGAAAAAATACGCAGAAAAAATTAAAGATCACCACAAAAAAAGTGTCACAAAAATAGAATTACCTGAACATGAACCCAAGGATCGGGAGGTTGAGTGAAATGAAAATAACGGAATTTTTGGATAAACGCAGCATCAAAATCGGTCTTCAGGCCACTGAAAAAGAGGATATTCTAAAAGAGTTGGTGGTAGTCCTTGGGTCCGTGAAGGATATCGGCGATCAGAAAAGCATCGTGAAGTCCCTCATTGAACGTGAAAATTTGGGATCCACGGGTATCGGCCAGGGGATCGCGATTCCTCATGGGAAAACGGATCGCGTGGGCGAGCTTGTGGCCGTCCTCGGGATCAGTCAAAGGGGAGTCAATTTTGAATCCCTCGACGGGGAGCTAGTTTATATCTTTTTCCTTTTGGTGGCGCCGAAGGAAACAGCCGGTCCTCACCTAAAGGCCCTGGCGCAGATCTCAAGGCTTCTGCGGGATTCCTATTTTTGCGAACTTCTGCGAAAGTCCAAGACGCCGGAAGAGGCTTACGAGCTTATCCGCCGCGAAGAAGACAAGAAACATTAAATGAAATGAAATTTTTCGAAGGGATGCGACATGCAATTTTTTAAATGGCTTTACCCGGGGATTGGAATTAAGCGGTGGATCACCCTTTGCATTTTAGGTTTGGGGCTGATCTCGACCGTTGCCCTCTCGGCCGTGAAGACTATTTCTCAGTCGAGCGTGCTTCTCGCTTCTCTCGCGCTCGCCATTCTCATCTTTGGAATTTTTTTGGTCTACATGGCGATCAAAAACGTGGTCCGCATTTTCGTGCGGGCCGTCATGCCGCCCCACCAAGCGGATCCCTTAGTGGATCTTGTCTACCAGCGCCGTCAAACCGAGTCTTTGTCCCGCGGGCCCAGGGTGGTGGCCGTGGGAGGAGGGACGGGTTTGAGCGCCCTTCTCAGCGGAATCAAAATTTTTACGAGCAATATTACCGCCATTGTTACCGTGACCGACACAGGAGGAAGCTCCGGCCGGTTACGTGATGAGCAGGATATGCTTCCGCCTGGCGATATCCGGAACTGTTTGGTGGCCTTAGCCGATGCCGGTCCCTTGATTCGGGATCTATTCCAGTATCGATTTGAAGTGGGGGAGGGATTGAAAGGACACAGCTTCGGCAATTTGTTTATCACGGCCCTTTCAAAAGTCACGGGAGATTTTGAAAAAGCGGTGGCGGAATCGAGCAAGGTACTTGCGATCCGCGGGCGTGTCATTCCTTCCACGCTTGAGAAAGTGACTTTGGTTGGAGAATTTATGGATGGAACCGTACTCGAAGGGGAAACGAATATCACCGATGCCCAAAAACCACTTCGAAATATTCAACTGAAGCCTGATGACTGCCACGCCTGTCCCGAGGCCCTGGATGCCATCGAAGCAGCCGACCTCATTATCCTCGGCCCCGGAAGTCTCTACACCAGCATTCTTCCCAACCTTTTGATTCAGGAAATTCAAGAAGCCATTTTAAAATCCGATGCGCGCAAAGTGCTGATTATGAATGTCATGACGCAGCCGGGAGAGACGGACGACTTTTCGGCTTGGGATCATCTACGCGTTTTGATTGAACACACCGACCCCCGCATTGTGGTTGCCTGTTTCGTGAATGTTGAGTCCATTCCCGCGACGATGCTCGAAAAATACCAGCAAAAGGGAGCCAAACCCGTTCCGCTCGATTTAGACGTGATCCGGCAGCGCGGCTATGAAGTGATCGAAGGAGAAATTTTGAAAATCGACGGTCAGGTGCGTCATGACCCCGAACGTCTTGCGCGGCTTGTTTTTGACTACTACTTTGAATTTGTCAAGATGGCAAGGGTCTAAAAAGGTCATGGCAGAACCCCCCCCCGTTAAATCATTAGAAAAAAAGTTTATCATCAAAAATAAACTTGGGCTTCATGCCCGCCCGGCCGCTCTTTTTGTGCAGACCGCAAACCGTTTCAAGGCGGACGTGGAGGTTTTAAAGGGGCGTCAAAAGGTAAACGGTAAATCGATCATGGGGATCATGACTCTCGCCGCAGGGATCGGTACCGCCATTACGGTTCGGATAACGGGTGAGGATGCATCGCATGCCATGGCTGAAATTTCGAGATTGATCAAGAGCAATTTCGGTGAATAGAAAAAATGGAAACGCTTAAGGGAATCCCTGTCTCGCCTGGTGTCGTGATTGGTGAGGTTTATGTCCTGCACAGCGAGGAGTCTTTCAATGTTGTCGCCCGTTCGGTGGCTGTGGAAGATGTATCCAAAGAAATCGCCCGTTTTGAAGATGCGCTCACCCGCACCCGTGCCGAAATTTTAGGCATTCGGAAAAAAATTTCCCACAATATCGGACGCGAAAGCTCCGACATCTTTAATGCCCACCTCATGATCCTTGAGGACCGCACCCTGATCGAGGATGTGATTGCCATCATCAAGGAAAAGAAGGAGAACTGTGAGCATGCCTTTGCCACTGTTATCCAGCGCTACTTTTCCGCCTTTTCTCAAATTGACGACGAATACTTAAGGGAACGGATTTCCGATATTAAAGATATCGGGAAAAGGCTCCTTAAGAATTTATATGGAAAGGAAGTGGAGTCCGAAAAGCTCGATCGAAGCGCCATCATCATTGCTCACGACCTCTCGCCCTCGGACACCGCGACCTTTGATAAGGAAAAGGTTCTCGCCTTTGTCACAGAAATCGGAGGACCGACCTCCCATACAGCCATTCTTGGCCGCTCCATGGAGATCCCGGCGGTGGTCGGAATGGACCACGTGACCTCGAAGGTTCAAACGGGGGACTTGGTCATTGTGGACGGGACTCACGGTTTACTCATCGTCCATCCGGATTCGGCAACGGTTGAGGAATACCGCCAAAAGGGAATACGTTTCACCCAATTTGCCACCGAACTCGATAAGTTGCGCCACCTTCCGGCCCAAACCACCGATGGAAAGCGGATTACGCTTGCCGCCAATATTGAATTTCACGATGAAATCCCCTCGGTCTTATCCCACGGGGCCGAAGGAATCGGTCTTTACCGCACGGAATACTTTTATATGAATCGGATAGACCTTCCGACGGAAGAGGAACAGTACCGCGCTTATAAACAAGTGGCCGAAAAAATGGTGACTCATCCCGTCATCATTCGAACCCTTGATTTAGGCGGCGATAAGTTTGTTTCCTCACTTGAGGTTCCGCATGAAATGAATCCCTTTTTGGGCTGGCGCGCCATCCGTTTTTGCCTTACGCGCGTTGACATTTTCAAGGTTCAGCTTCGTGCCATCCTGAGGGCGAGTGCGCACGGGCACCTCAAGGTGATGTACCCCATGATCTCAAGCGTGAACGAACTCATCCAAGCCAATCAAATTCTCGAGGAGTGCCGTAACGAGCTCAAAAAAGAAGGTTACCCTTTTGATACCAAAATGGAAGTTGGAGCCATGATCGAAATTCCCTCTGCAGCGATCACGAGCGACATCCTTGCCCAAGAAGTGGATTTCTTTTCTATCGGAACCAATGACCTGATTCAATACGCACTGGCCATTGACCGCGTGAATGAAAAAATCGCTTATCTTTATGAACCCACTCATCCCGCCATTTTGAAGCTGATCCGGCAAGTGGTTGAAAATGGACATAAACACAAACGCTGGGTCGGGAGCTGCGGCGAGATGTCGGGAGATCCCGCGATCGCCATTCTGCTCGTCGGTCTTGAGATTGACGAAATCAGCACAAGCCCGATCGTCCTCCCTAAAGTCAAAAAAGCAATTCGTTCGGTGAGTTTTAAAAAGGCCCGTGAAATCGCCCACAGGGCCCTTGAGTTTCGGACCGGGATCGAGGTGCGCCAATACATTGATAAAGAACTGGGCCGTGTCGCGAAAGAACTCATCGAAGATTAATACCTTCATGAAAGACTACTTGCTTAGCTTGGACCGTCAGATCGAAGCCGGCCTTATGCTCGGTCGCGCCTTCAACCCTCCTTCCTCTTGGGAACCTGTTTCCAAGGTGATCTTCTTTGGCATGGGAGGTTCCGCCGCAAGCGGAGAAATCCTACGGGCCCTTTTTTCCTCCCATGCCGCTCCTCCTTTTTTAGTAGAGCGCTCCGAACGCGTACCTTCCTGGGTGGACGCAAAGACCTTGGCCATTTTTTCAAGTTACTCGGGCAATACCCAAGAGGTCCTTTGTGCCCTTCAAAAATCGCTGACGAAACATCCATATGTTCTTGTCGTGAGCTCTGGGGGGAAACTTATTGAGGAAGCCCGCCGAAGAAAGTTAAATTTTATCCAGATCCCCGCCGGATTGCCCCCAAGGTGCGCCATCGGTTATCTCACCTTTGCGCTTTTACCCGCTTTTCAAAAAAAGAAATGGCTTCAATTTTCAGGCTCCGATATTCGTGAAACGCTGAAAGTCGTCCGGGAGGCCGCAAAAGGCGTAACCCCCGCCCTGATCTCAACCCTTCAGGGCCGCGCCATCCATCTTTATGCCTTTCCCGGCTTAGGAGAAGCTGCCGCGCTGAGGTGGCGCACACAGCTTTCGGAAAATTCAAAGACCTTAGCTTCGATAGGCCTCCTGCCGGAGATGTTTCATAATGACGTTGAGGGGTGGCGTTTTCCTAAACCGTTGATTCAGGCCTCAACCGCTCTGTTTCTGACAGACGCGAGCGATCCCGCCTCAGAGCAAAAAAAATTGGCAAGGGCCATGCGACTGATACGAAAATCGGGGGCGAAGGTGGTGGAAGTCAAATCTCGGGGGAAATCTCCTCTGGCGAGAATTTTCTCACTCGTTGCGCTGGGAGATTGGGCGAGCTACGAACTGGCCCTGCGTTATGGGGTGAATCCTGCCGCCATCCCTGCCATTGACGCCTTGAAGAAAGTGCCTTTGAAATGAAGGTAATTTTGCTCTGCGCCGGGTACGCCACCCGGCTTTACCCCCTCACCAAGGATCACCCCAAGCCGCTTCTTCCGGTCGGGGGGCGCCCCATTCTTGCCTGGACCCTTGATCGACTGAAAGAGATCCAAGAAATCGAAGGCGTATATCTTGTGACGAACGAGCGCTTTACTCCCCACTTTGAAAAATGGGCGGCCGCTGTCCGATATCCTTGGGAAATCAAGGTGATCAATGATCAAACGACCTCGAATGAAAACCGTCTTGGCGCTATCGGGGATCTCCGCTATGTTTTAGCGAAAGAAAAAATGAGTGCCGAAGACCTGCTCGTCATTGCCGGCGACAATTTCTTTGATTCGAATCTCAAGGAGCTCCTTTCCTACGCAGTATCGAAACGGCCCTATCCTGTGGTGGCCGTTTATGATGTCAAAGAGCGCAGTCTTGCCCGTCACTACGGGATTGTTCAGTTCACGGAGAAGGAAGGAAGGGTCAAAAGGTTTTACGAGAAGCCTTCCGAGCCTCCTGCCACCACGGCGTCCTGCGGACTTTACTGGTTTCCTAAAGAAGCCAGCGTTTTTCTTGACAAGTATCTGGCAGATGGCCATAATCCTGACCAACCCGGCCATTATATGGGCTGGCTTGTGGACCATAACCGCTTGTACGCTGCCCCCCTCAAAGGCCGTTGGTTCGATATCGGTGACCCACAGTCGTATGAAAAAGCGAATTCGCTTTTTCCGGGAATTTCAAAGACATCCTGAAAGGAAATACAAAGACCATGAAAAAAGACCGTCATCTCTTTACTTCTGAATCTGTAAGCGAGGGGCATCCGGATAAACTTTGCGATCAAATCTCAGACGGCATCCTTGATTCACTTCTTGCTGAAGATCCTAATTCCCGCGTGGCCTGCGAGTGTCTAGTGACGACCGGGACTCTTATTGTGGCAGGAGAAATTACAAGCTCCGCCTACGTGGATATTCCCCAAATTGCCCGCGGCATCATTCGGGAGGTCGGCTACACCAATGCCGAATTCGGTTTTGATTATAAAACCTGCGGCATCCTGACTGCGATTCAACAGCAGTCGCCCGATATTGCCATGGGCGTGGATAAAGGGGGAGCGGGTGACCAGGGAATGATGTTTGGTTATGCCACCGATGAGACCCCGGAATATATGCCCCTTCCCATTCTTTTGGCGCACCGTCTTGTGCGTCGTTTAGCGGAACTTCGGAAAAAAGGCGAGCTTCCTTATCTGAGGCCGGATGCCAAAAGCCAGGTCACGGTCGAGTATGATAACGGCGTTCCCGTCGGCATCCCCGCCATCGTCTTAAGCGCCCAGCACGACGGCGATGTGACGATTAAGACCATCGAAAAAGATCTAAAAAAGCACGTCATTCAGCCGATCATTCCCTCAAAGTTTTTGAGTTCGGAGACCAAAATTTTTGTGAACCCCACAGGCCGGTTTGAAATCGGAGGGCCGCACGGGGATACGGGTCTCACGGGTCGCAAGATTGTCGTGGATACTTACGGAGGAGTAGGGGCGCACGGAGGTGGCGCCTTCAGCGGCAAAGATCCTTCCAAGGTTGACCGCTCCGCATCTTACTTTGCGCGCTATGTCGCGAAAAATCTTGTGGCGGCGGGCGTAGCCAAGCGCTGCGAACTTCAAGTGGCTTATGCCATTGGCGTGGCAGAGCCGGTTTCCATTGTGATCAATACCTTTAACACGAGTTCTTTTTCGGATGAAGAGATCGTTCAAGCCGTGCGTAAAATTTTTGATTTTACTCCGCAGGGGATCATTAAAAAACTCGACCTGCGCCGCCCCATTTATCGCCAGACTGCGGCCTACGGTCATTTCGGAAGGACCGAGAAGGAAGGATTTAACTGGGAGAAGCTCGACAGTGTTATAAAAATTAGAAAAGCACTAAAAATTAAATCAAAAGGGAATTCAAAAGATCATGACGAAGAAATTCGATATCAAGAAAGCCAGTTTAGCACCTCAAGGAAATAAACGTATCCTTTGGGCTGAGCGGATGATGCCGGTTTTGACGGCCATCCGTAAGCGTTTTGAAAAAGAAAAGCCCTTGAAAGGGGTGCGCGTTTCCGCCTGCCTTCATGTCACAACCGAAACCGCAAACCTGATGCGTACGCTTCGCTCCGGCGGAGCGGATGTGGTGATTTGCGCGTCCAACCCCTTAAGCACACAGGATGATGTAGCTGCCTCCCTTGTCGAGGATTATGACATTCCGACCTTCGCCATCAAAGGCGAGGATCATAAAACCTATTACTCCCACATTCGTCACTGTCTTGAACACCACCCCAATATTACAATGGATGACGGCGCCGACCTTGTCTCCGAACTTCACAGCAAAATGGCCCGTCTCGTGAATGGGATTATCGGCGGCACGGAAGAAACCACCACAGGCGTCGTTCGTCTTCGAAGCCTCGAAGAAAAAGGGCTTTTAAAATACCCGATCATTGCGGTTAACGACGCCGACACCAAACATTTTTTTGACAATCGCTACGGCACGGGTCAATCCACCATCGACGGTGTTCTTCGCGCCACAAACGTTCTCCTTGCGGGCAGTGTTTTTGTGGTCTCGGGATATGGTTGGTGCGGTCGAGGTCTCGCAAGCCGTGCCCGAGGTATGGGCGCTCATGTGATTGTGACGGAAATTGATCCTCTTCGAGCTCTGGAAGCCGTGATGGATGGTTTTGAAGTGATGTCGATGAAAGAAGCGGCTGCTAAAGGAAATATTTTTGTGACGGTCACGGGCAATTTAAACGTCATTCGCGCCGAACACTTTCAGAAAATGAAGGACGGCGCCATCATCGCGAATTCCGGTCACTTCAATGCCGAAATTGATATCCCCGCCCTTACGAAGATCAGTAAGAAAAAACAAATTGTCCGGGATTTTGTGGAGGAATATGTCCTGAAAGACGGCCGCAGAATTTATTTGCTGGCCGAAGGGCGGCTTGTGAATCTTGCCTCCGCGGAAGGGCACCCCGCCGCGGTGATGGATATGTCCTTTGCCAATCAGGCGCTTTGCTCGGAATTTGTGGTGAAGGCAGGCAAGACCCTTGAAAAGCGGGTCTATAAAGTTCCGGTTCAAATTGATCAAGAAATTGCAAAACTGAAGCTTGCGGCCATGGGGGTTTCGGTGGATCCTCTGACAGCCGAGCAGAAAAAGTATCTGGCTTCCTGGGAAGCAGGCACATAAATCAGTAACTAGTTGATAAAAGGGGACAGGCTGCTTTTCCAAAAAAGCAGCCTGTCCCCTTTTATCTTTTAGTCGGCGGCGTAGTGTTCTTGGGCGCGCAAGTCGTAGACGTAAATAAGCAGATCGTGGATTTCCCCGTTCACATCCTTCACGTGCTGGGGAAGCGTAGCCAGTTTCACAAAACCCAACTTCTCAAAGATGGCAATCGGGTTTTTCTGCTCCGTCGTAAATTCTCCCTCGAGTTTCTGAAGTCCCGAATCGATCGCGACCTGAATAATTTCACCTACCAAAAGGGTCGCAAGGCCTTTTCCCCGATATTCGGGGTGGATTACAATGCGTACCGTTCCGATGTGGCTTTTCCAACCGCCCCTCATTTGATGGAGCGTGCAATCCCCGACAATCTTCCCGTTAATTTCTGCGATCAAAGGAAGGATCATCTCATAGTTTAAATTGGCAATCCAGTGGTGAATGACCCTCGGGTCTTTGACATTGTCTCGAAGATAAAGAAGGTCGTCGGTAGGAGTGGCCTTGAAAAATTCAACCAGGGCCTGCTCGTCGTTAGAAATGAGAGGGCGGACGATCACGCGCGTCCCGTCGTTTAACTTGGCTTGTTTGGGGTAACGTTCTTCTAAGACGAGCTCAAGCATGAGTTATCTTAAAACAAAATGGCTTCTTTGACAAATGCTATCAAAGGAGAGGGAAAGAGGCCGAAGAGGACAACGCCGGCCAGCGTAAGCCCGAGTGCGATCGAAAGGGATGGAGAAGAAGGGACAGGTTCCTCAGTTGCGGCGGGGACAAGGTACATGAGGCGCACGACTTTGAAATAATAAAAGGCCGCAACCGCACTGTTGAGGGCAGCGGCAATGGCGAGGACGTTAAAACCCCCTTCGATGGCGCTTGCGAATACGAAAAATTTTCCGAGAAATCCCGCTAAGGGCGGGATCCCCGCGAGAGAAAGAAGAAAAAGAGTCAGGCTTGCGGCTAACAGAGGAGATCGCCTGGAAAGACCGGCGTAGGAATTGATTTCGTCGTTTCCAAGGGCATTTGACACCGCAATGACGGTGATGAAGGCGCCCAAGTTGGTCAAGGCATAAGCGGTTAAATAAACTAAGATGCCGGTAAGGCCGGTGTCATTGTGCACCGCAAGCCCCATTAAAATGTACCCGGCCTGAGCAATGCTGGAATAGCCGAGAAGCCGCTTGATATTTGTTTGAGCGACGGCCACCACATTTCCCAGAGTCATGGTGAGAATGGAGAGGACGGTTAAAAGAAGCTGCCACTTCCAGTAAAGGGGAAGAAACATGCTGTCAAACACCCGGAGAAGCAGAGCAAATCCCAAGGCCTTTGGGCCGACCGTGAGAAAGGCCGTGACCGGAGTCGGGGCCGCCTCGTAAACATCGGGGGCCCACATATGGAAGGGGGCCATCGAGATTTTGAAACCAAGACCTACCAAAACGAGCAGCATGGCCGTTACAAAAATAGGCCAGGAGGTTGACGCATTAACCGCCTTTTGGATTTCACTCAGTTCGATTGAACCGGCCATCCCGTAAAGAATCGACATGCCGTAAAGCATCACGCCCGAGGCCACGCTTCCAAAGAGAAGGTATTTGACCGCCGCCTCTTTGGCGCGCACGTCCTTCTTGAGAAATCCAACCAGCAGATAAGACAGGATAGAAACAAATTCGATGGAGATAAAAATCATAAGAAGATTAGTCGAGGAAGCCATGAGGATAAGGCCGAAGGCCATCAAAAGAAAAAGGGCATAGTATTCTCCTTCATCCTGCCGAGGGAGCGGTTTGTAGGAAAAGGAAATAAGAATGGTGATGGCAATGACTCCCAGGGCAAAGAGACGAAAAAAATGGGTGAAGGGACTTAAGAGAAAAAAACCGAAAAAAAGAGGCTGAGAGGCCGTGGGTGAGCTCGTGATGGCGAGGGTCGCCGTTGCGGCAAGCGTTAAGAGACTGAGTACGCCCAGCGCCTTTTTGTGGAGGGTGAAAAAATTAGCAAGCAGCACCACCAAAGCGCCTATGAGGAGGAAGGATTCGGGAAGGAAAAACTTGAGGCTTTCGAGGGCATTCACGAGAGCTTTCCTCCGATCTGAATGAGGAGCGCCTGAACGCTCGGGATCATATAGTGAAGGATGAGCCTTGGGTAAATGCCGATTCCGAGGATCAGCACCATCAAGGGAACGAGTGTGATGACTTCGCGAGTGTTAATTTCCGGAAGCTCCTTCCATTTCGGATTGAGCGCTCCCAAGAGGACCTTACGGATCATCGTAAGGAGATAAGCGGCGGCCAGGATAATCCCAATACAAGCAAGCGCCGTCATGAGTTTGTTATATCGATACCCACCCAAGAGAACTAAGAACTCCGAAATAAATCCGCTTAAACCGGGAAGCCCGAGGGAAGCCAGCGAAAAAAAGATCAAGATTCCCGAGTAGGCGGGCATCTGGGCTCCGACGCCGCCGAAGGCCGCCATGTCGCGCGTATGGGCGCGGTCATAAAGCACGCCCACCAGCAAGAAGAGCCCGCTTGTGATGGTGCCGTGATTGAACATTTGAAGGAGAGCGCCATTGAAGCCATCCGCATTTAAGGCAGCAAGCCCAAGAAGCACAAATCCCATGTGGCTGACGCTTGAATACGCGACCATTTTTTTAAAATCAGTTTGCGCAAGAGCGACAAAACCTCCATAAATAATTCCGATGATGGCGAGGAGGGCCATGTAGGGAGCGAACCAGCGGGTAGCCTCGGGAAAAAGGGGATAGCTGAAACGAAAAAATCCGTAGGCCCCCATTTTGAGGAGGATGCCTGCTAGAATCACGCTGATCGGGGTGGGGGCCTCGACGTGAGCATCCGGGAGCCAGGTATGAAAAGGCCAGATCGGGACCTTGATGGCGAATCCGAAGAACATGGCGAGGAAAACAATCTGCTGAAACCGCATCCCAAATTTTGCCTGAGTCAGTTCCGGCCAGCTGAAGGTGTGGGGCGTGGAATTGAAATAAAGCGCCAGAATACCGAGAAGCATGAAGAGGCTTCCCGCCAGCGTATAAAGGAAGAATTTAATCGCCGCATACTCGCGCCGGGGGCCTCCCCAGATTCCAATGAGAAAATACATGGGAACCAGCACGATTTCCCAGAAAATATAAAAGAGGAAAAGGTCAAGTGCGAGGAAGGACCCTAACATCCCGGTCTCAAGCAGGAGGTAAAGGAAGTAGTATTCCTTTTCGCGCTCCTTAATCCCAAAGGAGCTAAGGCAGCCTAAAAAGGAAATCAAGGTCGTGAGTGCGACCATGGGAAAGCTGATCCCGTCCGTTCCGACTAGGTAATACACATTAAGCTGCGGGATCCAGAGCGCCTTTTCAACGAACTGAAGACCGCTTAGCGCCGGATCAAACTTGAGGAAGGCAGCAAAAGAGAGGAGGCCCGCTAGAAGCGTGGTTGCGGTGGCCATCCACTTGACAGCGTGTGTCAGCGATTTTGGCACCAAGAGAATGACAAAAGCCCCGATCAAGGGTGTAAAGATGATCCAAGATAAAAGGTGTGACATCATAAGAAAACTCCTCACTTTGCTAGATTAAGGTCGAAGCTCAAAAAACATGAGCGCTAAGATCCCAAAGAAGACGATCAAAAGATAATGCTGCACGAGCCCGGTTTGAAAACGTCTCAGAAGGGCGCTCGTCCACTGCGTGAAATAGCCCACGAAATTAACGAGGCCATCCACGATATGTTGATCAATCCAGTGCTGGAGGTCGCTTACCTTCACCGTTCCAATGCCCGTGGCGTTTACGAGCCCGTCAATGACCACCTGATCAAAGCGGAAAAGAAATTCCCCCAATCGCTGAAAGGGACGAATGATCAGGGCCGAATAAATTTCATCAAACCAGAACTTGTTTCGAGAAAGTTGGTAAAGAGGTTGAAAGGTGCGAGCGGCGGCCTCGGCCCAGCTTAGGTTTTTAAGGTAGATCAAGGCCGCAAGCAGGATTCCGCCGACACTCGCCGCAATGGAAGAGCCCATGACGAACCAGTTGATCGTGTGTTCGGCGGCCTCATGATGGCTGCCATGAATAAAACCCTGAAACCAGTGATGCATCCAGGGCGATCCTGGAATTCCAATGAAAAGTGAGCCAGTGGCAAGGATCCAGAGCGGCCATGTCATGAGGGCGGGTGACTCGTGGGCATGAATCTTGTGATTGCGGGTTTCGCCAAAAAAGGTAAGAAAGACAAGACGGAACATATAAAAGGCCGTCATAAAAGCAGTGAGCAGCAGCAAGCCCAAAATAAACCTATTTCCGGAGTCGTAGGCTGCGAGCAGGATCTCGTCCTTACTCCAGAATCCCGAAAGGGGAGGAACGCCTGCGATGGCCAGCGAGGCGATGACAAACGTTGTCGCCGTGTGTTTCATTTTTCCGAAAAGGCCGCCCATCTCGCGAATATCCTGAGTGTGTGTGCCGTGGATTACGCTTCCGGCCCCAAGGAAGAGGAGGGCCTTAAAAAAGGCATGCGTCATCAAATGAAACGTGCCGGCGCCCATGCCGTTCAGGCCCATAGCGGTAACCATATATCCCAGTTGTGAAATCGTGGAGTAGGCCAGAATTTTTTTGATATCCGTAGCAGTAAGCGCGATGAAGGCTGCCATAAAAGCTGTGATAAGTCCGATGACCGTTACGACAGAGAGAACAGCGGGGAAGGCGGCAAAAAGAACAAACGAGCGCGCCACAAGATAAACGCCTGCGGCAACCATGGTCGCGGCGTGAATAAGTGCGCTTACTGGGGTGGGACCTTCCATCGCATCCGGAAGCCAGACGTGAAGAGGAAATTGCGCCGATTTTCCAATCGTTCCGCAGAAAATAAGGAGAGCGGCAAGGGGAAGGAGGGGCAGGCCTTGTGCCTGCCCATGTTCCGAAAGGGCGCCCCCAAGGGACGCCCCTACAACATGTTCAAGATCCGCAAAATTCAGCGTGCCAGCCGCCACATACAAAGTCAGGATGCCAAGGAAAAATCCCACATCACCCACGCGGGTTGTAAGAAACGCCTTCCGTCCAGCATTGGCCGCCGAATCCTTCTCGAACCAAAAACCGATCAGAAGATACGAGCAAAGGCCCATGATTTCCCAGGCAATGAAGAAAAGGAGATAGTTATTGGCGATCACAAGGGCCAGCATCGCCGCCATAAATAACGAAACATAAGCGAAGAACCGCGAAAAACGCGGGTCTTCACGCATATAACCTGCCGAGTAAATCTGAATCAGGGTTCCGACGATTGTGACCACGAAAAGAAGGGTGGCTGAAAGAGGGTCGAGAAGATAGCCGAATTTTAAACCTGCATTTCCAAGCCAGAGCCAAACAATTTCTTTGGAGAAAGTTCCACCCTGTGCCACCTGCCAGGCGGCAGGCAAAGCGACGGCACAGGAAAGGAGACTTGAAAAAATTGAAATGCCGGCCGCGCCACGGCGCACCTGGCGGCCAAAAAGGATATTGATCACAAAAGCAATCAAGGGAAAAACAGGAATGAGATACGCGTATTCAGTCATGGTTACCATTTCAAGAGGTTGATTTCATCGGCCATCACGGTTTTTCTCACGCGATAAAGGGCGAGCACAATGGCGAGGCCCACGGCCGCGGCCGCGGCGGCAAGTGAGATCACAAAAATAGCAAAAATTTGCCCTGTCTCGGGGCTAAGCGACGTGGTGCGTGAAAAGGCCACCAGGTTGACGTTAACCGCGTTCAACATAATTTCAATGGAAAGAAGAATTCCGATAATGTTGCGCCGCACAAGGGCCCCATAGATGCCGATGGCAAACAAAATGGCTGCAAAGGTCAAGAGGTGGGAAAGCGGGACGATCATAAGGCTTTGTCTCTTTTGGCCATGAGGATGGCTCCGATCAAGGCGGCAATAAGAACCACCGAGATGACTTCAAAAGGAAAAACGTATTTTCCCATCAGGGCATTGCCAAGGTCACGGACAGAAAGCTTGGCAATAAGGGTTTCAGGGTTCATGGGCCAGGACGTCCTCTGAATGAGGCCGGTGAGGGCAACGGCCAGGGCGATCGTTCCTCCAAAGGCAGGCAATTCGAGCTGGTTGTGATGGCGAACCCCTTTGTCTCCAAAACGCTCGGTCAGCATGACGGCAAAAATGACGAGCGTCATGACGGCTCCTACATAAAGTAAAATTTGAACAACCGCCAGGAACTCTGCCCGAAGTGCAAGATAGATGCCCGCGATTCCAAGCAAAACAGCGGCCAGTGACAGGGCCGCATGAAAGAGGTTGCGAAAGGTCACAACCCCGATGGCTGCGATCACAGAGACACCCATCACCGCGTAAAGTCCTATTTTGACAAGGAGGTTGAGTGTGTCCATTATTCTGCGAACTGATACACGCGTTTTTCCGGCATGTAAACTTTATTGAGTTTCATCAGGATCCAAAACGTGACACTTAATATCGCGATCGAACCCACGATTCTTAAAGGCCGATTGGCAAAGTACCAAAATCCGGCCACAAAAATATTCATGAGAGTCAAAGGAAGCAGGAATTTCCAGGCAAGACCCATGAGCTGATCCACGCGAAAGCGCGGCAGCGTGCCCCGGAACCAGATCATGACGAAAATGAGGGCGTACGTTTTAAGGAAAAACCAGAGCCAGGAAGGAAGCAGGGGGCCCTGCCAGCCGCCAAGAAAAAGCGTTGCCGTCAGTCCTGAAATGGTAAAAGCATTCATAAACTCTGCCATATAAAAAAGGGCAAATTTCATACCGCTATACTCGGTGTGAAAGCCGGCCACGATTTCAGATTCGGCTTCAGGTAAATCAAAAGGAGAGCGGTTGCATTCCGCGACGCCGCAGAGAAAGAAAATAATAAACGCCAAAAATCCCCAGGGAGTGAAGACGAACCATTTCAAACCATGCCAGCCTTCTTGCGCCTCCACGATATCGACGGTGGAAAGGCTTCCCGTCATCAAGATGACGGGGACCACAGAAAGCACCATCGGGACTTCGTAGGAAATTATCTGGGCGACCGAGCGCATCCCTCCCAAGAGAGAGAATTTATTGCGGGACCCCCAGCTTGCCATGAAGATGGCGATCGTGGTGGTCGAAGATACCGCAATAAAGAAAAGCAGGCCGACATTCAAATCAACGGCTGTCATCCCGCGCCCGAAAGGGATCACGGCAAAGACGAGGAGCGCCGGAATGACAATCAGGACCGGGGCCAGGAAGTGAACCACAGGGTCCGCCTGCAGGGGAACGATATCCTCTTTGGTGAGCATCTTGATCCCGTCGGCAAACGGCTGAAGAAGCCCCCACTTTCCTACGCGGTTCGGGCCAATCCGGTTTTGCATACGGCCCACGACTTTGCGTTCAAGGAGTGTTAAGTACATCATGGTGACGGGGCCCAAGATGGCGATGGCCACAATGCTGACTTTGATGGAAAGCAGCACAAGCACCCAGTCGGGAAGAAGAGGCGAGGCGAGGTTGATGATGGATTGTTTTATTTGTACAAAAATTTGATCCATTATTTCGTTCTCTGTCATCCCCTCATGCCTGCCCGCCGAAATCGTCGTAGGGGCACGGCGCGCCGTGCCCCTACATCAGGTTTGCAGGCGCCCGGCACCCTGGGATTATGTTGTTGGTGTTGTGGGTGGCGCTTGCGCCGCCTTTGCTTTGGCAGCCGCTTCAGCCGCCTTCTTTTTTTCTTCCGCCTCACGCCGTCTTTGGTCAATCGCCTGGGCATCGGTTGGGCGGATCTTATTAAAATGCTCGTTTGATTTTAAAAGATCCTCTTTGTGGTACAGCAGACGACTCTGGCGATCGGCGCCCGCGATCTCAAATTCATGGTCCATGAAGATGGCATCAAAGGGGCACGTCTCCTCACAGATGCCGCAGTTCATGCAAACCGTAAAATCAATATCAAAGGTCGCGGGCCGCTTCAGAGGTTTTCCGTCCTTATCGAATTCGCGGACGATATAAATACACTTGGGCGGGCATTCCTTGGCGCAGATGTCGCAGGCGACGCAGCGCAGATTGTCCGGCGTGTTGTCGTACAGAAGGAAAGGGAAATTGCGGAAATTTTCTTTCACAGGAAGGCATTTTTCCGGGTACTCGGTGGTAAAAAGGCCTCCCTCCTCGGGGCCCCTGAAATAAGAGGCCACAAAGCTTTTTAAAGTCACGAACATTCCCTTCAGAATCCCAGTTCCGAATATCATTTCAACTCCCAATGTTTAATGATCCACTTCACCTAGAACGATGTCCACGGAACCCAAGATAATGATGGCGTCCGCGACTTTGTGGCCTAGGCATAAATCTTCAAGGATCGTCAAATTAATAAAAGAAGGGGCGCGCACGTGATAGCGCCACGGCTGAGGAGTGCCATCCGAAACCACATAAAATCCCAGCTCGCCCTTGGGGGCCTCGACGCGTCCGTAGGCCTCCCCGACAGGGGGCTTGAAATTGCGCGGGGCCTTCAGGAAGAGGACCATTTTTTTGCTTACGACTTCGCCCGCCGGGATATCCTTTAAGGCCTGCTCCAGAATTTTGATGCTCTCACGCATCTCAAGGATGCGGACGTAGTAGCGATCATAGACATCGCCTTTTTCTCCCAGCGGAATGCGGAATTTAAAACGTTCATAAATCGAATACTTGTCCACCTTGCGGATATCGTAATCCACGCCCGAGGCGCGAAGCATCGGGCCCGTAATGCTGGCGCTGATCGCAAGCTCGCGGGGAAGGACACCCACATTTTGACAGCGCATGCAGAGGATTTCATTTTGCGTAAGCAGCGTTTCAAATTCGTCGAGGAATTTGGGAAATTTCCGGACAATTTCCTTTATCTGGTCTATCACGACAGGGGTCAGGTCGCGCTTGACACCGCCAAAACGGAGGTAATTACACATCATCCTGGCGCCGGAGACTTCTTCAAAGATATCAAGGATTTTCTCGCGCTCCCGGAAGGCGTAAAGCACGGGGGTAAAGAAAGCGCCGAGGTCGTTCAAAAGAAAGCCGATGGCGGAGACGTGATTGACGAGGCGCGTGAGCTCGGCCATGATGACGCGGATATATTCGGCCCGCTCCGGGATCGTGATCCCTGCGAGCTTTTCCACCGCAAGCGCGTACGCAAGGTTATTCGACATGGAGTTAAAATAGTCGAGGCGGTCGGTGTATGGCATGGAGGCCGTGTAAGAAATATTTTCCGCAATCTGCTCGTGGTTGCGGTGGAGGTACCCCATGACGGGCTTCAAAGAGACAATGGTTTCACCATCCAGCACCACGTTCATCCGGAAAACCCCGTGAGTCGAGGGATGCTGAGGCCCGATATTGACCTCAAGCGTCTGGGTATCCATCGTATTGGTATCGGTGAGGGTAAATGTCTTTTCCATTTTACTCTTCTTGGCCGGATTTCTGAGCGATGGCACGCTTACCTTGTTTCTTTAGCTCTTCCGCTATTTTCCGCATGTCTTCCGGGATGCTTACACCGTGCTTTTCAAGCCACTCGACATCGTCTGTCTCAAGGGTCTCGGAATCTTCCTGCTGGTAGTCTTTGCGCAGGGGGAATCCTTCAAATCCTTCCCACATAAAAATGCGCCTTAAATCAGGATGTCCTTCGAAGAGGATGCCGTACATATCATAAGTTTCGCGCTCCTGAAACTCGGCGCCGCGATAAAGGGGGACAAGCGAGGGGATTTTAGGATTTTCGCGGCTTACGCGAACACGCAGGACGAACGGCCCCGTTTTTTTTGCCATCGAATAAAAATGATAAACCACTTCCAGGTATTGCAGGTAATCGGCGCCTGTCAGAGAGGAGAGGTAATCGAATTTTACATCGGATCCTTTCAGGAATTGGGCGATTTTCAGTAAATCAGAAGGTTTTTCAACGAGAATGGAATCGCGCACAAGTTTGAGGGCGGTGCCCGGGAGGGCCGATTCAATTTTTGATTTTATTTCGTCTGTTTTCATTTTATCTGGGATTGCTTCGCGCCGTCTATCGCGGGGCTCGCAATGATGTTAAGTAGGCGCTGTCATTGCGAGGAGGCATAGCCCGACGAAGCAATCTCGGTTATATCGGTTTCGGTACGGGCGCTGCTACTACAACATCTAAATTCGGGGCCTTGTCTTTTTTTCCGAGCAAGATGGGTTCGCCGTAGCGCTCTTTGCGGTGATCCACTTCCCGCGGGCGCCAGACCTCAGGGTTAAATTTGGGAATGAGGCCGTGAGGACCCAGCTCCGGAACCGGGTATTCGCGTTTGAGCCCCTTCTGGTACCACTCGTTTTTTTCAATTTCTTGGCCGTCAATTTTTCGCTGAAGTTCCATGAGCCCGTAGAGCAGGGCCTCGGGGCGCGGTGGGCAGCCTGGAAGATGAACATCAATCGGAAGATAACGATCAAGACCCCGAAGCACATTGTACCCATCAATGAAAGGTCCGCCCGAAATCGAGCAGGCGCCCATGGTGATGATGTATTTGGGTTCGGCCATCTGGTTATAAAGCCGCACCACTTGAGGAGCCATCTTTTTTGTCACGGTGCCGGCCACAATCATGAGATCGGCCTGGCGGGGAGAGGGGCGGAAAAGCTCGGCGCCGAAGCGCGCAATATCGTAACGCGCACAGGCGGCGGCGATCATTTCAATGGCGCAGCAGGCGAGTCCAAACTGCATCGGCCAGATGGAGGAGCGCCGGCCCCAATTGTAGAGGTCGTTCATGGTGGTAACGACCACGCCCTTTTTGGCAAGCTCGCTTTTCAATCCTTCATCGACAGCCGAAACGTTCTTGCTTAAACCCATGATGAAATCCTCAGTCCCATTCCAAGACTTTTTTTTGCCAGGCGTAGAGGAGCCCCACGGCCAGGATGGCGATGAAAAGGATCATCTCCACAAAGGCAAAAAGTCCAAGCTGCTTAAAGGAAACCGCCCAGGGGTAGATAAAGATAGTTTCCACATCAAAAATGACAAAAATGAGGGCATAAATGTAATATTGCGCCCGAAATTGGATCCAAGAGTCGCCCTCGGCCTCCAGGCCGCATTCATAGCTTGCGTTTTTAATGCTCGAAGGCTTTTTGGGGGCAACAAACTTAGCCAGGATAATCGGCAAGAGAGGAAAAACGAGCCCAAAGAGGACAAAGATCCCGATAAAAAGGTAGTGATAAAAATAAGAATCCGTGGTCATGAGGGGGTCATTATAAAGGGATTGATCGAAAAGTCAACGCGTGCAAATAAGCTTAGAGTTGTATTGATTGGATCCTGAGTCATCGCTACAATGGGGCGCGAGAAAAACCAAAAACAAAAGGACAAAAGGCGCCAGGCACCGACGGTGTCTGGCAGCATGACTATTCGCATCACGAAAAGGAATCATCATGATCATCGAGGTGGGTTGCGCCATTATCGGAAAAGAAGGCAAGCTCTTGATTGCGCAGCGAAAGCCGGCCGACCATCTAGGCGGCTATTGGGAATTTCCGGGAGGAAAACGTGAAGCCAATGAAACGATGGAGCAATGTCTTAAGCGCGAGGTCCTGGAAGAACTCGGAGTTTTGATCCGGCCGCGGCAGTTCATCCGCCGGAGAGATTGCGAATACCCGGCGCGCAAAATCTCCCTTCATTTCTATTTCTGCGACTGGGTCAAAGGAGAACCAGAGCGCCTTGATTGCCTCGATTTTAGGTGGGTGACGCCGGAAGAGTTGCGAAATTTTAGGTTCCCGCCGGCCGATGATGAGATGATTGATGAGTTGATTCGAAAAAAGGAAGCGTATTTTGGTTTTTAATCGTACTTCTCGAAGAAAATCTGTTCCTTCGTAAATCCCATCTCAAAGGCCATCTTCTGTACATCATTGATCATGTTCGTGAGGCCGCAAATGTAGAGGTACTTGTCTTTCGACTCCTGGATGTATTTTTTCAGCATAAACTGCACGTACTCTTTTTCGCCCTTCCACGTCTTGGGGCGTGAAACCGTAAAGACGTTGTGAAAATTTTTATGCCCCAGCGCCAAATTTTCGAATTCTTCCTGATAGAGGATGTCTTCCTCGTAGCGGTTTCCGAAAATATTCCAAATCTCACACGGGGCCTTTTGATCCAAAAGGGTGTGGATCATGGAGCGAAAGGGGGCAATGCCGGTGCCGGTGGAGACAAAGACGATGGTTTTGGGAAGAGGCTGGCGGAGCGTGAATCGTCCGAGGGGGCCCTGGATCTCGAGCGTATCGCCTTCCTTATAATTCCAGAGGTGGTTTGTGACAAATCCTCCCTCGATCCGCTTCCAGCAAAGATCCACAGTGCCCTTCCACAAGGGGGGTGAGGCAATGGAATAGGGTCTTTTGACCAGCTTCTGACCGTCTTCGCCTTTCATGAGGATGTTCAGAAATTGGCCGGCCTCGAAGTCAAAATTGACAGAGGGATCAAAGACAAGCTTGAAATGGCGCGTATCCTGGATGCCCAGGTCCTTGACTTTCTGAATCGTGGCGGTAAAGATTCCGGCCTTCATATACGTTATACTCTATAGTGATTTGAGTTACGAATTATAGGGAGGGCCGATGGGCCCTGTAAAGCGAAAAGAATTCATCTTGATGACAGACAAGCTCCAGGAAAATAAAAGTCCGACGGAAAAACGAAGAATTCGCCGCCCTTTTAGGCTTTCCCTGCGTTACAAGCTTGCTTTTCCCACGCTCATAGTTTCCTGCCTCATGCTCTTTTTTTTGTTTCGCATGACCTTTCAGACGGTCCGCGCCTTGGTGCTCGAGCAGACCGAAAACCGCCTGAAGGCCATGGCCGAGGTCTTTGCGGAAACCGTAAAGGTGCCGCTCATCCTTAAAAATCAGCAAGTCCTCCTTGCCAACATTGAATGGATGTCAAAACGAAGCGATGTGCTCGAGGTTCGCGTCGAAGATGCGGAGGGTGTCATTGTGGGAGGCTCCCAGACGACCTACGCCTCGCTTCCTCCTTCTGTGGGGGGAGCCGATTTTCTCGGTGTGAAGAGGCTTGCGGCGGACCAATTCGCCGTGGCCGTTCCCATCCAGGCCCACGACCGCAAGCTCGGCCGGGTCCTCATTATGTTTTCTCAACAGGGCCTGGAGGAGGAACTTAGAAGAATTTTTGAAGAGAGGCTGCTGCTTGCCTTTGGAATGGCGCTCATTCTTGCCGTTCTTACCTCGGGCCTGACCTGGCTCGCCATTCGTCCGGTTTTCAATCTTAAGAAAGCGGCTCAGGAGATTGTGGCGGGGGATTTGAGCGCACGGGCGCGCGTCAATTCCTTCGATGAAATTCAGGACCTCGAGGAGGCCTTTAACGAAATGGTGGCGCGGCTCGCCAAGAGTCTCGATAATCTCCGCTCCCGCACCGAGGCGCTTGAGGAGTCGGAAGAAAAATACCGGCTTGTGGTGGACAATGCGAGTGACATTATTTTTATGCTGGCGCCCCAGGGCAATCTTGTCTTGTTGAATCGCGGGTTTTCGGGGCACAGCCGCGATGAGATGCTCTCCAAAGGTCTCCCTTTGTTTCTCTCGCTTCACAAGGCGGAGTCCCAGCTGAAGTTTGAAGAAGCGCTTCGCACGGTCCGGGAATCGAAAGAGCCGATCTTAAATCTTTCCACCGTGCACCAGCATCCGCAAACCAAAACCGAAATCTACTATCTCACGAACCTGACGCCGGTGCTCGATCACGAAGGGCGTGTGAAATTAGTTCAGGGTGTGATGCGCGATGTGACGGAGCTCCGGCGCATCGAAACGATGAAAGAGTCTCTCATCCGCGACGTGGCCCACGAGCTTAAGACGCCCACCGCGAAATTTGAAATGGCTGTCAATTGGTTTGAAAAAGAAATGGAAAAACAGAAGGAGGCTCAAAAATACCGCCAGGTGGTGGCGATTCTCAAAAGCAACACGGACCGGCTCTCACGCACCATCTCGAGCATTATGGACCTCTCCAAACTCGAGTCCGGGATGTATCGCATCGAGAAAGCGGATCTCGATCTCAACGAGGTCCTGGAGCAGGTGCGCCAGGATATGGAGCCTTTGTGCCGGCAAAAACATTTGTCACTGGAATGTTCCTTTTCGCCCGAGCCCCTTCCCATGCAAGGGGACCGCGACATGCTTTACCGGCTCTTCGTGAATCTGATCGGGAATGCGGCGAAATTTACCGAGATTGGGAAAATTGTCCTTCAAAGTAAGTGGATGAATTCACGGGTCCTGGTGGAGGTGGCGGATTCGGGGCCGGGGATTGAAAAACAGGACCTCGATAAAATTTTCGAACGGTTTTTTCAAAAGACGGCCTCGAGCGTTGGGATCGGGGTGGGACTTACCATTTGCCGGGATATTGCAGGGCTTCACCAGGGGAAGATTTGGGTGGAAAGCGAAGGGCTTGGCAAAGGGAGCACTTTTAAAGTAGAATTCCCCCTTACGGTCAAATAGCACTCATCAAAAAAGGAATCACTCATGGCTGAATATACGATTATGATTGTCGATGATGACGAAGATCTTCATACCCTTTATGGGCTTTATCTCCAGGGGGAGTCCTTTAATGTTCTAAAGGCCTACAACGGCAAAGAGGCGCTTGAACTGCTCGACCGCGAACGCCCTGACCTGATTGTGCTTGATATGATCATGCCGGTGATGGACGGGGAAGAATTTTTCACGAAGCTTCGCAAGGAGCGGAACATTCAGGATATCCCGGTCATCATTGCCAGCGTGAATGAGAAAATCCCGCCGAAACTTTTTGAGCTCGGCAATGTCTACACCACCCTCAAGAAGCCTTTTACCATCGAGACGCTTGTCGGCAAGATTCGGGAAGCCCTCTCTAAAAAGTAAAGAAAAAGTAGAGGCGGACCCGCGTGTCCGCCCAACGTTCATGGTTACCAATGTAATGGCACGGCGCGCCGTGCCATTACGATAAGGGCCGACAACCGCCACGAAACCTTCGGCAGGCAGGCGCGGGTCGGCCCCTACAGCATCATTCTCTATGGCTCCCTACTCAATTCTGGACCACGTTGCCGATATCGGCCTTCGCATCGAGGGAGGAGATCTTCCGACCCTCTTCCGATCGGCCGCGCAGGGTCTCTTTGATTTGATCACGGATGCCCAAAAAATTGTCCCCCTTTCGGTCGAGCAAGTTTTTGAGATTCGGGCAAAAGACCTGAGTGATTTATTTTTAAAATGGCTGCGCGAGCTGTTATTTACCTTTTCGACGAAGAAACTCATTTTCGCGGATTTTGAATTTACGAGACTGAGCAGGACTCATCTTCAAGCGAAGGCCCACGGCGGCATCTTTGATCCCAAGCGCCATCCCCAGAGATACGAAATCAAGGCCGTGACGTATCATGGGTTTAAAATCGAGAAGAAAAAGGAAGGGTGGATCGCCGAAGTTATCTTTGATATATGACCATTCCCTTGAACAAAATCGACGAGTGCCGCTGGGAGATCCCGAAAAGTTATAAGAGCGGGATGCGGGTGCCGGGGCTTATTTTTGCGAGCGAGGACATGGTGGTAGGGGCACGGCGCGCCATGCCCCTACAAAATGACCAGGCCCTGGAACAAGTTGCCAACGTTGCCCACCTTCCGGGGATTGTGAAATATTCCCTTGCCATGCCGGACATTCACTGGGGCTATGGATTTCCGATTGGAGGCGTGGCGGCTACGGATCCCGACGAAGGCGGTGTGATTTCTCCGGGCGGAGTCGGTTACGATATTAACTGCGGCGTAAGACTCATCCGCACGAATTTAAAAGAGGCCGAGGTCAAACCAAGACTTCGCGAACTCATCGGTGCACTTTTTAATACCATTCCCTGCGGTGTCGGTCAGTCGGGAGATATCCGCGTGAACAAGCAAGAGCTTAAAAAATTGGTGACTCAAGGGGCGCGGTGGGCTGTGGGGCGCGGTTTGGGAGGTGAGGACGATCTTGATCACACTGAAGCGAACGGCGTTCTTGAGGATGCTGATCCTTGCGCAGTCTCCGAAAGGGCTTATGAACGGGGGGCCGATCAGCTCGGAACCCTTGGCTCGGGCAACCATTTTTTAGAAGTCCAGGTAGTGGATAAAATTTTTGATTCGGATTCGGCGCGCCAGTTTGATTTAGAAGAAAACCAAGTGACGGTCATGATCCACTCCGGTTCGCGCGGATTCGGTTATCAAGTGTGTGAAGATTCACTCGAAGCCGCGCGCCGGGCGCTTACGAAGTACAAAATTTCAGTGCCCGATATCCAACTCGCCTGCGCTCCCGTCAATTCTCCGGAGGGTCGCCAGTACCTCGCCGCCATGCGTGCGGCCGCCAATTATGCCTGGAATAATCGGCAGTGTCTTCTTGCCCTGACACGCAGCCTTTTCGAGAAATTTTTTAGGATGAGTCCACGCGATCTTGGGATGGATCTCATTTATGATGTGGCCCACAACATTGCGAAATTCGAGCGTTTCAAAATCGAGGGCAAGGAAAAACTCCTTTGCGTCCACCGCAAAGGTGCCACACGCGCTTTTACGGGCGAGCCGGTGATCATCCCGGGGGATATGGGCCGCAATTCCTACCTATTAACAGGGACTCGGCAGGCGATGGAGGAAACCTTCGGCACGTCCTGCCACGGCGCGGGCCGGGCCATGTCGCGCACAGCGGCGCTTAAGGCCGCGCGCGGGCGCTCCATTGAAAAAGAACTTGAAGAAAAGGGGATCATTGTGATGGGCCGCGGTCACAAAGGGGTGGCCGAAGAGCAGCCGGCCGCTTACAAGGATGTGAATGATGTGGTAGATGTGGTCCACCGCTCCGGCATTGCCCGCAGGGTCGTCCGCATGCGTCCCCTTGGCGTCATCAAAGGCTAGCGGGGCCAGGTGGGGTCCTCCTACATTCAACCGGGAAGTGCACCACTTAAGGGTTTATCAGATAAAGAATTAAA
>CAYJSI010000007.1:0-59618 GCA_964373045.1 uncultured bacterium
CCAGACCTCCCTAATGGAAGACCCCGCGGCAAGCCGCGGGGCTTACCCGATTAGTAAAATAGTTTTTATTCTTTTTGATTCCGCACGCATTTTTGTTATAATCCATCGTCGTGAAACGAACATATCAACCTTCCAAACGCAAACGACGCAACAAACACGGATTCCTCGCCCGCACACGTACCAAGGGCGGTCGCAATATCCTCCGCCGACGCCGCAAGAAAGGACGAAGGCGCTTAACCCAAGTCTGATCAGGGATGATGGATCAGGGCTTGCGGCCTCAACACCGGATTCGAAAGCCAGCAACGTTTAAAAATATATTCAATCACGGCCGATTTGCGAGCGGCGGGTGTTTAAATCTCTGGTGTCATCGGGAAGCTCTCAGGCCGCAAGAAAAACCAGGACCGAAATTGGGCCTTGTGATTACGCGGCGGGTAAGCCCTAAGGCGACGGAGCGCAACTTGTGGAAGCGAAGGGCGAGAGAAGTGTTTCGGAGGCTTCGCGCGAAGATTCATCCGGACGCGGCGATCATGGTGCAGTCGCGGAAATTCATCAAAGTGCCCACCTATCAGGCAATCGAAACGGAATTTAAAAAATTATTGATTCAAACAGAAAGCATGAAGTGAAGCACGTATTAGTCGCCATTCTTCGGGGATATCAAAGTCTCATCTCCCCATTCCTAGGCGCCAACTGCCGCTTTTTTCCAAGCTGCTCTGACTACACACGCGAGGCACTTGAAAAAAAAGGAGCGCGGCAAGGGCTTTGGCTCGGAGTGAAGCGTATTCTCAAGTGTCACCCCTTTCATCCGGGGGGCGTTGATGTCCTCTAACGAGCCGAATCTCGGAAAGAATTATTGGCTTGCGCTTGGGTTGTCCATGATTGTTTTAATGGGATACCCCGTCATCTTAAAATGGATCACTCCCCCGACTTCTGCCCCCGTTGATTCCGCCGAAACAGTCGGATCGCAACCCGTGACAACGAATGCGCCCGCAGAGCCCGCACTCAGCAAAGCGAAGGGCCCTTTCTTAGAAAAACCTTCAGCGTCTTCCACCGTGGCCTTTGAGAACCGAAACTATCAAGTTGAGTTTTCAACCTTGGGCGGCACGCTGACAAGACTATTTTACAAGGGCGACGCCGAGCATGAGGCGGCGGCACAAAACAGCTTTTACGAGGGAGATCCCGCGCTCCCCGGGATTTTCGGGACTGGTTTTTTGCACGATGATATCGATCTTACTCAGGCCATCTTCCAACTTAATCGGCGGGGAAAAAACAACGACCTCTTTGAATTTGTCTACGAAAAACCCGGAAGCTATCGGCTGACAAAGCAATTTTTCCTGGGTTCAGAAAAACCCGTCATTGGGCTTGAGATTACCATTGAAAATCTTTCTTCCAACGAAAGGCATTTTCCCATCGAGCTCACTTACGCCATGGACTATCAGTTTGAGGAAGGGATCACTGACCATAACTTCGAGGCGGCCGCGAAAACAGATAAGGTTACCTCGGCCCACCTCGGGAAAATTTTAAAAAAAGGTTTCCCGGTTTCGGGCGAAGTATCATGGAGCGGCCTCCTTAAAAAATATTTTGCTATCCTTATCAAGCCCGATTGGAAGGCGATCGAGGTAACCACCAGCGCGAATGAGAAAACAATGTCCTCTGCGCTCACGCTCGAGCCCCTTTCCGTTCCCGCCGGGGGCAAGGCGACGCATCAATTTTTCCTTTACGTCGGTCCCCAGCATTATGAGACATTGAAAAGTTTTGACTTTGGTTTTGAAGAAATCCTCTCCCGCGGCTTTTTTGGACTCTTTAAAATCTGGCTCCTCATCGCCCTCAAATTTCTCTACGGGTTTGTTCATAACTACGGCTGGGCCATTATCTTGCTCACACTCCTCTTAAAGGGCGTCTTTACTCCCCTGACGCACATGAGTTTTGAGAATATGAAAAAAATGCAGGCCCTGCAGCCTAAACTCAAGTCGCTTCAGGAGCGCTACAAAAAAGATCCCACCAAACTCAATCAAGAAATGATGCAGCTCTATAAACGCAATCGCGTGAATCCGATGATGGGATGCCTGCCTATGCTCCTTCAGATCCCGATATTCATTGCGTTTTATCAGGTGTTAAGTGACATGATCGAGCTCAGGGGCGCTCCTTTTGTTTTTTGGATGAGGGACCTTGCCGCCCCTGACCGGCTCTGGACGTTTTCGTTTTCAATCCCATTTATTGGGAACGCCTTCAATTTACTTCCCCTCCTCATGCTTGCCTCCATGGTCTGGCAGCAGAAGCTGACACCGATGGCAGGCTCTACACCGGAACAAACCAAGATGATGCAATTTATGCCGATCATGTTCGGTTTTTTGTTTTACAAAATGCCGTCTGGCCTCGTGCTTTACTGGTTCATCAGTAATGTCCTTTCCATTATTCATCAAGTCTTCGTCAAGCGCATGGCCATCGTGCTTCACCACGAAGACCAGGAATGATCTCCACGCAAAAATACGGTTCCATCATCGTGGGTGCCGGCCACGCCGGGATCGAGGCCTCTCTTTCCATTGCCCGTGCCGGCTACCAGGTCCTGCTCCTCACCATGGATCTCGACTCTCTCGCCAAAATGTCCTGCAACCCCGCCATAGGAGGCATCGCCAAGGGGCATGTGGTGCGAGAAATCGATGCCTTGGGCGGTGAGATGGGGCTTGCGATTGATGCAACCGGTATTCAGTTTCGCATGTTGAATCGCTCCAAGGGCGCCGCCGTCTGGGCGCCTCGGGCACAAGCGGATAAGAAACAATATCAGCTTTACATGCACCGCGTGATTGAGCGCGAAAAAAACATCAATCTTAAACAAGGCCAGGCCGTCGAGCTTTTGATTCAAAACGAAAAGTGCAACGGCATTCGCACGCAAAGCGGAGAAGAATTTTTTTCCGAAACCGTGATGCTTACCACAGGCACGTTCCTGCAGGGGCTTATCCACGTGGGAAGTACCCATTATCCGGGCGGCCGTGCCGGCGAGGCGCCAGCGGTGGGGTTATCGGATTCTCTCAAGCGGCACGGCATTGAGCTTGTTCGATTTAAAACCGGCACCCCGCCCAGGCTTCACGAAAAAAGTATCGATTGGTCGTGCCTCGAAGAACAAAAGGGCGACGATCCTCCTCACCCCTTTTCATTTCGCACGCGGAAACTAGAAATCGAGCAGCTCTCCTGCTATCTCACCCACACCAATGAAATGACGCATGAGATCATTCGAAAAAATCTTCACCTCTCCCCTCTTTATGCGGGAAGGATCCGGGGGATCGGTCCGCGTTATTGTCCCTCGATTGAAGATAAGGTTGTCAAATTCGCAGATAAATTAAGACATCAGATTTATCTTGAGCCTGAAGGCCGCAGCACTGAGGAAATTTATGTGAACGGACTTTCTATGAGCTTGCCTAAGGAAATTCAGCATGAGATTGTGCATTCCATGAAGGGTCTCGAGAATGCCCAGTTCATACGTTATGCCTACGCCATCGAATACGATTGCTCTCCCCCGACACAGCTCAAGCACTCTCTTGAAACGAAGAAGATCGAAAATTTATTTTTAGCGGGACAAATCAACTGCACCTCGGGCTATGAAGAAGCCGCGGGACAAGGCCTTATGGCCGGGTTGAATGTCATTCGAAAACTCCGGCGGCAAAATCCTTTTATCTTAGGACGCTCCGAAGCCTATCTTGGGGTCCTGATTGACGATCTTGTAACGCGCGGCACGAACGAACCCTACCGGCTTTTTACCTCGAGGGCGGAATACCGTCTGCTTCTTCGACAGGATAACGCGGATGAAAGACTCATGCGCTACGGTCATGAGTTTGGGCTAATTAGTGACCAAGCGCATGAAGAATCGCTTCTTCGAACATCGCGAGTTAAAAGCGAGGTCGAGCGCTTAAAAAATAGCTGGCATGAGAACGTTTCTCTCGACCGACTATTGAGGAGACATAATATTAGCTATAATTACTTGTTAAATAACAACTTACACTCATGCAATTTGACGGATGATGAGATCTCCCGCGTTGAGACCGAGGTCAAATATGAAGGCTACGTTAAGCGTCAGTTATCTGAGGCGAGGCGGATGTCAAAATTTGAGGGAAAAAAGATTCCTGCCCGCATTGACTACCCTAACATACGAGGACTTAGTCACGAGGCAGTTGAAAAGCTTTCCAATGTAAAACCGGAAAGCATCGGGCAGGCCTCAAGAATACCTGGACTTTCAGTCTGCGACATCTCACTTCTCGTAGTTCATATCGATAAGCAGCATTAAATCTATAGTAGTTGATCTGTTTGGTAAGTTGGTGGGGAGCGTCATTACAGTGCCCACAAGCGTTATAATGCAATGTTTCACGTGAAACATACTTCAGAATTTATCGCTTCTGCCGATGATAATTATAGTATAGGCAGATATCATATTTTATAATATATTGTAAATGATAAAGTTACACATGTGATATATTACACAAATCGAGTTTCACGTGAAACGAATGGGGTGACGTATGAAAAATATATTTGCCTTCTGCAATCAAAAAGGCGGTGTAGGTAAGACCACATCCGTTGTAAATATTGCGACCCTAACCGCAAAAAGTGGCTATAGAACTCTTGTCATTGATATGGATGCTCAGGCCAACGCGACGAGCGGCTTTGGGGAGGAAAAACCAGCCATTGAATCCACAACATATCAACTGCTTGTGGAAATCGTTGACCCACTCAGCCTGGTTAGAACGACCTCCATTGAAAATCTATTCATCATTCCCTCAAGCGCGGATTTATCCGGCGCCGAGATCGAGCTCATTTCAAAATTTGGGCGGGAATTCTATCTTAAAAATCAGCTTGGAAAAATGGCGCATGAATTTGATTTTGTATTGATTGATTGCCCTCCTTCGCTCGGACTTACAACTATAAATTCATTAGTAGCATGTAGTTATATAATTATTCCGTTGCAGTGTGAATATTATGCGCTGGAGGGTTTAGGGCAGCTCATTCAAACCTATCAGCTTGTGAAGCAAAATCTTAATCCAGAGCTTGAAATCGGCGGCGTGATCCTCACCATGGCAGATTTCAGGACGAATCTAACGCAACAGGTGGTGGAGGAAGTTCGGACACATTTCAAAGAGAAGGTCTTTACGACCATCATTCCAAGGTCTGTCAAGATTTCGGAGGCTCCTAGTTTTGGCAAGCCGGGCGTTCTCTATGACCCCCACAACAAGGCATCCAAAGGGTATGAAGAAGTGGCGAAGGAGTTTATCAGCCGATTTGCGCCTAAAGCCGGGCCGAGCGCGGCTAATCCAGCCACAGGAGCGACACCCATGACCGCAATGCAGAATTCATCCATCCAAGAGGAGACAAGCGCATGAAAAAAGTTCTAGGGAAGGGCCTTAGCGCGTTAATTCCGGATAGTTATTTAAATCAGCAGTCGCCGCTGCCAACATCACACCCAGATTTGCTGGAGGTGCTTAGCAAGGAGAAGGCGGCGGGCGGCTTTCAGCTTATCCCCCTAGACCAAATCGTTCCGAATCAGGATCAGCCGCGGCGGGAATTTTCGCCGGAGGGGATCGAGGAGCTCGCCGCTTCCATTAAAGAAAAGGGGATTCTGCAGCCGGTCATTGTGAAAAAAATCGGGGATGCAAAATATATGCTTATTTGCGGGGAAAGAAGATTCAGGGCCGCCGTGCTTTGCGGCCTTACGGAGGTCCCTGCTGTTATCAAGGACGCAGCCCCGGATGATTTTTTGGAGTGGGCGCTTATTGAAAATATCCAGCGCGAGGATTTAAACCCGCTTGAAGAGGCCGAGGCCTATCGAAGGCTCGCCGAGGAGAGAATGCTCTCTCAAGATGAGATTGCGAAAAGGGTAGGGAAGGACCGCTCCACCGTGGCGAATATGATTCGTTTAGTTCGCTTGCCTGAACAAGTGCGCAGCCTCCTCATGACGGGCCGGATTACGGCAGGCCATGCCCGCGCTCTTTTGGGACTTTTAACACCGGAACACCAGCGGCAGATGGCGAAGCGTATTATCGAAGAAAATCTTTCGGTTCGCCAGGTGGAGGCCATTGTGAACCGCAGCGTGGCTCATAAGCGCGGCGCTAAAAAGGCCCGCCACCTTAAACCGGAAATCGTGGATCTCGAAAGGCGTCTCGAGCAGCACCTGGGGACCCAGGTGCGGATCTACCCCCGCAAGAATCAGACCGAGGGGAGAATCGAAGTCCATTATTTTAATTTGGACGACCTTGACCGCGTCCTCCAAAAAGTCGGTCTAGCTGTTTCGTAGTCGTATGTTCGTGGTCATATTGACAGAAAAGGGAAGCGTGATATAATTCCCAAACTTTTAAAAAGGTTGAAACGGTAGCGCTTGGCTTTTCGGTACACCCTCATCCATCTCAAAAGTTAACCCAAGATAAATAGGAATTCGCGTGGAAAAAATTCTCGCCAGTTTCTTGATTAGTTTTTTTATTCTCGCAGGCTGCGGCCCCTCGGCCTCAAACGATGGCACGACCAAAATCAAAGTTGCCTTTTGGGGAAGCCCGGAAGAAATTGATATCATTACCCACTCGATTAAGGATTGGCAGGCCGCCCACCCGAAAATTAAGATTGTCTTTGAGCACACCCCTTACTCCGGCTATGACAGCAAGATCCTGACGCGTATCGCAGGCGGAGCGGCTCCGGATATTATCGCAACCGAGGTCGACTACTTTGTGACCTTTGCGAGCAAGAATGTTTTAGAAGATCTCACCCCCTATTTGGAAGCCGAAACTGATTTTTCCCAAAAAGATTATTTTCCCACCATCATGGAGCGCTTCACGGTCAATAACCGCCTTTACGCGGTCCCGCGCGACGTAGCGCCCTTTGCCTGCGTTTTTTATAATAAGGACCTTTTTGACGCGGCGGGGCTCGCTTACCCTGCCGATGATTGGACCTGGGAAGATCTCCTGAGGGTGGCGCGCGCGCTTACGAAAAAGGACGATACCGGCCGCACGATTCAGTATGGCTTCTACGGCTGGCCGTGGCAGAACTTCATTTATGGAAACGGGGGGGCGCTTGTCGACGACGTGAAGCATCCGACAAAAACTCTGATCAACGATCCCGCCTCTGTTCAGGGACTTCAGTTTTACTCTGACCTCATCAATCTTTATAAGGTGATGCCCACACCCGTGGCGCTTGCCAATCTCGGCATGGGGATCGATCTTATGTTTGCCAGCGGACGCCTCGCCATGTTCCTTTCAGGAATTTGGGAGACGCCCAGCTTTCGCAATTATAAATTTAACTGGGACGTTGCTATGTTTCCTAAAAACCCGCAGGGGATTCGGGCCTTTGGTTCCGGAGGGTCTGGCTACGCCATTTTGAAATCTTCCAAGCATAAACAAGAGGCCTGGGAGGTCATCAAGGCGCTCACGGGCGCCTCAGGCCAGGAGCAATTGGCCAAGCGGGGTCTTGCGCAGCCCTCTCGGGTTGGAGTGGCTGAGGGCCAAAATTGGGCAACTGACCCGCAACCCCCGGCCAATAAAAAGATGCTAAATCTTGCTGTGCAATCCATTGTCTTCGGTCCCTTTCACCCGCGCTGGCGCGAGATCGAAGAAAAATATCTCATGCCGCAGCTTGAACTTGTCTTCAATGGAAAGAGAACAGCCGCCGAAGTGACCGCAGAACTTGTCAAACCGATCAATTCGATTCTTCAGTCAAAAGAAAAATAATTTAAAAAAGGATGGAAGTTAGCAATGACGAAAATTATGACCGCACCTAAATCTAAACCCTCAACTCTTAAGAAGGCTTCAAGGGAAGAGAAAAAATTTGCCTCTGAGTACGGCTATTTTACCGCGGACGGCCGTGAATATGTGATCACACGACCGGATACTCCGCGCCCCTGGGTCAATGTGATCTGTAATGGGGATTACGGGATGATCGAAAGCCAAACCGGTTCGGGATTTTCCTGGCGGGAGAATTCCAATCTTTCACGCGTCACACGCTGGGACCAGGACCTCATTCGCGACAGCTGGGGCAAGTACATTTATCTCCGAGACCAAGACTCCGGCGAATTTTGGTCCGGGACCTGGAAACCTTGCATGCCCCATTTTGATTTCTTTGAAGTGCGGCACGGCCAAGGGTACTCGGTTCTCACGAGCGAGCTTTACGGCATTCGATTTGAAAAAACGGTTTTTGTGGATGTAGAAGAGCCGGTCGAAATCTGGAAAGTTATTTTAAAGAATCAAACCGATCGGAAGCGGCGGATCAGCCTTTTTACTTACTTCGATTGGTGCCTTGGCAACTGGGCTGATACGCACCGCGAATTCCACAAAACCTTTATCGAGACCTGGATCGACCGCAAAAACGGAATGATCTATGGTCTGAAACGCGCCCCGCTTGTGCCGGGTTTTATTTCGACCGGAATGAAGGAAAAACCCCTCCAGGGTTTTCACGCCGCGATCCCGAAGCCCATTGCCTTTGATGGTTACAAAGAGTCCTTTCTCGGTCATTACGGCGATCCTCACAAACCCGCTCGAGTGGTCGAAGGGAAACTTGGAAACTCGGAAGGTAAATGGGGCGATGCCGCTGCGAGCCTCCAGGTCGATGTCGAGCTTGAACCCCAGGCGGAAAAGGCCGTCGTCTTTTTACTGGGTTCCACCAATGGGCACGAAGAGGCCACCCGCATCATCAAGAAATATTCCGATCTTAAGACAGCCGACCGTGAACTGAGTAAAGTGAAGGCGCTTTGGGATTCATTCGTGAACGCCACCACGATCGAAACGCCGGACGAGGCCATGAATTTTATGACCAATATCTGGCTGAAGTACCAGACGATCTCGGCCAGGTTGTGGGCCCGCTGCGCTTACTATCAATCGAGCGGCGGTTTTGGCTACCGCGATCAGCTGCAGGATTGCCAGATTTTCTTTTCGACAAAGCCGGAGCTCGCCAAAAAACAAATCCTCCTCCATGCCGAACAGCAGTTCCCGGATGGGACCGTCCATCACTGGTGGCATCACGGAACCAACATGGGCGCCATTACCCATTGCTCGGATGATCTTTTGTGGCTTGATTTCATTACCTTGAATTATCTCGATGAAACCGATGACGAAAAGATCCTTGATATCAAAACCAAATTTTTACCCGATCCGAAGACAAAAAAGGTGACGGAAGGAACCCTTTATGATCACTGTATGCGCTCGATCGACAAGGTGTTCACGCGGTTTTCCGGCCGCGGGCTCCCTCTGATGGGAGAATGCGACTGGAATGACGGTTTAAGTCATGTGGGCATTCGCTGGAAAGGGGAATCCATCTGGCTGGGCCATTTCCTTTACGGGATCCTCATGCGCTTTGCCCCGATTTGCGAAAGACGCGGCGATAAAAAACGAGCGCAAAATTATCTTAAACGAGCCGAGGCCCTGAAGGCCGTTCTCAACAAACACGGCTGGGATGGTGAGTGGTATTTGGGGGCCACCCGCGACGATGGCCGCCCGCTCGGCAGCAAAAAAAATGATACCGGAAAAATCTTTTTAAACTGCCAGACCTGGGCGGTCATAACAGGCGTCTCCTCTCCGGAGCGCTCAAGACAAGTGATGGACATGTGCGAAAAGCACCTCTACCGTGAATACGGGCCGCTTCTTTTGACTCCGGGATACAACGTGACGGATCCCACCATTGGTTACATCACAAGGTACGCGCCCTCGGTTCGGGAAAACGGCGGCCTTTATACGCACGCCGGCACCTGGGCGATTCAGGCGGAGGCCATGATGCGAGACGGCGAAAAGGCCTATCAAGTTTACAGCAGCTTCAATCCGATACTTAGAGGGCAGGATGCAGATCTTTACTATGCCGAACCTTATGTGACCTCAGGCAACGTGGACGGACCGGATTCGCCGAATTTTGGCCGCGGCAGCTGGACCTGGTACACGGGTTCGGGTGCTTGGTATGCCGTGGTGGTGCTGAACTGGTTCCTCGGCATTCGTCCGACAAAAGAAGGGCTCCTCGTGGATCCTGTGATCCCGAAGCGGTGGCCCGGGTTTAAAATGAAGCGCCTTTTCCGCGGGGCGACTTACTTCATTGAGGTGAAGAACCCCAAAAAGGCAGGGCAGGGTGTCAAAGAACTTGTGGTGGATGACAAAAAACAATCCGGCAATCTCATCCCAGCCTTCAAAGACGGCAAAGAACACAAAGTCGCAGTCGTTCTTGGCTGAGGAATCGAAACCTCCAGCGGATCGAAGGGTTCTTATGAAAAGAACCCTTCGTTTCGTATTCTTCGTAGCAGCACCTCTCCTCGTATTCTTTTCTCAGTTAGCGGCTCAGGAACAATCCCACACCTTCCCCACTCCTTCCCAGGGAGAGCCGAGCCCCATCTACGACACTCTTTCTCCCGACAAATCTTTACTTTCGTCTTCGCGTTTTATCGTCATTGACGACTTTAATGCCGGCAGACTCGAGAATCTGCGCGGGGGGTCCTGGAGGACCAAGTCAGCCGCCAATGGCGCCCTCGACCTCTTCATTGATAAGGTGGATGCGCGAAACCAGGCACGCGGTTATTCCCTGAAGGCGCGATTTCATCTATATCCCAAAGAAAGCACCGCCTTTCAGAGTTTATTGAAGCAGCTTGATGTCAGCCGCGCAGGGCAGCTTGTTTTTAAATACAAACTGCAGACCGAAGAGAAGGCCCCCTTTAACGGACGGATTGAAATCCAGCTCTCCGACTGGAAACACAAAAACGTCAGAAAAGACATCACCAAGTTTTGTGCCGCAAACTGCGCCAACTGGCGGGAAGTGGCTCTGCCTGTTTCCTTTTTTGATGCCCTGGATCTTGACCAACTTTCTCAAATTCAATTTAAAATTACGGCCGGCAACGAAAAAATGGCTGGCTCGTGGTGGGTTGATGAAATTGCTTTTTTTGGAACAGGGGACATAGGCTTTGAAAGCAACCGGGACAATCTTTTGGGTTTTCCCGCTGAGGTACTTGATCCCGTAAGGCGCCTCGAACTCCAGGCCGAGAAAAATGACAAGAAGCTGCTCCACATGATTGCCCGCGATACCTGGCGGTATTTTGAAAATGCACGCGACTTAAAAACACACTTGGTCGCCGACCACCTGCGTTTAGGCGAGGCGCCTTTAATTGGGGGTTACACCTCTCCCACCAATATCGCCATGGATCTTATGAGCCTTATTTCTGCCATGGACCTTGGGTTTATAAGCGAGGCCAAGGCTCGCGAGGAGGCGGCGGCGATTTTGAGCACGCTGGAAAAAATGCGCCGCTACCGGGGGTTCTTTTACAATTTTTATGAAACAAAAAAACTGGCTGTGACACGCAGCTATATTTCTTCTGTCGACAGCGGCTGGCTCGCCATTGCGCTTGTGGTGCTTCGCCAAACCTTTGAGGGGGCCGTGGCGCAGCGCGCCTCAAAAATTTTGGACGCATTTTCATTCGGCGAATTTATGGATCCCGAAAATAACCAGCTGGTGGTGGGGATCAAAGTGCCGGAAAAAGATTTCGGGAAGTATCATTACGGCATGCTTGTCACCGAGGCCAGGGCCACGAGTCTCTACGCCATCGGCAAAGGCGACCTGCCGCCGAGCCATTGGTGGTTTCTTTACCGTACACCTCCCACGGCTTGGAAGTGGCAGACCCAGCCCCCGCGCGGGTTTGACCAATCGCGGGACGGGATTGATTATTTTCAAGGGTATTATCAATACCGCGGCCGAAAGTTTGTCCCAAGCTGGGGGGGATCCCTTTTTGAGTATTTAATGCCGACCCTTGTTCTCAAGGAGCGAAAGCTCGCGCCCAAAGGCCTGGGCTTAAATAATAAAATTGCAACCGAACTCCACCGCGATTATGCCCTGCGTGAAATGAAATATCCGGTCTGGGGAATTTCATCCGCCGCCACCTCGAATGGCAGAAACTGGCGGTACGGCGAATATGGCGTCAGGGCCTTCGGGGCAAAGGGCTACCCCGAACGGGGAGTCATTACCCCGCACGTAAGCTTCCTTGCTTTAGACAGCCTTCCCAAAGATGCCGTCAAAAATGTCCGCAAACTTCTTCATTATGAGATTTACGGTGAATACGGCTTTTATGACTCCATTGCCTTTCCCAAGGGACAGGTCAATACACAGTATCTGGCTTTAGATCAGGGGATGACCCTTATCGCGATCTGTAATTACCTGAAGGATGGAAGCATTCAAAAGAGGTTCCATAAGGACATTGTAGGGAAAAACGCTGAAAAGCTGCTGAAAGAAAGTTTTTTCAGCCGCAATTAAGTCGATCCTCCAATTCCGGAAGTCTGGCCTTGCCCGATGATTTCTTCCCCTCAGAAATCCTTCAAAATTGACGCAACCTATTGCTATATAAATAGTTGTAATAAAGTACTATTTTTTTAAATTCCCAATTATCCTTTGAAAATGGTTTTATTTAGCGGTACAATGCCTCTTACCTTTAAAACCTGTTCTTAGACTTACATAAATCTCATTGATTAAATGTTTACTGAATGACGGAAAGGTTGCGACGCCATGACCATGATCAAACAAATCCTCCTGAAAGACAGGATCCTCACCGACAAAGAAAGAAAAAATCTCGCCATCCTCGAAGTTATCCGCAAAAGCGGTCCCGTCTCCCGCACCGAAATTTCAAAAATTACCGAGCTTAATATTGTCACTGTTTCCAATTACGTGAACCACTACATCCGTAAGGGGCTCGTGGTGGAAGGGGAGCTCGACGAATCAACCGGCGGCCGGAAACCCGTCCTGGTGGAACTCAATTCAAAGGCGGGCTACATCGTAGGGGTCGGTCTTAACATGATGACGGTCGTGGGAGTTTTGGTGGACCTTGAGATCAATGTGGTGAGTGAACTGAAGCGCGAAAGGATACCGGACCGCTCAGAAAGTGTGATCGAGAGCATGGCGGACATGGCAGCCGAGATCATCGAAAAAGCAGACATCGATAAAGAAAAGATTGTAGGCGTGGGTGTCGGGGTCCCGGGTATTATCGATGAACGCGGCCGCACTATTCGATGGCCGCAAAGCCTCGGAGAAAAAGATATTTCTCTTTGCCTTTCAATTAAAGACACGTTTGAAAAACGCCTCAACATTCCCACCTTCGTTGAAAATGATGCCAACGCAGCCGTGCTTGGAGAAAAATGGCTGGGGCTTGACCGCGATGTCAGACACATGCTCTACATGTTCTCCGGAGTAGGGTGCGGCATTCTGATTAACGGTGAAATTTATCGCGGGGCCACGGGCGCCGCCGGGGAGCTTGGGATTACGAGCATTAACGAGACGAAAGAATACGCCAATCAGATTGCCACTCAGCTGGGCCGTTGGGAGATGGATCTGGGAATGACACAGCGGGCCAAAGAGCGCCTGGAAAAAGGGGAGTCCTCGGTCCTTAAAGATTTTACCAAGGGCGATCTCACAAAAATTACCTTCAAAGAAATCGTGCGGGGCGTCAAGGAAAAAGACAAACTGGCCTTAAAACTTGTGGAACAAGCAGGAACCGAGCTAGGTAAAAAAATTGCCTTCCTCGCTAATTTGTTAAACCCCGAAATCGTGGTGATCGGGGGCGGCATTGAGGACTGTGGCGCACCCCTACTGGATGCCATTAAGCTGGCCGTGAAGGAATGGGCGGTCGAAGAGGCCTCGTCCCAGGTTAAAGTTATCCCTTCGGCTTTCGGTGAAAATGCGGTGGCGCTCGGCGTCGTTGGGATTGTTGTGCGAGAGGTTTTTGCGCAGGCCTGATGTGGGGTCGGATTTTACCACTCACCTCGAAGAACTCCGCCGCCGTTTAATTTTTTCGCTTGTTTTTTTCCTTCTAGCCTCGCTTGCCGCCTACTTTTTGGTTCCGGGGTTTCTCGATTTTCTCATTGCACCCCTTTACCGCACGGGCCACACCGAGCTTTTTTTTCAAAAGCCCTACGATGCCTTCTTGATCCGCCTAAAGGCCGCAGCCCTGGCCGGGCTTCTTTTTTCCTCACCCGTCCTTTTTTCGCAGGCGTGGCTTTTTGTCGCCCCCGGACTTTATGAACGTGAAAAAAAAATCCTGCTTCCTTTGATTGCCGTTTCGATTCTCCTTTTTCTTGCGGGAAGCTCCTTTGCTTATTTTTGGGTACTCCCCTGGGGGCTCGACTTCCTTCTCAAATTCCAAACCGAGCATCTCAAGCCGCTTTTAAATGCAAGCGCCTATTTCTCCTTTTTAACCGGGATGATCGTGGCCTCGGGCCTGGTCTTTGACCTGCCGGTCATTCTCGTAGGCCTTGTGCAACTCGGGGTGGTTCGCGTGAGAACGCTTCAGCGTTCACGGAAGGCAATGGTGGTACTTATCTTGATCTTAGCCGCCGTTCTAACCCCCACTCCCGACCCCGTGAGCCAGGTAGCCCTGGCCGTTCCCATCCTGATCCTCTTCGAAGTTTCCCTCTTGATCGCCCGCCGTCTTGAGTCTTCCGCCCCGCGTTGACACTCCCTCGCTTTGGATGTATATTTGTCCACCAATCGCCCTAAAAAGGTATTGTAAAATCTTCCTAACTCGCTTCAAATAATAGAGATACGGTTGAGGGAGGAACGACAACTGTCTATGACAAGCCCTGTTTTTAATGAAGCCCAAGAGTGCACCTTATTAAAGGGGGTCACCCTCTGGCTGACGGGTCTTCCAAGCTCCGGCAAATCCACCATCGCCCGCACACTCGAGCGCCAGTTCCGCAAATGGGGGCTTAAAGTCGAGCTCCTGGATGGCGATCTCGTGCGCACCAACCTAAGCAAGGGTCTCAGTTTTTCCAAAGAAGACCGCGATCTCAATATCAAACGAATCGGTTTTGTCTGTCACCTGCTTACGCGTAACGGGGTAATCGCCATTGCCTCCGCCATTTCTCCTTACCGCGAGGCCCGCGATTTTAACCGGAGCATGATCGGAAATTTTGTCGAGGTTTATGTCAAAACTTCTCCTGAGGCCTGTGAAAAGCGGGACGTGAAAGGCCTTTACAAAAAGGCGCGTGCGGGAGAAATCGAAGGATTTACAGGCGTGGACGATCCCTACGAAGCACCTCTTCATCCTGAAATCATTTGTGAAACCGAGCGCGAAAGTGCGGAAGACTCAGCCGCAAAAATCATTCGACGGCTAGAAGAGCTCGGGTATCTTGAAGTGAAAAGCCGCCGAGCGCGGTCCTAGACTGCCATGAAGCTCGTCGATTTTCATATGCACACCACGCACTCAGATGGAACTCTCACGCCGACTGAGCTTTTGCGCCAGTGCAAAGAAAAAAATCTCGCCTGCGTTTCTGTGACCGATCACGACACCCTGTCGAGCTTTGAAGAGGCTGAGAGCGAGGCCAAGCGGCTTGGGATCGAACTTATCCCGGGCGTTGAAATCAGCGCAGTGTTTGAACCCGGGACACTCCACATCTTAGGATACTTTCTTGATCGGAAAAATCGGGAGCTTATGGCCTGCCTTGAATCGATTCAAGAGGCCAGGCGGAGTCGCAATCCTCAGATTGTGGAAAAGCTCCAGTGCGAAGGCGTTGACATTTCACTCGAAGAAGTCACTGAGGAAGCCTTTGCCGGAGCGGGGGCGCTTCACGAAAAACAAATCGGCCGCCCTCATTTTGCCAAGGTGCTTGTAAAAAAAGGAGTGGTGAAATCCATTCAAGAAGCCTTCAATCAATACTTAGGGAAGGGTCGGCCTGCGTACGTGGATAAAAGGCGGGTGACAAGCAAGGAAGCGATTCGAATCATCCAAGCGGCGGGCGGCGTGGCCTCCGTGGCTCACCCCAAGCAAATGAGATTGGAAGAAGCCGCGCTTGAAAAAGAGATCGCCTGCTTTAAAGAGGAAGGTCTGGGGGGGATCGAGGTCTATAACAGCTGCCAGCATTTCAAGGAAAACGAACTTTATTTAAAACTCGCCGGGCGGTTTGATTTGGTGGCAACGGGGGGGAGCGATTTTCACGGGGCAAATAAACCCGGTGTGAAGCTTGGGTTTTTGGGTGAAAACGTGCATCTGGGTTATGAGATGGTTGACAAGTTGCGAGCAAGAATAAAAAAATTAGGGAAAACCTAACCGTGCCAGGCACCGTGCCAGGCACGGTGCCTGGCACGGTTAGTTGGGCACCGTTAGTTGAGGGTGACGTGTTGGTACACAAGCTTAATTTAGAAAAATTAAATGAGGAGTTTGAGGCCCAAAAGCCGGAGGAGATTGTGGCCTGGGCGGTGAAGAAATTTTCTCCCAAGCTGGCCGCCACCTCTTCCTTTGGCCCCGAGAGCGGGGTCTTGCTTCACATGGTAAGCCGCGCCAATCCCGAGACCCCCATCCTCTTCCTTGAAACGGGGTACCACTTTCCGGAAACCTTGGAATATAAGGAAAAACTTGCTAGACTCTTGGGCCTGACTCAGGTCCTGGATCTTCGCGCAGACCCGGCGGAAAAGGCCAAGGTCGTGGCCGAGTACGAGGGCGTGCCCTACGAGAAAAACCCCGACCTCTGCTGCCAAATTAACAAAGTCGAGCCGCTTGACCTCGCCATCAAAAATTATGATGCCTGGATGAGCGGCATCCGCCGCCGGCAGACGGACTTTCGCAAATCGATTCGGATTATTGAGGAATACGAAGGCGGGATGTTTAAAATCAGCCCGCTCGCCAACTTTACTTCGCGCGAAGCATGGTGGTATTTAAAAGAGCACAAGATTCCCCAGCACCCCTTGTTTGAAAAAGGGTATTTGAGCATCGGCTGTTCGCCCTGCACGAGGCCGGTGCAAGACGGTGATGACGAGCGCTCGGGCCGCTGGGCCGGCAAAGCAAAGAAAGAATGCGGCATTCACACGTTTAAGGAATTAAAACCCAAAAAAGAAGAGAAACCGACCGAGACGCCCAAAGATCTCTCGGCGGATATTTAAGGAGAATAAAATGACGACTGCGACACAACCCAAAACGAAAATCGGTATGAAACCCCTGGCAGCGGAAAATGTTCTTGACCTTATTTGCAATACGCCGCTCGTCAAATTAAATAAACTCGCCACTTCACAGATGGCGACCGTTTATGGCAAGCTCGAGGCCTTCAGCCCGGGCTTTAGCGTGAAGGACCGGATTTGTCTGAGCATGATTCTGGATGCCGAGGAGAAGGCCTTGATCAATAAAAACACGCTGATTGTAGAGCCAACTTCGGGGAATACCGGCATCGGTCTTGCGCTTGTCTGTGCGGTAAAGGGCTACAAGCTTACGCTCACCATGCCTGACACCATGAGTGTGGAAAGGCGGCATCTTTTGAAACGATTCGGAGCCGAACTTGTTTTAACACCCGGCGCCGAGGGCATGAAGGGGGCCATTAAGAAGGCCGAGGAAATCGTCTCGCAAAACAAAAATAGTTTTATGCCGCAGCAATTTAACAATCCCGCGAATCCCAAGATCCATCGTGAGACCACGGCCGAGGAAATCTGGGAAGCGCTCGGCGGAAAGTTCGATGCCTTTATTTCCGGTGTCGGCACAGGCGGCACCGTGACCGGCTGCGGCGAGGTGTTTAAGAAAAGAAATCCGAAGATTCAGATCATTGCGCTTGAACCCAAGACATCTCCCGTGCTTTCTGGCGGGGCGCCGGGCAAACACAAGATTCAGGGAATCGGCGCGGGGTTTGTGCCGCAGATTTTAAATCGGAGCGTGATCGACCGGGTGATGCTTGTCGATGACAAAGATGCCTGGGAAATCGCTCTTCAGCTGGCGGCTCAGGAAGGCATCTTGGGCGGGATTTCGACGGGGGCGGCCTGCTGGGCTGCGCTTCAAGTCGCGCGTGAACTCGGGCCCGGGAAAACTGTGGTGGCGATTTTCCCCGACACCGGCGAGCGTTATCTCAGCATGGATGAAGTATTTAAAAGTTAAAAGTAAAAAGGCAAAAGGAAAAAACATGTCGTTTGTAAAAGCTCTACGATGCCGGGAGTGCGGCCGCGAATATCCAAAGCAGGCGCTTTATGTTTGTGAATACTGCTTCGGCTCGCTCGAGGTGGCCTACGATTACGAAGCGATTGAGCGTACGCTCACGCGCGAAAAAATCGTCAAGGGTCCGAAGAGCCTGTGGCGTTACCGCGATCTTCTGCCGATTGACGGGGACCCGAGCGCGGGTTTTTATTCCGGGTTCACACCGCTTGTGAAGGCCAACATCCTTGCCAAGGAGCTCGGTGTCAAAGAGCTTTACATTAAAGATGACTCGGTCTGCCACCCCACCTGGTCTTTTAAGGATCGTGTGGTGGCCGTGGCGCTTTCACGTGCGCGTGAGCTCGGTTTTGACACTGTGGCCTGCGCCTCCACCGGGAACCTCGCCAATTCTGTCGCCGCGAACGCCGCTTGGGCCGGGTTTAAGCGCTACATTTTTATCCCGGCCGACCTTGAGAAGACAAAGGTCGTGGGCTCGCTTGTCTACGCGCCGAATCTTGTCGCGGTCGAGGGAAATTATGATGATGTCAACCGCCTCTGTGCCGAGATTGCGGCCAAATATAAATGGGGTTTTGTGAATATTAATCTCCGTGCCTATTACGCAGAAGGCTCGAAGACGCTCGGCTATGAAATCGCGGAGCAGCTTGGATGGAAAGCGCCGGCTCACATTGTGGCCCCGGCGGCGAGCGGCTCTCTCATTACAAAAATTTGGAAGGCCTTGAAAGAATTCGAAAAGCTCGGGCTTTTAGACAATACCGTCAAGACCAAAATTCACTGTGCTCAGCCGGAGGGCTGCTCTCCCATTTCAACCGCTATTCGAACCGACGCCGAAGTGATTCGCCCTGTAAAACCTAAAACCATTGCCAAATCCCTTGCCATCGGCAACCCCGCCGACGGTTATTATGCCAAGGATGTGATTTGCGACTCGGGGGGCTTTGCCGAAATTGCAAGCGACGATGAAATCCGTGAGGGGATCAAACTCCTGGCCCGCTCGGAAGGCATCTTTACCGAAACGGCGGGTGGTGTGACGGTAGCCTGCGCGAAAAAATTAATCGAAACAGGCCGCATTCCTTCGAATGAGTCGATCGTGCTCGCTATCACGGGCAATGGACTTAAGACACCGGAGGCGATTCAATCGCACGTGGGGGCGCCTATGGGAATCGAAGCGAATCTATCTTCGTTCGAAAAAATTGTGATGACGAGCAGGGACAAGTCCGGCGAAGCGGACCTGTCCCTCTTTAATAAGAAAGGATAAAACGATGCCAGTCAAAGTAAGAATTCCAACTCCCTTGCAAAAACTCACGGGCCAAGGGGAGGTCCAAGTCAAGGCAGGGAACGTGAAGGATTTGATCAAAGAGCTTGAAAAAAATTATCCGGGGATGAAAGACCGCCTCTGTGATGAATCGGGAAAGGTGCGGCGCTTCGTGAACATCTATCTCAATGAAGAGGATATTCGTTTCATGAAGCAAGAAGACACCCACCTGAAAGACGGAGATGAAATCTCTATTGTGCCCGCCATTGCGGGGGGCCGGTAGGCCTTGGCCAAGAAGGCGTTTCACCTTTATTTTCCGCAGAAACTCATCAAAGAGCCCATTATGTTTGTCGTGGCCCGCGACCTCGACCTATTGCTCAATATTCGGCGTGCGAAGATCACTTCAGAAGCGGGGGAGGCCACGATTGAGCTCGAGGGGGAGCTTGCCAATATCGGAAAGGCCGAGAAGACCTTTCGCGACAAAGGGGTCACCGTCGAACCCGTTTTAGGAGACATCGTCGAAGGATGAAAATATTTATCGAAGATCTCAAAAATCGCGTGCTGGCCGGGGGTGAGCTCGACTTTAACGAGGCCATGCGACTCATTGAAATTGAAAATGGGTCGGAAGATTTTGATGCGCTCCTAGAAGCCGCGCGTGCGATCACGTTTCATTTTAATTCCGACGAGCCCGGCCTTTGCTCGCTCATTAATGCCAAGAGTTATCTCTGCAGTGAAGACTGTGGGTTCTGCGCCCAGTCAGTGCGCTTTGATACGCGCGTGAACCGTTATCAGCTCATGCCGGCTGAGGAGGTCGTGGCGGCCGCGAAGGAATTTGAAAAAAAAGGGTGCCAGAATTTCTGCGTGGTAACGAGCGGAGGCGAGCTCACGGACGGTGAATTTGAACACATCCTTAAAATCTACCACCGGCTTCAAGAAGAGACCGCGATGAATCTCGACGGCTCCTTGGGATTTCTCACCCCGGAGCGGGTCGAGCGCTTAAAAGAAGTCGGGCTTCGGCGCTTCAATAATAATCTCCAGAGCTCCCGCGAGTTTTATCCCAAGATTGTTTCCACTCACACTTACGACAAACGCCTTGAGACCATGAAATTTCTTCAGGAAGGAAATATGGAAATCTGCTCGGGCGGCATCTTGGGCATGGGCGAGACAAGGGAAGACCGCGTGAAGCTCGCCTTTGAGCTCAAGCCCTACACGCCGCACTGCCTTCCTATGAACATTTTAAATCCGAGGCCCGGGACACCGCTTGAAAATGAACTCGCACCGGACCCCCTCGAAATGGTTAAGACGATCGCCGTCTTTCGTTTCATTCACCCTAAGTCCAATATCAAACTCGCGGGCGGCCGCGAAATCAATTTAGGAAGTGACTATCAGGAGCTTGCTTTAAAAGGCGGCGCGAACGGTCTTATTATTGGTGGCTACCTCACCACTTCAGGCAATCCCATTCACGAAGACTTTGAAATGTTGAAACGCGCCGGCTTTAAACCTCAAACGAAACCGGAGCCCACTCCTCTTTCCACCTAAGTTTGAACAACCCCCTCGCCCACAAAATCGTTTTGATTACCGGCGGGACAAGCCGCCTCGGAAGCGCCCTTGTTCTCAAGGCGCTTCACTTAGGCGCGCGCGTGCTTTTGACTTACCATCAACACGACGCTGAGGCTAAGGCGCTCGAAAAAAAAGGTGCCGAGTGTTTTAAACTCGATCTCTCGGACATGCGGGCCATCGAAGAATTTTCAAAATCGCTCAAAGAAAAAATCGAAGGACTCGATATCTTAATCCACAACGCGGCCGCGATTCGTGACCACACCATCCAAAACATGAGCGAAGAAGAATGGGATTATGTGCTCAACGTGGATTTGAAAGCGCCGTACTATTTGACTAAAAAACTTCTGTCTTTTCTTTTTAGAAGACAAATGAGCAAAGTCTTTATGATCACAAGCCGTGTGGCGGCGAGCGGCGGCTACGGCGTTTCCAATTACGCGGCAGCCAAGGGCGGGCTCGCCGGTCTTGTGAAATCTCTCGCTCAGGAACTGGCCAAGAAAAATGTCCTGGTGAATGCCGTCAACCCCGGTTTCATGAAATCCCGCATGACCGAAAGCCTTCCTGAAGCAATTTTTGAGCGCAACCTCAACCTCAATCCTCTCGGACGTTTTTCAGATCCCGAAGAGGTGGCGGATTTTATTCTCTACCTGGCAACGGACGCCATGACCCAGGTTACGGGTCAGATCTTCAACTTCGAATCCCGCAAAAATCAAAACACAAATTTGTGATATAATGTAGTCTCTTTTTTTAAGAAAAACAACCTAACCCTAAATTTATGAATCACTTAGATAAACTAGAAAGTCAGTCGATTTATATTTTGCGAGAGGCCTACAGCCAGTTCAAAAGCCTAGCCATGCTCTGGTCGATCGGCAAAGACAGCACCGTGCTTTTGTGGCTTTCCCGCAAGGCCTTCTTGGGTCACGTCCCATTTCCCCTCGTTCATATTGATACCTCTTTCAAGATCCCTGAGATGATCGCTTTCCGCGACCGCCTTGCCCGCGAGTGGCATCTCAATATGGTCTACGGAATTAACGAAGAAGCGCTCAAAGCCAAACAAACCTTCCCGGCCGGCGCGCTTGACCGCATTGCCTGCTGCAAAACCCTTAAGACCGAGCCGCTTAAGGGAACCCTTTCCGGAGAATGGCCCCGTTACCGCATGGATCACATAACCGGAAAATACGTCCTCGATGAAAACAAAGAGCCTTACACGGGTGTCATTGTAGGCGTGCGTGCCGATGAAGAAGGAAGCCGCTCGAAGGAGCGTTATTTTTCGCCCCGCGACAAACGAAGCGATTGGAATGTGGGCGACCAGCCGCCCGAGCTTTGGAATCAATTTAAAACGGATTTTGCGCCCGGGACGCACATTCGCATTCACCCCCTGCTTGACTGGACGGAACTCGATATTTGGGAATATATCGATCGTGAAAAAATTTCCGTGGTCTCACTTTATTTTGATCAAGGCCAAGGGGAGCGTTACCGCTCGCTCGGCTGCTACCCCTGCACCTTCCCCGTGAAGTCGGCGGCCAAGAACGTGAAAGAAATCATCGCGGAGCTCAAGACTGGAAAATTTTCAAATATTGCCGAGCGCTCCGGTCGCGCCCAGGACGCTGAAGACGGCGGAGGACTCGAGACGCTCAGGCGCGAAGGGTACATGTGAAATTCGCTGCGCGAATTTCATCCTGAGAAACGTAGTGACGAAGGATCTAAGGTCCTCAGGATGAAGATAAAAAATATGGAATGACGACTATGAAATCCACCAACCAAAAAATGAATATTGTGATCGTGGGCCACGTGGACCACGGCAAGAGCACGGTGATTGGGCGCCTTTTGGCGGACACGGGTTCGCTCCCTCAAGGCAAACTCGAACAGGTGAAGGCCGAGTGCGAGCGCCATTCCAAGCCCTTCGAATATGCCTTTCTCCTCGACGCCTTAAAAGACGAACAGGCCCAGGGGATTACGATCGACTCGGCGCGCTGCTTTTTTAAAAGTAAAAAGCGTGAGTACATCATTATCGATGCGCCGGGGCATATTGAATTCTTAAAAAATATGATTAGCGGCGCCGCCCGCGCTGAGGCGGCACTCCTGGTGATCGACGCCAAAGAAGGGGTGCAGGAAAACTCGCGCCGTCACGGCTATCTTCTTTCCCTGCTCGGAATCAAACAAGTCGCGATTTGCGTGAATAAAATGGACCTCGTGGACTACAGCCAGGAGGTCTTCCGCAAAATCGAACAAGAATACCGCAAATATTTAAAGCGCATCGATCTTGAGCCCAAGGTCTTCATTCCGATCGCAGCCCTCCACGGGGAGAACCTCCTAAGCGCTTCAAAAAATCTCGCGTGGTACAAAGGCGAATCCGTTCTTGCGGTGTTGGATTCCTTTGAAGAGGCCGCGACCCTGGAAGCCAAACCCTTCCGCATGCCGGTGCAGGCCGTTTATAAATTTACGGAATCAGGGGACGAGCGGCGGATTGTGGCCGGGCGAATCGAATCGGGATCGGTCGCCGTCGGCGACAAGGTGCATTTTCTTCCCTCGTATAAACGCTCTGAAATTAAATCGATCGAGGCCTTTAACGCGCCGGCCGTGAAAAACGCAAGCGCCGGGCAATCCGTCGGTTTTACGCTCAAAGAACAAATTTATATTAATCGGGGTGACATCATGTGCAAATTAGAGGAGGAGACCCCGCTTGTGAGCTCTCTTTTTCAAGCCGAGGTTTTTTGGATGGGGAAAACCCCACTCGTCTTTGGAAAAGAGTACCAACTTAAAATTGCAACGGCCAAGGTACCCGTTCGACTCAAGCAAATCAAAAGGATCATGGACGCCTCGGATCTTAAAAAGGCCGAGAAAAAACAAATTGAGCGCCACGACGTTGCCCAATGCGTTTTTGAATCCGCCAGCCCCGTGGCCTTTGACCTTGCGGGGGCCTTACCGGCAACGGGGAGATTTGTCCTTGTCGACCAATATGATATCGCAGGCGGAGGGGTCATCTCCGCCTTGGTCAAAGACGACCAGGCCGAGGTGCGCGAACAGGTGCAGCTTCGCGAATTAAAATGGGATTTCAGTATTGTCGACCCTCAGGCGCGAGCCGCCAAGTACAGCCACACGCCGAAACTCATTTTGCTTACGGGGAAAGTGGGGGTCGACAAAAAGTCGATTGCCAAGGAAGTCGAAAAGTCCCTTTTCGAGCGCGGCGCCAAGACTTATTTCCTCGGGATCGGAAACCTGCTTCGTGGTCTCGATAGCGATCTTGAAAGAAACCGTTCGAAGCGCCGCGAACACGTGCGGCGCCTGGGTGAGGTATCTCATATCTTAATGGATGCCGGGTTGATTGTGCTCGCCACGGCGAGCAACTTAAATGACGAAGAACTGCACCTGCTTCAGGAGGTCACGGACCGCGCCTCGATCTTGATTGTGAATGTCGGAGCGAGTGATTTTAGAGAAGGGATCGTGGATTTAGAGTTAAGCGAAAAAGACAGTGTCGCAAAAAACGCCAAAAAGATTTTAACACTCCTTGAATCAGAAAAAGTTCTCTCTCCTTCCTAATCCATGAAACATCGAGTGGTCGTGACCGGCATGGGTGTGGTCTCACCCATCGGAAACAGCCTTTCCCTTTTTAGAAAAAATCTCGAGGAGGGTGTCTCAGGCGAGGGACCCATTCAATCCTTTGAGGCCAAGGATTTTCCCGTCAAGCGTGCCTTTGAAGTAAAAAATTTCGAGCCCCGGCTTCACGGCACGCATCTCCTTGACCCTTTTATTCAATATGCCGTCACGGCGGCGGCGGAGGCCCAGCAGGCGGCGCAATTTCACCCCGAGCAGACCGACCTTTACCGCGTGGGGATTTCGGTCAGCTCAAGCAAGGGCGGTGTTCACACCGTAGACCGCTTCAAGGATCGATTCGAAAAACACCCGAGCGCGATTTTGGGTGCGCGCATCTACTGCAATACGGTTCCCAATTTTGCCGCGCAGTGGATTGCCAGGCGTTGGAAGGTGAAAGGCCCGGCCAAGTGTTACGTGGCGGCCTGTGCGACTGGCACAGTAGCCGTGATCGAAGGGGCGAGGATGATTGAGGAGGGCGTGGTCGATTACTGTCTTGCCGGGGCCAGCGACGCCTCGATAACCCCTTTGATGCTTGCGGGGTATCATAATATGAAAGCGCTGGCCCGCGGCCACCTGCACCCTTTTGACAAAAGAAGGAGCGGGTTTCTGGTAGGAGAAGGCGCCGGCATTTTATTTCTTGAGACACTTGAAAGTGCCAAAGCGAGGGGCGTCAAAATTGTCGGGGAGATTTTAGGTTTCGAATACGGGTGTGATGCAAGCGACCCAATTCACTTTAGCGAATCAGAAGGTGCCCTTGAGCGGACCCTGCGCGGGCTTTTAAAAAAGACGGGCCTAAGCGTAAACGATATTGATTATATCAATCTTCACGGCACGGGGACCAAGGCAGGGGATCTTTACGAAACCAACCAAATCAAAAAGGCCTTGGGCAAGCAGGCGTACCAGATTCCGATGAGCTCCATTAAATCGATGACGGGTCACATGCTGGGCGCTTCAGGAGCAGTGGAGATCATTGCTTCTTTGCTTGCGATGCAGGAGGGATTTATTCCGCCTACGATAGCGCTCGAAGAACCGGACCCCGAGTGTGATCTGGATTACGTGCCGCTACGCGCAAGGAAGGCCTCCTTGAAGCGTGCACTGACCCATTCGATGGGTTTCGGCGGCCACGTCGCCGCGATTGCATTAGGGAAGGTTTAATTTCATTTATGAACCGCATCTTTTTTGAAGACGAGCTCTCCGAACTCGCGGCCCACGACCTCTATCGCAAAATCCGCACGCTTGAAAAAACCAAAGGGGCGCACGCCGTTTTTGAAGGAAGGGACCTTCTTCTTTTTTGCGGGAACGACTACCTTGGTCTTTCAAAAGACCGGCGGGTGCTTGCAGCCTTTCAAGAAGCGGCGGCTGACTACGGTGTGGGCTCCGGGGCCGCGCGGCTCATTTCAGGGACGACCGCTTTGCATACCCGTCTTGAAGAAAGAATCGCAGAGTCCAAGAAAAAGGAATCCGCGCTTGTCTATTCCGCCGGCTACCTTGCCAATCTGGGTGTCTTAACGGCGCTTGCCGGTGAAAAAGATTTGATCGTGATGGATAAACTTTGCCACGCCTCTTTGATTGACGGCGCCAGGCTTTCGGGCGCCACGGTGCGGGTATTCCCCCACAAAAATTATGGCCGCCTCGAAGAAATTTTAGAAAAAAATGAGGAGCATCGAAAGCGAATTATCGTTTCAGATACGGTTTTTAGTATGGATGGCGACCTGGCGGATTTGCCCGGGCTTGTGCGAATCAAAGAAAAATACGATTGTCTTTTGATTGTAGACGATGCCCACGGCACAGGGGTCTTGGGTCTCAAGGGGGGCGGCGCGGCCGAGGACTTGGGGCTCGAAGCAAAAATCGATGTCATCACGGGAACCCTATCGAAGGCCGTGGGATGTCTTGGCGGATTTGCCGCGGCTTCAAAAACTGTGATCGAATACCTTGTTAATTTCTCGCGGCCCTTTATTTTTGCCACTTCTCTTTCGCCCGCCTTGTGCGCAGCCGCCCTCGAGGCGTTTAAGATCTTTGAAGAAGATGCCCCGCTTCGGCATAAACTGTGGCAAAACATTCAAAAGATAAACGATGGCATCTTGAGTTTGGGATTTTCTTCCCCCGAAATTACCTCCCCTATCTTTCCTATCATTTTGGGGGATGAGAAAAAAGCGCTTGAGGCGTCAGAGAGCCTGCTCCAACAGGGCATCTTTGTCCCCGCCATTCGCCCTCCCTCCGTTCCCAAAGGGAGTTCCAGGCTTCGGTTGACAGTCAGCGCCGCTCATTCGGAAGAGGACATCGCTAAACTCATGAGCGCCCTTCAATCTTCGCTTCTCAGCCCTTCTCGGATGATGTAGGATGTATCTCACTTCCGGGGGTCCTTGAAGATGAAATTCAAAAAAACACCCGACGCTAAGTTTGCCGAAAAATTAAAAGGTTTCCTCAATCAAGAGCTCTGGATGAAAAGAGCGGCCACGATCGCCAATCTTCTTGCCATCCTGGGGATTAGTTACGCGGCGGCGTCCCTTTATGCGAAGGCCCCGGGGGATGCCTCGACTCGTGAAATCGTCATTCTCGGCTTTGCCGCCGGCCTCCTTCTTTTTAACCAGATCCAATTTTTCTGGATGAACTATGTTCGCCAAGAAAGTGCCCTGATTGCCGAACAGGCAAATTTTGACAGCTTGACCGGTGTTTGGGCCCGCCCCTGGTTTGAGAAAATGCTGGAAGAGGAAACGCGCAGGGCAAGCCGCTACCGGCACCCCTTGACGCTTTGTCTTTTGGATTTGGATGGTTTTACATCCACAAACGAGGTCTTCGGCCGCCAGCACGGGGATGATATTCTGAAGCGTTTTTCCCGGCTGCTGCGTGGGACGATCCGTTTTACCGATCTCTTGGGCTGTTACGACAATGACGAATTTTCGATCCTGCTCCCTCACACCGATTTGCTCGGCGCAGAAAAATTTATTTCGCGCATGCTTGCCATTTCACTCGAGCACTTGGACACAAGCTTCAGCGCCGGGGTGACCACCTTCCGCGTCGGAGAAAGCAAGGCTCAATTCTTAATAAGAGCCAAGTCGGCTTTGGACCACGCCAAGCGGGAAGGGAAGAAGCGGATCCGCTGTGTGATCAGCCATGATGACGGGCTCACCGCCGTTAATCTTTAAATCAACCCCCGCCGCCATTAAAAAATAAAAAATATGAACGGGATCCGAAAAAAGCAATGCTGCTTTCTTTTCTTCGTGGGTATCTTCATTTCTTCCGCTTCCCCATTCCTAGGGGTGACGGAAGAGATCCAAATCGAAAACATTGCCTACGCGCCAAAAACAGCGGATCATTTTATCGTCTCATGGGAAGGGGTGAATGCAACCACTGAAAAGCGCGAAATCATTTTCCGGGCGCAGCTTCTCTTTTTTGAGACGGGCTCACCCAAGGGGGACCTCCCCGCCATGATTTTACGCAAAGATATGACAGCGATCTTAAGACCGGGGGAGCGAAGAGCGCTCGAGGCCGTCCTCCGCAATGAAGGGACGTCGCTTAAAGGATCGCTTCGCCTTGAGCCCACGGTCCGTGTTAAACAAAACCGCGAGTGGTATTACTAAGATGAAAACGTTGGAAAAAAAACAAAAAAGCAGGAATGCCAAGCCTAAAACTCAGCGTCCTCTTTTGAATTCTCTTGAAGCCAAGGATAAAAAATACCTTTGGCATCCTTTTACGCAAATGAAAGACTGGCAGGAGGAAGAGATCGTCATCATTCGCCGCGGGGAGGGCGTCACTCTTGAGGATACGAATGGAAAAAAGTATTTAGACGGTGTCTCCTCCCTTTGGTGCAATGTGCACGGCCACCGCGTGCCGGAGCTGGATCAGGCACTCCTCCAACAATTAAATGAAATTGCCCACTCGACTTTCCTCGGACTTTCCAATGTCCCTGCGATCGAGCTTGCTGAAAAACTCATTCAAATCGCCCCGAAGGGTCTTAGGCGTGTTTTTTATTCCGATTCGGGTTCGGAGGCGGTTGAGATTGCGCTTAAGATGGCCTTTCAATATTGGCGGCAAACGGGCCTGCCCCAGAAAACAAAATTCGCCAAGCTTACGAATGCCTACCATGGCGATACGCTTGGCTCCGTTAGCGTGGGAGGCATCGATCTCTTTCATGAAATTTATAAACCCCTTCTTTTTGAAACGTATTCTATTCCTTCCCCTTATTGCTATCGCTGGCCCAGCCTTTCAGAAAAGGGGACAGGCTGGGTTTCTTTGCCCAGCAAAAAAATCCAGCCTGTCCCCTTTTCTGACTATGTCAAAAATGAATCCTTGAAGGCCATGGAAAAGGTTTTGGCCGAACACCACGAAGAATTGGCCGCGCTTGTGATGGAGCCTTGCATGCAGGGGGCGGCGGGCATGATCGATCAGCCCCGAGGGTACATTTCTCATGCCAGGGAATTGACGAGGCGATATAATGTGCTCCTTATTTTTGATGAAGTGGCCACAGGCTTCGGCCGGACGGGGCGGATGTTTGCAAGCGACCACGAGGCCGTCACACCGGATATCATGGCCGTGGCCAAGGGTCTTACGGGCGGCTACCTCCCGCTTGCGGCAACGCTTGCTACGGAGGAAATTTACCGTGCCTTTCTTGGGGCTTACGAAGAGTTTAAGACCTTTTTTCACGGCCACACCTACACGGCGAATCCCTTGGCCTGCCGCGTGGCGCTCGCGAGTCTTGATCTCTTTGAAAAGAAAAAGATTCTTCAAAATTGTCAACCCAAGATTGAATTTTTAAGCAAAGAGCTCAAGAGGTTCTACGAAATTCCCATCGTCGGAGACATCCGCCAGGCGGGTTTCATGGTAGGAATCGAGCTCGTAAAAAATAGAAAAACCAAAGAGCCCTTTGCGTGGGAGGAAAAAATCGGCATCAAAGTCATTCAGAGGGCGCGGAAAAAAGGAGCGATCTTAAGGCCGCTCGGTCCTGTCATTGTGCTCATGCCGCCATTGGCGATGACGGAAAAAGAGTTGGGGCGGCTGGTGGACATTACTTATGAATCAATTGCTGAGGAAGCGAAAACATTATCCGTCATTACGAGTCCCGCCACAGTGCCGGCGGGCAGGCGCAATGACATAAATTAAATCTATGAATCCAAAGCCGGGAATATTTATTACGGGAACGGACACCGGAGTCGGGAAAACGGTGGTCGCAGCCGGCCTCGCACTCGCCCTGCGTGCGCGAGGGCTTAAGGTGGGAGTGATGAAACCGGTGGCCACGGGCTGTGAAGAAAATGGCAGAGGACTCATTTCCTACGATGCTGTTTTTCTTTTTGAGGCGGCGGAAAATGAGTACCCGGCGCTGACGAATCCCTTACGCTACCGCAGCCCGGTTGCTCCGAGTGTGGCCGCGTCCCTTGAAAGCCGCAGTGTGGACTTGGCAAAAATCCGCAAGGCCTATCTCGAGCTCGGGAGGCATTATGATTTTTTGATCGTGGAAGGAATCGGCGGGCTGATGGTTCCTCTCACGAACGATTATTTTGTGGCCAACATGATTCGGGATTTTAAACTCCCCATGATCATTGTAGCCCGCGGGTCCCTCGGGACGATCAATCACGCACTGCTGACGATTGACGCCGCCACGGTGCGCGGCCTTGATATTCGGGGAATTATCTTTAACCGGATTCCGATCGCCAATTATTCCTTAGCCGAGCTTACGAATCCTAAAGTAATTCATGAGCTGACCGGCGTTCCCATCTTGGGGTCGCTCCCCGAGATCGAGGATTTAGATGTTGAGGGCTGCCAGTACGGAAAACTAAAAGAAATTTTCCAGGAGAGAATCCAAATCGATAAAATTTTAGCGGGGGCAAACGTCGCCGTTTAATTATGAAAAACGAAAAAAAGAAAATCTTAGTGGCGATGAGCGGAGGCGTGGACAGCTCGGTGGCCGCGGCCATTCTCAAGGAAGATGGCCACGACGTGGCCGGGGCCACGATCCGCACCTGGGCCTCGAATCAATGTGCGGACCTCAACACCCGCGCCTGCTGCGGCATTACGGGGGTTGAAGATGCGCGTGAGGTGGCCGACACCCTCGGCATCCCTTACTGGGTTTTCAATTTTGAAAAGGACTTCAAGCACCACGTCGTCGATTACTTTGCCGCCGAATATGCATTGGGCCGCACCCCAAATCCCTGCATTGCCTGTAATGAGCATGTGAAGACGCGCCTTTTCCTTCACCGCGCCCGCGCACTGGGCTACGACACGGTGGCCACAGGTCACTATGCTCAAGTCGGTTACGACGAGACGCACGCTTCCTATTATATTGAAGAAGGCCTGGACCCCTCAAAAGACCAGTCCTATGTTTTATTTCCCTTAGACCAGGCATTTCTCCCCCATTTTATGCTTCCCGTCGGACGCTTTACCAAGGACCAAATTCGTGAAAAGGCGAAGGCGCTTCGCCTTGTCACCTGGAATAAGCCTGACTCCCAGGAGATTTGTTTTATCCCAAGTAACGATTACGGGAAATTTCTTGAGCGCGAATACCGGCAAGGTCAGGCGCTCCCGGGAGTCATTCGCACCAAAGAGGGAGAAATTTTGGGTCAGCATGAGGGCTATTTTCATTTTACGCTAGGTCAGCGCCGCGGGCTGGGAGTGGCCTTTTCAGAAAGGCTTTATGTGATCGATATCGATCCCCAAAAAAATGAAGTTATTGTGGGCACTAAAGAAGAAGTTCTAAATCGCAAGTGCCTTGTGGGACGAATGAACTGGTTCTTAAAGCCGAAGCAGGAAAGTTGGAGGGCGCATGTCAAAATCCGCTCGCAGCACACGAAGGCTCCCGCCACTCTGAGACTTCTTTCGGATGGATTCGTTCAAGTCGTCTTTGACGATCCACAGGACGCCATTACACCCGGCCAGGGCGCCGTCTTTTATGAAGGAACGCGTGTCATCGCAGGAGGCTGGATTGAAAAAGTATAAGGAACTTCAAGCCATCCTTTACTCTTACGAAAGTGTTCTCGTGGCCTTCTCAGGGGGCGCAGATTCTGCGCTTGTGGCGAAGGCGGCACGCGAGGTGTTGGGCAAGGTTTGGATGAAGGCTGTCACGGCAAAAAGTAAAGCCCTGCCTGAAAGTGAGGTTGACGAAGTTAATCAATTTGTTTCACACCACGACATTCCTCACGTCTGGATTGAGACGCATGAAATCGAAGACCCCCATTACGCAGCAAACCCCGTCAACCGCTGCTATTTTTGCAAGACCGAACTTTATGAACATCTCACGCCGCTTGCTAAACAGTGGGGGGTTCAAGTCATTGCGAACGGTGTCAATTACGATGACTTAAGCGACTGGCGCCCCGGTCTTCAAGCCGCGAAAGAACACTCCGTGAAAAGCCCGCTCGTGGAAGCAGGTCTTCACAAATCAGAGATTCGGGAAATTTCGAAATGGCTCGGGCTTTCGACCTGGGATAAACCAGCAGCCGCCTGCCTTTCCAGCCGATTTCCTTACGGGGAAGCGATTACACCCGAAAAACTGAGGCAAGTGGATCAAGGCGAGGCGATTTTAAAATCCTACGGATTTCGAGTGGTGCGCCTAAGACACTTTGGATCCTTTGCTAAAATCGAAATCGGGTCAGAAGAACTTAAGCGGCTGCTTTCAAATTCCGAACTCTGCCAGAAAATCCTTTCTCAAATAAAGGCCCTCGGTTTTGACTCGGTTGACATCGATCCGGAAGGCTACCGTCAGGGCAAGATGAACCCCGCCCACTTGATGACGGCAGAAGTGTCGTGACCCGCGGCCTTCGGCTTGAAAGCAAAAAAGAAAATCTAATCGAGTGGACCATTCGCCGCACACCTCCGCCGGCAAGAGTCATTATTTCTTTAAGCCAATGCCAGGGGACGTCCCCAATCCCTTGCGTAAAAGTAGGTACAAAGGTTCGAGTCGGAGAAAAGATTGCAGAGCCAAGCAGCCTTGATTCAGTCGCCCTCCACGCCAGCCTTTCGGGAGAAGTGAAAGCGATCGGCCGATTTTCCCATCCTCTTCTCGAAGAAGCGCAGGCGATCGAAATTCTCTCAGACGGGCACGACGAAAAACTTCCCTCCATCGGTCACGAACGAGCGGATTGGCAGCGTCTTTCTCCCGAGGTGCTTCAAGACATCTTTCAAGAATCCGGCCTTCTTGATTTTGGGATCGAAACCCGGGCGCTTCACACAAAGGCGCGCGAGGCAGAGTGCGCAAAAATCGAGACGCTCATTTTAAATGGCCTGGAGAGCGAGCCCTACGTGACGTCTCTTTACGCGCTTCTTATGTCACACCCCATTGAAATTCTGAAAGGTGCCGACCTCATGGCCAAAGCGGCGGGGGCCAAGCGCATCCTCATGGTGGTGGGCGATGACAAGCTCGAGGCCGCCGAGCTTCTTAAAAGCAAAATCTTTTTTCATAAATGGAATCAATTTGAAGTCGAGATCCTGCCCACCCTTTTCCCCCAAGGCGATGAAAGACTTCTACTTCAAAGGATGAGCGCAAGACGCAAAGAGGAGTGGAAAGGCTCAGTTTTTCATATGGCGACGGCCTTTGCCACGCACGAAGCAGTCGTGCTGCAGAAACCTTTTTATGAGAGAGCGGTCACCGTGGCGGGCGAATGTGTGATCGAACCCAAAAATCTCTGGCTTCGTCTGGGGACCAGTTTCCAGGAGGCCATCAAGGTTTGCCGCGGCCTCCTTCGGGATCCCGAAAAGGTGTTGATGGGAGGACCGATGAAGGGGATTGCGCAGCTTAATCTCGAGACCCCGACCGTGAAAGCGACGCAAGCCATTCTGGCTCTTCCGCGTGAGGTGGTCCAAGAAGAGGATGTCCAGCCCTGCATTCGCTGCGGCCGATGCATCGAGGTCTGCCCGGTTGACATTTCACCGGCCATGATCACGCTTGCGGCCGAGCAGAATCTCTTTGAGGTGGTGCGCGATTACGGGGGCGAGCATTGCATTGAGTGCGGCAACTGCGCTTACATTTGTCCTTCCCACCGGCCCATGTTGGAGCTCATCCGTTACGGAATGAGGATTCTTTAGAAATAAGAGTTTGCGTCGAACAATATAAAACAAACGAGTTCCAAAACAAATACAAAGTAACCAGAAGGTACCAGGCACCGACGGTGCCCGGCACCATTAGGTTTTCTGCTTGAAGAACCTTAAAACACTCATCATCGGCTTTCTAGCAGGCGCACTTACCATGGCGCTCGTTTGCCGCGTTGCCGGTAAATCTGTCTGCCTTCTTTCTAAAAAATCGCCTCAAGAAAAATCGAGCATTATTGTAACGGCGACAGACCCCGTCCCCCAAAAAACAGAGGTGATCACGATTCCTCTCCCACAGGCCGCGCCGGCCGAAACCGCTGAGCAGGTAGGTGTCGTTTTTGATGATTTAGAAGGGCGGCCGAGCCTGGGCCCTAAGGAGGCCCCCGTCACCTTAGTCGAGTTTAGCGATTTTCATTGTCCCTTTTGTGCCAAGGTGTCTCCACTTCTCGAGCAGCTCATGAAAAATTATGCGGGAAAAATCCGCCGCGTGTGGCGTCACTACCCCCTTGCCGTGCACTCCGGGGCAGGTCTTACGCACGAGGCTTCCGAGTGCGCGCACGAGCAGGGAAGGTTTTGGGAATACCGCGACCGGCTTTTTGCGACGCAGGGCGCTTGGCGTGACGAAGCGGGGCTTCTCAATCTTGCCCATGAGCTTGGGTTTGAAGCCGCCAGATTCCAGGCGTGTCTTTCCAGCCACAAATACCGGGAGGTTGTACAGCGTGACATTGCCAAGGGAAATCAAGTGGGCGTCAACGGGACCCCCACTTTTTTTGTGAATGGTAAGCCCCTTGTCGGCAGCCAACCCTTCGCGCATTTTGAGTACATGGTTGAAAATATTTTAAATCCGGGCAAGGTTCCCATGCCTCCCACCATGCTCCCTAAGCCGGTTGAGCCTCCGAAGGACGTCCCTTTTGATGATCTTGAAGGCAGACCCTCTTTGGGGCCGAAAAATGCAGCCGTTACATTGGTAGAGTTTAGCGATTTTCACTGCCCTTTTTGTGCCCGCGTCGCCCCCACGCTTGAACAACTTATGAAAAATTATGCGGGAAAAATCCGCCGTGTGTGGCGTCACTACCCGCTTCCCTTTCATGCAGGGGCCGAAAAGACACACGAGGCCTCGGAATGCGCCCATGAGCAGGGGCAATTCTGGCAGTTTCACGACAAAGTTTTTGCCGCGAAGGGTGGGCCGAAAGATGAAGCAGCGCTCCTTGAGCTCGCCAAGGGTGCGGATCTCAATCAAAAGAAATTCAAAAAGTGTCTTGAAAGCGGCCGGTACACGGAACTCGTTCAAAAGGAAATTGCCCGAGGGAACGAATCAGGCGTCCGGGGAACCCCCGCGGTTTTCGTGAATGGAGAACTTATTTCAGGTGCCCAGCCCTACGAGGCCTTTGATCAACTCGTGCAGAAAAAATTAAAGCAGACCTAGCCCTTCCTTGAATAAAATTCTTTCCACTGCCTTACTCCTCATCTTATTTGCGGGCGCGACTTCGCAGGTGGGTGAGACCCCCATCACCAACAGCCATGAACATATCGAAACATCTCAGGAAGTCCCAAAATTTTTGGAAGCGATGAAGGCGAATGGCATTGAACAAACCGTTATTTTAGGAAGCCCGGAGGCAACCTTTCAAGGGGAGTTTGAAAATTTCGCGGGTTATGAAAAAAATAATGACGAGATTTTTAGGATTGCCGCAACCTATCCCGGCCGCTTCCTGGTCTTCCCCACGCTCGACATGCAGGATCCGGATGCCGTGAAAAATGCAAAGCATTACCTCGAAAAGGGTGCCCGCGGTTTTAAGCTTTATGCGGGGTACCGCACACGCCATGTCGTTCCTATAGATCGTGAGAATTTACTTCCGCTCTACGCCTTTTGCGAGGAGCACGGTCTGCCCGTCCTCATGCACGTCAATGCCGGATATTACTTGGTCGAGTTTGAACGCACCCTCGTGCGCTTCCCGAATTTAAAAATCGTTTGCCCTCATTTTTGTCTTTCGACCATCGTAAGCGATCGTCTTGAGCATCTCATGGATACCTACCCCCAGCTTTACACGGATATTAGTTTCGGGCCTTTGTTTCATTTAAAGACCGGGTTGCTTCGATTCTCCAGAGATCCGGAAAAATACCGGGCCCTTGTGATCAAGTACCAGGACCGCATTTTCTTCGGAACGGATATGGTCGTAAGCCGCGAATCTCACAAGACGGCGGCATGGATGATGGAGGTGACGCGCGCCTACCGGGATCTTTTGGAAAAAGACGAATACACCTTTTTTGCATTGCCGGGCATAACCTTAAAGGGGCTCCATTTGGATCAGGCTGTCCTTGAGAAAATCTACCGGGGAAATTTTGAGCAGCTTCTTGGCAGGGGCCTGTCCCTCAAGCAGCGCGAGACAAAATCATGAAAACTCTCGTCAAGACCCCGCCGCCGCATATTCATGCGAGTGAATCGGTGACGGCTCTTTTCTGGAAGACGGCGGCCGCACTTCTTCCCATTCTTTGCATCTCAATTTTTTATGGAAGACTGGATGCGTTAAGACTGCTTGTTTTTTCGGTGACAGGTGCGGTGTTAGGCGAGTGGGCAGGCCGAAAATTGTTTCAAAAAACCCTATCGATTCAGGACGGCCACGCGGTTTTGATGGGTTTACTCTTGGGGCTCATCTTGCCGCAAGAGGCTTCCTCTTGGCAGGCGAGCCTTGCTGCCTTTTTTTCGCTCTTTGTCGGAAAAGAAATTTTTGGAGGCCTCGGAGCGCATCCCTTCAACCTTGTCTTTGTGGGCCTAGCCTTCTTTTATCTTAATTTCCCCGGCGCGAGGACGGCTTTGATTTTTCAGGAGGGCATTCCGGCTTGGATCGCAGTGGGGATAAGCTGCCTCATCTTCGGGTGGCAGAAAATAATCCACTGGGAGGTATCACTTCTCTATCTCGCGGCCCTTTCTTTTATCTCCTTGCTTGCGGGTCTTTCCCCCTTCCAAATAGTTTCACCGGGAATTTTGTTTGCCGCATTTTTTATTTTGACGGACGACATTACAACGCCTATGACAAGGCCGGGGCTAAGGCTCTACGCCTTAGGAGCGGGAGTTTTGAGCGCGCTCCTGGCTCGCTTCCCGAGCCCTTTGGAAGGAATAGGCTACGCCGTCTTAGTTATGAACGCCTGTGTGCCGTGGATCGATCACAGCGTAAGGCCGGGGAAGGGAAGACAATGAACCGGCGAGAAGTTTCCTTCTCCAAAATTTTGCTGGCCACTCTGCCCATTTTGGTTTCGATGGGCCGCCTTTCTGAGGCCCTGCCCCTCATTTTTTTTATTGTGCTCAGTTTTTGGGGCACGGCCCTCCTCTTTCGCTTAGCCGCCCCGCTTTTTCCCGAATCAATTAAGGAATTTTCAATGGTTCTAACGGTTGCGTCCCTCACGCAGTACGGTTTCGATCATTTCACAATCAGCCCGCTTGCCGGCGTAAGTATTCTCCTCCTTCTTGCCTGGGGAAAAACCCGCGGCAATCGCTCGTATGGTTTGCAGGGATTTTCAGAGTGGACACAAGTGATGGCGGGGAGAGGCTTCTTTTTTTTGTGGGCAGCATCTCTTCTTGCCAGTTTCCAGGAATTTTTGGGTCATCAATGCGGTTTGGGAATGTTTACCCACCCGGCGGGAGCCATCCTGCTCCTGGCCGTGATGGGGTTTGCTTGGACTCAAACGGTTAAAGTCCCCTTGAGGCGTGCATGAGCGATTCAGTGTTTGCGTTGGCCAGCTTTGGGCTGCTTCTTTATTTAGGGAAACCGGTCCTGCGTCGGAGCGCTCGACTGTCCATGTCTTTTGTAGGCGCTTCCCTTAAGGAAGGGGTGTTGATCTTTGCCCACACACTTTTCCTGCTTTCCATGAATTATTTTGTTACGAATTTTCTTTTGATCGACAACCGACCGGACGCCTGGACCGCTCTCTCCCTTCTTCCCGCGGCTTATATTCTCGTTTGGGCCTTTGAAAGATCGCCTTTTATTTTTCTTACGGTGTATGGCTTGAGCGCCTTTCTTATCGAGCGCGCAGCCCCACCGGCGTTAAGCGCTTATCTTTTAAGTGCCCTTGTGCTTTCGCTTGGCCTTGCGGTTTTTCAAATACTTATGCTGGGACTCCAATGGCGGCTTCGATTTTCGGGGATTCCAAAACCCTTAACGGGTCTCCCCATTTTTTTAGTCACGGCGGCCCTCCTCCTTTTGGCAGTGGGAAGATTTTTACCCATCTTTTTCTAATGTTTTGAGGAGGGAAGTCGAAATTATGGTAAGGCCTATCGCGGGGGCGAGGCAACTCCGCCCCCTACAGACATAACAAGGAGAGAATCGAATGGCAATCGAAGCCATTTTAAGTCATGCGCTGGAAAAGTCGGCCTCTGATATTCATCTTAGTGTCGGGCGGCCGCGCTCGGTGCGTATCCACGGAAGCATTGTTTCGATGGATGATAAGCCGCTCACCCCCGAAGAGACCGAGGCCTTTGCTAAGGAGATCACCACCGAAGAACAGCGCAAGAAAGTAGAGGAGGTGGGCGGCATTGATTTTGGTTTCACCTTCTCTGAAAAAGCGCGCTTCCGCGTCTCCTGCTTTAAACAAAAGGGGAGCTACGCCATGGTGCTCCGGCTACTGCCCAGCCGTTTTTATACCTTTGAGCAAATCGGACTGCCGAATCAGCTGGTTGACCTTCTTTCTCGTCCGCGGGGTCTTATCCTTGTGACGGGGCCGACGGGATCAGGGAAGACAACAACGCTTGCTACCATGCTGAACTACATCAATGAGAATCAGGCGCGCCACATTATCACGGCCGAGGATCCGATCGAGTTCGTCCACCCCCACAAAAAGTCCATTGTCACCCAGCGCGAAGTGGGGGAAGATGTTCCGAGCTTCTCAGAGGCCATTATCAAGGCCCTGCGCCAGGACCCGGATGTGATTTTAATCGGTGAAATGCGTGACCTTGCAACGATGGAATCCGCCATTCGAGCGGCCGAAACCGGCCACCTTGTTTTCTCAACCCTTCACACCACCGGGGCCGCCCGCACCGTGGACCGCATCATCGATGTTTTCCCAGCGCATCAGCAAGCGCAGGTCCGGGTTCAGCTATCGGCTACGATTAATGCAGTCATTTCCCAGACCTTACTCCCCCGCATCGATAAAGAAGGCCGCATCTGTGCCTTTGAGATCATGATCGCAACTCCCGCTATCCGCAATCTCATCCGGGAAGGGAAAAGCCATCAGCTCATCTCAGAACTTCAAACCGGAGCGCGCTTCGGCATGAGAGCCTTGGATGATCACTTAAAAGACCTTTATACGCAAGGCATCATCAGTTACGACGCCATGATCGAAGTGGCCCAGGACCAGCGTGACTTAGCGGAGCGGGTTGCCAAACAAACTCCCCAAGCCGCCGGTGCCCCCGCCAAGAAGAAATAAGCTCATAACCTACTATCTTGAAAATAGTTAAGATAAAAGATACTTTACAAATAAGTTCTCAAAAGTTCTCAAATAATACTTGACCGGGGAAGGGGAATCGGGTATCTTAGGGCCCGGTTTTGAGATCGTACGACCAATCTCAGCCTTAGAGGGGGATCGATCTAAGGCGCCCACGCACGAACCTAAATTTCCCAAACTCAATCAATTGGAATAGATAACTTACATTTTTCCCGCCGGTTCCGTATTCGTTCATGATCACCCAAAAACGATGAAGTCTTCCCGTGGCGGAGGCTCCAAAAAATCGAGCCTGCCCAAACTTTTCATCATTGACGGCAACTCCTTTTGCTACCGAGCCTACTACGCCATCCGCTCTTTATCGAACTCAAAAGGTGAGCCCACTAACGCCATTTATGGTTTTGTGACCATGCTTCGCAAGCTGATTCACGATGAGAAGCCCGAATACCTGGCGATGTGCTTTGACCGGCCGGAGCCCACTTTTCGTCACGTCAAGTACAAGGAATACAAGGCCCATCGGAAACCCATGCCCGAGGATTTGGTGGTACAGCTTGAACCCATCAAAGAATGCTGCCGGGCGTATGGTTATGCCATCTTTGAGCAGCCGGGTTTTGAGGCGGATGACTTGATCGGTACCCTTGCTGCCAAGGGGAAGGAAAAATTCCGGGTCTATCTTGTGACGGGGGATAAAGATGCCATGCAGCTTGTCAGTGAGCGCGTGTTCATCCTCAATCCGCATAAGGAAAATGAAATCTTTGATGCGAAGAAAGTCGAAGAACGCTTTGATGGGCTCGGCCCCGACAAAGTGGTCGATGTCATGGCCTTGATGGGCGATGCCGCAGACAATATCCCGGGCGTTCCCGGGATCGGAGAAAAAACTGCTGTGAAATTGATTCAGGAATTCGGTTCTATAGAAAATTTAATGAAACACACCGCCCGCATCCGCTCCAAGACCCAGCAGGAGCTTTTGAAGGACAATGAAAACCTTGCGTTTCTTTCGAAGGATCTGGCGCGAATCGATACGGCCGTGCCTCTCGAAGTGGCCTGGGACGATTTATTAGTCCGGCCGCCGGATGAGGAAAAATTAGCCCAGCTTTTTAAGCGCTATGAATTTCGCACGCTCCTTAAGGAGTTCATGCCCACGGGAGAGTCTGACGAGTCGCGGCGTGATTATCAATGTATCGAAAGCGAAAGCGCCCTGGAAAAATGGGTAGGCGAGCTTGCCCAAGCTAAGGCCTTTAGTTTTGATACCGAGACCACTTCAAGCGATCCCACGCGGGCTGCGCTCGTGGGATTGAGTTTTTCCTGGGAGCCCTTTAAGGCCGCTTACATCCCGGTGTCCTCAAAGGAGCATGCGGGTCCGGGACTCCCTCTTGAAAAAGTGCTTGCTCGCTTAAAACCTATTTTGGAAAACAAGGCGCAAAAAAAATTCGGGCAAAATATTAAATATGACTGGATGGTCATGAAACGATATGGGGTCACCCTTCAGGGCGTTGATTTTGACACCATGATTGCGAGCTACCTCGTGAATCCCTTAAAGCGGAATCATAATTTGGATGATATCGCCCTCGATTACCTCGGCGTGAAGAAAATTACGACGAAATCTTTAATCGGAAGCGGAAAAAAACAGATGACCATGGCCGAGGCCCCGCTCGAAGAAGTCGCTGAGTATGCGGCGGAAGACGCGGATTGTGTTTTAAGGCTGGAGGCGATCCTGCGTAAAAAGTTAGAAGAGCTGGAGCTTGCGAGACTCTCGCGCGAGGTCGAGCTCCCCTTAGCCGAGGTGCTTGCTAAAATGGAGATGAACGGGGTGGCCATCGACCTTCAGTTTTTGAAGGAACTTTCCGAAAATGCAGCGGAAGACCTCGAAAAACTGACCCAAGCCATTTACCGCGAAGCCGGGGAAGAATTCAATATCAATTCCACAAAGCAGCTTGCCGATGTGCTCTTTATTCAAATGAAACTGCCCGTGATCAAGCGCACCAAGACGGGCTATTCTACGGATGTCGATGTTTTAGAAAAACTGGCTCTTTCACACGAGCTTCCGCGCAAGCTCCTCGAATACCGCGAAAAGACCAAGCTAAAATCTACCTATCTCGATGCCCTGCCTGCGATCATGAATCCCAAGACCGGTCTTATCCACACGTCCTATCATCAGACCACGACGGCCACGGGCAGGCTTTCGAGCTCGGATCCTAATTTACAAAATATTCCCATCAAAACCGAAGTCGGCAGGCTCGTCCGTAAGGGATTTATTCCAAGAAAAGATGGAAAACGTAAACGCCAAATTCTCTCGGCCGACTACTCGCAGATCGAACTTCGTATCCTGGCGCACCTCTCGGGCGATGCCAATCTAACCAAGGCCTTCCAAGAGGATCGCGATATCCACAAATTTACGGCCACGCTTCTTTATGGAACAAGCGAGAAGGATGTAACGCGCGAAATGCGCAATGTCGCCAAGACCATCAATTTCAGCATCATCTACGGGAAAACAGCCTTTGGGCTGGCGCAGGATTTGGGGATTTCGGTCTCCGAAGCCGATGGATTCATTGTCAATTATTTCAATCGTTATGCCGGTGTCCGCGATTATTTGGAATCTCAAAAGGAAAAGGCAAAGAAGGAAGGGTATCTGACCACCCTTCTCGGCCGTCGTTCCTATTTTCCCGACATTCATTCGAAAAATGTGCAGCTCCGCAATTTTGCCGAGCGCTCTGCGATCAATGCGCCAATCCAGGGTTCCGCTGCCGACATCATCAAACTTGCCATGATCACGATTCAAAAAAAGTTGGAAGAAAAGAAGATGGAAAGTCTCATGATCATGCAAGTGCATGACGAACTTGTCTTTGATGCGCTTGAGTTGGAGGTCCCCGCGCTTGAATCGCTTGTGCGTAACGAAATGGAGCAAGCTTACGTTTTAAAGGTGCCGCTTAAGGTGGACGTTTTTTGCGGAGATTCATGGTACAAAAGTTAGCTCCGGCAAACTCAGGGAAAGTCATTATCGGATTGACCGGGACGTTTGGATCGGGAAAAAGCACGGTGGCGCATCTTTTTCAAGAGCTCGGAGCCTGTGTCTTAAGCGCGGATGCCATTGCGCACGAAGTGCTCATTCCAGGCGGCCCCCATTTTAAGGAAGTGGCTGCCCTCTTCCCGGAGGCCCTGGCGGCGAAGAGTGGCGCGCTCGATCGCAAGAAAATTGCGGAAATTGTTTTTCGCGAGCCCGATCGAAGGAAGACCCTTGAGGCCGTGGCACACCCTTATGTGTTTCAGCGGTTCCTCGATGAGATTAACGAGGCCGAAGAGAAGGTCATTTTATTAGATGTGCCGCTTTTATTTGAAACCGGTTTTAACCGATTTTGCGATCAAACGATTGTCGTCAAGGCCTCAGAGGCCGTGATCCAGCGCCGGCTTCTTGAAAAAGGATTTACTGAGAAAGAAATCAAACAGCGTCAAAACGCCCAGATGTCCCTTGAGGAAAAACTCAAGCGCGCAAACGGGGTCCTTGATAATTCCGGAACATTAGAAGAAACCAAACGGGAAGTGGATCAAGCCTGGAAAAGGCTCCACACCCTTTCAAAAGGAGAAAAATAGAAACATGCCAAGAGAACGAGAAAGAGATCGAGATCGAGAAAGAATTACAACGGCGAGAAAACCCATGCCCCCGCCGGCGCCTAGCCAACCTCCCCAGCAGCCCATGAACGGGGATGACGCGGGTGACGTACAAGTCCAGTTGAAGCCGGGGGAGAAGCTCTTTGATGTGGTGGGGCTTAAGCGCATGAAAGTGAGCGAGCTCCATGAGCTTTCCCGAAAGTTTAACATCGGATCAACGGCCGGGATCAAAAAGCAGGATGTGATTTTCAAAATCCTGCAGGCGCAGGCCGAGCGCTCCGGGCTGATGTTTGGAGAGGGGGTGCTTGAAATCCTGCAGGATGGATTCGGCTTCCTCCGCTCTCCGAATTACAACTACCTGCCTTCGCCGGATGATATTTATGTGTCGCCGAGCCAGATCCGGCGTTTCAATCTCCGCACAGGCGACAGCGTGAGCGGTCACATTCGCCCGCCGAAGGAAGGGGAACGTTACTTCGCCCTCCTGAAAGTGGAGGCCGTCAATTTTGAGGATCCCGAGAGCGTTAAAAGCAAGATTCCTTTTGACAATTTAACGCCCCTTTATCCGCAAAAGAGGATTCTTCTTGAAACCTCGCCCAATGAGGTTTCGATGCGGGTGATGGATCTATTGACTCCGATCGGAAACGGTCAGCGCGGATTAATCGTGGCCCCGCCCTACAGCGGGAAAACGATTCTCCTTCAGAAGATCGCCAACAGTATTACGACGAATCACTCCGACACGTATCTCATTGTGCTCCTAATCGATGAGCGTCCGGAAGAAGTGACGGACATGCAGCGCTCCGTCAAAGGCGAGGTGATTTCCTCCACCTTTGATGAGCCCGCGGAACGTCACGTTCAGGTGGCCGAGATTGTGCTTGAGAAGGCGAAGCGCCTGGTTGAACACAAGCGCGATGTCGTGGTCTTACTCGACAGCATTACGCGTCTTGCGCGGGCCTACAACACCGTCGTGCCTCATTCGGGAAAAATTCTCTCCGGCGGCGTGGATTCGAACGCCCTTCACAAGCCGAAGCGTTTTTTCGGAGCAGCGCGCAACATCGAGGAAGGCGGCAGTTTAACGATTATCGCCACCGCGCTCGTGGACACAGGCTCCCGCATGGACGAAGTCATTTTTGAAGAATTCAAAGGGACGGGTAATATGGAGTTGCAGCTTGACCGCAACCTTTTCCAGAAACGCATTTACCCGGCCATTGATGTGAAAAAGTCCAATACCCGCAAAGAGGATATGCTCATGCATCCGGACGAACTCAACCGGGTCTGGCTCCTCCGGAAGGTTTTGAACGAACTGAATCCGGCCGAGGCCATGGAACTTTTGGTCGACCGGCTCGGAAAAACAAAATCCAACGCCGAGTTTTTACTCAGCATGAACAAAATGGAGAAATAAGACAATGAAAGAAGGTATTCACCCGAAATACGGACCGGCCACGATTCGCTGCGCTTGCGGCAACGTGATCGAGACCCGCAGTACCCATCAGGGAACCGTCCAAGTGGACATTTGCTCCGCCTGCCACCCCTTTTTCACAGGTCGCCAGAAGCTTATGGACACGGCCGGCCGCATTGACCGCTTCACGAAGAAGTTTGGTTCCAAGGTTGTCATGGGCACGCAAAAAAAGCAAAAGCGCTCGCCCATCGCCGAAACAAAACCGGCCAAAAAAGAGCCTCCTGTGAAGCCGGGCCTCAAAAACTTAAAAGATGAAAAAGCAGCCGCCGAGACCTCATGATTTTTTTGCATCGTCTTGAAAAAATCAGGAAGCGGTTTAAGGAAATCGAGGAAGAGCTCGCCGATCCGGCGGTGGTCAAAGACCAGGCGAATTATCAGAAGCTGACAAAGGAACTCGCCGAACTCCGTCCCCTCGTGGAATCTTTTCATACTTTTGAGCGCACGGAAAGAGAGCTGGCCGAACTCAGCCACAGCCTGCAGGAAAAGGGGTTTGAGCCCGAGATGCACCGGCTTTACGAGGAAGAGGTGACACGGCTTAAGGCCCATCGGGACGGCACCGTCGCCGATCTCGAAAGGCTGCTACTTCGCGGTTCGGATCCGAACGCGGCGCGTGATGTGATCGTGGAGATTCGCGCCGGCACGGGCGGAGAAGAGGCTGCCCTTTTTGGTGCGGATCTTTTTCGCATGTATTCAAAATATGCTGTAAACCACGGCCTTCGGTTCGAGGTGATGGATTCAAGCCCCACCGGCAAAGGGGGATTTAAGGAAATCATCTTCGGCGTGAGCGGGGCCAACTCTCACTCGCTTTTAAAATACGAGAGTGGGATTCACCGCGTTCAAAGGGTGCCAGAGACGGAGGCGAACGGCCGGATTCACACTTCCGCCGTCACGGTGGCCGTGCTGCCTGAGGTGAATGAAACCGAGATCGTGATTGAGCCTAAGGATTTAAAAATCGACGTCTTTCGCGCCTCAGGGGCAGGAGGTCAGCACGTGAATAAAACGGAGTCCGCGGTCCGCATCACACACCTTCCGACCGGTTTTGTCGTCAGCTGCCAGGACGAGCGATCGCAGCATAAAAATAAAACGAAGGCGATGCGGGTCTTAAGGGCCCGGCTTTTTGATTTTAAACAGCAGCAGCAGCACGATGTCATTGCCAAGCAGCGCAAAGAGCAAATCGGCAGCGGCGATCGGTCCGGGAAAATTCGTACGTATAACTTTCCAGATCAACGGGTTACGGATCATCGAATCGGTTTGACTTTGCATAGTCTGAATGATATTTTAGACGGCCATTTGGACCTCCTCGTAAGCGCCCTTGAGCAGGATGAGAGGGAGCGCAAACTGACCGATGCGGCTTAAGCAAATCGTGTTATCCTCCAATCGAGACGACGTCATTTCCTCAAGTGGTTTATTAACCATTGGCGAGATTCTGGATTGGGGAATGAAAGAGCTTGCCGGTTTAGGTTCCACGGAAGCGCGCTCGAGCGCAGAGAAATTACTCGAGACCCTTTTAGGTTTGGATCGTTCCGGGCTTTATCTGCAATCGGATCGGTATCCTCGTGAAGACCGCGTCCGGCGATATCAGACGTGGATCGGACGCCGCAAGCAAAGAGAACCTTTCGCTTACATTACGGGGAAGGCCACTTTTTGGAATGAGGTCCTTAAGGTTGCGCCCGGGTGTTTGATCCCGAGGCAGGAGACAGAAGCCCTGGTGGAAGCCTTCATTGAAAATGCGGGCTTCAAGCCAAACGATGCGTTTTCATTTTTAGATCTTGGATCGGGGTCCGGGGCGATCGGGATTGCCCTTTTGCGCCATTTTTTAAACGCAAAGGCCACGTTTTCAGATATCTCGGAAGAAGCCCTTGAAATGGCTCGCGTAAATCTTAGGCGCTATGAATTGGTCGAGCGTGCTGAGGTTGTTTGCTCGGACCTTTTTGAAAAATTTCGGGAAGCATCGGAAATATCGGAGATAAGGCGATGGGATGCAATAGTGTCGAACCCTCCTTATCTCAGCCGAACCGATTTAGAGAATGTTGAACCTGAAATTTTATTTGAGCCTGCCCTTGCCTTGGAAGGCGGGGAAGATGGCCTTGATCTTTACCGGCGCATGGCAGCTCACGCGAGACAATTTTTAGTAGCGGGCAGCCCTCTTTTTTTAGAGGTGGGAATTCAGCAGGCTGAACCAGTACGCCGTATTTTAGAAGAAAATAATTGTCATTCGATCCAAATTTCGAAGGATGCTATGGGGATTGACCGCGTCCTTCTAGCGCGCTAGGAGTTTTTAGTGGATAAGATTGTGATCACGGGCGGTTGCAGGCTGAAAGGGGAGGTCGAAGTCTCCGGGGCTAAAAATTCAGCCCTGCCCATTATGGCGGCAGCCCTTCTTTCTGAAGAAGAGTCCGTGATTGAAAACGTGCCGGATTTACGCGACATTCAGACCATGATTAAGCTCCTGCGCTCTCTCGGAGCGAAGGCGCTTTATGAAAACAGAACGGTCTATGTCAAGCCGGGAAAAAATCTTAAGGCCGTTGCTTCTTATAAACTTGTGAGTACGATGCGCGCTTCGGTGTGCGTGCTGGGGCCGCTTTTGGCAAGGACGGGGAATGCTCAGGTATCGCTTCCCGGGGGATGCGTCATTGGGCCAAGGCCCATCGACCTTCATTTAAAAGGGCTACAGGGTTTAGGGGCGCAGATTGAAATTCAGCACGGTTATGTCAATGCCCGCGCCCTCAAAAAACTTCGGGGCAATGAAATTTACCTCGGGGGATCCTTTGGCTCCTCGGTGCTTGCCACCGGCAACGTCATGATGGCCGCGGCCCTAACGCAAGGCGTGACTACGATTTCCAACGCCGCCTGCGAACCCGAGGTGGTGGACCTGGCCAGGTTCCTTAGGAAAATGGGAGCCAAGATCGCAGGAGAGGGATCCCCCCAAATTGAAGTGGAAGGCGTCAAAAAATTGCACGGTGCCAAATATGCCGTCATCTCGGACCGAATTGAAGCGGGCACTTATATGTTTGCGGCGGCCATGACCGGGGGAGAAATCATGATCAAGAAGGCCAACCCCGATTACCAGAATGCTGTGATTGATAAATTGCGCCAGGCAGGGGTGCGGATTGAAAAAGGAAAGAACACTATCCGCGTCAAAGGCTCGACGCGTTTAAAGCCGGTGGATGCGACGACGCTTCCTTACCCGGGATTTCCAACGGACCTTCAGGCCCAGATGATGGCGCTTATGTCGGTGACACCAGGGATTAGTGTCATCACGGAAAAAATTTATCCGGACCGATTCATGCATGTGAGTGAACTGAACCGCATGGGATCGAAAATCTTTCTGGAAGGACCGAGCGCTATTGTGCATGGAGTCAAGCGCCTAAGCGGCGCCCCTGTGATGGCGTCCGACTTACGAGCCAGCGCCGCCCTTGTTTTAGCCGGGCTTGTGGCGGAGGGCACCACCGAGGTTCATCGTATTTATCACTTGGACCGCGGCTACGAAAATCTGGAAAATAAGTTTTGTTCGCTCGGGGCTGCGATTCACCGAGAAAAAGAATAAAGAAGGAGGTTCCCTTGGCAGTTAAAATTCGTTTAAAGCGTTTCGGAACAAAAAACCGGATCCAATGGCGGGTTGTCGTCAGCGACATCAAGATGCCGCGCGACGGCCGTTTCATCGAGGAGATCGGCTACTATGATCCGCTTCCCTTGGAAGAGAAGTTTGAAGTGAAGAAAGACCGCTTAGATTACTGGCTCAAAAAAGGGGCACAGTTGAGCGATGCCCTTCGAAGTCTTCTTAAGCGGGCGGCGAGAAAAGAAAAAAAAGCGCTTGCCCCGTAAAACGGGACTAGCGCGCTAAAAAGGCTTCAAATCATGGCCTTTGAAATCGATATCGTCACGATCTTTCCGGCTTTTTTCAAAGGGCCGCTTCAGGAATCTTTGCTTAAGCGCTCACAAGCCAAAGGCCTTCTTACGATTCGAGTTCATAATCTTCGGGATTATACTCACGATCGTCACAAGACGGTGGATGATAAGCCTTATGGCGGCGGCCCCGGGATGGTCATGAAGCCCGAACCCCTCTTTGAATGTGTCGAGGCCATTCGTAAGAAGGGCCGGGTGATCCTTCTCGATCCCAAGGGAGACCCCCTGACACAGAAGACAGCCGAACGGCTTGCGAAAAAGAGACATCTTATTTTAATTGCCGGCCACTATGAAGGGGTGGATCAACGCGTGCGCGAACACTTAGCCGATGAGCAGATCTCCATTGGCCCTTTTGTGACCATGGGGGGTGAGGCGCCGGCCCTTTGTTTGATCGAAGCCGTCACGCGTTTCATTCCGGGGGTGCTCGGCAATAGCGAGTCTTTGAAAGAAGAAAGTTTTCAGTCGGATGTTTTGGAGTATCCGCAGTACACAAGGCCGCAGGCGTTTCGCCAGTGGACGGTCCCTCCCATTCTGGTTTCGGGCGACCACAAACAAGTAGCGAAGTGGCGCCGCGAGACGGGACGGAAAGTCAAAACGTAGTCATCATGATTGAATCAAAGGAGAGTGCACCGTGAAGGGCATTGCTGAAATCGAGAAAAGTGTGGTGAAGGGCCAAGTGACTCCGTTTCGGGTTGGGGATACGCTTAAAATTCACTTGAAGGTGAAGGAAGGGGATAAGACGCGTATTCAGGTTTTCGAAGGGATCTGCATCAGCCGCCGCGGGAGCGGGGCGAGTGCGAGTTTTGCGGTGATCAAAGAGACCCACGGAGATAGGGTGGAAAAAGTGTTCCCCCTTTATTCGCCGACTATCGAAAAGATCGTGGTGGAACGCAAAGGGAAAGTCAGCCGCGCGAAGCTTTATCACTTAAGAAAAAAATAACGCCAAAGAGGAGGCCTTGTGAGAGACGCTTCATCGGAGCGTCTTTTTGCCTTTGATCATGAAGAGCGCCCCTCCGCCCAGGGACTGATGGCGGGGATTGATGAAGCAGGCCGAGGCCCCTTGGCCGGGCCTGTGGTTGCCTCCGCCGTTCTTTTCTTCCGCAAACCATTTCCGCTTTTATCCGGTTTAAACGATTCCAAAAAAGTGGCTCCTAAGCGCCGCGAAATTCTTTTTGGGGAAATTTTCCGCCACGCCCTTGTGGGGATCGGCGTGGTGGAAGAATCTGAAATCGATCGCATCAATATTTTTCAGGCGACGAGGGCGGCTATGAAAAAGGCGGTGCTGGCCCTGCCACGGACACCGGATTTGCTTTTAATTGATGGTAAGATTCACCTCGACCTTCCCATCGCACAGAAATCAATTGTAAGGGGGGATGAAAAGTCTGCCAGCATTGCCGCGGCCTCCATCGTGGCCAAGGTATATCGGGATGCTTGGATGCAGCGCCTAGATACGCTTTACCCGGTTTACGGGTTTAAGCGTCACAAGGGCTATGGAACCGAGTTCCATCTTCAAAAGATTCGAGAAATCGGTCCATCGCCCGTGCACCGTAAAAGCTTTTCGCCGGTAGGGGCTTGGAAGAAAGATGCATGAAACTCACTCCGCAGAAAAAACCATTCCACGTTTCCCTTGGCGAGCGCGGGGAGATGATCGCTTGGAGCTATCTTAGGCAAAAAGGCTACACCCTCCTCGAGAAAAACTACCGCTGCCGGATCGGCGAAATCGATGCCATTGCCGAAAAAGACCGCCGGATTGTCTTTATCGAAATCAAAACACGCTCAAGCTCCCGATTTGGGGCCCCCGAAGAAGCGGTCCACACCAGGAAGCAGAGAAAACTCCTTCGGCTCGCCGAGTGGTATCTTAAGGAAAAGAAATGGGAGGATAAGCCCCTTGCCTTCTCAGTCTTGGCCATTCAGCTGAAGGAAGGCCAGGGGCCTGAGATGCGGCTTATTGAGAACGCCTTTTCGGTCGATAACACATGATTACGGTGAAAAACTTCTTCTCACGAGTCTTGGACTCGATCGTAAAACCCTTCTTTGAGGTCCGTCCGGGGGAACGGGCGAAGACCCTCCTCATGTTTTTTTATTTCTTTTTGACCATTGCCCTCGTCTATATCTTAAAGCCCATCCGCAGTTCTCTTTTCTTAGAAGAACTGGGCGCCCAAAATTTGCGCTATGTCTACATCGGAGAAGGCCTCTTTCTTTTCCTCGTGGTCGCCGTTTACGTCCAGTGTGCGAAGCGCATTTCAAGGCGGGTCCTTTATCCTTCCGTCCTACTTTTTTTTATAGGAAATCTGATCGCCTTTTGGGGGCTGTTTCATTTTAAACTCCCTTTTCTCTCCGGCCTTTTCTACGTTTGGGTGGCCTCCTTTACGATCACCATGACCACACAATTTTGGACGCTTGCCAATGATATTTACAATCCGATGGAGGCCAAACGGCTTTTCGGATTGATCATTAGCGGCGGCAGCTTGGGCGGGATCCTGGGGGGTCTTTTAACCCAGCAGGCGGTTCGGTGGATCGAAACGCGGGACCTGCTTCTTGTCGCAGGAGTCATTCTCGGCTTTTGTTCTTTTTTAAGCTGGCTCCTCTCTCAGGAGCTTCCGAAGGATGACACCTATGGGGCTCCCTCTTCGCCGGGCGATCCAAGAAATCAGATGCATTTGGCGCAGGGGATGACCGGGTCTGTGGTCAAGACCTTTCTCAGTTCCCGGTACCTTCTCATGTTGGCGGGGCTTGTGATTATCGCCAAAATGTCTTCGACGATTGTGGACAACCAATTCAATAAGATGGTTGAGTTGAGCGTTGTAGGAAGCGATGAAAGGACTGCCTTTTTCGGCGGATTTATGGCTGCTCTGAATACCCTCTCTTTTGTCATGCAGTTTTTTCTTACTGGTTTTTGCCTTCGTTATATCGGGGTGGGCACATCCCTTTGGATCCTTCCCCTCGGATTTGCCTTTGCCTCGAGCGTCAGCTTTCTTCAGCCGGTTTTAATGACCGCCCTTTGCCTCAAGCTCTTTGACGGAAGCATCAGTTACTCGATCCAGCAGGCGAGCAAAGAGGTGCTCTTTGTGCCGCTGCCAAGCGATTTACGTTATCGTGTCAAGCCTATTATCGATATGCTGGGTTTCCGCGCCGCCAAAAGCTTAGCCGGAATTTATATTGTCATTGCCGCTCCTCTTTTAGGGATTGCGGATGAAAAACTGGGCGTCCTCGTTTTAACGTTAATTCCTCTTTGGGGAATCCTGGCGTGGCGTATGAAAGGAGCCTATGCGGGGGTTCTGCGTGATTACCTCATGAGAACCATTCGGGGCGAGAAAACCAAAGAGCCCCGCCGCGCGACCGATGTCTTAAGCACTCTTCACAATGAAAAGGCCTTTGAAGAGATCCAATCCTTTATGAATCACTCGTCCTCGTATGCCCGGAAGCTCGCCGCTACGGCGTCTTTTATGTATTCTCAGTCTTCCCGGGATCTTGAATTTACGCGCCAAGCCATTCAGCAGATTGTGGACCGTGAGACGTCTCAAACCAAAGCCAGCGAGCTGGAGGCAGCTCCTTCCCAGGAAAACGTCGACCTTCTCCTGAAGACAATAAGAATGACGCAAGATCATGCCCTGCGCTTTGCTGTTCTTAAAACCCTTTGCCGGTTGACGCATGAAGGCGGGGAGTGGGACTTTAACCGCGGGCTTTTAAAAAAGGAAGTGAAACGAGAGGGCAGGATTCTTGAAAGCATCCAAAAGATCGAGCGCTATTACCTTCATCATTACAACGATGCTGATGAGACCTCTGAAAAAAATTTGCACGTAGCTATTCGCGCCATGCAGGATGAAAGCATGGAGCGGTTATTTTGCCTGCTTCATCTTCTATATCCCCGCGACGGGATTCAAATGATTTACGAAAATTTCGTGAAGTACGTGGATCCAGGCGTGGAAGAAAATCACGTCGTGGAGCTCCTGGCCAATATTCTAAGCCCTGATTTGCTCATTCAAATGCAGCATCTCCTGGGCCGCAAGGACCGCATGCGGGTGAAGGAGCTTGAGGTCATTGAAATCTTGAAACGTTTTATAGGGTCCGCGGATCTCTGGTTTACCCTAACCGCGCGATTTATCGTGGCCGAGCTCAGCCTTCACGATCAATTGCCCGAACTTCTTTCTTTTCAAGAGTACCTTCAACAGATGAGTCCTGCCTAATCATGCGCCTTGCACCTTGGGTGCTTCTTTTGCTTTATTTCGGGGGCTGCGTGAGTCCCTCTCATAAGCTGGATGATCCAAATGTTTTTTTGGGCGCGGCGCCTGCTTTTGAATCGCTTCGTTCTTATCAAAGAATTCAACAGACAACTCCCCACACCCCGGATCATGAAAAAGAGAAGATTAACTACCTTTTAGACCGCCTTGGGGGTTCTCCCTACCGCTTTATTCGTCATGGTATTCAATACTCCGGCAAGCGGGGGGCCATGCATTTGAGGTTAAAATATGTACGGCGTAAAAAAGAAATTCCGACGGCAGAAATCTTCCTTGAAAAAATCGCACGGGGGTCTCGAAGAACGGGCGAAAGGTACTGGATCGAGATGGATGGCAAAAGGTATCTTCTTCAAACGCTTTTGAGAAACGAGTTAAATCGTCTTGAGGATAAGCTCAAGGAACCGGTGCCACTTTTGCCGGAAGTGAAGGATGTGCCGGAAGTTTAAGGAAGCAACTTTTCCTGTCGACAATACGGGGACAACAGGGCAAAATACCACTCCATGAGATTATCCTTCATAAAATGGTTTACCCGACATCAGAAGACGGGGGGCTTCCTCGTCATTCTTCTGCTGCTCGGTCTTTCGACAGTTTTTTCCCAAGAGGTTTCGTATGATCGATACGCAGCCATTTTCAAAAAACCTCAAACGCCGCCGTCCTTTTTTAAAACGGCACTTCCACAAATCCTCACCTTTCCCTTTGAATTCATCCGCTGGCCGGTCGATAAGAGCTTGGTCTATATTGAAAAGCACAAGATTGATACCAAACTGCGGTGGATGTACGACACCCTGGTGGACCACGGCGTGACCCCTTACGGGAAATTTGGGACCGTGGATAATCTTGGCATTGGGGCCGACATGGATTTTATTCGCCTGGCGGAGCTCAAAGAGGATTTTCCGGACGCGACCCTTCGAGGCTGGGTGCAATGGAATCACCACGTCAATTTCGAGATCGGCTCGGAAATGGGGCTGAGGCGCATCGCCGATTCCTCTTTTTACACTCTCGGATTTATCCAATATGAAAATCGCCCCGAAGAGCATTTTTACGGACTGGGTCCCGATTCCAGCAGGGGGGAAGGGACGTCCTTTCGCATGGAAGATACGGGACTTCGGGCCACGATCGGTTACAATCCCATTCCTTCCTTCGATGGCGATCTTTATTTTTCCTATCATAACGTGAACATCACCAACGGCGAAGACGGCGGCCGGGGGATCATTGACCGGACCTTTTTTCCTCAGCAGATTTCAGGTTTACAAGGTGATGAACTCATGACGGTCGGCTCTGAGTTTACTCACGACACCCGTAATTATAAGGAAAATTCTACCCTGGGGGGACTGCAAAGACTAGGTTTTAGCTTCCATGAAGGTTTATACGGATCGGATGCCCGCTATATAAAAATCGAAGCGGAGGCAAGCCACTACTGGGCTCTCGGGTCTGAGCGCCGGGTCGGCGTCTTTCACTTTTACGGGGAGCACAATAATGAGGCCGAAGATCATTATGTCCCCTTTCATCAGATGGCGAAGCTTGGTGGCTATGGAATGTCTCCGCGTTTAAGCCACGCGCTTCGCGGGTACGATTTTAACCGCTTCTTCGGAGAAAATGCCGCTCTCTTCAATATCGAATACCGCTATGCGATTTGGGAATACCGTGAGTTAAGAACGGATGCCGTTCTCTTTTGGGATGAAGGGCAAGTGTTCGGCAATTTCAGTGATTTTCAAATGAAGGATTTTCGCGAGTCTTATGGGGGCGGCTTCCGTGTCAGCATCGCCAAGGTGGTGGTGTTTTTAATCGAAGCGGCCCACGGGGATGAAGGAACAAACCTCTATGTTAAAACCGGCACGTCTTTTTAAGCTGTCGCTTATTTTTCTTGGGATTCTGAGCGCTGCCCTTCCGCTTGCGGCGGGGGAGAGCGCTCAATTTAAGAAAAATGAGACGGGTCTTTACCGCGATGTCTTTGATCAAAATATTTATTATGAATGGACGAGCTACCTTCGTTTTGACCGTCTTTATCGCAAGCTCTTTAACCGGAAGGCCCGGGCGGGAAATGTGAACGTTTATGATGAGGTGCCGGATTCTAGCTTCTTCACCAATCGTCATGCCCGCAGCCGCCTCTCCACGCGCGAACTTAAAGAGGGGCACAAAGAAACCGATGGGCTTGAGACAGGCAGTCCCATCACCCTTAAAAAAGGAAAATTTGAAGGCATACACCCCGGATTTTTTGTCGAGGATTCAAACGGGGATGACTATTTGCTCAAATTCGACCCCATCGAATTCCTTGAGCTTTCAACTTCTGCGGAAGTCGTCGCAAGCCGCTTTTATCACGCCATCGGTTACAACGTCCCGCAATACACGGTCGCCACTTTCAGTCCTGAAAAATTAGTATTGGCCGCGGATGCGACGGTTTATGACACCTCCGGCTTTAAAAAGAAATTTACCAAAGAAAGACTCGAGGAATACCTTGTGTTACTTCCCGTGACTCCGGAGGGCGCGTTAAGGGCCTCGGCCAGCAAGATCCTTGCCGGTGAGAATAAAGGCTTTTTCAGCTTCATGGGACGAAGAAAAAATGATCCCGCCGATCCGATTCCGCACAAAGATCGGCGCGAGATCCGGGCCCTGCAGGTATTTTCTTCCTGGCTCGCCAATTATGATATTCGGGAGAGCAATACCCTGGATATGCTGGTGAATGAAAATGGAAAAAGCGTCTTAAAACATTATCTCATTGATTTCAATTGCGCCTTGGGCGCCGGCACCTCCGAAGGCAAGCCCCCCATGACGACCTATGAATATTTAGTGGACTACGGAGATTCTGCGAAGGCACTCTTTGCCCTGGGGTTGTGGGAAAAGCCCTGGCAGAAGCGGTGGAGGGAGGCGGGGGAGGAAATAAAAGGTTCTTCGGCTGCGGGTTATTTTTCTGGCAATGATTTCAAGCCTGGGAAATTTAAGATACAGCTTCCTCACTACGTTTTTAAGGACCTGACGCGCGCCGATGGATTCTGGGCCGCCAAAATTATCAATACCTTTTCGGATGAAGATATTCATGCCATGGTCAAGGCGGGCGATTATACAAACTCAGAAGACGCCGATACGATTGCGAAGGTTTTGATTGAGAGGCGCGATGTCCTGGTTCGCTATTGGTTCGGCCAAGCTAATCCGCTTGACGATTTTGATGTCCGTTCAGGTGTTCTTACCTTTCGCGATTTAGCAGTGGAAAAAGGTCTCACCGGCGCTGAAGGCACGCGCTACCAAGCGGAGGCGGTCACCCAAAAAGATCATGGAGCGAAAAAGATTGCCTCCACGGAGTCACGCGAACCCTCCATCGATCTAAGCCGCTGGCTTTCTCAACATGGGGCCGTCGACCTTTTCATTCGAACCCTTCGCCCCGGTGAGAGCAAGCCGAGTCCTTACGTCCTTGTCGGGGTGAATTCCAAGGGCGTGACCGGCGTCTCTCATCAGGATTAATTTTTCCTTTCTTTCATTCCATTCAAGCGACTACGATGAAAATCCTTCTTTTTGATATCGATGGGACTCTTCTTTATACGGGAGGCTCCGGGAAAATTGCCTTTGAAAGGGTTTTTTCGGAATTTTTTGGGGTGGAACACGTATGGGGCAACCTTATTCCAGATGGGAAAACAGATCCCTGTATTGTTCAAGAACTCGCGCAGGCGGCACTGAAACGTTCACTAAACGGTGAGGAGTGCGGTCGCCTTGAACGCCAGTATTTGATTTATTGCGAAGAAGAACTCTTGCGAGCGCCCAATTTTCGGCTGGTCCCCGGGGTTGAGGTGGTACTTCAACATTTATCGCAAAAGAAGGATTGCCTTTTAGGTCTTGCAACGGGAAATTTTGAAGAAGCGGGTTGGAGCAAACTCGAACGAGGAGGCATCCGGCAGTATTTTCAGTTTGGCGGATTTGGCTCGGATTCAAGCGACCGGCTCGAACTGACACAAATTGGTTTAAAGCGCGGCAAGTCACTTTTGAAAGCTGGAGAGAAGCTCGAGGAAGTTTACCTCATTGGTGATACCGAGCATGACCTAGCGGTGGGGAAAAAAATAGGGGCCAAGACCATTGCCATTGCTACCACCGAAGAAAAAATGAAACGACTCAAGCCGCTTCAACCCGATTATCTTTTCAAGGATTTTACTCCGGCAAGCCAATGGATCGAGATTTTTTCCTAAGAAAAGCATGGTACTAAATGGTACTAAATGACTCGAAAGAACATTCTCTTTAAGGTAGAATGCGCCCCTCCATGTTGGCTGTTATGACGCAAAAAGGAACCCATCGTCTTCTGGAAAGAATCGGAAATACCCCGCTTTTTCAGCTTCAGGCCGCGTTGCCCAAGCCTGTTTCTTCCCGAACTGAGTGGTACGCCAAGGCGGAGTGGTTGAATCCCGGGGGCTCTGTGAAGGATCGGCCTGCCCTCAAAATGGTGAAGGATGGAATCGCGGATGGGCAATTTCGGCAGGGCCAAACCTTGATCGATTCCACCTCCGGCAATACCGGGATTGCCTATGCCATGATCGGTGCGGTGATGGGTTTTCGAGTAGAGCTTGTCATGCCGCGTAATATCAGCCTGGAACGCAGGAAAATGGCCGAGGCCTATGGCGCAAAAATCATTGATTCTGATCCCCTTCAAGGATCGGATGGCGCGCGCGGATTGGTCCGTGAGATTGTGGCAAAAAATCCCGGCGCTTATTTTTTCCCGGATCAATACAGCAATCCTTCCAACTGGAAGGCTCACTATGAAGGCACCGGCCCGGAAATATGGCGGCAGACTGAGGGCCGCATCACGCACCTTGTGGCCGGGATGGGAACCAGCGGAACCGTGATGGGGGTTTCCCGTTTTTTAAAGGAAAAGGATCCCCATATTCAGGTGGTTGCGGTTCAGCCGGAATCGTTTCACGGCATCGAAGGGCTCAAGAATATGGACACAGCGGTTCCTGTTAAAATTTATGAGCCGAAATATCATGATCACAAAGTAACGGTTCCGACCGAGCCTGCGTACGAGTGGACGCGGGAGCTTGCGGCGAAAGAAGGATTGCTAGTGGGGCCCTCTTCCGGCGCAGCCTTTGATGGCGCTGTGAAGGCGCTTAAAGATCTCAAGGAAGGAGTGGTCGTGGTCATCTTTCCCGATGGGGGGGATAAGTATTTAAGCACGCAGGTTTGGCAGAAGTGAAGCGCCAAGATATTCCAGAATCCATGATTCAAGCCATTATCCAGCAGGCGGAAAAGGAATACCCTCAAGAGTGCTGCGGCATCCTCTTCGGGCCGGCGGGGGAACCCGGGAAGGTTTCGACCTTCCGCGCTTGCCGGAATGTTCAAGATGAATATCACAAACAGGACCTTAAAAATTTTCCTCGATCCTCCAAGACTGCTTACATCATTGAGCCCAAGGAGCTCCTTTCCATTCAAAAAGAAATACGAGGCCGCGGGGAATCCGTGCGCGTGATCTACCACTCTCACATCGATACCGGGGCCTATTTTTCTGAAGAGGATGCCAGGATTGCGGCCCCGGAGGGCGAGAGCGCTTATCCGGGAGTAGATTACTTGGTCGTTTCGGTCACGCAGGGAAAGGCCAAGGATTGGAATCTTTTTCACTGGGATCCTAAGACGAGGAAATTTTCGGTATGAGAAAAACACTTCTCTCTTATCTGCAATGTCTTCAGTGTCAAAAATCCCGCTGGGGTCTTGAGGTGAAGCTTGAAACCGAGCGGGAGATCCGCCAGGGAAGGGTGAAATGTCTCGCGTGCGAGAAAAGCTACGACATCGAGGAGGGTATTCTTAATATCCTGGGAGATCATCTGCCCGCAGAAGTGGCGCATGAAAAGGAACACGCCGAATCCTTGGGCTATCTGGTTACGGAGGGGGGCGAAAAGCATCCCATTAACCGCGAGACGATCGAACGTTTTCGAGGCTTGTTTTTGTCTCTACCGGCTGGTGACGGGAGCCACTTTTTTAAGCCGGGAGGGAGCTTCGATAATCAGGCCGGTAATGCCGAGCGTTTTTATAAAACGCTTCAAATGCTGAATCTCACCGGCAGTGAAAGGGTGCTCGAGGTGGGAGCCAGTTTTGGATGGAGTGCCTGGCGGTTTGCGCAACGTGGTTGCGAGGTGGCGGCCCTGGATGTCACGAATTACTTAATGGCCTCGGATCTCTATTTCGAAGAAGACAATAGTTACTTTGAACGCCTAAGCGCTGATATGAGCGCCCTGCCTTTCCAGGATGACGCCTTCGACATTATTTTTTCACATTCGGTGATCCATCACTGCAAGGATTTGGGAAAGTTATTCCGGGAGTTTCGTCGCGTGCTTCGGCCGGGAGGGCGTGTGATTGCGCTGCATGAATGCGCCTTCGGCCTCCTTGAGGATAAGTCCGGCAAGGCCTTGCAGGAGGCCATTCACGAAGGATTCAATGAGAATGCCTACACCCTCCCGCAATGGAAACAAGGAGCCAAGGGCGGCAATTTTAGAGATGTCAAAATGCACTACTTTTCTTTTATCGAGGATTATCTCTACCGAAAGAAATTAAGGGGTGCAACCGTGACGTGGAAGTTAAAAGCCGCAGCCTGGATTCGGGATCACCACGCACTCCATCAAGCGATTAATTTTCTCAGCATCGGCCCCCGCATCCTGCTTCGTCCCAAATCCTGGATGCTGATTGCCACCAAATAAAAAAGGCGCTGGTTTTGGCCAACGCCTTTTTCTCTAACCAGCGACTCTGCTAAAAATCAGAAGCTTACGCCGTTATCCGGAATCGGGATGTCGATTTGCGGGATGGCAAATGTGGCGAGGTGAAGCGCACCGCCAATCGTGTAAACCAGCGTATTTTGAATTCCCTTGGCAATGCCCTTGGCAAGCCCGGCGGGATTTCTCGGGGCGTTTTTGGGTTCCGTGATGAGCTCGGTCCAGCCGCCCAAGAAATTTTTTGCGCCGAAATCTGCCTTGGCCCTGATCTTATCGCCGTAAGTGGCGCCTGATGCCCAAGGGCTTGCTGCCCACCCCAGGGCCGGCACAACCAGCATGACCAGGATAAGCATTGATACCCACATGGTTTTTTTCATGGAAGATCCCCCTTTATGGTTATATGGAATCCTTGTGTTTTCCTCTATCTTGTATCGGCCATGGCCCGGAAAATCTTCAAACCATTCCTAGTAACAGCTCCCCCCGCCATAATTTCTCTTCTCATCGGAACACCCTCCTCGGCGCTAGTTAGAAACTACAGTGACGGCCGTCAATGATGCGCCGATAGCGAACTCTCAGACGGTTTCTGTGGCGAGCGATAAATCAGTTACCATTAACCTTTCTGGCAGCGATCCCGAGTCAGATCCCCTCACTTACAAAATAACCATCAAACCTCAACATGGCGTTCTTCAGGTGGCGTCGAATAAAACGATGATTTACAAACCTACTTCCCGCTTTATCGGAGAAGATTTCTTTTGGTATACGGCCAATGACTCTCACCTTACCTCGGCTCCAGCCAAAGTGGTGATTCAAGTTCATGCGCCTGTCGTGACACACGCAAATCTTCACAGCTTTCAGCCACGAGCATTCTTTCAGGTACCGAAACCGCAGTCAGCACATCCGCCATCTCTTCCAAGCGCTCGGCCAGCGGACGATACGTCTATTATTACGATAGCACGGGTCGTCTTGTGCGCCGCCGCGCTAAATAAAGAAAAAAGGGGACAGGCTGCTTTTT
>CAYJSI010000007.1:59718-63844 GCA_964373045.1 uncultured bacterium
AAAAGGGGACAGGCTGCTTTTTGCAATGCGAACTGAAAAGTAGCCTGTCCCCTTTTCTTTACCATTGGCGGTCGAGGGTGCGGTATTGGATGGCCTCGGCGACGTGTTCTGCGGCGAGGTTGTCTTGACCCGCGAGATCGGCAATGGTGCGGGCAATGCGAAGAATTTTATAGTAAGCCCGCGCAGAGAGCCGAAGCTCCTTCATCGCCGCCTCGATCAACTTTTTTCCATCGGTATCAAGTGCGGCAAACTGCTTCATATCGCGCGGGCGCATCAAGGCGTTCGTCTTAAAGAGCCGATGGCTGAAACGGCTCGCCTGCCTTTGCCGGCATTCCAATACCCGGGCGCGGATGAGTTCTGAGCTTTCCTCCCGTTCGTCGCTTGAGAGAGTTTGGAAAGAAAGGGCCGGGACTTCGACATGAAGATCCAAACGGTCGAGTATGGGTCCTGAAATTTTCGATTGGTACTTCTGAATTTGACCCAGTGAACAGCGGCACCCTCTGCGGGGATCGCTCAAGTATCCGCACGGGCACGGATTCATCGCCGCCACCAGCATAATGCGAGAGGGAAATGTGATTTGAGTTTTGGCGCGGGAGATGGTGATGACCCCTTCTTCAAGGGGGCTTCGGAGTGCTTCCAGGACATCGCGTCTAAATTCGGGAAATTCGTCCAAGAAGAGAACGCCTCCGTGCGCAAGTGAGAGTTCTCCGGGCCTCGGCCAGGTGCCCCCGCCTGCGAGCGCCACGGCGGAAATGGTGTGATGAGGGGAGCGGAAGGGGCGCTCGTGAATGAGACGGCAGCCGTTTGGCGTGAGTCCGGCCACGCTGTAGATTTTTGTGATTTCAACCGCCTCCTCAAAATCAGGCGGGGGCAAGATGGAGGGAATCCGCCTGGCCAGCATGGTTTTCCCTGAGCCCGGCGACCCAATAAAAAGCAGATTATGTCCTCCCGAGACGGCAATTTCGACGGCGCGCTTGGCAAAAGGCTGACCCCTCACCTCCGAGAAATTGCACGCATCGAGAGAAGCGGCTTCTCGGCTGGGGATGGTCCTTTGCCTCTTAAGAGGCTTGATGTCCTTTTCACCCCGAAGGAAATCAATAACCTCTTGCAGATTGTGGGCGGGATAGACTTTAGCGTTCATTTCCAGGGCGGCCTCTTCCGCATTTTCCCAGGGCAAAATAAAAGATTTAGAATGCAGCCCGGCGGCCATGACAATCGCGCCCTTAAAAGGTCGAAGCGAGCCGTCGAGTGCAAGTTCCCCTAAGAAAACAAATTCCGCGAGTTTATCGGCTGGACAAACTTCGCTTGCGACCAGGATGCCCAAGGCGATGGGGAGATCAAAGGCCGGTCCTTCTTTTTTGATATCAGCAGGGGCCAGGTTAACGGTGATCTTTTCGAGCGGGAAACGGTACCCGCTATTTTTGATGGCGGAGCGAACCCGCTCTTTCGACTCTTTGACCGTAGGATCGGGGAGGCCTACCACAGTTAATTGAGGCAGGCCGTTTGCGACATCCACCTCCACTTGGACAAGATAGGCCTCAATCCCAAGGCACGCAGCGCTTTGAACCCTTGCAATCATCGATGCAAACCCCCTTGCTTTTTAAAAATGCAATTTCTATAATGCCTCCCGAGCGGGGGCCCTAAAGAAGCACCACAATTATTTAATATTGATAATTACTTTATGATAATTAAACATACTATAGCGATTCTGTCAAGGCCTTTAGCCGATGCGCCTTCCTTATCTTTGTGACTCCCTTCGACCCCCCCTTTCCCGAAACTAGGGCCTTTTTGGCGGTTTTCTTAAGCTGGTTTCTGTCTCAATTGGCCAAAGTGATCCGGGGAGCGGCACGTGAAAAAGGGTTTAATTTCCGGTGGCTCTTTGACGCGGGAGGGATGCCGAGCTCACACTCAGCGACCGTGGCATGTCTTGCCACCGTCACCGGCCTTTATTTCGGATTTAATTCTGTTCTTTTTCTCGTCGTGTTCATCTTTACCATTATTACGATGTTTGATGCCGCTGGTGTGAGAAGGAATGTGGGAAGGCAGGCGAGGATTTTAAACAAAATGCTGGATGAACTTTACGCCAAAGGCCAGGTTCCCGAAAGGCGGCTCAAGGAGCTTTTAGGCCACACACCCGTGGAAGTATTCGCAGGGGCCTTTCTCGGAATCATGATTGCTTACCTCTTATGCAGATTTTCATCTTAGCCCTCTTATTGACACTTCACTTTTCGCTCAGTGGGTTCGCGGCGAGCGGAACCGATTTAGCTCAAGCCGATTCCTGGTCTGCGCAAACTCAGAAACTTGTTTCCGAGGGCCAATACCTTTCGGCTGCGAAGGCGTACGAAAAAAAATTAGAAGATCCCAATCTCGTCAAGGGCGAGGCAAAGAAAATTCGCGATCAATATGAAAATCTGAATATCAAAATGCTTTTCTCGCGATCTGAATCGCCGGCAAGCGAATTTTATACCGTGAAAGAAGGAGATAACCTTTATAAAATTGCGAAGCAATATAACACAACGACGGCCCTCGTCAAAAGGAGTAACGGTTTAAGCAAGAATACTATCTTTCCGGGTATGAAGCTCAAAGTGATTAAGGGGGAGTTTAAGATTCGGGTGGATAAATCGGAAAATTTAATGACGCTTTTTCTTAACGGAAAACCTCTGAAAAATTTTAAGGTGGCTACCGGAATGGAGAACGGCACCCCTGCCGGCCAATTTAAAATTATCGCCAAGCTTGAAAACCCCACTTGGTATAAAACAGCCGGGATTGTGATCCCACCCGGCAATCCCGAGAATAGCTTGGGGACCCGGTGGTTGGGTTTTGATTATCCGGGCTACGGGATTCACGGGACGACGGAGCCCGAATCCATTGGAAAACAATCGACCTCAGGCTGTGTGCGTATGCTCAATCGAGACGTCGAAAAACTCTATGACATTGTGCCTTACGGTACTGTGGTAACCATTACGGACTGATCATGGCTAAAAAAAATTCAAGGAAAGAAAAAAACGGAGCCGTTTTAGAAGAACCCAAAAAGGAAAAGATACGTCTCGGCACGCGCAATCTTTTTGATGCCTGCCTTCCTTTCGAGCGACCTATCGTGGAGCTTGAGAAGAAGATCGACGAATTGCGCGCCTCGAGCGAAGAGGGAATTGATTTGGCGGGCGAAATTAAAAGTGCCGAAAAAAAATTGGAGAAAGCACTAAAAGATGTTTTTGATAATCTGACGCCCTGGCAGCGTGTTCAGGTTGCGCGCCACCCTTTACGACCCTACACCCTGGATTATATCCGGTATCTTATGCGGGATTTTGTGGAGCTTCACGGAGACCGCCACTTCAGTGACGACCGGGCGATCGTTGCGGGTTTTGCCAAATGGAACGGTGAGCAGCCTCTTTGTGTGATGGGTCATCAAAAGGGCAGGGATACAAAGGAAAACCTTCTTCGGAGTTTTGGGAGCGCCCACCCGGAAGGGTATCGTAAAGCGATTCGTATTATGCGTCTTGCTGAAAAATTCGGCATTCCAATTCTTTGCTTCATTGATACGCCGGGTGCTTATCCCGGGATTGGCGCCGAAGAAAGAGGGCAGGCCGAGGCCATTGCCTACAATCTCAGGGAAATGGCGGAGATCACCGTGCCTATTTTAGTGGTGATCATCGGAGAAGGGGGAAGCGGCGGAGCGCTAGGTATCGGAGTCGGCGACCGGATCTTAATCCTGGAAAATGCCTACTACTCTGTGATATCGCCTGAAGGATGTGCAGCCATTTTGTGGAAAGATACCTCACGCGCTCCCGATGCAGCTAAGGCTCTCAAGATTACGGCACGGGACCTGCTCGATCTCGGCGTTGTAGACGAGGTGATTCCGGAACCGCTTGGCGGCGCTCACCGCGACTTTGTTACTACGGCTGAAAATCTTCGAAAGGTTGTTACGACCGCTTTAGAAGATTTGAAGAAGATCTCGCGCAAGGAATTGACGGAGCTGCGGTATCAGAAGTTCAGAAGGATGGGAATTTTCAGCTCAAAAAAGCTTTGAGAATCGCTTTTTGAGTTTCATGAGTCGATCGAAGGTTTTATCTTCCTTGATAATGGATTTGAGCGTGGCTTCAGGTACATCCAAAAGTGCCACCTCGCT
>CAYJSI010000008.1:0-63527 GCA_964373045.1 uncultured bacterium
ATTGATATCGTAGTAAGCTCGCGTCTCGGAGCGGGATAAACCAAGAATTGTTTCAAGGGCTTTTTTGTACAGGAAACGATTTGCAAAACTGGTAATCAGCAGGTTTTCGGTCTTTCCGATGCTGGGTTGTGCAAGCGCTTTGGCCTTTGCTTCGATATCTTGGTACTCTGCCCTCGAAATCGTAATTTCATGAATGGCTTCGGCGGGAACCGTGTTAAAACTTGCAGCTCCCGTCTGATAGAAATACCGAAAATGCTTCCTCTGGGTACCCTGGGTCCCAAGAACCTCCAGAGGGAGTGTTCCCGTTTTACTCTTTTCGTCGGGTACCCCAGAAATTATAAAATCAGGAGTTTCGGTGAGGATATGTATCTTCGGAAAAATACCTTTACTCCAGTCTGGGCTACTATAATTGGCGATGTAAATCATTATTCCCTGCAGCCGCTCTTGAAATTCAGGAAGGGGCATTATGGTTCGCCCCAGGAAACTGGTGATGTGATTCTTGCCCTCGAATACAAAATAATGGTACTGACCGCTTGTGCCTGGCTTCTGACCGTGAAATCCTAGCGTGGGAATATTCTGAGTGCCTTGGGCTGTCACTCTCGCTTCCAATGCTTTAACGCTCTCCTCTAACGAATCAACAAGATTCCCTCTCACCTCGGCGCGCTTGCCCGCCGTCTTTGTGGCGGAGGCTGGTCGGGCAAGAGCTGCTGTAGAGGAGACGTCCTTTTCATTTTGGAGAATATCATCTCGGTGCCGCTTCGCGGCTGCGATAACTTCTGCGACTGTTAAACCATCACCCATAGCCCCCTCAAAAGCCGGTTCGCCTGTCAGAAGTGTTACCGATTCAATTTCTCTTTTAGCCCATCGCAAAGCAGATTTTTCCAAGTCGTCCCCATCGACGGCTGAAGCATCCAACAAGTCAGTATTGAGTTCCCTCCATCCCCAGTCTTTAAATTTCACGACCCAATAATCTCCCAGAAATGGAGAATAGGGAATGCCCTTGCCCCATAATTTTAATTTGGCCTCCACCTTCCGCCGGTGAGCGGTAGAAAGAGAATAAAATTGTTTCATCATGATTTCATTGATTTTTGAACGTACGTCTCTTTCAAAAAGAAAATAACTGGAGAGATCGACCGTTGACAAGCTTTTTTGCTCTATATCCCTTGTTAATTGAATGGGCTGTCCGGGAGCTGGTTTTTCGATCAACCTAAACTTCAGCAATGCTGTCCGTATGATCATCGCGGTCAAATATTTTGACTGCTCCTCATTTGCGCGCTTAACAAGATCCTGAAGTGAAATGGTTTGAGCATTGGGCATTGCGCGAAGTGTCTCTTTGTAGGCCTCAAAATCAGGCTGTGCTTGATCAACCCCAGGCTCCCATTCCAGAAGGGTTCTATCCGCGGTGAGAAGGTCATCAAGTGTAAGCCTGCGCGCAGGAAATGCAACCTGCGCGGCAAGCATCGGTCTATTGCGCGCCTTGAGAAGCCATTCCACCCGACTCTCTAAATCTCTTGCCCCTAAACTCTTTAGCTGCTCTTTTTCCTTAAGCCCCATGACATGGGCATATTGGTTCAAACGAGCCCGGACATTATTTCTTTCCGCTACGAACACCGCAATATCATCCAAGGCGTCTTTCAAGCTAAAATTGGCAGAATATGATTCCGTGATAAAAACAAATTGCCCCAGATGAGGAAACTCGGGCTTGAATCGTACCGGAGACTCATATTGTTCAGAGTCCTCAAGCATTTTAAGATCGAGAAGGAATGCCCGCGCGATTAGGCGCATCAGCGTTTGAACCGCGGCCCGGTTTTCCCCTGCGGCACGGACAAGATTATCCAGGGATTTAAATGAACCGTGGTTTTCCATAAAATTCTTTAAAAAATCGGGATCAGGTTCCCTAAACTCATAGTGCATTTCCCGCACGAAATAATCCTGTGCGCTATAAATTTTTTCGACGGTTATTCCCTCATGCTCAGCGAGCGCAATAAAATCTTTATACTCCCGGCGATTAACGGGTGTGTTTAAAGGCGTTAAGATTTGCCTCAATGCATTTTCAACTTGATAAGGGGGGGTTCCAAGCTGCAACTCCTCCCGATTCAGAGTTTGCGCAACCAGTTCGCCCTCATTCAACCATTCTCGCACAACTGCCTGAAGCTGAGTCCTGATGCCATTCAATTCTTGTGCAACAGCGCCTTGGATGCTGGGCTCACGAGAATAGAGCCAAGTATATTCGCCTATCAAAGCTAACTTTGCGCTTAGTCCAGAAATATGTGCCTGATACTTTGCCGGGTCTTTGCCCGGCTTCAGGAGATCCAACCCCAGATACGAACTCCATTGAAAAGATTCTCGCGGTGCTTGGGACTGACTTACAGCCGCGGCGGAACCCACATCCCCCGACAGCGCTTTAGTAGGCTCTAAATATTTTGCTTTCAAAGCATCGGCGGCGGATAAAATTTCTCGGACCTGATCACGCGTTCTCACTTCCGGGCCGTCCATGCGGCCTTTGGAATGCATCAACTCCTTTTCTGCGGCTTCCGGGTTTAACCTTCCGTCCAAGTACCCGGTAATGACAAGTTCCTCCGCCCCCTGCTCCGGCTGCAATTGGAATTGCCAGAAAATCATGCTAGCAATGGTCGATAAAACGTGATCAGGTTTTTCTAGGGTAGCAACAAGTCTCCAGCCATCTCCTGCCGGTAAAAGCATCCAGAACACAGGCGAGTAGTTTTGATCCGCTTCCACTTTTTCCAAAGCCGCTTGGATAGAGTCGCTAATATTTTGAGGCGTCCTTGAGGCATCAAAAGACAATGTCTCTGATTTTTCGCTGGCTTGGCTGGCTTGGATCGTGAGCATCACTTTGTTGCTCTTACCCGCGTGTAGAGACGCCCAGCTTTGCTGAGAAATAGTTTTAGCGATAAAATCCCGGACAAACCTTTTATCCGAAAAGAAAGTTGTTAGACCATCAAGTTTCAATTCCGGCGCACGTCCCACCTCGGCCTTTAGGCCAAGGACGGCTGCGCGGGACGCCGAGCGGTCGTCCCGTCGCATCTCGGAGCGGTTGGAAAAAGATGCGGCGGCCAACTGATTGATATATTGGTCAATCCTTATGTTAGAAAATCCAAAGGCTTTAAAAATTCTTTTCAGAATTTCTTTATTTTCATCGCTTAGACCTGCTTTGAGGGCTTCGTCATAAATCTGACCCACCTTCATTGCGAACTGAATAAAAATTTCTCCATTTTGGGTAGGCGAAAATCTTTTCTCAAACTCTGGAAGCGAATATCCATTCGCTTCGGTAAATCCCAGCCTTGCGGCGTAACCCGAAAGCCGCGGGTTCACCACGTTGGTGAGAAAATAAGCCGTCCCTTTGAATGCCTCAAAGATGGGGACTGGTTTTTTATCGTAGAAACCAAGCGCTCCCTCTTCATATAGGTCTGCTATCATTTGAAAATAATTTTTTGCATCCCGGTTCTCATCCAGAGGTTTCGTCGAATACGATTCAACCGCTGTGATCAAATCAGCAGCGGCAATGGCAGCTCCGGCATTCAAAATGTCCCGAATCTCTCCTTCTTCCTCGATCCCAGCTTTAATCAAACGATCACGAAGGCGTTTCGTTTGCTCCTCGGAGCTTGCATTTTTCCCTTCTTCAAGAGTTGTACCGTCAGCTCTTTTCACATCCCCAAATTTTGTGAATTCGATCAAAATCTGAATGATCTCTAGTTCCCGGGGCGCCACTTTAACCCCCGCTTTATCAAAGAGCTTCTGTGCGCTAAAAGGATAGTTTTGGATCCAGGTTCGTGCACTCTCAACCAGAGCCTTCCCCGAGGGTCCTTCGACGATATCCTTAGGAGCTCCTGCATTCACCAGCATACCTTTTAAGAGTTCGTCGCTTATTTCGCCGCCAATCCCCAACACCTCGTGGAAGGGGTACCTTTGAATATTGACGTGTTGGGTTTCCCCTTGAGAATTGACAAACGATAATTGTTCAATACCCAACAAATCAATCGTTCCGGCATCATGAAGAATAGCGGCCAACGCAGCCAACTCCAATATCCTGGGATTAGAAACAACGGAGGTTCCAGGCTTAGAAGCGCTCGGTGAAATCAAGAAACGTATACCTCCCAATGCCACTTCGGCGGAATGCTGCTCATCATGATATCTTGCAATTACCTTTTCCCGGTGATGGTCTGTTCCGCCTCCTCGGCGACGGATATCTTGAAACGCCTTGACTATAGCGACAAACAATTTTTCAACTCGTTCGGTGGGCGCTAAATACTCACCGAGCATATTCGTTAGGGCTTGTTGTGCTCCATTAAGAGAGAGAAAATTTTCTTCTATCGTTCCATTTATCGGCAAATGAAGATCGCCTGCGAGTCGGCTAATTTCAGCTAACGCTTCTGGTGTTTGAGCCCTTTTTCTGAAGAACCCGGTGCCAGACGGAGCGGCTTCTGTTGTCGCTCCCCGCACCTCGGAGCGCTTGCCCGCCGTCTTTGTGGCGGGGGATTGGCCTTCAAGAGTTTCGATCAAATCTGAGGCATCCTTAAAAGGCTGTGACCTTTTATCTCGGATGCTGTTCCTGAATTTTTTCGCGGTAGGAAGAATGATCTGCGCTTGAGAGGGATGCTTCTTCAATATACGAAGGAGGTATCCCTGATGCTCTTTGTTAGAAGCATGGGGTAGACTCTCTAAAATATGTTCCACCAAGGTTTTCTCAGGTAAATAACGTTCCAACACGGGAACTACCAGATAAGCTTCTTTTGTACGCAAAAGAAGGATGAGATCGTTCATGGCCGGCTGGGCAAGCGCGGCATCAACTTCAAAAAAATCCATAATCGTTGTGGAATAGCCACCCTCATGCAATAGCTTGATCACAGCAGGAACGGCGGGAAACGCTTCTTTTCCATAATTGTAAGTAAGCGCGGTCAAAGCCATTCGTCTTTGATCTGGGTCAGCATCGGATAGACTTCTAACAAGCTCTTCCAGGCTGCGGCCCGGCTTTGTCTTTCTCATCTCTTCCCAAACCACGCGGGATAAACGACTTGTGTAGCGATCAGAATAAAGCTCTTCTTTTTTACTCAGAAAAAATGTTCTTAATTCCTGAAGGGTTTGGAATCCTCGAGGAGACAATGCTTTGCTTGGAGTGGACCACACGCTTAAAGGATCTGAATAAAATCCCATGATTTCAGCCACGGGTTCGGCATCAAAACCTTTTTCCAATAATTGACCGGCCGCTTCATGGGCTACGCGAAGGGTCTCGGGATCCGGCGGAATTTTTGCTAAGTTTTCATTGACAGCATCGAAACCGCCCATTTCATATTGAACTTCCCCCTCCGCCGACATAAAAACTTCCGCTCTTTCGACTTCGTAACCTTTCCAGGTTCCGCTCAGGATCATTTTGTCTCCCCCGGGACTTAATGAAATCTTCACATCTTCAACGCGCTGACTGAGAAGGGGTTTTAACTTCGTCGCGATCCCAAGCAAATTTCCCTCCTGATCAAATGAGACGTTTGCGTAAAGATCCCCATGGAACACGATCGCATGAGCAAATCCTAAAAACCGTGTCCTCACTTCTATGGGAAATCTATTTTTTATGGGAATAAAATAATTTAAAAATTGTTCCAGGCCCTCAGAAGCTCTCAAGTCCCCGTAGGTCACGGTTCCATCCTTATTTTTTCTTCCTTTGAAACCCGCCGCCTGTAAGGACGCGAGCCATTTACTTTTTACGCGCTGAGTATCTTCTTCAGCTTCCCTGTAACCTAAAAACAATGCCCGGGAGTAAAGCGCCCAGGCCCGAAGTAAATGCTTCTCTGCTTCAAACTTTTGAGCCTGAAGAAGTGCTTCTCTTGCTTCTGGAATTTCCTGAACACCCTGCTCAAGGGCTCTTTGATAAACCTGCAGAAAAAACTCCGCACCGATTCCGTGGTCAAACATGACACGCAATATTGAAGGGAGGTCGGACGGTGTCATTCCAGTTGCTCCTGCCAGCAGCATCATGTTCTTTTTTCCGCCAGGAAGTTCTACAAGATGCTGCTTAATAAAATCCCCGGCTGCGTGAGCTTCGGCTTCTAAATATTCATTTTGAGGATAAAGATTTCTTACAATCTGCGCCGCAAACTGAATTTGTTCATCAGGATTTCTCACCTCATCCAAATCCTCTCCCCTGGGAGATATGGGCGCTTCTCTTTTGGCTTGAAGGACTTGTTTTTGTTCATTGTTCAGTTGGAGCCCCAACTGATCACTCAAAAATAAAATCCGCTCGATGGAGAAAAATTGGGCGGTAGGGGCGAGAAGGCTAATGTCTTTGATTAATCCTTTAGCATTTTTAATTTCATTCTCGGCTTGTTCTTTTTGAACATTGGGGCGAGCGGCGCGCTTTATTTTGCGCTCAACACTTTCGAGAAGTTTTACGAGAAGCTGAGACTGAACAGCGGAAGGAATGCCGGTTCGAACGGCTTGAAAAGCTTCGGCCCCGAGCGGATCTTTCGCTTTAAGTTTTGCATCAATCCATCTTAAAAATTGGCCCAATTTCACGTCTGCTTCACCCGTGTTCTCTTCAGCTGATTTCATGATTAAAACGATTCCTCGATTAATCAATTCGGAGCTCTTGCGGCGTTCTTTAACCGTTTCGCGAGCCGATTGAATACTCTCAAACAGAATCCCTCGCGTGGGACGTGAAACTTTATTCAGAAGCTCTGCAACGGGGGACAAATCAGTTATAATTTCTGCCTTATTTGCTTCATTCACCTCGACATAAGTCAAAAAGGAATCTAATTTCTTGCCCAAGGCCTGCTGCAACTGGTCGATTTCATCCTGGCCAAAGACACCATCCATTATTTGTCCAATTTTATCTGCGCTGTAACCCAGAGATTCTTTTGATAATTTCTCTCGAATTGCTTCCTGATCACGATCCAATGAGAGCTCAAGTAAAAGCTCAAGCCATTTTCTTCTAACCTTCTCTTCAATATCTGTGCGAACCCCTGCTGTTTCAGAATCAATTCCAAGAAATCCTTCAATTTGATGAGTGTAAGGATTAATAAACCCGCGAACAATTTTTAGTTTTGATTTTTCATTTTGAAGCGGAGGAACATACTCTGCGCTTTGATGAAGGGCATCTTTGAACTCCTCTGAAAGGAATTGATCCTTATTTTGTTTTATGGCTTCATCGCGCTGAGCTTTTAATTGTTGATTTGCTCTTTCGATGCTTTCTTGGAGGATTGCCTTAAGAGGCTCCGGTACGTCAGTGTTGAATGTCGGGGCTGAATAGAGATAGCGGTCATCATCTGTTCCCTCAATATTTCTTTGTACCTTGATCATGAAGCGAACACCTTTCGACATTCCCTCTTCCAATGTCGCGGGATCTGGTTCTGTGTTCAACACATTTCGAATGGTTCCCGCGTCATCAATGAGAATAGATATTTTTCTATAACCGCCCTTAACTTTCTGCCGACCCAAAATTTCTAGAGTTTGGCTTGATATGAGCGTTCCTTGATTGTCAACTTTAATCTTTTCAACCGCGACAGCAGTTTCTCGCTTTTTTGCTTCTAATACCTTTTTAGAGGCAAGTAGATCCGCTAGGGCGGCTACAACCTTATTGATTGAAATCCACCATGCCGCCAATACAGGATTTTGCGTATTTCCCGCACTTCGCATCTCCGAACGTGGGATCGCGCGACCTCCCACCACTGCTCGTTTGTCAGAGACGGGAGAAGATTGTTCTCTTGTGTCGCGAAAATTTTCTCCGACCTGATGTAACTTGTCTAAGATTCTCGTGATTCGCGGAGAAGGTTCCGGATAAACCCATTCAATGAGCTCGATCGAATGAAGAATAATATTTTCCAAGATCGCGCTTCGCGGTGGAGGAAGACTCCTTGAACTTGAGCCTGGGCCTAATCCTTCTGATCTTTTTCCCAAGTCCAAGAATCCCAGCAACATACTTTTTGGTTCGACATTCGCTGCTCGATATTGCTGAAAAGCTGTCTGAAGCATCGGGCTAAGACCTACGAATAAGCCAAGCGCCCCCACAAAAGCTCCGACCCAAGCGGCAACTTCTAGCGACCTGGTTGAAATAAGAAAAATTCCCGCCTGGATTTCCATCAAAAGGATGGCCTTCCAAGCAACGCCTCTGACTCTAGGATCTCGGTTGAGCAAACCCATAAAAATACTGAGCAGAGATTGCTTCTCAGATTTCCCCCTCACCTCGGCGCGTCCTGCACGGGCCTCGGCACGGGATTTCCCGGGCCCGTCAAATTCACGAGGAAGGGTGATTTCTCTTGTGTGGCGGAAGAAACCGTTTAATTGCCATTCAAGCCGGATAATTTGAACGTCAATGGCATCCGGTATTCGGGGGATGATGGAGTGTAGAAAATCCCCAAGACCGTTCGTGTCGCTGACCCTCCGATTTTTGCGGGGGTTGAGCCACTGATTGATCGCACCTATAATTCCCCGCTCAGGCGCTGCATATAGATCAAGACGCCTGCGTTCGAGTCCTTGCACTCGAAGTGACTTGTCTTGCGGTAAAATTCCATCATCTTGCACCCTCGTCTCGGCTCGGGATCGCATTCCAGCAAGCTGGGTTGAAACAGGAGCGGTAGGAGGTTGGCGGGATTCAGCTTGGGCCGCAGCCGTGGCCCGGTTTGCAAGGTCTATCGTCGGATCAAGTTTTCCCAGAGTTACCTTCACTCCGCCAATCGTTTCCTCAACGACCGTTTGTCCCGGGGTTGCTCTGGGTGAGTTAAGATATGCTTTCTTAAAATTTACAGCTGCGACATTGCCATTACCATCCTGCCAAAGTTCAAAACTGTACGCATCGTTGTCTCCGGGCAATTCAATCGTCACCCGGTAAGCATTTCTATTTTGGGACTTCATAATATTGAGTGCTGCACTACGATCCTTAAAGTAGGCGGCACTTAAAAGATGATTTAAAATTTTTGCCAATTCTGTGGGATCTTTAACCTTAGATTGGATGATATCCACAACGGCGCTGAGGGCACTTTTAATATCCTTTTCTCCATTGACACCAAGCGTTTTCATTGCGGCGATTGACTGTAGCCTATTCACCATTTCAATCGTAGCGAGGTCGAAGAGGGTGGGCTGCTCCTCCATCATGGTGGCGAGGTAGCCTGAGTTCTCGGCCTTCTCGGTGAGGCGCGGCGTTAAGATACCGTAATTGATCCCCTTTTCGCGGAAGATGTCCGAGAGGCCTTCGGTGTGGAAACCGCCTGTGACGAGGACCGCCTTCTCGGCCTTGCGTGAACCCATCTCGGCCTGGAGCTTTTCATAGAAGGCCATTTCACGCTGCTGCGCATAATCATAAAAGAGGAAGGCCTTTTGAAAGACCTCGATCATTTTGGAGTCGGCCTCGCTTGGCGGCGCCTGCGATCGCTCCCCGGACGCACCCTCCTGCAGCATCTCGAGCTTCATTTCATCTTCAATGGCCGAGGCGCGGGTGACGAGCGCCTGGGGCTCAATCCAGTCCTTGCGGTAGAAGGCGCGCGCCCAGTCTTTGCGGGAGAGCTCAAGATGCAGGAGCTGGCGCGAGAGCTCGAGATCGCGGAAGAGCTCGAGTAAATTTTTCTCACGCTCTCTTAAGGCGAGCTCGTTTAGGATCCTCTCAAAAAGCCGCTCGATTTCGTCAAAAAGCGATTTTGATTCAAGCTCGCTTTGCAAGATGAGATAACCCGCATAAAGACTGAAGGCGGGGTAATCGTGAAAATAAAATCCCTTGGGCCCTGCTTCATCAGCGAGGCGCTCAAGGAGATAGCGCGGCAGATCGTTTTTGGCGCTCTCCCCCTTTTTAAGGCTCACCACGTTGATGCGCTTATCTTCCAAGCGCTCCACATCGGAAATAAGCTGCTTGGAGATCCCCTTGGATTTTAAGAATTCGATTAATTGACCGCGTTCTTGGACGGCCTTTTCGCGGTTAAGCTCCGGCTCCATCGATTGCAGGACCAGAAGCCGTGTGATCTGGGGCCACTCGATTTGTGAAAAAAGGCTTTCGAGATCAAGCCCCAGGGTCTTTTTGGCGTCGGCGGCCAGGTTTTTGACAAAGGGGAGAAAATCGCGGTGCCCGCTGTGAAATTTCCTCCACTCTGAAAGAAGGCGGCGCGTGTCGTGCGATAAAAATCGGGACGAGAGCCGCTCGAGGCGTGCCTCCAGACCTGAAAGAAATTGATCCGTTTCGGATTTGGCGCGATAGACCTCGCGGAAAAGCTTGTAATCTTCGCGGTAAAGCTCAGGATTTTCGATGCCAATCGCCTCGATCGTGTTCGGGGCATCCATGAGGAAGTATTCCACTCCTGTCAGTTCGCCCCGCTTGGCAAGGTAATCGGCCAGTTCAAGGTTTCGCTCTTTTGTGGGGAAAAGCTTTAAAAGTTCAGGATTCAGCTTTTCCGCCGCGCCTTCCACAAACAGAAGATTAAATCCGTATTTTTCGTGCAGGTAGGCGAGAAGTTTTTTGATTTGAACTTGGGCTTCGTAATTGCCGTGGGCGTTTTGAACGTGCAGGACTAACTGAGGATCGGCCTTGGGCGGGGCCTCATAAATTTCTTCGATGGACGCAAGCTCGGGAGGGATATCGATTTGAAGGAAACCGGGCGTCTCCGGCTCTCCAGTAAGCGACATAACGCCCGCCGGTGAGGCGTAAGAAACTTGAGAGACGAGGAAAAAGAAAAGGGTCCCCGCCGAAACAATTTTCTTGAGTTTTGTACTCTCGTTTGGCATAAGACTTTTGAAATTGTTTTATATACATTTAAAAGATACACGCTTGTTTGGAGAATTACAAGGGAAGGAAGTAAATGATATAACTTGCTCTAATCAAATAAGATACGGCGCTTTACTTCATCATGATCGTAATCAATGATCAGATCATCGTCATGCTGGGCGTCTGTGCTCTTAATTGAAATAGATTGCTCTTGCAAGAGTGAGGAAGAAATTTCAGAGAGAAAGCGCGAGGGTAAATTTTGTTCGTAGGAGCCATAAAGCAGGCGGGATTGAGCATAGGTAAGGTGCAGTTTATCCTTAGCGCGCGTCATGCCGACGTAGCACAGCCGGCGCTCTTCTTCTAATTCATCATCCGTTCCGATCTGGTTGTACGGGCGACTCGCCGAGTCGCCCCTGCTCCCATTCAACACATTGACATGAGGAAATATCCCTTCTTCCATACCTACCATGAAAACGATTGGGAATTCGAGGCCCTTGGCGGTGTGAAAAGTCATAAGGGTTAAAACGTTTGTTCCATTGTCCCAGGTGTCGAGGTCGGTCATAAGGGAAATCGATTCGAGGAAGACGCGCAATCCGGTTGTAGGGGCGGGCCTTGCGCCCGCCCGCGTATCGGATTCGTCCGTCCGTGTACCGGATGTGCCGACGATTTGGGCGCCCACAAGGGGCGCCCCTACATCCGTAACCGGTACCGTCTCCTCCCAATCACTGATCACGCTGAAAAATTCTTGGATGTTTTCGAGGCGCGCTTGCGCCTCGATGGATTTCTCCGCCTCAAGCGCTGCCACGTAACCGGTTTTTTCGAGAATGAATGTGACAAGATCGGAAACGGAAGGGGCGGCCCCGGCAACGCCGACCGCACTCCGGAACGCGGTTATCATCCGATAAAAATCTGCAATGGATTTTTGCGCCTTCGGACCCAATGCTGATGGGGCCAGGCACCGAACTTCGGTGCCTGGCCCCTTTAGGTTTTGCAATGCCCCTACGGCTTTTAACGTCTCATCAAAACCCCACTGATTTTTCTGGGCGATTTCTTCCAGGGTTTCGATCGTCTTCTTTCCGATCCCCCTCGAGGGCACGTTCAGAATGCGCTTCAGGCTGATATCGTCATGCGGATAAGCTGCGGCTCGCAAGTAAGCAACAATATCCTTGATTTCCTTGCGATCGTAAAATCGGATCCCGCCCACGATCTTATAAGGAATCTTGGCGCGGCGAAGATGATCTTCTAAGACGCGCGACTGGGCGTGCATGCGGTAGAAGACGACCTGGTCGGCCAGGGTTTTCCCTTGGGCACAATAATTCACAATCTCGCGCACCACATAGGCGGCTTCTTCCTTTTCATCCTGCGCTTGAAAGAGCGCGATCTTCTCCCCTTCTTTGCGCTCTGTCCAAAGGACCTTGGGCTTTCTTTGCTCGTTGCGCTGGATAAGTTCATTGGCTGCCTGAAGGATGACGGGAGTGGAGCGGTAGTTTTGCTCCATGCGGATCACACCCGCCTCCGGATAATCTTTTTCAAAGTTGAGGATGTTTCGAATATCCGCGCCCCGCCAGGCATAGATCGATTGGTCGGGATCGCCCACTACCGTGATCTTGCGGTGGGCCTGGGCAAGGAGCTTGACGAAACGGTACTGCGCGTGATTGGTGTCCTGGTACTCATCAATTAAGATGTGATGGAACCTATCCTGCCAGCTCCGGAGCGCTTTCGGCGCGCGGTCAAAGAGCGCCACGGTTTTCATAATAAGATCGCCAAAATCGAGGGCCTTTAACTTGACAAGCCTTTCTTCGTAAAGCAGATAGACCTTAGCCACTTGATCTTCATAGAGGCCCATCCCCTTCTCTGCGTATTGAAAGGGAGTGATTAAGACGTCCTTGGCGCGCTGAATACGCTCGCGCACTCCCTTGGGATGAACCTGCTTTTCATTCATTTTCAGCTCCTGAATACACTCGCGGATGAGGATAAGCTGGTCATGCTCGTCGTAGATCGTGAAATTTCGATCGATCCCGATGGCGCTCCCATCTTGGCGCAGCATGCGAAGACAAGTGGAGTGAAACGTGCTCACCCAAACCGCCTGCCTCACCAGCTTTTCAACGCGCGAGCGCATCTCCTGGGCTGCCTTATTGGTAAAAGTGACACCTAAGATATGAAAGGGAGGCACCCCCTGTGAAATAACGTGGGCGATGCGGCGCGTGAGGATCCTCGTCTTGCCGCTGCCTGCGCCGGCCAGGACAAGGAGCGGCGCCGCGGGCCAGGTCACGGCCTGAAGCTGCGTTGGATTTAGATTGGAGAGAATGGGATTCATTGTAATCAACGTAGGGGGCGGACCCATGTGTCCGCCCGTTGTTCGATGGCGGGCCGACACGCGGGTCGGCCCCTACAACGTTATTCGTCCTTTATCTTATACCCGTCATCAAACGCTTCTTTGAAATCGTACACATCCTTAAATTCTTCCAATTGATCTTCCGGCTGCTTGCGCAAGATCCCGGCATCCACAAGGGCGAAGACAATTTTTCCGAAATCTTCTGTCACTTGAATCCCCCAATAATTAAAGACCGTACGGGCGAGCGGACCAAATTGTTCCAGGCCGTATTCGCGAATGCCCTCTAAAAGTTCGCGGCCTGTGACGTGCCGCGCCTTGGGGAGTTTGGAAACGGAATGGTGAAGCCCCGCCATCACAAAGCTGTAGGCCTCAAATTTAAACTGGGGATTGTCCGCGAGCAGCTTTTCAATCTTATCGAGAAATTTTTCCAGTTCTTTCATAACGCCTCAATGAACCATCGTAACGGGGCCCATCGTAACGGGGCCAGGTAGGGGCCCGGCCCCATCGGCATTGCCATCAGCATTGTAAGGGCCGCCGGCTGCCGCAATTTTTTCCGCCTCCGCCAATATTTCCGGATCCAAATCCACTTCGACGATTTCCACCCTGAAGACTTTCTCAAATGCCCTTTTCAAGGCAGGCATCAACCGCTCTGCATCCATCCCTTTCATGAGCCGAATGGATTCTTCGTGCAGCATCCCTCCGGCGGAGCGCTTCTGAGCGCCGCCCGCAATTTTTTCGCCGTCAAGCGCAAGGTCGGTGGCAATGGGAAATTGAAAGCAGTCGGATCCTTTGGGTAAATTTTCATCGCAGCGATAGAATCGGGGCTTAAAGTTGAGGAACTCTAAGGCCGCTTTGAGGGCTTCGTGAATTTTCCAATAACTTTTTCTTATAGAACCGAAGGATTCGTCGTCCTCTTTGGCGGCAAAAAGAGAAAACATAAGGTCGTTACCGTGGCGGACAACACCCCCGCCTGTGATGCGTTTACAGAAGGGCAGGCGACGGGTAACCGATACCTGAAACCCAACATCTGGCACCTGGCACCCGAAACCTGTTTTATAGGAGTACCCCACCGTTATCCAGGGTTCGGAGGAGAAATAAAAACGTAAAATGGGTGGTGAGTTTCGGGTGACGGGTGTCGGGTGACGGGTGTCGAATTCTAGTGCCTGGCACCTTCTGCTGAATAAAATTTCATCGAGAGCCATTTGAAACGGCATAGGAGCGGAAATCGTGGGAAGAAGATTCCAAGACGGCATAGAAAATATCAGAGCATCAGAATATCAGAATGAGATTTCAGAAAATAGAATAACGGAAAATGAATAGCCGTCAGTTCTTTCTTTTTCATTTTATTTTTCTGCTCCTCTAAACTCTCGCTCTGATTCTCTGATATTCTGATCTTCTTTTTTTCAGTTTGCCGGCACGCCTTCGGCGGCGAGAATTCTTTCGCGGACCTGATCGCGATAAGAAAGAATGGGTTTGCGTGCGGCAAGGACTTCATCGGGCCGCCGGATGGGAAGCGTATGAGGGGCCCGCTTCACCTTCTCAGGATCCTCGGCAATTTCCTTCGCAATTTCACCCATCACTTCGATGAAGTGATCGAGCGTTTCTTTGCACTCCGTTTCCGTGGGCTCGATCATCAGGGCCTCTTCCACCACCAAGGGAAAGTGCACGGTAGGGGCGTGAATCCCGAAATCAAGCAGCCTTTTTCCGACATCCCCGGCATGGACCCCGCTTGCCGCCGCCTGCTTCAGGGTCAGTACAAACTCATGCATGCAGGGTTCGTCCACGGCCAATTGAAAATATTTTTTGAGTTTCTCTTTTAAATAATTGGCATTTAAAATGGCGTCCTCACTCACCTGCTTCAAGCCCGGAAGGCCGAGCGTCTTGATGTAGACAAAGGCCCTTAAGAGCATGCCCACGTTGCCAAAGAATGATTTCACGCGGCCGATGGAGCGCTCGACATGATAAATCATGCGGTACTCCGCTCCCCGCTTCTCCACCAGCGGCACGGGAAGAAAAGGGATCAGCCTCTCCTTCACACCCACCGGGCCGGAGCCGGGTCCCCCGCCGCCATGCGGCGTGGAAAAGGTCTTGTGAAGATTAATATGCATAATATCAAACCCCATGTCGCCCGGCCGGGCAATGCCCAAAAGGGCGTTTAGATTTGCCCCGTCATAATAAAGAAGGGCCCCCTTTTCATGCACGCGCTTGGTAACTTTCAGAATATCTTCCTCAAAGAGGCCAAGGGTATTGGGATTCGTGAGCATCAGGCAGGCTGTCTCGTCATCCAAGTGTTCTTCCAGGACATCAACATCGACCCGCCCCCGCGCGTTTGATTTTAACTCGATCACGTGGTAACCAAAAAGGGCCGCGCTGGCAGGATTGGTTCCGTGGCTTGAATCCGGGACAAGGACCTTGCGGCGTTTGGTGTCGCCCTTCGCTGCGTGGTAGGCGCGCACCAGCATCATCCCCGTCAACTCTCCATGCGCCCCAGCCGCCGGCTGAAGCGTAAATCGATCCATGCCCGTAATCGTTTTAAGCGCCTCCTCCAGCTCATAAATCACCTGAAGGATGCCCTGCGAGAGAGATTCCGGCTGCATGGGGTGCACCGATGCAAAGCGGTCAAGGGCCGCCGCCCATTCGTTGATCTTGGGGTTGTATTTCATGGAACAGCTCCCCAGCGGATAAAAATGGGTATCGATGGAAAAATTCTTTTTAGAGAGATTGACGAAATGCCGCACAATTTCGGGCTCCGTAAGCTCCGGAAACAAGAGCGGGCGCTTGCGGCGCAGGTTTTCCGGAATGGCCTCTAGAATTTTTTTTCCGTAATAGCGCGAGGCCGGGAGCTTGGCACCGCGTCTGCCGCTCTGACTCTTTTCAAAGCTGAGGCGGCTGTCTGGGTTGGCTAGCATCGGGAAAGCGCCTCCACGAATCGATCGAGGTCCTCTTTTGTTTTCGTTTCCGTCGCGCAGAGCAGAAATTCATTTTTCATTTCCGGATAAAATTGCGCAAGGTCGATCCCGGCAAAGATCTGCTCACCCAGCAATTTTTCCTGAACGTGAGCAAAGGGTTTCTCGGAACGGACCTTGAATTCATTAAAAAGGGTGACGCCCATCTCGACCTGAAATCCCTTCAGCCTCGAAATCTTTTCTCTTAAATAATAGGCCCGGTCCATATTAATCTCGCCCACCTCAAACATTCCCTGTTTTCCGAGAAGCGTCATGTAAACACAGGCGGCCAGGGCGCAAAGGGCCTGGTTCGTACATATATTAGAGGCCGCCCGCTCGCGGCGGATATGCTGTTCGCGGGCCTGGAGCGTCAAACAAAACGCCCGCTTGCCTTCGGAGTCCACAGTAAGACCCGCGAGGCGGCCCGGGATCCTGCGCATGAGGGCTCGCGTTGCGGCAAAATAGCCCAAATAAGGGCCGCCGAATTGAGGCGGGATCCCGAGCGGCTGGCCTTCTCCCACGGCCACGTCCACCCCCCATTCCCCGGGTGATTTTAAAACCGCGAGCGACAAGGGATGAGAGGCCATGATTAAAAGCGCGCCCGCGCGGTGAAGTTCCTCGCTCACCCCTTCAAGATTTTCCACCACGCCTAAAAAATTCGGGCTTTGAAAAATGGCCCCCGCCGTTTCCTTTGAGATGAGGGAGGAAAATTTCTCGCGATCAAAGGAGCCGTCTTTTGAAAAATGAAACTCCTCCACAGAGTAGGGCGTGCCCTCCAAATAAGTTTTGAGAACGCGGCGGTAATGGGGGTGAATGGCTTGGGCCACTAAGATTTTTGTGCGATCCGTATGCCGAAGCGCAAGCAGGGCCGCCTCCGCCATGCTGGTGGCCCCGTCATAATGCGAGGCATTGGAAACATCGAGGCCCGTCAGCTCGGTGATCAAACTTTGATATTCGTAAATCGCCTGAAGAGTTCCCTGTGAGGCCTCCGGCTGGTAGGGGGTGTAGGCCGTGTAAAACTCGTGTCGGCCCGTGATCTGAGCCACGGCAGCGGGAATGAAATGCTCGTAGCTCCCGCCCCCCAGAAAGGAGAGATGGGTCTTGGAATGGGCATTTTTAGCGCCAAGCTTGCTTAGGAGTGATTGGATTTCAAGCTCGCTCAATCCATCCGGCAAATCAATTTTGGGGTTGCGAAGTTCGCGCGGAACTCCTTTCAGAAGGTCTTCAAAGGAGGAAACGCCGATTTCCTTCAGCATAACCTCTTTATCGTTTTTAGTTAAGGGGTGATAGTGCATTAAGCGTCAACCATCGTAGGGGCCGACCTGCGTGTCGGCCCGTGGTCAAACGGGCGGACACACGGGTCCGCCCCTACTTTATTTCCTGTTTAAGGTGTGACTCATACGCCTCTGCGGTCATGAGGTTACTCCACTCGGCCGCATTTGTGATTTCCATCTCAAAAAACCAGCCGTCCCCGTAGCAATCCTGATTCACGAGCGCGGGGTTAGTCTCAAGGGCGTTATTGGCCTTCATAATCTGCCCCGACATGGGGGCATAGATATCAAAGGCCGCCTTCACGGACTCGACAACTGCAATGGGTTTGCCTTGCTGGCCCGCCCGCCCAATCTTGGGCAGTTCAACAAAGACAACATCCGATATTTCCTTCTGGGCGTAATCGGTGATGCCGACTTTCAAGCGGTTTCCATCCAGACGCGCCCATTCGTGGGATTTGGTGTAGCAACATTCTTTGGGGAAATTCATGATCCATTCTCCTTATGATTTCTGTCTCTTATAAAATGGCAATTTCACAATTTTTGCCTTCAAAGAATGATCTCTGACGATGATTTCGATTTCATTTCCAAGAGCCGCCACATCCACGGCAACGTACCCCATCCCGATATTTTTCTTGAGGGTGGGTGAAAAACTCCCGCTCGTCACCTTTCCGATAGCGCGTCCCTTTTTTTGGATTTCATAATCCTGACGAGGGATCCCGCGCTCGATCATTTCAAATCCGACCAGCTTGCGTTTCACCCCGTTTTCTTTTTGCTTGGCAAGGGCATCGCGCCCTATAAAGGAAGGCTTGCTTAAATCCACCGCCCACCCGAGTCCGGCCTCAAGCGGCGTCGTGTCATCCTTTAAATCATGACCGTACAAGGGCATGCCGGCTTCAAGACGGAGCGTATCGCGTGACCCAAAGCCGACGGGGAGAAGGCCCCCATCTTTTCCCGCTGACACCAGGGCCTCCCAAACGCAGGGAAGATCCTTCTGATCCACCATGATTTCAAAACCATCTTCCCCTGTATAGCCCGTTCTCGCGATCATGCCGCTCGACCATTCTTTAAAATGATAATAGGGAAGGGCCGAAAAACCTGCCCCGTAAGCGCGCTGAAGGATTTCGGCGCTCCTGGGCCCCTGAAGGGCGAGGAGCCCCTTAGAATCGCTTCGATCCTCAAACTCGACTCCTTGGGGGACATGAGATTCGATCCAGCGGTAATCTTTTTCGATATTGCCGGCGTTCACGATCAAAAGAAAGCCGCATTCCGCAAAGCGGTAAACAATAATATCATCAATAATCCCACCCCGTTCATGAAGGAGGGGCATGTAAAGGGCCTGCCCGACTTTCATGCCGGCCACACGCCTCGGGAGCAACCCCTCAAGAAAGTCAGGTGCCCCGAGGCCGCTCACCCAAAACTCACCCATGTGCGAGATGTCAAAGAGCCCGGAGCGAGCGCGCACCGCCTCATGCTCCTCGAGAATGCCGGTGTAATAAAGCGGCACTTCCCAAACACCAAAGGCGCCGAATTTAGCTCCCTTCTCGACATGTTTGGAGTGAAGGGGGAGCTGCTGGATATTTCCCGATCCCGCGGTCATGATCGGAGGACATTATAAAAGGGACGAGTGAAATTGCAATGCAAAAGTCCGCAGTCCATAGTCCGTCGTCAAAAAAAAGAACGGCGGTTATTTTTAAAACTGCGAACTGTCGACTGTCGACCGTGGACTAGAAGTACGAGGAGAACCAGTCGCGGGCGGAGGCAAATGTCTTTTCGAGAAATCCGGAAGGGGAAAAAAAACGTTTTTGCTCTTGGGCGTTCAGTGAAAGCCAGCGGAAAAGACCCAGGGCGCCAGCCATCGAAGGGTCCACCAAGAGCTCGGTCGGGGCCTCCATTTTTCGCGCCGTGCCGATGCGGGCATCTTTTGAAAACTGCCGGTGAAGATACTCCAAAAAACCATCCATCGAAATGCCGCCGCCGGTGAACACAAAATGCGGGAAAAGCACGCCCTCTTCTTTGGAGTAACACTCCACCTCCCCAAGAATTTTCTCCGTCCAGTTTTTGACCTGAGTGAGAAATTTCTCCTGAAATTCCTGACGGCGCATCTGATGGTTGGCCTTTCCGTTTCGCTCAACCGTGGGAATTAATTCCCCCCCGAAACTCGCGGGGCCTTCAAGAGAGCCGTATCGTTCCTTGAGCTTGGCGGCATCGCAGGCCTCAATCTCCAGGCCCTTGGCGAGCTCGCCGATCAGCCATTGATTCCCCCAGGGGAGGGCGCGGGTCCCGAGCATGGAACCATTCTTCCAAAGAATGAGATGGGTATGGTCCTGGGCTACATCGACGATCGCAGCTCCTTCCTCTTTTTCCATTTCGGTTAAGACCGCCGCCGAAACCGTGAGGGTTTTGGGAAAATAATTTTCGATTTCGATTTCGGCGACTTCAAAGGCGCGTGAAATATTCTTAAATTCCTGAAAACTCATGGTAGAAATTTCAAGGTTAACGCTTAAGCGGTGCGCCTCAAGGCCTAAGGGATTACGGATATTCGCCGTATCGTTCACTGTAAACGATTCGGGAATGGCCTGCAGGACAAATTCCGAAAGGGGCAGCGTGGCCACACTCCGCGTCTGATCAACAACGGAGCGGATCTCCTGCGCCGTAAGGGAGCGCTGGATCCCCTGATAATACTGCGAGCTTGCAAAATGGTAGGTCTTCAGCTTTTGATTCCCGAGGACGGCATAAAAAACTGCATCGTTGAAGTTAGAGGTGGGGTCGAGTGCTTTCAAAACGGCTTGAAGGGAGGACGACGCCTTTTCTAAATGCGTCACCAGACCATTTTGAAAGCCCTCGGGTTGAAGATTGCGGGCAAAGCGGGTCACGCGGGGCTCCCCCTGCCCCGCGATCCCCTCCAGCGCAATCAGCTTACGGGTCCCCACATAAATGACGATCTCGCGATTCGCCTCACCCGCTTGATTCATGTCTCACCTTTTTCGCTTCACGATGACGTTATCAAATTGCAAGTCGATGTAATCGATCCGGCTGCGGTCCTCTTCACGAAGCAGCCTCATGGCCTTCTCAAGCGCCCCAAAGCGCTCAAGTGGTTGACGCCCAAGGAGTATCACAGGGCCCCCGACTAAGGTCACTTTCACATTTCCATGCCGGTCAAAACCTAATTTGGCCAGGCTCTCTTCCCGTGCAAACGGATGCTCCGAAAAAGCCTTGGCAAAGCGAATGGCCTGATCAAGTCCTGCGTGACGGATCTCGCGGCCAATGGGCTGATCCTTGATCCCCGACCCAAAGCCCTCGATCAAAGTGAGCGCCAGCACACGCTCTCTCGAAATATTCAAAATCATGCCGTCTAAAGAAATTTCTGCGTAGCTCCCGCGAGGAATCGATTGGAGCTGGGCAAACAGCTCACGCTTGATGAATGCGATCTCCAAGGTTGAGGGAAGACGCCGAACCACCCGGGCTTCTTCAATTTGTGTATCGCGCTCGAGCTCCCGCGCAAGTTTCTTAAGATCCATTTGCAATATATTTTTTCCGATGAGACGCGATTCGAGCTCCTGACGTTTGGGGATGCTAAGCGTTTGCGCCGGCACGACAACGATTTTATCCACCTTGAAACTTAAGTCCGCAAAAAGCGCTCCTCGAACCCCGAAGAAGACAACCGCGAGTCCTAGCATCACCGCTAAAAAAGGCAAACCCCGGAAAAGACCCTCCGCCAGGATCGAGCATGCAGATCCTACGGCGGCGAAGGAACCGTTTTTTCCCGACTTTTTACGCTTTTTCTTTCCCATCAGGGGCGTCTTCCCTTTCTTTTCATCTTAAGACCGCGACGATAGGCCGCCTCGACCAATCGGTAACAAAGCTCTTCGAATGAGATGCCCGCAGCACGGGCCGCTTTGGGCAGCAAACTTAACTCCGTAAAACCAGGTATGGAGTTCACTTCAAGGACATACGGCCTTCCTTTTTCATCCGTCATGATATCCACGCGCGAAAAATCGCGAAGCCCGAGCGCCCGATGGGCTTTCAGGGCCATCCTTTGAAGTTTCCTCGTCAGGACGGGCGTTATCGGGGCCGGGACCAGGTAATCGGTCATCCCTTTTGTATATTTAGCGCGGTAATCATAAAACGCGCGCCGAGGCTTAAGCTCGATCACGGGAAGCGGTCTTCGGCCCAACACCCCCACCGTGAATTCACGGCCTTGAATCTTCTTTTCGACCAAAAGGCGGCCGTAGGTCCGGACGGCGCTGTATAGTTTTTCGGCGGATTTTGACAAATCTTCAACCGAAAATGCACCCACACTTGAACCTTCACGCACGGGTTTGACAAAAAGAGGCGCGGGAATCCTCCTCAGCCTATTTTTATAGTTCGAGGGACGAATCAAGACATAGGGAGGCGTCGAAATACCCGATCGACTGAAAATTTTCTTGGCCAGGTTTTTATCGAAGGCCCGCCGGCTGGCAACGGGGTCGGAACCGACGTAAGGAATCCCGGAGCGCTCGAGACGGCGCTGGATTTTTCCGTCTTCACCGCCCTCGCCGTGCAGGGCAATGAAAACAAGGTCGACGGTTTTAAGGCCTCGGGTGAAGGGGCCCGCCTTGGCGGGGTCGAGGACGAGGGTCGTGAATCCGATCCGCCTGAGGGCGCGATTGACAGCACGGGCCGAGCGAATGGAGATTATTCTTTCCGAAGAAGATCCTCCAGAGAGGACACCCAGCTTAAGCTTTTTCGATAATGCGAACTTCAGGTTCGAGTTTGATTCCCGTGCCATCCAAAACCGCTTGTTGAATTTTAGTCATGAGTTCAATGACGTCTGAACTTTTCGCGCCGCCGGCATTGATAATGTAATTACCGTGAAGCTCCGAGACCTTCGCCCCGCCGACCCGCATCCCCTTCAGCTCCAAACGCTCTATCAGCTGCCCGGCACTCGGGGTTGGCGGAAGCGGATTCTTAAAAACGGAGCCGGAGCTCGGGTGTTTTAAATCCTGCTTTGAATTGCGATATTCAAAATTGGCCTGAACTTCTTTTTCAATTTCTTCGCTCCTCCGCCGCCAGACTTTTAAGGTTGCGCTGAGAATAATTTTACCGTTTAAATTCGATCGTCGGTAGGAGAAATCGAGATCCGATTGCAAGAGGGTTTCTTTTTTACCGTTCGGCTGCAGCACGGTCACTTCTTCGATGAGATCCCCGATCTCATTTCGCTGACCGGGAAAGCGGCTGAAACCGGCATTCATGATGAGCGCCCCTCCCAGCGTACCGGGGACATTCGCCAGAAATTCAATGCCGCCCATTCCTTTGTCGCGGCAGACCAGCACCAGCCGGTAAAGGTAAATGCCGCTTGAGGCCGTCACTCGGAGTCCTTCCGGATCGAATTCAATGCGATCCTGCTCATAATGAATGAGGGTAACAACAAGGCCCGGATAGCCCTCGTCTTGAAAAAGGACATTGGAGCCCTTTCCCAGAATCATCCAGGGGATATTTTCGTGGCGGGCAAAGTCAAGGAGCTCGATGAGCTCCTCTTCACGGGTCGGCTCGGCAAAATAGGTTGCCGGCCCTCCCACTTGCATAGTGCAGTAACGCGCCAGGCTAACGTTATGCCTGAGCGAGGTCTTTAAATCGGTTCGCAAACTCATCTGCTATTTCTCCAATATCCCCCGCCCCGAGAAAGGCCACGATGCCATGAAGATCGCGGCGTCCCAAAAGGTCCGCAAGGATGTTCTGTTTATTGACAACCCGAACCGAGGAGTGGCCGAAGCGTTGGACTTCGTCATAGATCAAGCGCACATCCATATGGGCGTGATTCTTTTCTCCGGCCGCGTAGATATCTGTCAGGATTAACTCATCGGCATCGCCGAAAGCGCCCGCAAATTCATGCAGGAGGTGCTGGGTCCGCGAATAGCGGTGCGGCTGGAAGACCACCGTCACGCGACGTCCCGAATTCTTAAGCGCCCGGATCGAAGCCTTCACTTCGGTGGGGTGATGGGCATAATCATCCACGATCCACAAATCCTCAGACTCCCATTTAATCTCAAGCCGCCTTCTTGCGCCGCGGAACTTTGAAAGGGCACTTCCCACTTCATCGGGGTCCAGCCCGAGCTGTACAAGGAGGGCCATCGAGGCCAGGGCGTTCGAGATATTATGAAGGCCGGGAACTGAGAGCTCAAAACGCCCCACAAAGATTCCCGTCTCAAGGAGATCAAATTCAGAGCCGTAACCGCTCAATTGAATGCTCTCGGCCGCAAAATCAGCTTTCCCCAAAATGCCGAAACTCAATCGCGGCTTCCCGCTCGACTCTACAATCTTACTTAAGACCGGGTCATCCGCGGAATAAATGACCAGGCCTGGATTTCTGGTATTTTGAACAAATTTTTCAAAGGAGCGTTTGAGCGTCTCCAAATCCTTATAATGATCGAGGTGATCTTCTTCGAGATTCGTCAAAACGGCGTAATTGGGAGCATAAAACTCGTGGGTTTGATCGCTCTCATCGACTTCCGAAATCCAAAGGTCCGAACCTCCCAGGATGGCATTGGTTCCGAAATTAAGGACATCTCCCCCTACCAAACAGGTCGGATTTTTTCCAAGGGTTGAAAGGACAAAGGAGATCATAGACGAGGTGGTCGTTTTGCCGTGCGTCCCCGTGATGGCCACCGAGGTCCTCGCTTGATTTAAAAGGGAGGAGAGAATTTCGGCGCGGTGATGGACTTTTCTTCCTTCGTCACGGGCTGTTTTAAGTTCCAGTTGATCGGGGCGAATAGCAGAGGAATAAATAATGAGGTCGGAATCACCGAACGTAATCTGATCCTGGCCGATAAAAACTTGAATGCCTGATTGCGTCAGCTCGCGGGTGGTGCGGCTTTCGTGCCGATCCGAGCCCAGCACTTCTAACCCGCGGTGTTTGAGCACGCGGGCAAGGGCGCTCATCCCCACTCCCCCGATTCCGATAAAAAATGCCCGGCGGCTTGCTCCGATGAGGTCTTCGTCAATCACGGTCATTGAAGAATCTTTTTCTCCAGTAATTGTCCGGCTAAATGCGCTAATTTCTCCGCGGCCCCCGGCTTGGCAACATTTCCGATCATCCAGGACATGGTTTTTTGATGGTGAGGGTCGCATCGAAGCGTGCGGATCACTTCAAGAAGCCACTCCCCATTCACCCGTCCTTCGCGCTCGCAGAAGACGGCGCGGTGCGATTTAAAAAAATCCGCGTTGGCCTCCTGATGCGAGCCGGCATGGGGATAAGGAATCACGGCCGCAGGCACCTTAAAGAGGGCCAATTCAAAAAGGGTATTGGCCCCCGCACGCGTGAGCGCAAGATCAGAGCGCCCGTAAAGCTCATCCATCTTTTCAAAGAAGGGGTAGATCTCAAGGCGCATTCCGAGAACCTCGTAAAGACCTTTGATCACCGAAAAATCTCTTTGTCCCGTGATATGAATAACGGCAATTTCCTGCTTTTCCTCAGGGGTTAATCGGCGAAAACATTCCAACGCGACTTCATTCAGGCGTTTTGCGCCTTGAGATCCCCCCACCACAAGGATCGTGAATCGATTTTCCGGGCCCGCTGACCCGCGCCTTGATCGCTGGCCGCTCTCCTGGTGAGCCACGGCAGCCTTTTCCAAAAAAGAGCGGAGGGGAAGTCCGGTGACGACCCATTGCTTTAATTTCTGGCGCGCCAGGGTCTCCTCAAAGGTCACGGCCACGCCATCCATATGAGGCGCAAGCCATTCGGTCGCCCTCCCGGGATGAAAATTTTGTTCATGAATGAGTGTCGGTATTTTAAAGAACCGACTGACGAGCATGCCCGGGTAGGAAACAAAGCTCCCGAAACCGACGCTTAACTCCGGCTTTATTTGACGAATCAAGACCACGGATAAAAAAAAGGCCTGGAGGAGCCTGAACAAAAAGCGCAGGGTGCGCCATGAAAAATCTGAAGGAGATGGAAACTCGGGAAGATAATAAACGCCGCGAAAGGCTCCTTCCGGCATCCGCTCCACAAGCGTTTGGCCCCGCCGGCTTGTCACAAGCGTCAAACTCGAGCTGGGATATTCCTGGGAAAATTTTTCGGCAAAGGCAAGGGCGGGAAAGAGGTGGCCGCCTGAGGGGCCGGCAAAAACAAGAATGTTTCGCCGCCCATGATTACTGTGATCGATGCTGGGAGAAATCGTTTTTTTAATCTCGAACAAAAGTTCCGGCATTTAAATTCTAAACCCGTTTTCGCTTGAGTTGAAACTGGCGGTCGGTTCCCAAGAGGAGGCCGACGGCCATTAAATTGAAAAGGAGCGAGGTCCCGCCAAAGCTCACAAAGGGAAGCGGCAACCCTTTGGTCGGAATGAGACCTACCGTCACCAGCATATGGATCAAGGCCTGTAAGACAATCATGAGGGTGAGCGAGACGATTAAAAATTTTTCATAGTCTTGATGGGCCTTCTCCGCCATCTGAATCCCGCAGACAAAAATCACAAGGTAGAGCAGCATCACGCCAAAAACTCCAAAGAGGCCCAATTCCTCAGCAATCACCGAAAAGATGAAGTCATTATAGCTCGAGGGCAGATAAAATAGCTTTTGAATTCCCTCGCCCAGCCCAACCCCCTTCAAACCACCCAAGGCAAAGGACAAGAGCGATTGAATCATTTGAAAACCGCTGCCTTGAGGATCGTTCCAGGGATTGAGATAGGCCGTCACACGCGCCAAACGATAAGGGACCCGCACCACCACCAAATAGAAAATAGGGAGGATGACCAAAAAAGCGGTAAGGACATAATGAAGCCGAACGCCGGACCAGAAAAAAAGGATGGCGACCAAAAGCAAGATGAAGGCGCAGGAACCAAGATCGGGTTGAAGAATCGTGAGAACGCAGGCAATGCCGACCAAAAGAAGCGGGGGTCCAAAAACACGAAGGTCGCCTGTTTTGATCATTTTCTTTTTCCGGGAAAGGTAATCCGCCAGGTAGATACAAGAGGCGATCTTGGCAAATTCCGCCGGTTGAAAATTGAAAAATCCAAGTGAGATCCAGCGCCTCGCGCCCCCCGCAGCATGGCCGATCACGGGAAAGTAAACCATCGTAAGAAATACAATCGCAAGCAGCATGCAGCCCCGGGCATTCTCCTTCCAAAAATTCACAGGAATCGAAGCGGTGATAAAAAGGACCGTGGTCCCGACCACGGCGTAAACGATCTGTCTGAGGAGATAATACTGAAAGTTGTCATGAAAATGCTCAGCATAAATGGCGCTTGCGCTGTAAGTCATGACCAGACCCAGGCCCACTAAAATATAGACACAGATAAATAGGATGCGGGATTCTTTAGACATGGGCCGTAGAAGCACCGATAAGCTCGAGGACAATTTTCTTAAAAAGAGCCCCCCGCTCTTCGTAGTTTTTAAACATATCAAAACTCGCGCACGCAGGTGACAACAACACCACGTCTCCGCGAACCGCGCCCTCCCGGGCCTTATGAACGGCCTCTCGGAAGGTGCTGCTTTCCTGGATCGGGGCGGCTCCTTCCCAGGCCTTGCGAAGCAGTGGCCGCGCCTCTCCGATGAGGATGGCAAGTTTGACTTTTTGTTTCACGAGAGAGCGCACCTGATCAAAATCGACGGACTTGGGATGACCTCCCGCAAGCAGCACCACCCTTTGATCCTGAAACTTCTCAAGCGCCCAGGTAAGCGAAGCTGTCGTCGTGCATTTTGAATCATTAATGTAGTCCACGCCCTCTGAGGTCCCGATCTTCTCAAGGCGATGCGGAATCCCTTCAAAGGTGCTCAAGACCTCGTTAACGGTAGACTCCGGACAATCCAAGAGCCTTGCCGTAAGCCTTACCACTTCTTCATTGGGATTAAGCGAGGGGTCCTCCCCAAAATAAGAGACATTGGGCTTCCAAAGACGATTCGGAAAATAACGCTCTTCGTCTTTTTTCCGAATCAAGGCCGCATCGCGCGATGTTTGATTCGTAAAAAGCCGGAGCTTCGCCCCGACATACTCCGGCATATCCCGGTGCCAATCCTGATGGTTGGGGGCAATATTTAAAAGAATGCCGATCTCGGGGTGAAAGCGCTCGCACTGGGCAAGCTGGAAGGAACTTAATTCGAGGACGACAAAATCGCCGGGCTTAATTTTCCCCAACTCACCGATCCAGGGGTTGCCGATATTGCCGCAGCAAAAGGCCTTTCCTGTCGCTTTTTCAAGGACTCGCGAAATCAAGGTCGTCACCGTGGTTTTTCCCGCAGAACCCGTGACTCCGATGATGCGGCTCGATGGGCAATACCAACTCGCCACCTCGATTTCACTTCGGATTGGAATTTTGCGTTTAACACATTCCTCATAGATCAAAGCCGTGGGCGGGATGCCCGGCGAAATCAAAACCCAGTCGCAAGCGAGAATTTTTTCCTTGGAATGCTGTCCCGTCTCGACCTCAATCCCCTCTTGGCGAAGACGGCGGGCATACTCAAGAACCATGTCAGATGCCGCCTGATCTGAAGCGAAGAGCTGAAAACCCTTTTCTTTGAGAAAGAAGGCGCTGGCGTAACCGCTCTTCCCGAGACCCAAAATGGCGACCTTTCTTCCGAGGGGCTTTTTCATCGGACCTTGAGGGTGCTTAGCCCCACCACCGCCAGGATGATGGCAATGATCCAAAGCCGAATCGTCACCTTCGATTCGGGCCAGCCTTTAAGCTGCAAGTGGTGATGGAAAGGAGACATTAAAAAAATCCGCTTTCGGAAAAGCTTAAAGCTAGCTACCTGAAAGATCACGGAAAGCGCCTCCCAGACAAAAATACCGCCCACAATAATCAAAAGGGCTTCCTTTTTAATCAGAATCGACATGGCGCCAATGGCTCCCCCCAAGGCCAGCGAGCCCGTGTCTCCCATCATAACTTCTGCGGGATAGCAATTAAACCAGAGGAATCCAAGGCTCGCTCCGACCAACGCAGCCGCGAAGACCGTCACCTCCCCCGCATCCGGGACATAGGGAATCGATAGGTAGGCGCTGAAATCCACACGGCCTACGAGATACGAAACAATGGCAAAGGCCGCGGCGGTAAAGACCGTGCACCCGATGGCAAGACCATCTAGACCATCTGTCAAATTGAGGGCATTGGAGGAGCCCACGAGCACGAGCACGATGAAAGGAATATAAAAAACACCCAGGTAAATCGCCCCTTTTTTAATCAGAGGAAGATAAAGCCACCGATCAAAATCGGGATCCAGATAAAGATAAAACCCGATGGCGAGCCCCAAGATGAGCTGGCCTGTTATCTTCGTGAGCGAGCTTAAGCCGCGCGAACTTTTCGAACGCATCTTAAGCCAATCATCGAGAAAACCCACCAGCCCAAACCAGGCGACGGTCGCTAAAAGGATCCAAACAAAACGATTGGTCAGATTCCCCCACAAAAACACCGAGATCACCACACTCGCCACAATCAGGATCCCGCCCATGGTCGGCACACTATCCTTGTGGGCATAAAAGGCATGGATGGAGGCCGCGTGCTCACGCTTGTTAAAGGCCGTGATCTTGATGTGTTTCAGCCACCCGATCATGCGGGGACCCAGCCACAGGCACAGAATAAAAGCCGTGATGCTTGCCCCTGCAGAGCGAAACGTGATGTAGCGGAAGAGATTGAAAAGAATAAAAACATCTTTGAGGGAGTGGAGAAAATAAAGCATTTTACAGTTTCAGCTCAGACATTCGTGGCAGCTTCTTCGGAGGGTTCGATCCTTCTGTGAGACAGGTATTTTTCCTCAAGGAGCCGGATGGCCTCTTCCACTTTCATGCCGCGCGAGGCCTTAAAAAGAAGCACATCGCCCGGATGGATGCGGTCCTTCAGCCACCCCGCCAGCTCTTCTACAGAATCAAAATGTTCCGCCGAAAGATTCTGCGATTCGCGGCGCAAAACTTCGATGCTGGCCTTGGTCCTCTCTCCGTAAGCAGCCACGTCATCAAAACCCCATTGAGCAATCTTTTTGCCCAGCTCCTCATGATAACGTCTTTCCTCGCTGCCTAGTTCTAACATATCGGCAAAAACCAGGATTTTCTTCCCCCTCGCTTCCAAGGCCGCCAGGGTTTCGAGCGACTTCTCGAAAGAGGCGGGATTGGCATTGTAGCCATCATCAATGATGCGAATTCCCTCTCCCAATATTTTTTCCTGAAATCGACCCCCGGGGAGTGAAAGCGAACGCCAGGCCTGCGGGATGGCCTTTAAGTTCAAACCTTGTGTCTCAGCCGCCGCAATCGCCAGGGCGGCATTACGCGCCAGGAAACCCGCGATACCCGGAAATCGAAAACGCCGGCCATTGACCGCAAACCGCACCCAGCCGTTTTTGACCTCGACCTTTGAAATTTGATAGTCCGCCTGCTTAGAAGCGCCCACGCGAATGCACTGAAGGCCGAGCGCGGCGGCGCGGTCTTTTAAAATGGAATCCTCTTCGGGGAAGATCGCCGAGGCACCGGCGGGCAGGGATTCAAAGAGTTCCAGCTTCGCCTGATAGATCCCTTCAAGAGATCCGAAGCCCTCCAAGTGGGCCGGGGAAACTTGCGTGATCATTCCGCAGGTGGGTTTAAGAATGTCGGCCAGATACCGAATCTCACCCGCGTGATTGGCGCCGAGCTCCGCCACGCAAAAACGATCGCCGGGGGTGAGTCTGAGCAGGGTCAGAGGCAGCCCGAGGTGGTTATTGAAATTTCCCGCGTTGGCGAGGACGGGATATTTTTGGCGCAGGACATATTGTAAAAATTCTTTGGTGCTCGTTTTGCCGACGCTTCCCGTAATTCCGATGACCTTGAGATCAAAACGCGAGCGCTGCCATTTCGCAATGTCGGTTAAAGCCTGCTCGGGATCCTGAACCGCAAGAAGATTCTGAAAAGGAACGGTAGGGTTTGAAAATCGATCAGGATTTGAATCGAGGACCTCGCGGCGTAGGAGTGCCCCCGAAGCCCCTTTTCGGAATGCTTCTTCTAAAAAAGTGTGGCCGTCCCGCCCGGAACCCTTGAGGGCAATAAAAAGATCGCCGGGCTGAATGGAGCGGGTATCGATCGAGGCACCGGTGACATGAATATAGTAATGGGGACGCTCAATGGGAACGCCGAGGAGGCGGGAAAGCTCAGGAAAGGAAAACACCACTTTTCCTTTTAAGAGAGTCCTGAACCATGAGCCGATCATCGAAGGGGATTTTCCGCTCCCCTAAGATCTGATAATCCTCATGCCCCTTGCCCAGGACAAAGAGCACATCTCCCGGCTCGGCCATGGCAATCAACTTATCGATGGCCTCCCGCCGATCGATGACTTCCAGCACATGGTCTCTCGGAGTCTCCGCAGGAATACCTTTTTTGATGTCCCGCAAAATCATCTCCGGATTCTCGGACCGGGGATTGTCGGAAGTCAGCACCACCACATCCGAATAGCGGCACGCGGCCTGCGCCATCAAGGGGCGCTTCGTGCGGTCGCGATCGCCTCCGCATCCAAAAAGGGTAAGAATTCGATGAGGATTCAATTTTCGAGCCTCCCGTAAAACATTTTCAATGGCATCCGGCGTGTGGGCATAATCCACAAAAACCTGAAAACCCTCCGAACCCACGACCTGCTCAAGACGGCCTGGGATCCCGGGAATTTCCTGCAGCATGCCTCGAAATTCTTCCGGATCGTATCCTAAAAGATCGAGCCCCGCCAAGACCGCGACCACATTGGCGACATTGTGGCGCAGCGGCAATCGAATCTGGAACGGGGCCTCCCTTCCCTTGAAGCGCAGCTTAAATCGGCTGCCCTGAAAAGACGGCTCTATCTCTACCGCTTGATAGTCGGCCGCATCCGTTAAACTGAAACTCTTGGCTTGCGGATGCTCGGATAAGATTCTGCGTCCATACGGGCAATCCCGATTAATGAGCATGCGCCGCGGCTCCGGCTGCGAGGTGAAAAGGCGGCGCTTGGCCTGAAAATAATCTTCAAGATTTTTATGATAATCCAGGTGATCTTGGGTCAGCTGGGTAAAGATGGCGAGTTCAAAGGCAAGGCCATAAACTCTGCGCTGATCGAGGGCGTGCGATGAAACCTCCATGACACAGTGCCGTACCTTCTCGCGATCCATTTGATGAAGAAGCGGAATCAAGACCTCTGCCCCCGGCGTCGTATTGGGGGCCGGCAATTTTTCTCCGGGAAGCTCATACCACAAAGTCCCCACATAAGCCGATTTGGCTTTTTCTCTTAGCAACCGATGGAGTAAATAGGCGACTGTGGTCTTCCCGTTCGTCCCGGTCACGCCTACCAATTTGACACGCTCATCGGGGTGCCGGTAGAAACGATTGAGAAGCTGTGACAGGCAGGCCTGAGAATCTTGGACACGGAGAAGGACGACCTTGGGCGGGATCGTAAATTCAGGGGTTCGTTCGCAAACAATGACCGAAATTTTGGCGACCAGGGCCTCGCCGATGAAATCGTGACCGTCCATCCGAGATCCGGAGCAGGCCACAAAGACATCCCCTGCTTCGAGGAGACGAGAATCCGACGTCACCTTTCCAATGGAGCGGTGCGGATCCCAATGAATTTTTTCCAGGACGGATATTCCGTCAAAAAGCGCGCCCAGCTTCACGCACGCACCCTGAACTGAGTTCTTGACTTCTATTGACTAAGATAATTATGTTTCGGATTTTTTGATGCGAAACTGAAACACGGAAGAATGGGCATCGACTTCATATATCTCTTTGATTCCGTCCGTCCCCAGCCCTAAATCCGCAATAAAACGGTCCAGCACAACCTCAGACACGCCTTCGATCTGCGACCACTCGCCCAATAATTTTGCTTGGACATTTTGACTGACGAGTCTAACACGTAAAAGTCGATCATGCAAAAGAGAATGCAAAAAATATTCGACTTGGAGTGTTCCGGAAACAAGTTCTACCTTCTCTTCCAGTTGAAAGCGGGCATCCCGGAGGTAAAAAACGGGCCGGAAAAGGACGGGAATGAAAGAGCCGCGGATTTTTATCTCGAGACGGCGCTCCAGTTCATGCCGGACTAAGAGACCGGCGAGTGGAGAGGAAAGAGTCAGGAGGACCATTGCGATTAAAACACAGGAAAGAAGACGGTTTTTCAGGACTTTCGGCATGAACCCGGTTGGGACTCCGCAGTCATGATTAAAATAATTATAAATTGCATTATCCTGAGCTTGTCCCGCAAACCGAAGTAACCATGGCGCGTTTTCTAGTATTTCTTGGGTGAGATGACAATCTCGACACGGCGATTATTCATCTGCCCCTCGGACGTGCCATTGTCCGCCACGGGATGAAACTCTCCGTAACCCGCGACGGCAAGACGCTCAGGAACGAGATTCCCTGCCTCGATGAAATAATAGATGACTTCCAACGCACGGGCCGTGGAAAGCTCCCAATTAGAGGGCCAACCCGACTGCTGAATAGGAACATTGTCCGTGTGACCTTCTACGTAAATCATCTGGTCTCTTACTTTGCCTTTCAGGATCTCGGCCACTTTGCTAAGCGCCGCTTCGGAGGATGGCTTCAGAGTTGCCTTGCCCGAGTCAAAGAGCACGCGGTCGAGAACCGTGACCACAAGCCCCTTCTCCTGCATTGAAACCGAGAGGTCCCCAGCGTTCATCTCATCTTGCAGCTTCCACTCGAGCTCTGATTTTGCCCGCACAAGGTCTTGACGGGCCTGCATCAGTTCATCGAGCTGCCGATTGAGCCGCTCCACCTCATTTTTCAAACTCCGAATGGTCAGGGCCTGTTCCTGGGTGATGCGCGTAAGATCCTGATCCGTCGAGGCGCAGCCTGCGGCCAGAAGAAGGAGGCCGAGGATTGCCCGATTTTTAAGGCAGAGAATTTTAGGCATGGGCTGAAGTTTTTTCCGATTCTCTTTGAACGCGGAAAAGTTTCTCTTCGATATCTTTTCTCCGGATGACTTTGAGAAAGGCATCCACCACCTGAGGATCAAATTGGGTACCACGATTGGCCTGAATTTCGGCAATGGACTGCTCCGTGCTAAAGGCCTCGCGGTAAGTACGCTTTGAGACCATGGCAAGAAAAGAATCGACTACGGCCACAATCCTCGCCCCGATGGGAATTTGCTCCCCCTTCAACCCTTGAGGATAACCCTTCCCGTCGAAACGCTCCCGGTGATGCAGCACAATCGGAATAATCGGCCGGAGCGACCCAATGGAGCGAAGAAGATTAGCGCCCTGCATGGGAATTTGCTTGAACACCTCAAATTCCTTTTTGGTCAGTTTTCCCTTTTTAAGTAACGTCTTTTCGGGAAGCGCAAGGGCCCCCGTATCTAAAAGCGAAATCGCGCGGTCAAGATGCGTGAGCTCACGGCCTGAGAGCCCCAGTTCCTTGCCCACCTCCAGAATGATCTCGCCAAAAATAGGAAGCTGTCCCCGGTCTCCGCCGAAATTGACATCCAGCAGCTCGTTAATCGTCTTGATGCTCCCCAGGGTCAGCTGTTCCGTTTCTTCGTAGAGCTGGGCATTTTTAATCGCCACCACCGCCTGCTCGGAAAGGGACTTCAAGATCTCAAGGTCGATTTTAGTAAAGGGTTGATTGTCAATTTTGTCCCACAGGACGATCACTCCCACCACGTCATCTTCAATGAACGGGACACCAATGGAGCGGCGCGCCAAATGAAAATCTCCGGTCTTGGCAATCCCCCCCTCCAACCCACGGCCGATTCGAAGTTTGTTTTTATGAGCAAACTCCGAACTTGAACCAAAGGAAAAGGCCGGAACGAGATATTCGTGATTGGCATCGCAAAGAAGGATGGAACAGCCCTTGGCCTTTAAAACTTGAGCACTTAAACGTCCGATCCGAGGCAGAAGCTCGCCCAAGCGAAGCGAGTGGCTGATGACGCGGTGGACCGAATGCATGGTGGAAAGCGCCAGGGCGCGGGGATGGACGGTTTCATAAAAATTGTTTAACTCAAACGCCTTAAAAGCCAATTCCACATGGGTCGAGACAAATTGATCAAAGGGCGTCAGCAGATCACGGATTGCTTTTTCGCTTCTCGTGAAGGCGCAGAGAATTAAAAACCCCTTGGTTTTTCCCAAGTGGCGCAGGGCGAAGACCGCTCCGTTTTTTCCAAAGGCGCATTTATAAAAAGTGGGAAGTTTTTCCGAAGAGTCTTCGCTCTGATGCATCATGTTGCTGTACTTACAGAGGAAGGACTCACAGCTTGATTGATTCGAGGTGGAGTTGGCATAAAAAGAACAGTTACCCTTGCGATCAAGCCGGATCAGACGGCTTTCCCCATCATCATCCAAGACCGCCAACCAAGCCAAGGGACGCCCGAAAAGGTGATTAAAGGACTTGTAGCCCTCCTGCCAAAGAGGATTGGGCAGCAGGAATCGTTCCAGGACGCTTCGTTTATGTTTCCCGTTCATACTTAATTATTATACTCCCGCTAGACTCCATTATATGCAAATTGCAAATGGTGCCAGGCGCCGACGGACTGACGGTGCCTGGGGTACCTTCTGTTTTTAAAGTAATCGGCTATTAGACTCTTTCATAAGGCTCAAAGAGGCGGTTATATTCATCCGAGGCAAAGCGGTCCGTCATCCCCGCTACATAATCGCAGATCACGCGGTGGATGCCCTCTTTCTCTTTTTTCGCCAGAAGATCGGGCGGGAGCTGGGTCGGCTTCTGCAAATAAACTTGAAACATGGCCTTCAAAAGCCTTTGACCCTTGTCCGTCATCCGCACAACCCGGTAGTGCTGGTAGAGCTGGTGATTCAGGAATTTTTTCAACTCCGCGAGCTGCCTGGCAATCTTCTCTGAAAAAAGGACAGCGGGCCGCTCGGTTTTTTGTAAATCTTCAATCGACCGAATCCCGAGTTTCTTGATGGAGCGCTGGGTTTCCTCCACCCCATCACTGACAAGACGATTGACGATGAGGCGAATGGCGAGGCGTTTTCTCTTCAAGGTCGGAAGTTTCGGGTATTTCTTTTGAATATACTGCAAGGCGTCCCGCCAAAGGGAGAGGGCTTCGATCTGCACCTCAGTAATCAACTCCGAACGCAGTCCGTCATCCAGGTCGTGCGTGTTATAAGCGATGGCATCCGCGATATCAACCACCTCCGCTTCGAGGGAACGAAAACGGCGCTTGCGATCCTTATAAAAACGTTCGGGGTGCTTCTTTAAACCCTCGCGGGTTTCAAAGGTGAGATTAAGGCCGGGAAAATCCGGATAACTTTCTTCCAGGATTTCCACGATGCGAAGACACTGAACATTGTGCTCGAACCCCCCGTGGTCTTTCATGAGTTCCTGGAGGGCCCACTCCCCTGCGTGACCGAAAGGTCCGTGGCCGATGTCATGGGCCAGGGCAATGGCCTCGGTCAAATCTTCATTCAAGGTGAGGGAACGGGCCATGGAGCGCGCGATCTGACAGGTTTCGAGGGTGTGCGTGAGGCGGGTGCGGTAGTGATCGCCCTCGTGATTGACAAAGACTTGCGTCTTGTATTGAAGCCGGCGAAAAGCTGTTGAGTGAATAATGCGGTCGCGGTCGCGCTGAAAGGGGGTTCGTAAGTCGTGTTCTTTTTCAGGGTACTTGCGGCCGCGCGAGGTTTTGCTTTTGACGGCATAGGGGGCCAAAAATTGGGCCTCCCGTTCTTCAATGGAACGCCTGGTCATGGCAAAAGAGTGAGCAGATTCTTTCATCAAGATTTTTTCTTCGCAGATTTTTTGGGGGAAAGGCACCTTAAGGCCGGAGATAACGTACGGTAAACTGACTCCAGAGATTCGGAAATCACTTTGGTTTGCCCGATCACGGGGATGAAATTGGTATCCCCTTTCCAGCGGGGTACGATGTGAAGATGAAGGTGGTGCGGAACCCCGGCTCCGGCAACCTTCCCCAGATTCATGCCGGCATTGAAACCATGCGGCCTCAAAGTCTTCTTAAGCGCCAAGAGGACCTCATCGTAAAGAGAAAGCCAGTCGAGCTTTTCGTGGTCTGAGAGCGCATGCAGGGAATCCACATGTCTTTGGGGTACCACCATAACGTGGGCATTGTTGTAAGGGTAAACATTCAGGATGGCGAAACTGTGGGGAGTTCTTTTGAGGATAAAATTTTTCGCATCTTTCTCTTCTGTCAGGAGTCGACAGAATAGACATCCCTTGTCTTTGCGAATTTTAGGCCGAATGTACGCTTTGCGCCAGGGCGCCCAGAGTCGATCCATCCTCTTCCTTTTCTTTGTAAAAAATAACCTGCGGAAGATCGTAAAGTTCAAATAAGGCGTTTAAATCTTTAAGATCCCAGAGCTGGATCCCGGCCTCCTGAGCCATGAGCTTCGCATTTTGGTCGATCCCCTGCAGGGCAATCATGATCTTCCGCTGCACCCTTTTCTTAGAACGCTTAAGCTCATCCAAAAAGAAGGTAACATCCTCCTCCTTTACGGCATTATGGATCATTTGACAGATCCATCTTACTTTCGAATTTTTGGCAAGCAAGGGAAAAATCCGGCCTTGAGCGGGGCGCAAGGCGATCTCCGAAAATTGTGGGCAACACATCTTTTTTTGATTAATTTCCACCACATCGTTTCGAAATTCCTTAAAAAGGGCTTCGAGGCGTGCCGAAAGGTCCAAACCCTCTTCTTCGAGGTGTTCCCATTCGCGGCGAATAGCGCCCCCCACGGCCTGCTGGATTGAAATCTCATCCGGTGTATATTGCTGCCCGCGCCGTTCCCACACCTCGCAGAGCCAAAATTGAAAGAGAGGATCTTGGAGCGTATAGAAGGAACCTCGCTTCACAATCTTCTCCTCCGCCTCAAGACGCTTTAAAATCTTCTTGGTCTCACTCGTCCTTTTATCAATATAAGCGGAAATCGCGAGCGCCTTGCGTTTTCCCTGAGCGATGGCAAGTAATGTTTTAAGGTAGGCCGCGCCGTCTTTAAGTGACAGGCGGCGGCATTCTTCAAGCCGCCTTTCAAAAATGAGCGCAAGCCGGCTCTGGCGGCTGGCAAGCTCCTGCTGAAAGGCCTCTCGAATCCAGGCGTTTGAAACCACCTCTTTCGCGGGTCGAAGAAACGTAAAAGGATCACCCGACTGCGAATCAAGACACGAGGCAAGCCGGTCTGAGAGGATTTCAAGATAAAGCGGGTGACCCTTGGTGAGGTGCATGAAAAATTTCTTCTGCTGAGCCGTTAATTTTTTTTCTGAGAACCGGTCACTGAGGTATCGCGCCGTTTCTTCCATATCAAAGGGTTCAAGGCGGATCACCTCGAAATTGCCGAAGAGGAGCGAGAGCTTCTCTCGAAAAATCTCCTCTGCCCGCTTTGCGTTCGAGCTGGCAACAAGATAAAGCGTATTTTTTGTCACCATGATTTCCTTGCCCCAGAGGGCAAAAGGGTCTGAGGATGGCAAAGATTCAAGAGCGTGAAATTCGTCGATCATCATGAGAATTTTTTTCCCCGCCTCTTCGGACAACACATCGGTCAGGGAAAAAAGTTCCCGTACCGCCGCCGCATTTTTTTCACGGCGCGCACTTTTTTTCAAGCGGCGGATACGGTCGGTTGTTTTCGGAATAATGGGATCAGCCGCAAGAAGAAGCGAATGAAAATTGGAGGGAGGTTGAACGGCCTGGCTTAAAAAGATGCCGCTTAAGAGACCGCCGATCCAGCGGTCGATCAACTGATCGACGTCAACAGCGCGAGCATCCAAATACACCGGCACGATCCCGGGCCGGCCGGAAAATGAAGTGAAAAGAGAAGACAGGAGATGCGTCTTGCCGATGCCGGGGGGACCGAGGAGCGCAACATTTTGGCGGTAACCCTTCTCGAAGGCCTCGATGCGCTTTTCGACGGACATCCGAATTTGATCCCGCAAAAACGGAGTCTGAATTCCGGCTTCCATGAAGGAATCCTTAAAGAATTGATATTCAATCGTTCAGTGGAAAAACGCGGGAAGAGGTCTGAAGCGGATGGTGGATATTAATGAGTGCGGTAACAACGCCGCTTCCCGCTCAATGTTTAAACCGGAGTGATCTTACAACGTTCAAAATCGAAAGCAAGCATTAATTCAGATCAAGATCGGATGTGCTGGATGATTTTTTTGAGTTCACGCGCAAGCTTGATGCTGTCGTGACGCACAAGCTCGCTTTCCGAGGCCACATCGCTCCAAATGAATTTTGCTTTTGTGAGAGCGCCCAGTTCTCTTTTGGAACCATCTTTCACAGGCACCTGATTCTTCACCGCATAAATTTGCAGCGCGGATTTCGAAAATTCCGTGGAGGAGCAGAGGACAAAATCCAGAACATCCTTCTTAAGGTACTTCACGACTTCGCGCACGTGGTCGCTTACTTTGAAATCCGTGGTCTCGCCGGGTTTGGTCATCACATTACACACGTAAATTTTCTTGGCGCGGCTCGAAACAATGGCCTCCAAAATCCCGCGGACGATTAAATTGGAAATAATGCTGGTAAACAAATCCCCGGGTCCAAGGATAATCACCTGGGCATCTAAAAGAGCCTGCAGGGCGTCGGGGTTTGCGCTCACCTCCGGCTCCTGCCAGAGCTTCTTGATACGAAGGTTGGGGTCATGCTCTTCAAAAATATCGATGCGATGCTCCCCTTCGATGATGGCGCCATTTTCAAGTTCCGCCTTCAACGTGTTGACTGTTTCAGTCACCGGTACCACCTGGCCCTGAATGTTTAAAATTTCGCCGATGGCTTTGACGGCGGGCGACATGGAACCGCGCATCTCGCAAAGCGCCGTTAAAAGAAGGTTGCCCAGATTATGGCCCTTTAATTCACCTCCCCGCTCAAAGCGGTATTGCATGAGCTCATTCAAGAGATCCGGAGCGGAGGAGAGAGCGACAAGGCTTCTGCGGATATCGCCCGGAGGTAAGATACCAAACATATCCCGTAGCTGCCCCGTCGAGCCGCCATCATCACTCATACTCACCACCGAAGTCAGACCGATGCCGGAGATTGTTTTAAGGCCCGAGAGAAGCGTAAAAAGCCCGGTCCCTCCCCCTAGGCACACCACCCGCGTCACCTGATGAAGGATTTGCTGGATGATGGCCACCAGCTTTCGAAGCGCGATCGGCCGCGATACGATTTCGGTCTTTGGAAAATGCCCGGCCTCGATCGTTTCGCGTTCGGCCTCGGAAGTCGTGAGAACGATCGCCGGCGGCCGATTGAAATTTTCCAGCCCTCCTAACCGGCGCAGGATCTCAAGGGCATTCATCCTTGACAGGTTAAATTCGAGCAAAAGGAGATCGTGTTTTCCCGTGATGGCTTTCTGGAAGGCGTCCAAACCGTTATGGACGATCGACCAATCGTAATGAAAATGGGCCAGTGATTTCTTGATTAAATCGGCGAGCGGCTCATTTTCTGCCGCGAGCAGGATGCGCATGGTCAGGCGGCGCCTTCCGGATCGAAGTGCACGGTAATATCCGCTCCCTCATAGCGGCTTTGGATTTTGGCGATGAGGGATTCGGTCATATCGTGGGCGCGATTAAAATTCTCCTCCCCACGGATCTCAATGTGAAAATCGAGGAAGACCTTCTCCCCCACCTTGCGGCTGCGGAAATTATGAAGCCCGACAATGGAGGCGTGGTGGCCGCGAATGAGGTTTTCGATTTCTTCTTTCGAGACCTCGGGAAGGCCCCGATCGAGCAGCTCATCGATGGAGCGGCGCATGATCTGAAAAGACACTTTAAAAATATAAATCGAAATCCCGATCGAAACCAGAAGATCCCAAAAAATCTGGCCGCTCATCTGGACGAGAAGAAGGGTGAGGATGACGCCGCCGTTACTCAAAATATCCATCGTAAAATGAAGTCTCTCGGTCGAAAGGATGAGGGAGGTGCTCTCGCGGCCCACGGCAGACATCCTCCAGACAATCAGACCACTGACCAGGATGGAGAATATCATGACCCAGATACCGGTTGAAATCGAGGTGAGCAAACTTCCCGCAATGAGGCGCTTCGTCGCTTCCACGACTAAAAATAAACCGCCAAGCCCAATCAAAACACTTTGAAAGAGCGAGGCGAGGCTCTCAATTTTTCCGTGGCCGTAGGCGTGCTCCTTATCGGGGGGTTTCGCGGCTTCGTGCGCCGCGATAAAATTGATAACAGAAGTGGCCACGTCCATGGCGGAATCAAGCGCCGAGGCCATGACGGCCATGGAATTCGTCAGGAGGCCGGCTGCGAATTTGGCAGCGGCCAAGACAAGAGCGGCTGCGATATTAAATTGAATGATCGACGTGGTCTGAACTTTTTTATTTTCCATAAACCGTTAAGACCTGAACCTCCGGGGATCGAAGGGTTGCAGAGTTTTTGGCATTTTACCTGAAACTATCCCTTTTGCCAAAAGTCTTCCCATGAGACAACCCAGCAATATACCGCTTCGATAAAACCCGGTGGCGAGATAGAGCCCTCGAACAGACGTCGCCCCCACCAGGGGCAAGCGATCCGGAGAAAAGGGCCTTAGACCCGCATGTGCACTCACGGCTTGAAACTCTTTCAAGGCTGGGGCAAGCCGGCGGATCCTCCGCTTAATCGATTCGATTCCTTTCTTGGTCACAGAGGGTTTCATTCCGACGAATTCAAGCGTGGACCCCAAAAGGTATTGATTCAAACCCCAGGGAACCACATAGGCCCCGTCAAGGGAGTGAAGGATGATCGAAATCTTAGGCTGCTTGCTTCGCACCACAAGCACCTGGCCTCGAGCGGGAATGACGGGTGGGCGAATCAGAAGCCTGCGATTCGCACCCGCCCAACTCCCCGTGGCATTCACCGCACAGGACGAAGCAATTTTTTTTTCCCCAATTTTTATTCCAATGACACGATTTTTGCGGACTATCAAGGAAGAAGATTTTAAATGGGTTTGAACGGTCACACCCAGCCTTTGAGCGTAACGGCGCAAGACCCGCAAAAGATCGGGCGGTCTCACGCGGCCGACCGTAGGATAAAACAGCCCGTAGCGGGCGCGCTCGGGGAGAGCACCGGCCTTACGCCGGATCCACGCGTGACGGACTTCTCGAACCGGAATCCCCCACTTTTTTTGCCAGCAAAACTTTGACCGGAGAAGGGTCTCCTCTTTTATATTGAGTGCCGCATAAAGCATCCCTGTACGACGATAACCCGCATTTTCGGGTTTTTGATGGGTAAGACGCCTGAGCCAGGCGGGGTATTCCTGGAAGGCCCGGCACATAATAGGAAGCAGTGGATTCTTGGGATGCATTTCAAGAAAAGGATCGAGGATTCCCGCCGCCGCCAACGAGGCCTCTCCTTTCATATTTTTTTTCCCGATCAGAAGGACTTGCTTACCCGCTTGAGCAAGGGCTGCTGCCGTGCCAAGTCCCGCAATTCCCGTTCCCAAAATAATCGCGTCCCACTTTTTCATGAGGCAAGTTTTTTTTCAATATCCCCTAAGGTGGCTACCGGCAAATCACAAACATGGCTGCGGCAGACGTAAACTGTCGTTTTTTCTTGCAAGGGTTTCTGATCCTTCATAAAACTTGCGAGCGCTTCGATTTTCTTTCCTTCTCCTCCGCTTGGATGATGCAATACCACATCCAGGGGATGAAAGCCCTTCCGGATGAACGTAAGGACCTCGTTAAAATGAGACCCATCGCGATCCCCTGCGATCACAATTTCACGCGTGGGGCCCTGGGCAAAATGAAGGGCGATCAGCATCTGAGGAAAACCCACGGGGTGCTGCGTCAGCATCGCGGCATTGGATTTGGCAACGGCTTCGGCCAATTTTTCATAGCTGGCTGAATCACCCGTCATCCGCGAGAGTCTGAGCAGCACAAGCGCCGCAATCGAATTTCCAGAAGGAACCGCTCCGTCATAGTATTCTTTGGGGCGAGCGATCAAACGTTCGGCATCCTGAGCAGTTGAAAAAAATCCGCCCTCGTTTTTATCCCAAAAAAGGCGAATCATATCATCGGTAAGCCGCTTTGCCTCTTCCAGCCATCGGACCTCGAACGTCGCCTCATATAGATCCAGTAAGCCAAGGGCCAGGCAAGCATAATCTTCGTGAAAGGCAAGGATCGCGGCTTCCCCTGCCCGATAGCGATGAAGGAGCCGCCCATTCCTCACCATCCTTTTCAATAAAAAATCAGCGGCACGTGAAGCCGCTTGTGAATAAATCGGATCTCCCAACGCCTGAGACCCTACGGCAAGCGCCGAAATCATCAAACCATTCCAGGACATAAGAATTTTGTCGTCCAGGTGAGGACGGATTCTCTTGGAACGGATTTCCAGAAACTTTTGCCGAGCCTTCGCCAAAACTTCCTTGAATTCTTTGAATTCTTTTTCCTTGAGATTTTTTTTCCGGGCAAAAAATTCAAGCGGCTCTTCGATATGAAGGATGGAGGTGGCGCCTTCGAAATTGCCGCCTTCTTGAACGCCGTAAAATTCGTTAAAAAGTTTCCCGGTTTCCACTCCGAGCACCCGAATAATTTCCTCAGGCCTCCAGACATAAAATTTTCCCTCCTCGCCTTCACTATCAGCGTCCTCCGCCGAATAAAAGGCGCCGTCCGCATCCTTTAAATCGCGCAGGACATAGGAGAAAATATCGCGGGCCACTTCCGCATAAAAATCTTTTCCCGTCTCCTGATAGGCCTCAAGATAAGTTTTGGCTAAGATCGCCTGGTCGTAGAGCATTTTTTCAAAATGCGGAACAAGCCAATCGGCATCCGTCGAATAACGGTGAAATCCGCCTCCTAGCTGATCATACATGCCGCCTCGGGCCATGTGATCGAGTGTGACCTCAACCATTTCAAGGGCGTGACGGCTGCCTGATCTTTTCCCATATCGTAAAAGAAAGGAGAGTTCATGGCTGCGGGGAAACTTGGGCGCACCGCCGAAGCCGCCTTTCTCAGAATCAAAGCTTGATTCAAATTGAACATAGGCTTGCTCAAAAATGTTTTTAAGGGAAAGGGACGCGGAGGCGGTTTCGGTTTTGGGTTGAAGGAGGCGGGTCAGGTCCTCTCCTGCCCGCAAAACCTCTTGGCGTTTTTCTTTCCACATCTGAGCCACCCGGGGCAAAATGGATTTCATGCCGCCGCGGCCCCAGCGATCTTCGGGAGGAAAATACGTCCCGCCTGTAAAGGGTTTACCTTCCGGGGTGAGAAAAACCGTAAGCGGCCAGCCGCCTGAACCGGTCATGGCCTGAACGGCGCTCATGTAAATATGGTCAATGTCAGGGCGCTCCTCGCGATCCACTTTAACCGCCACAAAGAATTCGTTGAGAAGCCGCGCGATCTCCTCATTTTCAAAGGACTCCCGCTCCATCACGTGGCACCAGTGGCAGGTGGAATAACCGATCGAAAGAAAAATCAACTTATCTTCCGTCTTGGCCTTTTGAAAGGCCTCCGCGCCCCAGGGATACCAATCCACGGGGTTCATGGCATGCTGAAGGAGGTAAGGGCTTTTCTCCTTGGCCAGGCGATTCGGGGTCTTGGAGGGAGATGTCGGCTCGTTCATTTTTTTACTCGTGGGCAGTATATCATGATCCAGAAAACCCGAGTAGGCGTTTGGGGGCAAGGCGCTCAAGAGGAGAATTAGGAAGGCCGATATAAGAGTCGTGATGAATAATGCTTGGAGACTTTTCATTCTGGCGCTCCTTTGGGTGACCACCTTGTTTCTTTCAGGCTGTATCGGATTTAATTTTCCTCAGCCCTTTTCCTGGAAGCCGGTGGAGATGCTCAATGGCGGGGCGCAGATCGGCCGCGACCAGCTCGCCAATCGATCCCTCGCCGCGAATCACATCGTGCGTCTTGATGGGCTAAGCGGAAACGAGGTGCTCTCGATTCTGGGGCAGCCTCAAAGCGTTCAAATCGTGGAGCCGCAGGTTTCTGAGGACTGGCATTTTATCTACTACAAGCGCTACAAAACGGCACCCCGAACCGGTGAAGGGGCCTTCATCGTAAGGTTTTATCAGAGCAAAGTTATCGATGTCGTCAAAACGAGTTGACCCTCTCGCCTAAGAAATACTTCTTTTTCGCCGCTTCTTTCAGCTACACCGCGTTTCTTTTCTTTCTCGTTTTCTATGCCCTCCCCGTGGTCAGTTTTCTCCAAAGGATGGGCATTTATACCTTCCTCATTCCTGTTATCGGTCTTAGTTTTGCCGTAATCGTCTTCGCATCACTGTTCCAGGCACGCTCTCATGCTTCGAGATCCTTCGCCTCCGCCTTGATCTCATTGGCTGCAATTTATCTCTTCCTATTTTTTTATGTAAAAGATCCCATCCAAAAAATTCATTTAGGACTTTATGCCCTGCTTGCCCTGATTTATTTCAGAACGCTTGGGGAATATAACTTTGCCTTCTCTTCGCGCCTGGGCGGCACCTTGATCTTGGGTTCTTTGGTGGGCATCCTCGATGAGGGGTTTCAAAAATATATCCCGGGCCGTTTTTTTGAGTGGTTGGATCTCATGCTGAATGTTGCCGCCGTGGCGATGGGCAGTCTTTACGGCTGGATCCGCCATTCACTTAAAAACCCCATTTCTTAAGTTCCCCCGCAATGGCTTCAGCCGCCGCCTCGTGGCCGAAACGATTCCAATGGTCATCAATTCGAAAGTACGGCAATTTCCCTGTCTTGAGCCAAAATTCCTTCAAGGGACCTGCTAAATTCAAAAAATCGATTTCATAGTCAAGGCAATATTGACGCAAGCGCTCAACTTCCGGCTTCACTGCTTCACCACGCCTTTCAAGCCAATCGCCTTTAATCGGAAAATAGACGAGGACTAACCTCGTCCGCCCTCGCGTGATTTCCCGCAGCTGATCGAGTACTCCCGTGTCCAAGCTGGGAAGGCTCGAATCATCTTGCGCCATCAAATTTTTTGAAAATTCCTTACGGCGATGGAAATTTTCCAGGGTGAAGTGAATTCCTCGCTCTAGAACGGTATAGACATAAGAGACGCGGTAAAGAGAAAAACGAATTTTTTCCTTCCACGAATAGGTGTCCGGTGATTTTGGCCAGTACATCCGTCCCCTTTTCCAATAAACCTTACGGTCGATATCCGGGGTCGGCCATTCTGACAAAAAAAATAATATGATGTCGGGTTGATATTTCATGCCGTCTTGCTCCAGGCGGGCCATCTGCTGGTAGGGCGAATAACCCGAAACACCCGTATTGAGCACCTCGGCGCCTTGAAGCCACTTATTTTCAAGAAGCTCCGTCACAGTTTGATCAATTTGAACACCCCATCCAAAGATGTGAGAATCGCCCAGCGCCAGAATCCTTTTTACGCCGGAAGGCTTTTCGATCGAATAATCACGATCCCTTAAATGGTCTCGATTAATCCGAACGCGTGTAATAAATTCCCGGTTCCAAAAAATTTGCTCCGCACCGTCCCTGGGAACATAAAGAATCCGTGGATCTTCATGCGGCTCAGAGCAGGTCTGCTGAATAATATTTCGATTATTAAAATAGAGCCAATGAGGCGGATTCCATCTTAAGTAAATTTCGCCCATCAGAAGACCTGAGGCGAGAGAAACCAAGAAGGTCAAAAAAGGGCGGCTACTAAGAGCCCGGAACACGATGCCGCTCCTTTTTATATTTGAATCCTTCCTGAGCCGTGAGGCGCATGCCACTCGGCAGGGCTGAAATCCAGTACTGCCCCCTGGTGGGATCTTCAAAATGAATGTCAAAAACCCTTGCCCCCACTCCCCAAGCAAGGTCGGGATAGGCCGCTTCGGGAAAATCTTTAAACCGCTCTTGCTGGAAACCTTGAGGCGGCCACCCTTCAAACAAAAAGCTCGAATAAACGTAACCCATCCCCCGGAAAACCCACTGTTTTTGTTTTTCTTCCAGGGAGATCACTTGTTGAATCGCTTGATCGCAGCGCGTCTCAACGCATGGGGCAGCCAGTAAATTGCCACGGTGAAACAGATAGGCGGGGATTGAGGCAATATTGCCTGAATCGCGAAGCGCTCGTTGGATGTCAGAGAGATTGCTTCCCTCCGCCGCATAAAAAGCCAACCCATTTTCAAAGAATTTCATTTCATTCTCAGTGAATCCCTCTGAAAGAAACTTTTTAATTTTCTCGCCCTTCTCCCTCGCCAAACACTCAAGATAATAGGGGCGATAAGATGGCGTTGCGATGTCCAAAAGTTTAAAAAGGTCTCTCTCTCCCATCTCCTCCCGTCCGCAAAGACTGTTGAAGAGGCCGTGCTCGAAGAAAAATCGGTCTTGAGGAGAGAGACGATTCACGATCTGGTGATATTTCAACGAATCCCTTGTATCAAAATATCGGAAAAGGGTCTCAGACCACAGCATTCCAAGTTGGGCATAGGAGTAACCTTTAAATTTCAAACCGATTCCCACAGGATCTTTGAACAGAAATTGCGACGAGCCCAGGATCCCGAACAAAAGCAAAATGATGAAGCAAAATCTTTTTTTGAGAAGGTGAACACCCGAAGCTGCAAAAATAATTCCAAAAAAATAAAGGGGGACAAAATAGCGGCTGTCAAGGTAGTGCCCGTAAATGGGAAAAGAACCGATAAAGTTGCTGGCCGTTCCCAACAGCCAAAAAACAACGGGAAAGACGTAAAAAAAAACATAACGTTTCTTCTCAGGGCTCCCCTGGAGCGTTCCTCCCCGATACATCCCACGAACCAGATAGACAATGATTCCGTAGTAAACGTATGCGCCGACCCAGCTGAGCCCCTTCGAGTAAGGAAAGAAATGAAAGGAGGCGGGAAGAGAGATAAGCGGAAAATCAATCGCCCTCCGAACTATTCTTAAAAACTTGCTCAGAATGAAGCGGGGCGTGAAATCATCCGGGGCAAAGGCCCTTAAAAGAAAAAGCGCCGATTCTCCCCCACAGAAAATATTGTAGAGAAGATAGGGTAAAAGCCCGACAAAGAAGGCGGTAAGGAAAATAAAAAATTCGCGGCGCCAAAAAGACTTCCCTTGAATCAACCCCCCGCATAAAAGAAGGCTTAACGTTGTAAGACCCGTAATATTCACAAACCAGAACCCGAAACCGCTCACAACCCCGGAAAAGACAAGGAACAGGTTTTCCCTGGGACGCCCCGTTTTGGGGAAAAAATAGGCGTAAAAAAAATAAAGACTCAAAAGGCTAAAGAGAAGGGACTCGCTGTGAAAACCCATGGCCAAGTGAGTCAGGTAAGTCAAAGAGGGCGGCGGAAATGTAAAAAGGAGGCTCGCCATCCACGCCACTTGAAAACCAAGAAAACGCTTCGCGAAAAAATAAAGGAGAACGAGCGTCGCGGTCGAGAATAAAAGGGGCGTTAATTTAAGAACGAATAGGCTTTCCCCAACGTGTCGAAAAAAGAAACTTACGACCCAGGCCACTGCCAACGAGCCTCCCGAGTAGTAATCCGCTTGATAATCCCATAGGGGCGCTTTTAATCCCTGGACGATCTCCTTTGCAATCACCCCCCGATAAAGCTCCTCTGAGAATTGAACCGTTTCGATGGCCGTTAAAAGAGTGACAAGATGGTATCCTCCATAAAGCAGGACAAGGCAAAGGGGAACGACAAGGGTTCGGGTAAACGAAAAATTTTTTGCAGGTGTAAATATGGAAGTTGAAGCCATACGCAGAATTCGATATAATTTACCTGCTATGTTCGACAGTGTCTATGCAAAAAATAGGGATTACGTTTACCGCGAAGTCGCGGGCGAATATCTCCTCATCCCCATCCGCCAAAAATTGAACGAGGCCAACAAACTTTACGTCTTGAACAAAACGGGCTCGGAGGTCTGGAATCGCCTTGATGGCAAACGCCCTTTAAGTTCCATTGTCTCCGAACTTGGAGAAATGTTCGAGGTCAGCTCCGAAACACTTCAGCAGGACATCCAGACACTCCTTCAAGACCTGCTCAGCATCCAAGCCGCGCAAGAAACCGCGTCGTGATCGTCACCGGCAACTTCCAGAAGGAGTTTACCGAGGTTCATCCCGGCATCTTTGTCATGGAAAATCATGACGGGGCCCACCACGTCTGGAAGCAAAGAGGATGCCGCGACAAGATCCTTTTGCATTTTGATGCCCACATTGATTTTTCGTGGATCACGCCTTCCGTCGGTGAACTCCTTCTTTCGGACTCCATCCAGGATTTTGAGTCCCAACTGAATCAGTCACGCCTCTGGAGCTGGACGGACCAATCAGCCGAGGATCGAACCCACCTAGGCAATTACATCTATCAGGGGCTCAAGGGCGATATCGTTAAAGAATTTATTTGGATCTATCCGGATGCCCCGTCGCCTGATCGCCAGGCCCGAGCCGTGGAGCGGATCTTAAGGAATACGGGCGCCATTATGCCCGAATTCTTTAAAGTCAAAGAGGGTGAAGAGGCCGGTTGCTTCGAGGGCTTCATTTTAAATAAACCCTTTAAGGCTCTCCCCTTTTCAAAGCTCAATACTATTTCCGGTTTTGAAGAATCCATTCTTTTGAATGTCGATACCGATTTTTTTGTCATCCAAGAATTGTATTCTCGTTCTTATCCCTACCGCAATTTTGACAAGGATCTTCGAGGCTGGCTCTCCCCCCAGGGACTCCTCGACCAAATCAAGTCTCGGGAGATTGTCTCCGATTGTCTGACCTTGGCCTTTTCTGTCGAGGAGGGTTATACACCTATCTCCCTGAAGTTCTTAGGGGAAGAGTTCTGGAAAAGATTTGCCGACACCCTCCACCTTGAGGAAGAAAAGGCATTTGACGGCTTGAAGGAATCTTTCTCTCTGCCTCCTCAAGATGCGCGGCGTCTGCTGAACGGGCTCATTCAAGATACCCCTGAGCGGGCTGACCTCCATTTTAATCTAGCGGTTCATTTAGCAGCGATGAGCGATATCACAGAGGCGAGAACGCATTACTGGAAAGCAGTTGAACGCGATGAGAGCTACCGGAGCGCTTACAACCATGAGGGCCGCGCCCTGTATTTTTGCGAAAGAAAAAAGGAAGCGGATGTCTCCTTCTCCCAAATAAAAGCGGTGGACCCTGAGCATCCTGATGCCCTCTTTTACGACATCGAGCGGGCTGCCGAAAAAAAAATATGGGGTGAGGTCTTAAAAAGAGTGGAGGAGGCACGCCATCAGGGACTTCAAGATTCCCGCGTCGCCTTAATGAGAGGGGAGGCCCTTGACGCCACAGGCCGATGGCAGGAGGCCTGTGCTAGTATCAAAAATTTTGACTCCACAGAAGAGGGGCTTGGATTTTTCCGCATCCGATTCCTCACCCTCAAGGCACGCCTCGCCGAGAGAGGAAATGAAATCGATGAGGCGATCGATGCCTGGCGCGAGATCATCAATCTTCGGGTCCTTTTGACGGAGGCCCATCTTCGGCTCTTCTTTCTTTACTTTAAAAAAGGGAACCTCTATCAAATGAAAAGAAATTTCATGAAAGGTTTACGCTTTTCCTTTTTTGAATGCTTCAGGCCGCTTATCCGATGGAGTGCTAAGCAAAAGACTTACCTATGATCGCGTTCGGCTCCACAAAACTTCAAGGCGTTTACCAAGCCGTCGGCTCCGCTCAATGGAAGGAGATGGAAGGACAGGCCGTCATCCTCGACCCTCGAAATTCGCAGGTGGTGCGGCTCAATGAGCTGGGCGCTCGGATCTGGAAACAAATCAACGGGATAAATACGCTAGAGGAAATTGCCGCCAGTCTTGAAAAGGAATATAATGTGCCGAGAAGGAAAGCCGAAAAAGACACGCTTGACTTTGTTTGTAAACTTTTTGAACGGGAATTAATCGTTAAAAAACATGATTGAATCTTATTCTCTTTCCCGCCTCCCTGATCGTTACCCCATTCATGGCCAGTGGGAGATCACCTGCCGCTGCAATCTCAAATGCGTGATGTGCTATACGGATTGTTTTAATACCCCCGAAAAAATCCGCCAGGAATTATCCACGGCTGAAATCAAGGCAATCATGGATGATATTGCCGCCGAAGGCTGTGTTGAACTATGCCTGACAGGGGGCGAACCGCTGGCCAGACCTGATTTTCGAGAAATCTACGCTTATGCCAAAGAAAAGGGGTTCCTCATTACCTTATTTACAAACGGAACTCTCATCGATAACGCTATGGCAGATTTTTTCGCGTCGCTCCAACCGCGCGTCATTGAAATTTCACTCCATAGCCTGACCCCCAAGACCTTTGAAACCATCACGGCCGGGAAGGGATCGTTTGATAAATGCATGGAAGGCATCCGGCGGCTCATGGAACGAAGGCTGCCGCTTGTCCTTAAAATGGTCGCCCTGACCTTGAATCAGGATGACGTTATTGCCGTCAAGCGATTCACGGACCAATTTCCCTCGGTTCGTTTTAAGCTTGGGGAAGACCTTCGACCTACACTCGATGGAAATCAAACCCCTGGACAATATCAGCTAAGCGAAGAAGCGCTTCGCCGGATTAAAGAACAGGATAGGGATATTTATCTTGATTCGTGTCAGGATGAAAGCGAGAAACCCTTCCACGCCTGCCACGAAGGCAAAAAGAGTTTTCATATCGATGCCTACGGCAGCCTTCAGCTTTGTTCCGGCAATCGGCGTCAAAGTTACGATTTAAGAAAGGGCTCTTTCCGGGAAGGCTTTTACGAATTCCTGCCCCATTTCCCTTGCCCGGCCAAAAAAATTCTTACCGGCGCCGAAAGTTCATACGAGGGACCATGCTAGAGCTGAGACCCCTCCCTCGAATTCCCTACGCAGCACTGAGTGAGAAAATTTATGACCGTTCGCATGACGCCGGACAAGTCACGCGCGTGCAAATGGAATTGACCAATCGCTGCAATCTCCACTGTCTTCATTGCTACACCGATCCTCTAAACAAACCGAACTATTTTTCCAAAGAAATGACTACGACGGAGGTGAAAAACATTCTGGATCAGATAGCCGATCACGGCATCCTCTGGGTCAATTTTACGGGCGGCGAGTGCCTCGCCCGTGCGGATTTCTTTGATATTTATGACTATGCGTCCCAGAAAGGATTTATTTTAAGCATTTTTTCAAATGGCACGACCTTAAATGAAAAAACCGTGTTGCGATTTAAAAAAAATCCACCATTTTTTATTGAGATTTCGGTGCATTCAGTCCATGCAAAGGCCTTTGACGCCTTCACCCAAGTTCCCGGATCCTTTCAGAAATTCCTTAAGGGACTCCATCTTCTCAGAGAACATCAAATCCCCTTTCGCCTCAAGACCAAGGCTATGAATTGGAACCAGCAGGAGATTCCGGAGATCCGCCGTTTTGTGGAATCTTATGGTTTAAAATTTAGCTACACCACAAACCTTTACCCCCGCCTGGATGGAGACTTGGGTCCCACCCGGATGAGGCTTTCGCCGGCGGAGATCAAGACCCTCGATAACGAGCAGAAGACTTGGCGGGATGACGAAGAATCCTGTCAGCTCATAAGTGAATGGATTGGACCGCCAGAGTCTGATAAAGTGTACCGCTGTGCATGTGCGACGAACACGATCCACATTAACGCGTGGGGAGAACTCGGCACGTGTACGTTTGAATACGAGAAAAGAGTCTCATTGCGAAAAGTCCCCTTGAGTGAGGCGATCGATCAAGTTTTTTCATATGTCCGATCTTTGAGTTTCGAGAAAGAAACGCCCTGCCGGCGCTGCGAGGTCCATGCCTTTTGCGAACGAAGCGCCACGTCCTTTCAGAGGGAAACGGGCGACCGCGAAAATCCGGTACCCCATTTCTGCGATGTGGCTTATGATCGGGCCGTTCGCTTTGCGGGAGAAAAAGTTCTTCATCCCTTAACCCATCAAGCCAAAGGAGCCGACGATGAATACCGCCAAGAAAACCTACGTATCTCCAAAACTCTTTGAAGTCGAACTGAACCCGACTCAAGCCATTCTCACGACCTGCAACAACACCTCCACCACCCTTTCAACGAACAGCACCAGACGCCGTTGCGTTGGGACCTGCCGTCGAAGCGGCGCCGGCGGTCAGGACAATACAACTGTTTCATAGCCATCCTGCATGTTCTCGACATCGTTAAATATCGGCGGCTACACTCTGCGTGTAGCAGAAAAGAAAGATTTTCCCCTCCTTTCCTGGCCGAATCCTTTCTTCGAACCCTTTGCGGGGGATCCGGATTCCGCACCGGATATCGATCTGGAGATAGAGGTCACAGAGCGTCTCCCTTCAATTCAAAAAGGCTCCCCGCTCTTTGACGCCTGTGAAGGTCATTGGAAACTTTGGGAATACGATTCAAAGAATTTTTTCGTTGAGACATCTAGTCCCAAAACTAAAAAGTGTTTTACCTGCGGTTTTCTCACAAAAGACTTTCGGAAGGCCTCCCTTTGGACGCTGGTGGACTATTTAGATAAAGACAAAACGAAGCCGGGTTGGAGCCCCTCCAAGGTCCTTAACCCTGTCGGAGAAATTTGTTTGGTCACTCGGCTCGCGCGGGAGGGAGGATTTCTGCTCCACGGCGCGGGGATCGAGGTTGAAGGCGAAGGGTGGATTTTTACGGGGCCCTCAGAGGCAGGCAAATCCACCCTCTCCAAATTTTTCTTTGATCAAGGCTACACCGTCTATACCGACGAGAAAACGATTGTGCGGCGGTTAGAAGGTATTCCCGTTGTCATGGGAAGCCCCTGGCCGGGCGAGGGTTATTATCTCCACAACGGTCAAATCCCTCTTTCACGTCTTCATTTTATCCGCCATGGAAAAAATGCCCACGAAATTAAAAAACTTTCTCCTGCCCTGGCGGCCACCCAGTTGATTCAATTATGCTTTCTCCCTTATTGGGATCGAGAAGCCATGGATCAGACCTTGGCCTTTATCCGGGAACTGGTTCAGGCAATCGATTGCTTCGAGCTTGCCCCTCTTAAAACCCCGGACGTGGTCAACTATTTAAAACATTTTCATGCCGGTGTGTTGGCTTAACGGAAATGGAGACCCTGCGAGAAGTTTATTTATTTGATCGCCTCGTAGACCAGTCTACCGATTCTCACATTCCATCCAACGTCACCTTTGAGCTCACTTACGGCTGTAACTTTGCTTGCGTTCACTGCTTGAATCCCACGCATCAGGCAGGTGTTCGGGAATTAAAAACCGCTGAAGTTTGCCGTATCCTTGACGAGGTCCGGGGTCTCGGTGTTTTCTTGATTAATTTCACGGGCGGTGAACTTCTCACACGACCCGATCTGTGGACGATTTTAGACCACGCCGGGGAGATCGGACTCGTCTTTTCCTTATTTTCAAATGCCTCTCTTCTCACGGAAGACATCCTGAAAAGGTTGTGCACCTACCCCCTCGTTCACTTCATGACTTCGATTTATGGGGCGCAAGAGGAAACCTACGAGCAGATGACGCAAAGGCCCGGTTCCTTTTCAAAATTTTGCGGGGGGTTGGAACTTCTCCGGCAATTTTCCAAAATGAGAACGGTCGTCAGAATGCCAGTCACGCGGCTGAACCAACATGAAATTAAGGAAGCGGAGACCCTCGTCCATTCTTACGGATTTCGTTTCCAATACTCTCTTGAAATTCATCCCCGCCAGGATCAGAACCCCGCTCCGCTCGAGTATCGGCTTTCGCCGGAAGAAAAATTTGAAATCATGAAGCAATTCAGCGAAGGATTTTCTCGCGAGACGGAGGAGGCGGCTTGCGCCCGCCAGCCGGAGAATGAAAAGTTCATCGATTGCGCCTGCGGAAAAAGTCAGTTTGCAATTACCCCTTTCGGAGAAATGAACCTTTGCACGGGTTTTCCTATGCCTCGGTATGATTTGAGGATGGGAAGTATCCAGGAGGGATGGGAGGTTCTTAAAAAAATCGTCCGCGAAGCGAGGGGGAATGAACGTTACGAATGTCCGACTTGTTCACTGAAACCTTTTTGCCGCCAGGGAAGGAATGACGCTTGGCTTGAAACGGGCGACCCAAGCCCGTGCCTCCCCCATTTTAAGGAGCTGGCCCGCTTAGAAAGTGAAAGCTACTCAAGAAGCGCTCGTTGACCAAGTCATTCGAGCCTACTCCCACGTAAGCCTCAATAACCACCGGATCTTTGAGCGCTTTAAGGTGGTCCTGTCAGCCCTTGAAGAGGCCGGGATCCCCTGTATGCCGCTCAAAGGGGCGGATCTCCTTTTTCGTCTCTACGGCGTCATGGGCAGCCGCCCCATGTATGACGTCGATCTGTTAATCCGCCCCGGGAATCTTGAGCGAACCGATCAAATTTTAAGAACGCTCGGTTTTTCCCAAGTCCAGGACGGCAACCCCTCCTATCACGACAGGGATAATGTCCTGGCACTCGACATCGTCACCGATCTTTGGTATCTCGAAAATACCGAAGCCCTTTGGGAGCGATCGCAAATCAAAAAGGTTCTTGGCTCGACCATGAATTTTATGGCGGCGGAGGATCTCTTCCTTTATCTCTCAGCTTACAATGTTATCCATCGCGGTTTTTTAACAGCTGCCTTTGAGAAGGATCTTCTTCTCCTCCTTGAACATGAAACCTTGGATTGGGATGAAATCCTTCAAAAAAGCCAGCGTTGCCGATTAAAACCCGCTTTACTTTTAATCTATGAAAAGAATCCTCTTTTGCGGCATCGTTGGCCGAGCCGCTTTGCCTCACAGCTTAAACCTCAAACCTTAAGCGAACTTTTGATCTTCCTTTTTTTAAAAACATTTGTCACCAAAAAGGAGCTGCCGGGCCTCGGCCATCTCCTTCTCTGGCTCACGGCGCCGAGGCGTTCACAGCTCCGCTGGCTTCAAGCGAAGTTTTTTCCCTCAAATTTTTTTTTGCGGTATCGTTATCCCAAGGAGTATCAATATCCAAAATTCCTGATCCTGTCAAAACGTTTTTTTTATCTCCTTTATCGATCTCTTAAACTTTCCCTTTTCCTTATCTTGCGATTTTTTCAGTTAAAATGAGTCTCCGTTCCCACTTGGCCCAAGGCGTCTTAAAAACGGCGCAAACCCTTCCGAGTTTAATCCCCGCCTTTTTAAAACCGCAGGAACTGATGGCTCTGAATGAGACCTACTATCAAGAAAAAAAGGAAGGCGCCTTAGAATCATTTCAGCCCGAACTTTATGAGGATGAGAAGCGATTGCTTTCTTATCTCCCGGCAAGGAGCCGGATTCTTTGTTTGGGGGCGGGACTTGGGAGGGAGGCCCTCGCCCTTGCCGAGCTAGGTTATGAGACCTGGGGAATTGAAAATGTCCCGGAACTCGCTTCCTTTGCAAAAACCTATGCCGAGACGCACCATCTGTCTGCCCGTTTCATTCTGGCGAATGTCCTGGACCTCCCGGATCTCAAGGTAAGTTTTGACTGCGCCCTGCTCCTCAATTGTTTTTATAATCTCATTCCGGGAAGGCGGCTCCGACAGCGCCTCCTTTCCAGTGTTAAAAGAAGCCTTGTCCCGCAAGGGATTTGCATCCTTCAACTAACCTTGAGACCGACCTCCGAACGGGAAAAAAAATGGCATCGCCTTTTAAAGTCTTTAGCCCAAGTCCTTGGGAATCCAGAGTATGAGATGGGAGACCGTATGGTCGATGCGGGTCTTTACTACCATTTCTTTTCTTCTTTTGAACAGGCGTGGGGCGAAATCAAAGAGGCTGGTTTTAATCTGAAGGAGCGCTTATCCCTCGATGGATTTTATACCACGCTCATCCTTCAATCTCATGATTGAAACGCTCGAGCTCCAGCACCTGCCTTTACGGAAGCTTCTGAACAAGTCTGGCACCGTAACGATCCGCTCAAACGGCTGGAGCATGTTTCCTGCAATCTTAAAAGGAGACCTTTTAACAATCATTCCAAAGACCCGCCCGGAGGTGGGCGATCTGGTCGTTTTCGAGCAAAACGGCCAATGGATCTGCCACCGCCTCATCCGGATCGAAAAGGACGTTTACCGCACCCGGGGGGACAATACCACCCGACCCGATACCCCCATCAAAGAGGATAATGTTTTGGGCATTGTGTCCGAAATATTGCGCCGAGGAAACCCTATTTCTCCCGAGTCGCCCTTACCCGAGCGTTGGCACGATCGGGGATGGATGTTGCTTGACCGTTCAAGCCTTTTTGCCCATCTCCTCTTTAACAAGATTCTCAAATGGCTCTTGGACTTTATCCTTGCATTTTCCTTGGGACGGCAGGTTTTAGGCCAAATACTTGGCTCGTTTAACAAGCTTAAAATTGCTTTTCCCTCCCCCTTGGAATCCCTGCGGACCTCTCGATCGTTGTCGCTAGGATCTTTCACTAAGCCACGCCTCGGCCAAATACCACTTTCTTTTAAAAGGGAAGCGGGCTGGATTCTAAGTGCCCATTTTTTGGGTTTTATTTTTGCGCGCTACCTTTACCCTGCCGGTCAGTTTGAATTCCGGTTTCAAAAAGGGTTTGAGCCGCTTGAATTGCGCTTTCGAAAAATGGTCCAGGAAATCCTTGATGTCACTGCCTCCGATTGATGTTCAAAATTTAAGCAAAACGTTCGACCATTCTCCGGTCTCTTTGTTTTCCCGCACTCGCATAAAAACGACGGCGCTGGATCGAATTCATCTTCAAATTCCGGAGGGGGAGATTTTCGTCCTCTTAGGTCCGAACGGCGCGGGAAAATCCACTTTTCTAAAAATCCTCACGGGCCTTATCAGCCCCGATGCGGGGAGTGTTCAGATTTACGGAAGGTCTCACCGCGAAAAAAAATCGGTTCAAAATTTATCTCTTCTGATCAATGACGAAAGGAGTTTTTATTTTCGCCTGTCTGCGAGGCAAAATCTAGAATTCTTTGCCGCGCTTTACGGCTTCTCGGACCGTGAGAAAAAGGCGCGGATTGAATTTCTTCAAAAAAGATTTGCCTTGGATTATCTGGATCTTCCCTATCAGGAATGCTCGGTCGGGATGAAGCAGCGTCTTGCCCTGGCGCGTTGCTTCCTGAAAAATTCAAAAATCCTGCTCATGGATGAGCCGACGCGAAGCCTTGACCCTCACGCCAGAAGAAATTATTGCCAATGGGTTCGAGATCTCAAAAGTCAACACAACGCCACCATCCTCTTTACCACCCACGATCTTGAAGAGGCTGAGCTTTTGGCAGACCGCGTGGGCATCCTCTGTGAGGGAAGACTCCTAGCGGTGGGAACGATGGACGACTTACGAAAAAAAATTAAAAATACGGAGGCTTCTTTGAGGGATATCTATTTCGCGCTGGAGCCATCGCGATGATATTTTTTCGAAAACTTTTGGCTATTTTTAAACGCGACTGCCTTGAGCATTTAAGCTATCGGCAATCCCTTTTTCTTGACATAGCCTCAATCGCGGCTAGTCTGATCACCTTTTATTTTATTGGGAAATTAGTCGGCAGCTCGGCCCTTCGCTCTTTGGTCTCTTTTAATGGGGCCGATTATTTTCCCTTTGTCCTCCTAGGTCTTGCCCTTTCAAGCTTTCAGACGCTGGCCCTGAGTGGTCCTTCGGAGGCTTTGTTGAAGGAGCAATCCTACGGAACCTTGGAGGCCGTTATGATGACCTCAACCGGTTTTGAGACCCTCCTCTCGGCGGGCTTCCTTTGGCCGCTCATTTTCTCCACCCTGAGGGTCACGGCTTATTTTATCGCGGGCTTTTTTCTCGGCGCCTCTTTCCCTTTAAGCCAACTCCCTCTATTTTGTCTCATTGTATTTTTAAGCATCCTTTCGCTGCTAGGACTGGGATTGTTTTCAGCCGGCTATTCCCTTGCCTACAAACGCGGGAACCCTGTTCAGTTTTTTTTTGAGCCCCTCTCGAAATTAACGGCGGGTGTTTATTTTCCGGTTGCTCTCTTCCCTTTATGGCTCCAGCCCTTTACGTATCTCAATCCTTTTACCCATGCCCTCGAAGCAACCCGCTTAGTCCTTCTCTCGAATGCCACCCTTCCCCAAATTATGCCTCACCTCACGGCCCTTGCCTTGTTTGCTTCGTTTTTGATTCCGCTTGGGATATTTTCCTTCCATTTTTATCTCAACAAGGCAAAGAAAGACGGCTCTCTTGCATTTTGTTGAAGATGATGTCATCCCGGCCACCGAGCCCTGCCTCGCCGGCAGGCGGGCGGGATCCAGGGATTTGGATGCCGGCGGGCAGGAAGCCCGGCATGACACTTAGGGTACTATTGCTTGAGGGCGTAGAGGGTGAGGGAGGAACCGCGCAGAAGACGGCCGCCTGTTAAATGATAAAGCAGCTCAAAGATCCCGTACCAGGCGTAGCGGCGCAAGAGCTCAAGCCAGGTGCCCGTGGCTCGAGGAATCCCGTTTCGAATGGAAAGGATCCTAAATCCCCTTTGATCCAAGAAGCGGCTGAGTGTTTTTGGGCTGTAGTCGAATAAATGCCGCGGCGGATTGATGAGAAAGAATTTTTGAAATCCTAAGAAATTCAGGATCCGGTCGATCGTCACGTTCTGATTCGGAACTCGAATAATGAGCAATCCTCCCGGTTTAAGCAGCCTCGCGACTCGGTCCAGGATTTCGTGAGGGTTGGGGACATGTTCCAGGACATACCAGAGGGTCACGGCGTCAAATGAATCCGAAAGCACTGCCTCCTCAATCGTTCCTTCGTAGAGATCAAGTTTCAGTTTCTCCCTTGCGTGCCGCGCCGCCTCGGGGGCCGGCTCGATCCCCTTCGTGTCCCAACCCGCCTGACGCATGAGGTCGAGAAAAAAACCCATCCCGCATCCCACATCCAAAAGTTTTGGCTTTGCGTTTAATTTTAAAACCCCGGAGCCCTTAAACTCGCGGATGCGATTGAGACCCTCCTTTAAGAAAACATCCGCCATTTGTTTCTGCCACAAGGGGGCGGACTCCATAGGAAAATAATTTTCATAGAATTGAAGGAGTCCATCGCGATTGGGCCGGGGATTGACAAACACAAGAGCGCACCCTGCGCAGCGCACCACAGGAAGCGTTTGCTCCACGACCAGGGTCTTAAAATCGAGGCCGCGGCATAGCGGGCACGGGATGGTCTCCAGCGCCGCTCCCCCTCGATACTCCAAATTTTCCAATTTATTTTTATTCATCATCCTCCCCTTGCAAAAACCCTAACGGTGCCAGGCACCGTGCCTGGCACCGTGCCTGGCACCGTTAGCCGTTAGAAGAAGCGGCGGCCGCGGCGGCGAAGCTGGCGTATGGCCTCGGCCGTAATGCGCGAATAATAGCTTGAGGCGCCGTCATCCTGTTGACTCAGCTCTGAGCCCTTCTCGAGCCTTTCAAGGGCCTCAGGAAGCATCCTTGCCGCCTCTAGGCTGCAGCGGCGGTAAAATGAAAAGACGGTGTCGCTATCCCGGATCTCCACCTTTTTTTGGCATACGATATCGCCATTATCGATTTCCGACGTTACAAGGTGAATCGAGGTGCCGAATTCCTTTTCTCCATTGACAAGAGCCCAAAAATTAGGAGCCATTCCCCGGTATTTGGGAAGGGGCGAGGTGTGAATGTTGATCGTCCCGCAGCGCGGAATCTCAAGTAAAGCCGGCTTGATAATTTCATTAAAAAGGTCGGCCAGAATGACGTCGGGCTTCCATCGGGCCACAAGCTCGACGGAAGACTCGTCATTCACGCTTCGGACAGGGTAGTGTTCTAAGTGATAATGGCGAAGGACTTCTCTTAAATCGAGAAATTCGCGTTTTGTGATTGGTTTTCTTTCGAGAAACATTTCCTTCAGGGCCTGAGCACGGAACCAAAGAGAGGCCAAGACCATTGAAATCATATAATCAAAACCTGATTTTTGAATGACGGCACGCACTTGAGCAAGTGCGGCCTTACGCGAGGAAAGCTTCGGCGTTGAGACAACCAGGATTTGATCCTGGCGCCGCGCTTCACAAAGCTCTCTGAGGACCACCGGCGCGTGAAAATGATGGAGAGGGGTGAGGACTACGATTTTCATGAAGGCATCCGAATTCCATTTTCACGAAGAAGTTTCTCGTAAAGGCCTTCTGTTTTTCGGATCATTTGATCCAGGGAAAAGAATTCCTGCGCCCGCCTAAGACCGTTGGCCCCCATTTTTTTCCGAACGAGCTCGTCTTTCATCAGGAGCCGCACGGCTTCCGCGATGGCCTCCGCCTTAGCCGGTTCCACCAAAATTCCGTTCGCCCCGTGATCCACGATCCCTGCGACCCCGCCGACTCGCGTGGCAAGGACCGGCACCTGCATGGCCATGGCTTCCGCAAGGACAATCCCCATGGCTTCATAGAGCGAGGGCAAAATAAAAATATCCGAAATGGAAAGAACGCGCGCCACATCGTCGCGCCGGCCGAGAAATCGCACCAGGGACTCTGCCCCCAGTTCCCGAGTCCGCTTGAGGAGTCCTTCACGTTCAGGGCCGTCCCCCACAAGCAAAAGCTTCAGGCTTGGGAATGAGGAGGCAAGCAAAACCGCGGCCTCTAAAAGATAGCTCAATCCCTTCTCGGGACTCAGCCGCGATACACAGACTAAAATAGGGTAATGGCGATAATCGATTTCAAGCTCACGACGAATCTCAGCAGGGTCACCCACCGCATCGCGGCTGAAGGCCTTGAGATTCACCCCGTTATGAATCACCTGAAACTTAGCGTAACCGGCAATCCCGAGTTCAACCTGTTCTTTTTCGTCCTGCAAAGTCAGGGCGATTACTTTGTCGCTTAAGGCAGCCACCCACCGGCGCAGCCAAAGAAGCGGCCCCAGCATTTTTTGATCGAGATCCCTAAGACGCGCACGCCGGTCAAAGATATGACCGTGAGAGGAGTAGATCACCACACACACCCCTGCAAGGCGGGCCGCCAGAACTCCCAGCACGCCCGCCTTGGAGGTATGAAGATGAATGATCGTAAAGCGCTTCGTAAAAAATAGAAACCAGAGGTGGAAGAAGGCGGTCCCATCATGAAGCAGAGAAATCTTTCTCACCAAAGAAGGGATCTTGATCAAGCGTATTTTATGCCTTGCTACTTCCTCAAAAAAATGTCCTTCGCTCCCTGTCTCCAGCCCCGTCAGGAGCGTCACCTCATAGCGCTCGTCGTCGAGCCCCTCCACAAGATCGAGGCAGACGCGCTGGGCCCCGCCTTGAATCAAACGCGTGATCACGTGAGCGACTTTAATTCTTTTCACTTTTCTTCACCACAAAAATGGGATTGGACAGCAGGTAAGACAATTCGGGCTCGGGCGAATGGGCTTCGATGCGATAATAAATTTTGGGCGTTTCCGAGAGCGCCAGATCTTCCTCGTAGGTTAAGAGGACGTCACCGCCCCCGCTTGTCTCCCGAACCATCTTTCCCATACGAATCAACTTAACCTTGATTTCGCTCACCAGCGAAGAATGGATGGAGAGGCGCGAGCGAACCGAGATCATCCCTTGAGCGTAAAGTTCTTCGCCGGAGCGGGCGATTTCTCCTTCGTTATTTTGGACCGAAAAATCCTCGAGCTTGAGTCGGTCTGTACGACCCCTTGAAACCGCATAAAATCGCCCCTTGCGGAAAGCCTCGAAAAGCTCCGATTCATTTTTTCCGCGAACCCAGGCCACGTTCAGGCGGTGATCCAAATCGATGGGGAGAATCACATGCATAATGAGTTCGGCAAAGACCCAAGGCGGGGTCTTGCGTCTCCCTTGAGTATACTGAAGAAGCGTTCGGTCCCAAAGCCCTCCGTGAAGCCCCGTTTTGTCGTGACCCTCCGGAATAATGCAGACACCTGCTGCTCCCTGCGTCGCCCTCAAGGATTCGGCGTAAGGATCGGTCCTAAATCGCACCGGGCCTTTTTTAAAGGTGGTGGCGGGATTTTCATCCGGTGTCGACCAAACGGCAAACCCCCCGCGCCCTTGCGCATAATCAATCACCTCCTGATACGGCCGCTCGCCTTCTCGGCCCTTGTGATAGGCATCGGCCTTTACTTTATGATTTGAAACCGTGGGAATTTCTTTCATATCGTCTTCGTAAAGGCCGAACACCAAAAGGTTTTTTTGGAGATTGTTGACGGTCAGATTATTTTTAAATAAACTCCCGCTCCACCAATAGGCGGGCGCCACTTCCGCACCGGCAAGAAGAAGGACATCGGGGTATTTTTTTTGAGCTTGAGCCAATTCCCGAAAGTACCTTTGAAATCCGTAACGCGAGATCGATGGTTTCTCAAACCAGACCTTCAAAATTTTATGAAATGGATAAAGTCCGAGTTCGACACGTTGCTTGAAATAATCGGTCAAAATCACAGCATCGACTCCCTTCCCGCGGGCGCGGATGGCAATCTCATCCAGGGTGCTATTATTCGGACCGCTTGAGCGCGTGTGAACATGGAGCGCGGCGCTCATCTCGAGCAGGGGTTCGGCGGCCTGCGCCGGAAAGCTTAGAAACATTCCCACGGCAAGGCCCAGACCCGACCATGATAGCCATCGTTTTATCATGAAGGAATTTTTTTAAGGACAAACCGATCGATTTGTCTTCGGCAGGCCCGTAAAACTTCTTCGATGGTCACAGCCTCCATATAAGGATTGCCTTGGACGCGCGTGGACTTGGTCCATGGCCACTCCGGAATCTTGTGCCAGATGGGATGAAAAAACTCATAGCCCTCTCCGTAGGTCCCGTAGGCGGGGTAATTGCCGGGGCCGAAAATCCCTACAGTTGGAATCCCGAGGGCGATGGCCATATGCATGGGGCCGGTGTCGGCGCCCAAGTAAAATTGCGTACGCTCAAGCAAGGCCCCGAATTCGCGGATCGAGGCCATCCCCGCGGCATTCACCGCCGCATTTTCGCCCACAGCCTTAAGGATGCGGTGGGCCAGGGGCTGATCGGTTTTGCCACCCACGAGCAAGAGCTTGGCTTGATAGAGACGCAACAATTCTTTCGCCACGGCAATAAATTTTTCCACGGGCCAAAATTTGAGCGGGAAGTCGATATTGGCGCCCGGATGGATGCAAAAGACCCGTTCCCCTTGAAGCCTATGCTTCACGAAGACCTTTTGAGCAAATGATCGATCTTGTTCGGTGAGCCAGATTTCGGTTTTTCTTGAATCGCGCTTAGCACCCACCGCTTCCACCACACGCAGGCAGCGGTCAATTATATGGTCAAATCCGTAGGTCGTGGTCCGAATGCGGCGGTTTAAAAAAAACCCTCGACCGTCCGTATCTAATCCGGCCTTTAATCTTGTCCCCGAAATCAAACCAATCAGCCACGGCTTAAAAACGCTCGAAAAATAATAAAGGTCATGAAAGTCGATATAAAGATCGTAACGATTCCTTCTTACGGCGTAGACGAAGTCCCGGAGCCGGCCCAGCATGGCCGGTTGAAGAAAGCGGAAATAATTCTGACAGCGGTAGAGGTCGTCAAAAACAATATAGTCTTCAAAAAGCCCGGAATAACGAATGAGTTCAACGGGAGTTGCTTCAGCGCAAAGGGTCAATTTCGCCTGAGGAAATTTTTTTTTTAAAGCCCGTGCGGCCGGAGTCATGGTCACGACATCTCCAATCCCCCCCA